>NZ_VXCW01000015.1:0-145560 GCF_052850675.1 Pseudomonas sp. 1152_12 | reverse complement strand
GGCCACATCTCTAGATCCCTCTATATGGCACTGAGCCACTAATTGGCGGCGATAATAGGGTGGCGAAATGATGGCGTCAATTAAATGCACACCTTTGTATCAGTCCCGATGCATTGATACGGTGCGCATCACTTTGATCGGAAGGCGGCGACGTCGCTTTTTTTAATATGGATATTGCCCAACAGAACTAAAAGTCCATAATGGACAAATTAGTTTATTTGCGGAGATCGCCATGCCCAGCACGCCTCACGTGATCAATCAGGCCCAAGCCCACGAATTACTTGCCCAAGTCGATGTGCCTTACATCCTACGCAAGCTGTTTCGCGACCTGGCTGCCGGGCTTGCGGTACAGCCGGCGCAACAGCTGGTGGAGTTCCCGCAGGGCGCCGGCGACTTTATCAACTACCTGGGGGTGCTGGCCGAAGACGGGGTTTACGGGGTCAAGACCTCGCCGTACATCGTGCGCGAGCAAGGCCCGCTGGTCACGGCATGGACGCTGTTGATGTCGATGCACACCGGCCAGCCTTTGTTGCTTTGCGACGCGGCTGAGTTGACCACCGCGCGCACTGCCGCCACCACCGCCGTGGCGGTGGACGCCTTGGCACCGGCGGCAGCCCGGCGCCTGGCGATCATCGGCAGCGGCAAGGTCGCTCAGGCGCACCTGCGCTACGTACAGAACCTGCGCGACTGGCAACACATCAGCCTGTATTCCCCCAGCCTTGGCCGAGCGACTGCCGACACCCTCGCCCACCTCAAAAGCCTGGACCCACGCCTGACCCTCGCCACAACCTGCGATGCCGCGCTGGAAGACGCCGACGTCATCCTGCTCTGCACCTCCTCGGCGGGCCCGGTGATCGACCCGACTCGCTTGCGCAAACCCGCGCTGATCACCTCCATCAGCACCAATGCCCCGCGCGCTCATGAGGTGCCGCCTGCGAGCCTCGAACACATGCACGTGTTCTGCGACTATCGCCAGACCACGCCGGGCGCGGCCGGTGAGATGCTGATCGCCAGTGAGCACCACGACTGGGACAAGCGCGCCATCGTCGGCGACTTGCCCGAGCTGCTCAGCGACATGGTTCAGCGCCCGGACTATGACCGCCACGTGTTCTTCCGCTCCATCGGGCTGGGCCTGGAAGACATTGCACTGGCCAATGCCCTCTATCAACTCCAGCGCTAAGCCCCTATTCAGGAGACGTTTATGAGCCATGCAGACTTCATCATCATCGGCGGCGGCATTGCTGGCGCGTCTACCGGTTTCTGGCTCTCGCAGCACGCCAAAGTGCTGGTGCTGGAGCGCGAAAACCACCCGGCCTATCACTCCACCGGGCGTTCGGCGGCGCTGTACACCGCCGCCTATGGCACGCCGCAAGTGCGCGCGTTGACCCTGGCCAGCCGTGCATTTTTCGATAACCCTCCCGCAGGCTTCTGCGAGCATCCGCTGCTGACGCCGCGCGGCGAAATGACCGTGGATTTCAGCGGTGACCCGGCGGAGCTGGAAAGCCAATACCTGAGCGCCAAAGCTACGGTGCCGCAGGTTGAGCGGCTGAGTGCCGACGAGGCGTGCGCGCGGTTGCCGATTCTGCGCCGTGAAAAAGTCCATGGCGCGATCTTCGACCCGACCGCCAGCGATATCGACACCGACGCCCTGCACCAAGGTTATTTGCGCGGTATCCGGCGCAACCACAGCGAAGTGCGCACCGACAGCCACGTGCTGGGGTTGAGCCGTGACGCCGACGGCCTGTGGCAGGTGCGCACCCAGGATGCGACGTACACCGCGCCGATCATCATCAACGCCGCCGGCGCGTGGGCCGACCATATCGGCGGGCTGGCGGGTGCGGCGTCCATCGGCTTGCAACCCAAGCGCCGTTCGGCGTTTATCTTCGCCGGGCCTGAGGGTGTGGACACCCATCATTGGCCGATGCTGGTGGCCCTCGACGAAGCCTTCTACATGAAGCCCGATGCCGGCATGTTCCTGGGTTCGCCGGCGAATGCCGACCCGGTTGAGCCGCAGGATGTGCAGCCCGAAGAGCTGGACATCGCCATGGGCATCTACCAGATCGAAGAGGCCACTACCCTGACCATCCGCCGTCCGACGCGGACCTGGGCCGGCCTGCGTAGCTTTGTGCACGACGGTGATTTGCTCTCGGGCTTCGATCCGCAGGTGCCTGGGCTGTTCTGGGTCGCGGCGCAAGGCGGTTATGGCATTCAAACTTCCCCGGCCATGGGCCAGGCCAGTGCCGCCCTGGTGCGCGGCGCGCCGCTGCCGGAGCAACTCACGCGGTTCGGCCTGGACGCTGGTATGCTCTCGCCCGTCCGCCTGGAGCCGCATTGATGAACACCGCCGAACACGACAAGGTCATGCAGAATTTCCGTGCGATCGCTGACGCGATCGCCACGCTGTTCTTCCCTCACGCTGAAGTGGTGCTGCATGACTTGCGCACACAGAAAGTCGATTACATCGCCAATAACCTGTCCAAACGCGCCATCGGTGACGACTCGGCACTTGAGGACATGGTCAGCGATGACGTCAGCGAAGTGAATATCGGCCCGTACGAAAAGCTCAATTGGGACGGTCAGAAAATTCGCAGCCTGAGCACCGTGCTCCACGACCACACAGGTCGCCGGCTGGCGGTGCTGTGCATCAACCTGAATATCTCGCTGTTCGAAAATGCCAAGGCGGCGCTGGATCTGTTCTTGTCACCGAGCAAGCTGATCCCGCAACCGGACTCGCTGTTTCGTGATGACTGGCAGGAACGGATCAACACCTTCTTGCATGCGTGGATGCGCGAGCGCCAGTTGAGCCTGAATCTGCTGACCCGTGACCACAAGCGCGAACTGGTGTTGGCGCTGCATGCCGAGGGCGCGTTCAAGGGCAAGAGCGCCTCCAACTATGTGGCGAATGTGCTGGGGATGGGGCGGGCAACGGTTTACAAGCATTTGAAGGAATTGAAAGGCTGAATGTGGCGCACTGTTCAAATGTGGGAGCTGCCTTGCCAGCTCCCACCTAGACCTGGGTTATGTTCAGAAGCGTGTTCACACTCAGTCGCCGTAGATATCCGACTTGAAGTACTTCTGTGAAATCTTCTGGTACTCGCCACTGGCGCGAATGCCGTCGATGGCCGCATTCAACTCGCTGACCAACGCAGTATTGCCCTTGCGCACGGCGATCCCGGCGCCCTCGCCCACGTATTTCGGGTCCTTGAGTTCCGGGCCGACGAAGGCGTAACCCTTGCCGCGCGGCATGCTCAGGAAGTCGCTCAGCGGGATAGTGTCGGCAAAGATCGCATCCAGGCGCCCCGCCGCCAGGTCCATGTAGATCTCTTCGTTGTTGCTGTAGCGCTTGACGTTGATGCCCTTGGGCTCGAACACCTCGCTGGCATAACGGTCAGTGGTCGTGGCCCGTTGCACGCCGACGGTCTTGCCTTTGAGACTGGCGTACTGGTCATCCACCACCGCACCGTCTTTCATCACCAGGCGCGAGGAGGTGAAGTAGTACTTGTGACTGAAGTCCACCGACTTCTTGCGGTCTTCATTGATGGTCATGGACGACAGAGCCATGTCGATTTTCTTCACCTTGAGGGAGGGAATCAGGCCGTCGAACTCACCTTCCACCCACACGCATTTGGCTTTCATCTGCGCACACAAAGCGTTGCCGATGTCGTAGTCGAACCCCTCGATCTTGCCCTCTTGCGTCTTGGACGCGAACGGCGGGTACGCCGCCTCGATGCCGATGCGTAGGGGTTTGTCGGCAGCCAGCACGTGGGCGGAAGCAATCAGGCTCAGGGCCAGTGTCAGGGGCAATGCGGTGATAAACGTGCGTTTCTTCATGATCGTTGTCTCGCAAGTTGTTGTTGGTTTGGCAAGAAGTGAAGAAAAAAAGCAGTCGGCGAAGCACTTTCATGTACTTATAATTCCATACTGGACTTTTGTGTATTGATCGTCAATCCACCTGATTCATTCACGCCAGCGCCATAAAACCTCCCATGAAGCTCCACACCTGTTGGGCAGACTGGGCGTCCCTAGACGGCGATAAAGGCTTGAGGTTTTTATGTTTCGAACCATCACGGCAAGCATCCTGATGATGTCCTCCTCCTTGGCTGCCGCGGTTGATGCAGCCGCCCTCAGCCGCGAACAAAGCGTGGCGGTCGACCGTTATGTCGCCGCCGAAATGGCCCGGCAGGGCTTGCCGGGGTTGGCCTTGGGGATTTATCGAAACGGCCGGATCGTGCTCGCCAAGGGCTACGGCCTGGCGAACGTCGAACTGAATGTGCCGATGAGTGCAGACAGCGTGCTGCAGTCCGGCTCGGTGGGAAAATCCTTCACCGCAACGGCGGTGATGATGCTGGTGGAGCAAGGCAAAGTACGCCTGGATGACAGCATCACCCAGTACTTCCCCGAGGCGCCGGCGGGGTGGTTGCCGATAAAGGTCGCCAACCTGCTGTCGCACACCTCCGGCCTGCCCGCGTATGACACACCGGAACTGCAAAAACCCCGCGGCCCGCTCGACATACGCCGTGACTTTTCCGAAGCCGAGTTGGCAGCAGCTCTTGCCACGTTGCCCCTGGACTTCAAGGCGGGTGACAACTGGGCTTATGAAAACTCCAACTTTTTGTTGCTCGGCATCCTGATCCACCGTGTCAGCGGGCAGCCGTATGGCGAGTTTCTCCAGCAGCATGTGTTCACGCCATTGGGCATGAGTGCGTCACGGGTCATCTCCGACCTCGACATCGTGCCGAACCGGGTGTCCGGCTACGAAAAGGTTGACGGCGTACTCAAAAACCAGGAATGGGTGTCGCCTACGTTTAATGCCACGGCGGACGGCACGCTGTACTTCACCGTACGTGACATCGCACGCTGGGACCGCGCCCTGTATGGCGAAACCCTGCTGAAAAAAGCCTCGCTGCAAACAATGTGGACGCCCTACCCCTACGCCGGCAAGCAACGCGCCGAGGGCTATGGTTTTGGCTGGGAAATCCGTTCGATCAACGGCCAACGGGTGGTTGAGCACGGCGGCTCCTGGCAAGGCTTCACGTCGCACATCTCAAGGTTTATCGACGACAAGCTGACCGTGGTGGTGTTGACAAACCTCGATGCCGAGCACAGCTATCCGGAGGTTATCGTGCGTGGCGTGGCTGGCCTGATTGAGCCTGAGCTGAAATAAGTGCGGCGGGCAACCTTATTGCCCGCCTCCATCGCGGCTCCACAAAACCTCCCATGAAAGCGCACGTTGGTTGCGCACAATCGCGCTTACCACACTGCCCCGCTGAGCGCGATTTACCCGGAGAGCTCATGATTCCAGCCCTGTACGTCGCAAAAACCGGTCTGTCTGCCCAGGACACTCAGTTGACGACCATTTCCAACAACCTGGCAAACGTCTCCACCACCGGGTTCAAACGTGATCGTGCCGAGTTTCAGGACCTGCTCTACCAGATCAAGCGCCAGCCCGGCGCGAAGTCGACGCAGGACAGTGAGCTACCATCCGGGTTGCAGTTGGGCACCGGTGTGCACATCGTCGGCACCCAGAAAAACTTCAGCGCTGGCAGCTTGCAGACCACCGGGCAACCCCTGGACCTGGCGGTCAACGGTCGTGGTTTTTTCCAAATACTGCAAGCGGATGGCACCACCGGCTATACCCGCGACGGCTCCTTTCATTTGAACGCCAACGGCCAGGTGGTGACGGCCAGCGGGTTCGCGCTGGAGCCGGCCATCGTGGTGCCGGACAACGCCAAGACCTTCACCGTGGGCCAGGACGGCACGGTCTCGATTACTGTGGCGGGCAACCCCGCTGCGCAAGTGATCGGCAACCTGCAAACCGCCGACTTCATCAACCCGGCCGGCCTGCAGGCGATCGGCAACAACCTGTTCCTGGAAACCGCTGCCAGCGGCGCACCCCAGGTCGGTACGCCGGGGCTCAACGGCTTCGGCACCGCCCTGCAACGCACGCTGGAAACGTCGAACGTGAGCACCGTCGAAGAAATGGTGAACATGATCACCACGCAACGCGCCTATGAAATGAACTCGAAAGTGATTTCCACAGCCAACCAGATGCTGGGCGCCCTCACGCAGAAGCTTTGATCAAAAGCTTCAAACGTGGCCATGGACGGCACATAGACAGGCCCCCCAACAACAACGTTTTTTTCAGCTAAAGTCCTACGACACGCGTCGACAGTGTCCGACATGACAAACATGAATCAGCTGTTTCTAATACTTCAACTTTAGTGGACGAACAGGATCTTCTGTATGCCCAAGGCAGCGTTGTTGCCCGGCATACATTCCCCCCAGCGGTACAAGGCGCTGCAGTTTTTAAAGCCCGAACACGAGCCAAAGGAAGGCGTTCATGGCCATCACGCAAAACACCCGGCTGGCACAGGTCGACAGCCCTCTGGGCGACAATGTCCTGCTGCTGCAGAGCATGACAGCCAGCGAAGAGCTGGGGCGCCTATTCCACTATGAGTTGGAACTGACCTGCGAAGACCGCGCTATCCGGTTCGATCAGATACTGGGCAAGCCCATGGGCCTTACCCTGGAACTGTATGGCGGCGCCCAACGCTACTTCCATGGCATTGCCAGCAGTTGCCGGCAAAAGACCGGTCACGGCCAATTTGCGGGTTACCGCGTGAGCCTGCGGCCTTGGTTCTGGCTGCTCACGCGCACCTCGGACTGCCGGATTTTCCAGAATAAAACGGTGCCGGACATCATCAAGGAGGTCTTTCGCGACCTCGGTTTCTCCGACTTTGAAGACAGCCTGAGCGGCACCTACCGCGAGTGGGAATACTGCGTGCAGTACCGCGAAACCAGCTTCGACTTCGTCAGCCGGTTGATGGAACAGGAAGGCATCTATTATTACTTTCGCCATGAAAAGACGCGCCATGTCCTGGTGTTAGCCGACGCCTATGGTGCCCACTCCACAGCGCCGGACTACGCCTCGGTGCCCTTCTACCCGCCCGACCAGCAAATGCGCGAGCGCGATCACTTCTACGATTGGCAAATGGCGCAGGAAGTACAACCGGGTTCGCTGGCGCTGAACGACTATGACTTTCAGCGCCCGCGCGCCAGCCTGGAGGTGCGCTCCATTGTGCCGCGCAGCCACAGCAATGCCGATCATGCGCTCTACGACTACCCTGGCGAATACGCCCAGTGCAACGACGGCGAGCAATATGCACGCACACGCATTGAAGCACTACATAGCCAGTTCGAGCGTGTGCAGTTACGCGGCTGTGCCCGCGGCCTGGGCTGCGGCCACCTGTTCAACCTGACCGGCTACGACCGTACAGACCAGAACCGCGAATACCTGGCGGTGCTTGCACGCTATCAAATCCGCCAGGACCCCTATGAAAGCGGGCAGTCAACCTTGGCCGAACAGTTCATCAGTGAGCTGGACTGCATGGATGCCAGCCAAGCCTTTCGCCCCCTCCCGCTCACCCCCAAACCCATCGTGCGTGGGCCGCAGACCGCCGTGGTGGTGGGCCCCGGTGGCGAGGAGATCTGGACCGACCAATACGGCCGGGTCAAAGTGCATTTCCACTGGGATCGCCACGACCACTGCAACGAAAACAGCTCCTGCTGGATTCGCGTGTCCCAGGCGTGGGCCGGCAAGAACTGGGGGGCCATGCACATCCCGCGAATCGGTCAGGAAGTGATCGTCAGCTTTCTTGAAGGCGATCCGGATCGGCCGATCATTACCGGGCGTGTCTACAACGCCGAACAGACGGTGCCCTATGCGCTGCCGGCCAATGCCACCCAAAGCGGGGTGAAAAGCCGTTCAAGCAAGGATGGCTCACCGGCCAACTTCAATGAAATCCGCATGGAAGACAAGAAAGGCGCGGAGCAACTGTTCATTCACGCCGAAAAGAACCAGGACATTGAGGTCGAGAACGACGAAACCCACTGGGTCGGCCATGACCGCAGCAAGACCGTCGACAACGACGAGACCGTGCACGTCAAACACGACCGTACTGAAACTGTAGGCAACAACGAAACCATTAGCATCGGGGTGAACCGTACCGAAGAAGTGGGCAGCAACGAGACGATCACCATTGGTGTCAATCGCACCGAGCACGTGGGTAGCCACGAAACCATCAGCATTGGCGCGAACCGCACGGAAACGGTCGGCGCCAACGAAACAATCAGTATCGTCGGCAACCGCACCGAAGACGTGGGCGGCAACGAGATCCTCCAGGTCACGGGCAACCGTGGCGAAACGGTCATCGGCAACGAAGTTATCGGCATAAACGGTAACCAAAGCACCCTGATCGGCCAGAACGAATCCCGCGACGTCGCCCAGAACCGCAGCACGGGTATCCATCAGAACGACAGCCTGAACGTTGGCAAGCACTTTGCGCTCACCGCCGGTGACTCCATCAGCCTGACCACGGGCGCGGCCAGTATCACGCTGAAGAAAGACGGGACCATCATGATTCGCGGCAAGAACATTACCGTCAACGGTTCCAGCGCCATCAACCTCAAGGCCACCGCGAACGTGGTGATCAAAGGGCAGAAGATCCTGCAAAACTAGGACAGTGGAGGTACGTATATGACGGTTCAGTTCCCGCTCCCGCCCCAGGCCCGCATCGACGCTGTCGTGATCGGCACCCTGCTCGAGCTGCCGCACGCCGCTGCGCCCAGAGTCACCTACCCGGGTTGCGCGAGCCGCAGCGGCATCGTTGCGCGTTGCACCGCACGGCTGAGCCCGGCCGATATCGGTAGCCAAGTTGCCCTGATGTTCGAAGGCGGCGACCCGGACCACCCGCTGGTGATCGGTCTTCTGCTTGGCGCGCAGCCCTGCGCCGCCCCCATCGCCAGCGTGCAGCTGGATGACCAGTGCCTGACATTAAGCGCCGAACGCGAGATCGTGCTGCGTTGCGGCAAAGCCAGCATCACCCTGACCCGTGCGGGCAAAGTGATTATCCAAGGCGCCTACCTGTCCAGCCGTTCCAGCGGGGTCAACCGCATCAAGGGCGGCTCGGTGCAGATCAACTAAACAGGATTCGGCCCCATGGAACTGCTCAACGCCAGCCCACTGATTGCAGCCTATACCCTGGGAATGGAGCCCGATGGCCGCGAATCCCTGGTCGTGGTGGCCAAAGGCACGTTCAACCTGCCGCTGGACGGCCGCGCCGCGACCCTGGCGAACACACAGCAACCACTGCTGATGGCCGACACCTTCCTCGGCGAGCCCGGCCTCAGCGCGCCGCGCCAGGAAATGGACTTCGCCCCGGCCAAGCGCTTCTGCGATGTGCTGGTGTGTGGCAAGGCCTATGCACCCGGCGGGCGGCCAGTGACGCAGTTGACGGCGGGCATTCGTGTCGGGAGCATGGGCAAGGCCTTTTCGGTGCTTGGCCCCAGGCATTGGCAACCGGGATTATTGGGCGTGTCTCCAGGCTCACCGCAACCATTTATCGAACAGAGCATCACCTACGCCCAGGCCTACGGTGGCTCCCATCCAGCGGTGAACGAACTGCAGATGCGGGATTGCTACCAGGACAACCCAAACGGTTGCGGCTGGTACCCGCGCAGCATGGACAGCGCGCATATCGTCGGCAGGCCCATGCCGAACACCGAGGAAGTGGGTAAGCCGATCGACAGCCCCAGCGGCGCCTTCCGCCCTATGGCCCTCGGCCCCATCGGCCGTAGCTGGCCGCAACGCGCCCGTTTCGCCGGTACTTACGACGATGCCTGGGTGGCCGACTGCTTTCCGTTCCTACCTGCGGATTTCGACCCGCGCTACTTTCAGGCAGCCCCTGAGGATCAGCAGATTGATTACCTGCGCGGCGGCGAAGATGTACTGCTGCTAAACCTCACGCCCCAGCAGCGCGCAGGCTTTCGTATCCCTGAAATGGAGGTGCCGGTGACCTTCTTCCTGAAAAAAGGCGGCCATCAGACGGTATCGGCAGTGATCGACACGTTGCTGATCGACACAGACGCCGGCCAGGTGCAATTGACCTGGCGGGTGTCCCGTGTGCTACGGCGTAACCTGTTCGAGATTGCCCAGGTGCTGGTCGGCACCCTGCCCAGCGGTTGGTGGCGCGCTCGCGCGATGGGCAAGGACTATTACCCCTCGCTTGGCGCGTTGGTAAAAGCCAAACGCGCCCCCGAGGGGGCCGACGTATGAGTGCACTTTGTATTGTCGGCTCCGGCATGGTCAGCGCTGTTGGCCTCAGTGCACCCGCGAGCTGCGCGGCGATCCGCTGCGCCATCGACAACTTCCAGGAAACCCGCTTCATCGACCGTGGCGGCGAATGGCTGATTGCCGCCAGCGTGCCGTTGGAACACCCCTGGCGTGGCCGCACCAAGTTGATCAAGATGGCCGCCCGCGCCATCGCCGAGGCACTGCAGAGCCGCCCCGACGTCGATCCGCAAGCAACTCCGCTGCTGCTGGGGGTGGCGGAGGCCGAGCGCCCCGGTCGCCTTGCGGGGCTGGACAAGGGGCTGCTGCAGGCCATCGAAGCCGAGCTGGGCCTGCGCTTTCATCCCGACTCCGAGATCATCGCCCAGGGTCGGGTCAGCGCCGCCGTGGCCCTGCTGAACGCGCGCGCGTTGATCTATCAGGGCGGCCATCGCCACGTGCTGGTTGCTGGCGTCGACTCTTTTCTGAACGGTGCGACCCTGGCCGCCTTCGAAGCACGCGAACGCCTGCTCACCAGTGAAAACTCCAACGGGTTTATCCCCGGCGAAGGTGCCGCAGCCGTGGTGCTGGCCGCGCCCGTTGCCAGCGAAGAACCGCAATTGGTCTGCATCGGCCTGGGTTTTGGCCAGGAACAGGCCACGGTTGAGGCCGACGACATCCCGCTGCGCGCAGAAGGCCTGACCCAGGCTATCCGCGCCGCCCTGCGCGAAGCCGGCTGCGGGTTGGAGCAGATGGATTATCGGCTGACGGATATTTCCGGCGAACAGTATTACTTCAAGGAAGCCTCCCTGGCCCTGAGCCGCAGCCTGCGGGTACGCAAGGAGTTCTTCCACCTCTGGCACCCGGCCGACTGCATCGGCGAAGTCGGCGCCGCCATCGGCCCGGCGATGCTCGCCGTGGCATTGGCTGCCAGCCGCAAGGGCTACGGCGAGGGGCCGAACATCTTCTGCCACCTGGGCAACGACGCCGGCCAGCGCGCCGCTGCGCTGCTCAGCTACCGCACCGTGGGAGCTGCCTGATGGCCAACCAAGTCTTTGCCAACAATATGGAAGTGTCCTGCAAAGCGGCCGACGGCAAGTCGATCGCGTGCTTTCCGGATGTGTGCTTCACCCCACCCGTGGCGCCGCCCACGCCGCTGGGCGTGCCCATTCCCTACCCCAACACCGGCCTGGCCAAGGACACCACCAAGGGTACGCGGACGGTGAAGATCAGTGGCAAGGAAGTGATGCTCAAGGACCAGAGTTACTTCAAGACCAGCTATGGCGATGAGCCCGGCAATGCGCCGAAAAAAGGAATCGTCACCAGCAAGATCAAGGGCAAGGTGTATTTCACCTCATGGTCGATGGATGTGAAGTACGAAGGCAAGAACGTGGTGCGCCACATGGACCTGACCACCCACAACCATGCCTCCCAACCGGGTAATACCGTGCCCTGGGCCTATATGGACCGAATGGCACTCGCCAACGAGTCAGGCCAATGCGAAAGCGAGAAAAAGCAGGCGCAAACGGCTTGCAAGGACACCCCACAGAACAAGTTCTGCCCGGATATCAGCCCGCTGCAGGCCGCAACCAAAGCCAGGAAAGCCGCCAAAACTGCGGCCGGCGACGGGTTTAAAAGCGACCCTGCCTACCTGCGCCAACACGCCGCCGTGCAAAGCGAGTATGGGACCTTGGCAAAGACCCTCAACGATGACGCTTGCCAACGGGCGATGCGCTGTTTTCTCGCCCCCTATAGGCCCAACAAATGTTGCCCGGGACAAACCGGCGACCACCTTATCGATTCGGCGTCCTTTACCGAAGGGCCGGCCTTTACGGGCCAACCCCGACACCAGCACCGGAAAAAAGCCGGCTGGAGCAAATACAAGACCAACAAAGCCCCGGTGATGTGCGCCGAGGGCCCCAATCAAACCACCGCCACCCATGGCCAGATGCATACCCGACGTGGGGTGGTGGCGTTGAAGGAGGCGGATGCAAACGGTGAATGGCCAAGGGCCAAGGCCACGGAGACAGGGGCAAAGGCTGCCAAGAAAACCTTTCCGGACTCTGATTGTTCCCAGCAGTGTCTGGAGGCGCAGTTGAACACGTATCACGACAAAGCGAAGGACCCGGGCAAGGAGCGGCCGATCAAGGCTTGCGCGTCTATGACCAGTAATCAGAGCGAGCGCGACAAGGCTTGGGCCGAGATGCGCCCTCGCAGTCGCCGCCGTTAATTTACTCACCTCAGGAGATCAACATGGACCCGCAAGACTCGGGATTCAGCGGACTTAGTATTGGTACTGGAGTCGTTCGCTACTCAGACCTCAGCTATTTGATTACCACGAACGACCTTTCTATAAGCGAAGGCTACACGGGCTCGATATTGCTCACTCTGGATAGTGGTGCCTGGTACGCCGATACAGTTCCATGGCTTGCCTGCTCCGGAACGGTCTGCCATCTCCCGATCGAGCGTTACCTCATGCTGGGCACCGATGGATCGGTAGAAGCCAGTGGCGGCGGCACTGTGTTGGAAGAATCCATCGCCACCTGCGGCGTAGACCCCAAAAAACGCGGCCCTCTGCGCGAAATTCGCGGTATCGCCAAAGGCCGAGCCTACGCCGTAGGCACCTGCCGACAAGCCTACCTTCGCGAGAGTGAAGATCAGTGGCGTTGCATTGACCAGAGCGCCCAGGTCGGTGACACACCAATCACCGACACCAGCTTTGAGTCCATCGATGGCTTCAGCGAGCAGGAAATCTATACCGTCGGTTGGGAAGGCGAAATCTGGCAGTACGACGGTGCCCTCTTCACCCAGCGCAACAGCCCCACCAACCTGGCACTCTACAAAGTTCGCTGCGCGCCGGACGGTTTTGTCTACGCCTGCGGTCAGCTCGGCACCTTGCTTCGGGGCCGCGACGATCAATGGGAAATCATCGAGCATGAAAGCACGCGGGAAGACCTCTGGGGCATGGAGGTTTTCGATGGGCAGGTGTACGTGTCTTCCACCCATTTCGTCTATCGGCTCGAGGACGGCAAGCTCACGCCGTTGGATTTCGGCGATGACGTTCCACAAACCTGTTATCACCTGAGCGCCGCCGACGGGATCATGTGGTCCATCGGGCCCAAGGATGTGATGCAGTTCGACGGTTCAAGCTGGACGCGGTGCCTGCGCATTGACTAACCCGACGCAAGCGGCCTGCCCCTGCACAAGGATCGGCGACAGATGAACACGCTGCCCGTGGTGCTTGACCTTCACGTCGAAGAAGCCAGTTTTCTCGCGGTCCTGCGTGGCTACGCTTTACACGCGCCGCATTACGACCTGGACGACCTGCGCAAACTCGACGACCGCATCGACGCACACCTGGACGGCTTGCGAATCGCCGGACCAACCGGCTTGGACACATTAGTGGCCCAGCTCGACCCACAGGCGATTGGCGAGCTGTTCGCCAGTACGGTGCTGGCGTTCGAAGCGGCCAATGCGACCGTGCTATCGCAGCTCGGCGCACACATAAGAAGTGCCGAGCAAACGCAGCGCGGTTTTCTGATGGCCCTGGGGTGGCTCGACTGGGCGTACGTAGCGCCCTGGATCGACCGTATGCTCGCCACCCCTGAGCCGCTGTTCCGCCGCCTCGGCTTGGCCGCCTGCGGCATGCATCGCCACGATCCAGGCCCCGCCTTGCTAGACGGGCTGGCCCATGCCGACCCCGGCGTGCTGGCACGTGCCGCCCGTACTGCTGGCGAACTGCGCCGGTACGACCTGATGCCGCCCCTGCGTGCCCACGGCCTGCATAAAGACCCAGCCACGCGCTTCTGGGCCAATTGGGCCATCGCACAGATGGGCGATGAGCACGCCCTGGGGTCCCTGCGACAGTTCGCCGAACAGCCGGGTGAGTTTCAGTACCGTGCGCTGTGTGTGCTGCTGGCCTGGCAAAAGCGCGAGCTCAGCTTCGCATGGGTCCGCCAATGGGTGCAGCACCCTGAGCAGCGCCGCGTCGGCATCCAGGCCTTGGGGCTGCTGGGCGATCCAGTCAGCGTGCCATGGTTGATCGAGCAGATGAGCGAACGGCCTTATGCCCGCGTCGCCGGTGAAGCCTTCAGCCTGATCACCGGCGCTGACTTGGCGCTGCTCGACCTGGAACTGCAAGACCCGCCGGGTTTCGATGCCGGCCCGAACGACGACCCCGGGGACGCCAATGTGCGCATGGACCCCGATGAGCACCTGCCCTGGCCCGACCCGCAGTCAATCACTGCCTGGTGGCAGGCCCATGGCCATAATTTTGCCCCGGGTGTCGGCCATATACTGGGGCTGGCGCACAGCGAAAGCAGCTTTCGCCAAGCACTTGCCCGAGGCCAACAACGCCAGCGCATTGTCGCCGCCTGCGGCCTCGCCCGCTTTCGACCGACTGACGTGCTGTTCCCCACCAGCGCACCGGCATGGCGGCAAAGGAGGCTGTTGTGAGGCTAACCCGCCGATAAAACCTTAATTGCAACAATCATTGGCTGCCTCCATCGTCCCTCCACAAAACCTCCCATAAAAGCGCACGCTTGTTGCGCAGAATGCACCGACCACGGTCGAATGGCATTGCCCAGAGGCTATGATCAACCTTGAACACGACCACGGACGGCCGCCACGACACGGCAGATAACCGCGAGCACAGGGATGCGACGGCGCGCGACCTATTCACCGAGCAGACCATGAACGATTTTCCCATTGCATCGATGCCCCGAGCCGACAGCCCCCGCGAAACCCAGGCGCTGGTGCTGATTGCGGAAGACGAGCCCGAGATCGCCGACATCCTGATTGCCTATCTCAAGCGCAGCGGTTTTCGCACCGCCCACGCACTCAATGGCCGACACGCCTTGGAAATGCACTTGGCACTCAAGCCGGACCTGTTGCTGCTGGATGTACTGATGCCCCAGGTGGATGGCTGGCAGGTGCTGGCCGAAGTGCGCCATCGCGGCAATACGCCGGTGATCATGCTGACAGCGCAGGATCAGGACATGGACAAGCTGATGGGCTTGCGCATCGGGGCCGATGATTACATCGTCAAACCGTTCAACCCGGCAGAAGTGGTAGCCCGAACCCAGGCTGTGCTGCGGCGCTCCCTCGATTACAACTACCGCGCCACTCCCACAGTGCTACGAGTGGATGCGTTTGATATTGACTTGGAAAGCTATGAAGTCACGGTAACTGTCGCTGGCAAACAGGTCCCACTGGCCTTGACCGTCACCGAGTTCCGCTTGCTGGCCCAGTTGGCCAAGGCGCCGAAACGGGTGTTTACCCGCGCCGAACTGCTGGCCCAATGCTCCCCGGAAAGTGACAGCCTGGAGCGCACGGTGGACAGCCACATCAGCAAACTGCGCCGCAAGATTGAAGAGTTGGGGTTGCAGGGCGTGCCGACCAGCATCCGCGGCGTTGGCTACCGCTTTGGAAGTGCCTCGTGAAAAGGTTCAACGGCTTGAGCCGCCAGATCATCCTGTCGATGTCCGTGGTGGTGTTGTGCGTGATCGCGCTGGCCGTGATTGGCTCGTACATTTTCTACGCGTTGCTCTGGACGTACTGGCCGCTCAGCGACGAAGAAGTGGATACGTGGTTGCCGGCAAGCGCCGAGTGGATATGGATGGGCTTGACCACGTGCGTGAGCCTGGCGGTGGGTTCGATCGTGGCGCTGAAGTTATCGCGGCGGATCCTGATGCCCTTGAACTCGGTGGCCGAAAACCTGCGCAAACTGGCGGACGGCGACTTGGATGTGCAAGCCGTGGCCGGCGACCAATCCATGGGTGAGGCGGCCATTCTGGTGGATGACTTCAATAGCATGGCCAAACGCTTGCAGCGTATGGCGCAGGAGCAGGCGTTCTGGAATGCGGCGATTGCCCACGAACTGCGCACGCCTCTGACCATCCTGCGCGGGCGCCTGCAAGGCTTGGCCGAAGGCGTGTTCGAGCCCGACACCGCACAGTTCTACAGCTTGTTGGGCCAGGTAGAAGGCTTGACCCGCGTGATCGAGGACTTGCGCGTCGTCGGCCTGGCCGACAGTGGCTACCTGGACCTCAACCTGCAGGAAGCCGACTTGGCCACAGGAATTGAGGAGGATGTACGGCTGTTCGAACCGAGCCTGGCGGACGCAGGGTTTGTGCTGCAACTGGACCTGCAACGCCGCACGATGCGCTGCGACCCGGCCAGGATCCGCCAAGCCTTGTTGGCGCTGCTGGACAATATCCGCCGCCACGCGACACCGGGCAACGTCATCGTGCACTTGAGCACCCGCGATGCCATCAACTACCTGCGCGTGCGCGATGACGGCCCCGGCATCGACGAGGGCTTCGCCAAACACATGTTCGAGGCCTTCCAACGCGGCGAACACTCCCGCTCCCGCGCCCAAGGTGGCAGCGGTCTGGGCCTGGCGGTGGTACGCGCGATTGCCCTCGCCCATGGCGGGGCCGTGACCTGCCGCAGGATGGAAAACGGCGGAACGCTGTTCGAACTCAGCTGGCACGCTTGATTTAACCAGGTACTGCGATGCGTATTTTTTCCTGGGGGTTCACGCGAACCGCCCACTATCGACACTTTGCCTTGTTGGATACCCACGGCGTTTGCAGGGCGTTCAAGAGCTGTGGTGAAAAACCTGCCGGTGAGCACTGGGTAGAAGTTGAACACGTGAACTTGGCATGGCTGGGAAACACGCTACCCAACCGCGCCCGGATCGTTTAGCACTCTAGGTGGCCTAGACCATGTCAACTGCACAGCAACCTTTCGCTAACGCGTACTTATCAACCCTTGAAGACGCGCTGAGACTGCATACCTTGCGGCTCAAAAAACTACAGCGTTTCTGGATCCCGCTGCAGCAACGCGCGCCCAAATGGGTGTTGGCGTTGTGGGTGCTTGGCGTCTGCATGTCAGTGGCGACCCAGTGCTACTGCCATTGGCTGGTGACCGCCCCAATGATTTGTGGGTTGATCGTGGCGGAAATCATCATCGACGAGAGGCAAATGACACTGCTGCTGCGCGCGGATGCCACGCGTGACTTACTTAGGGAGGCGCGCGAAAACCGTGTGTGTCGGTCAAGGTAATCTCGATTACACCTATCTATTGAGGTTTCGGCAATACGCTTGGGAGCACTCCTACAGACGATAGCAGGACCAAAACATAGCCTTGATCGCTGACCCACTTTAGACGGTTAAAAGGCAGTGATCACGGCTATGTCATCTCTAGGAACATTACAAGTGGACGGTGTATTTTGCATCAGCCTTGAAGAGCGTGAGGACCGCCGCACGTTGCTTCGAAAGGAATTTGCCGACACTCGCTTGAACATCGAGTTTTATATTGCCAAAAAAGATACCAACCCTGAACGCGGGTGTTTTAGCTCTCATCAGGCCTGCGCGGCGTTAGCGCTAGAACGCGGGTATAAAAACGTCCTGATCCTGGAAGATGACGCCACACTGGTCGGCGTGAAAAACTCGGCGATCCGGCGCATCAATCACTTTTTGTCCTCCCGACAGCCTGACCTGTTTTACCTTGGCGTGACGCTAGGCACTATGTGGCTCACTTGGAGTTTTAATATCACGCGCTGTCGGGCCAAAGGTACTCACGCCTATATCCTGTCCAATTCAGCGTGCAAAAAATTGCTGGCGTTTGAGTATTCCGACCTGCCTATAGACCGGCTCTATTCCAAAAGCTTTAAAGCGTATTGCGCCTTCCCGATGATCTGCCAACAACAGCCTGAAGAAATAAACCCAAGCGATATCAGCTCAGGCGCAACCCACAGCTTTTGGGCAAACAACTGGAGAAGGCAGTACCGAGAAATTTTCCGGAATATTGGGAAAACATTAATTAGAAGGGATTTTTAACGGTCCTTGCCTCTCCCGAAGGCCATTCAGGAAGATGTGGTGTTGCTCTGCTTTTGATTTTGAATCGCGGCCTTCGCCTGTGACGGGGGAGCTTGCTCCCTCGCCACAATTTTACGGCTACTGACAGCCAATCCGGCCAGGCAACTGGCCCTGCTTCGACTTCAACACGGCCTGCACCGGTTGCGGCAAGTTGCTCCAGAACGTCAGCCCTGAGCGTGCCTCGATCTGGTTCACTGTCACTTGGTAGTCGCAGAAGTTGGCATTCTTGGGCGTCTCCTGATTCATCACAAACGCGGCGTAAAGCCCGTTTTCAGGTGAGCTGCCAACGAAGATGATTTTCCAGTAACCACTGGGAATGGTGTGCACCTTGTTCGTCCCCGGCAACGTGCCGACAAAATGCTCATACAGCGGCCCGGTGGCGACGTACACCTGGTCAATGCCTGACTGTTTGCTGAGGGTGCGCTCCTGGTCTTCAAGATGCGCCCAAGGTCCCTGGTTGAGATCAGACTTTTGCGGTGTGATGTTCGACAGGTAATTGAGGGTCTGCCAGTCAGCAACGCCCGCCATCGACGCCAGGTTGGCCTGATGACCGCGGTCTACTTTGAGCGCGACATTTGCGCCGTTGTAATCCACCGGGTCGAGCGTGTCGCCGGCGGGGATATCCGGGTCGGTCTTCCAGTCGCGGGGGCGACCGCTGGCTGGCGTGTCCTTGGTGATTCTGTACGCCACCCAATTGGCAAACTTGGTCGAACCATTGTTGTTCAACGTGTACGCCTGGCGGTTCAACGTCAGCGGGCTGCCGCCGCTGGGGCAACCCACCGAGCAGTTATCGAACGGCAATGCCTGCTGTAGCGGGGGCTGAGCAGTGACGAGGGGTTCGCGGGTTCTATCGGGCGTGGTACAGGCGGCAAGCAGCGGGATCAATAGATACGCCAGGTGCTTTAACTTCATACGTCCTTGCATGGTGTAGCTCCTTGAGGTGGCAGCAATAAATGGCAAGTCGACGGTTGCGATTCCTTCGCGAGTCGACAGACACATTAAACCAGCGCAAATGTTTCAATGTGAAGATAAGCATTACCACTGGCTGAAAATAAGATCAATCCAATGAGCACGACCCGGCACATCCACCAGGCGCCCCCCACGACGTACAGGCACTGATCGCACTGAATACCGACGCAACCGCCCACGCTAGCCGTCGCGTCTTTATCCATGACGCTGTCACGCGCTTGCCTTCACCCGTGGCGCTGACGCTTGCGGGTTTGCTACACGCCTCTCGTTACGCCAACACGTGTCCTCGATCGTGGGCGCGCGCCACCACCGACCGAAAGACCTGCAATCGCGAGGCTTAGCAGAAAAGGTGCAACGGCCTCTATCGAAGCCGTTGCGCTGTAGCCATCAGGGCTTGACCCAATTCAGGTCTACCGCGCCCTGAATACCCTCGACCCGTCCCTTGCTGCTGTGCTGCCACCACTGCCAGCTCTTGCCCTGCTTGCTCCAGGTTTGCGGCACGGTGGGCTGGGCGGCGTCCCAATGGGCGATCCACAGCGGGCATTCGCTGAAATCATACTTGCGCCAGGCCACGCTGTTGCTCCAGACGCTGGGCGAGGCATAAATATGCGGATAAGCGCCCTCCAGCAGCGAAACCCTGACAAGCGTCACCAACTGGAACAGCGCATCAGCCATCTGGTCCGCAGTGGCCGCTTCGTTGCGGTTCGTCTCGACATCAATGGCCAGGACGTCCTGCCCGACCTTGAACCCCACCTCACCGAGCCGAGCCTTGATATTGGCCAGTTGCTCGCACGGCGTACTGCTCAACGCCCGAAAATAGTGGTAAACCCCGGCCTTCAGGCCGTGCGCCTTCATGCCCTGAAAGTTCTCGACGAACTTGGGGTCAGTGTAGTCGCCGCCCTCCGTCATCTTCGCTATCGCATGGGTAACACCCGCGCCTGCCACACGCGCCCAGTCAATGTTGCCCTGCCAGCGCGACACGTCTATGCCCCGTGCGTTTTCATCGTTAACCGGTGCTTCGCAACTCATGGATGCTCTCCTTCAGTGAATGCCTCGTCGCCGTATCTTTTCATCAACGACCGGCCGCCATGCACTATCGGAATACCGCACATTGCTCATTGAGGGTTCAACCTGCGCGCTAAAACCGCCGTTGTTAACCCCGACGGGTATGGCCCCTGTGTTGAAAAAACCATCCCTCAGTCTCAGCTAAGTTTTGGCGAATACCTTCTCCCCTGCGCCGACTACCGCGCAGTCAAGGAGAGGTAACCCGATGAATGCCCCAGCAGCCCGTTGGCTGAACAAAGTACCCGAGGTGACGCTGTCATTCTGGGTGATCAAGATATTGTCCACGACCGTAGGCGAAACCGGTGCGGATTACCTCGCTGTCGATGCCGGCTTCGGCGCCGGATGGACCAGCTTCGGCATGGCGTCGCTGCTGGCGGTCGCGTTGTTCTGGCAGATGCGCACCAAGGCCTACACGCCTTGGATCTATTGGCTGACCGTAGTGCTGGTGAGCATCGTCGGCACACAAATCACCGATATCCTCACCGATAAACTCGACGTCAGCCTGTACACCAGCACGGCGATTTTTGCTGGCCTGCTCGCGCTCAATTTCAGCGTCTGGTATCGCACCGAACACAGCCTGTCGATTCGCGACATCGTGACCCCGCGGCGTGAATGGTTCTACTGGACGACCGTGCTCTGCACCTTTGCCCTGGGCACCGCCGCCGGTGACCTGGCCACCGAAGCACTGGGCCTGGGCTTCACGCTTGGCGCAGTAATCTTCGCCGGTTTGATCGCCGCTGCCCTGCTGGCCTGGCGCCTGGGTGTCAACAGCGTGCTGACCTTCTGGGTCGCCTACATCCTCACTCGCCCCTTCGGCGCCTCGCTGGGCGACCTGCTCACCCAGGCCAAGATCTATGGCGGCCTGGGCATGGGCGCCAGCTGGACCAGCGCGCTGTTCCTCAGCGTGATTGTCCTGCTGGTGGCCGTCGCGCAGATCAGTGTCGGCAACCGCAAAACCATCACTCACTAACAGTTCACCTCAAGGAAATTATTATGAGCAAGGTTCAAAACATGATCCGCCACGTCGCCATCGTTTCAGCGATCTTTATGCTGGGTATCGCCACAGGCTGTTCGAAACCCGCCGATAAGCCCAATGACACCGCCAACGCCGGCACAACGACCAACCAGCGCTTTGCGTCGAAACTGGGCGATCTGTCCGAATTTCGCACGATCGCGGTGGATGTGTCGGGCCTCGTCGCCAAAGACGACCTGGCCGCTGCCAAAGCCCGTATCAAGGACCTGGAAACCAGCTGGGACGCCGCTGAAGCCGGTATCAAGCCACGCGCCGCGAACGATTGGCACGTATTGGACAAAGCCATCGACCGCGCCCTCTCGGCATTGCGCGACGGCAACCCGACCCAGGCTGACTGCCAATCCTCGATGGATGACTTGCTTAAGACCTTCGACTTGATGAAGGGCTGACATCGGACAAATGCCTGCCCAGGTGCTTCAATACACACGCGGCGATCACTTCGTCGCGTTGGCTTTCTCGATGGAGCGCGACATGCGGATACTGTTGGTCGAAGACGATCCCATGATTGGTGATGCCATCCAGCGCGCACTCAGCGATGCGAGCTATGCCGCCGACTGGGTCAAGAACGGTCTCACCGGCCTCGCGGCGCTCGACACTCACCCTTACGACCTGGTGCTGCTGGACCTTGGCTTGCCCGGCAAGGACGGCCTCGACGTACTGGACTGCATTCGCGCGCGCAACAACCCTGTGCCACTGCTGATCATCACCGCCCGCGACAGCCTCGATGACCGCCTGCGCGGCCTCGACAGTGGGGCCGACGATTACCTGCTCAAACCCTTCGACATCTCGGAATTGCTTGCCCGTATACGCGCGGTGTGGCGCCGCAAAGGCGGAAACGCCCTGCCGTTGCTGGACAATGGCACCGTGTCGCTGGACCTACTCACCAAACACGCCAGCACTGCGGAGCAGCGCAACGTCGCCCTTTCCAGCCGTGAATTTGCGCTGCTGCACGCCTTGTTGATTCGTCCGGGCGCGATTTTGTCGCGCAGCGAATTGGAAGACCGCCTGTATGGCTGGGGCAACGAGGTCGAAAGCAACGCCATTGAGTTCCTCATTCATGCCTTGCGGCGTAAGTTGGGCAGTCACGTGATCAAGAACGTCAGGGGCATGGGATGGATGGTTTCAAAAAGCGTTTGAGTGAATCGGTCCAACTGCGGCTGTCGGTAACGCTGTCCCTGGCGATTTTGCTGGTGGCGCTGGTCGCCAGCGTGTTTGCCTTTGTCTCAGCCTTCGATGAAACCCACGAACAGCAGGACGACACCCTGCGCCAAGTGGCGATGCTGTTTGATCGCCAGCACATGACCCTGGACTACCCACAAGGCCCGGCCAACAAGGGCGATGACGAAGAGTCCCGAGTCATCATTCAATACCTCAGTGACGGCCCGCACGCCACCGGCATCTCCGATGAAGCCCTGCCACTGCCATTTCCCACCCGTCTCGCCGACGGGCTTGCCACCGTGGCGGTGGACGGCGAAAACTTTCGCGTGCTGGTGCACACCACAGCGCGCGGCGAACGCATTTCAGTGGCTCAAGAATCAGATGCCCGTGACAAAGATGCCCGCGAAAGTGCCTGGCGTAGCCTGCTGCCGTTTCTGATTTTGTTTCCGGTGTTGCTGCTGGTGGTCAGCGATCTGGTGCGCAAGCTGTTTCGCCCCATTGGCGTGTTGGCAGCGGAGATCGACCAGCGTGCCGAGCAGGCACTGCACCCGATTGAGGAGCAACACCTGCCCACCGAAGTGCGCCCCTTTGTGGTCGCGATCAACCGCTTGCTGGCCCGCGTCGAACACTCCATGGACGACCAGCGACGCTTTGTCGCCGATGCCGCCCATGAACTGCGCTCACCGATGACGGCCCTGTCCCTGCAAGCCGACCGGCTCGCCGCGACCGAACTGCCCCCCATCAGCCGGGAGCGTTTTGAACCCCTGGCCCGAGGTATCAAGCGCGGCCGACAACTGATTGATCAACTGCTGAGCCTGGCGGCGGCGCAATCAATGACGGAACGGGTACACACCCCATTGTCGGTGCATGCCGTGTATCGACAAGTGCTGGAAGATTTACTCCCGTTGGCCGAACTCAAACAGATCGATATCGGCGTCGTAAGCACCGAGGATGTGCAGGTGGTGTTCAACGAAATGGATCTGTGCACCCTGGTGAAAAACCTGGTGGACAATGCGCTGCGCTATACCCCAGCGGGTGGGCGTATCGACCTCTCAGTGGCGCTGATGCCAGACGGGGTTCAATTGCAAATCAAAGACTCGGGCCCCGGGATTTCGCTGGAGGAACAGGCGCGGGTGTTCGACCCGTTCTATCGCAGCCTGGGAACCGACGAGTCCGGTTCTGGATTAGGCCTGTCAATCGTAAAAGCGATCACCGAGCGTATCGGCGCACGCATTCAACTGTCGTTTACCGATGAGCATGAGCAACGCGGTTTATGCGTCACCGTCTGGCTCCCCGCCGATCGGTTTGAGAATCTAGATGCACGTGATAGAGGGGAACAAACGACGAAGCGTAGCGCTCAATAGAGTGCTGCCACTTCGCGCTTAACAACCGACGTAGCATGAGGAGATCCTGTGTCCACTTCCAAACTGACTTCGCGCGCCTTCAGCACGCCGCGTCATACGACGCATTATGTCGAGTCGGGACCTGCCGACGGGCCATTGATGGTGTTCCTGCACGGTTGGCCGGAGCTCAGTCTGATCTGGCGCGCGCAGATGGAAGCGTTTGCTGCCGAAGGCTGGCACTGCGTCGCCCCCGACATGCGCGGCTATGGCAAGTCGTCTTCGCCAGCAGCCACCTCTGCGTACACCCTTGAAAACATCGTCGCCGACATGGCAGAACTTCATGACCACCTTGGTGGTGCGCCCGCCATCTGGGTGGGTCACGACTGGGGCAGTGTGGTGGCAGGTGAACTGGTCGCCCATGAACCCCAGCGCAGCCGCGGCGTTGTATTGGTTTCGGTCCCGTACTTCCCCACCACGAACGCGCTGCCCACGCTCGTCCCGCTGGTTAACCGAGCGATCTATCCGGTGGACCAATATCCAGACGGCCAATGGGACTATTACCGCTACTACAACACGCACTTTGCATGTGCTGTCGCTGATCTTGATGCAGATAAAGCCGCATCGCTGGCGTCGATTTATCGGCGAGGCGACCCTGCCAGCATCGCCAAGGTTGTATCAAACGCCGAAGTGACCCGCAAAGGCGGACGGTTTGGCGAAGCCCACCGGGCCCCGCCCACCCAACCAGACCTCGCGCTCTGGCCTCAGACGGACTTTGCTGCACTGGTGGGCAGTTTCGAGGCGCATGGTTTCCGCGCGCCCTGCGCGTGGTACTTAAACGACGATGCCAATATCGATTACGCCCAACGAGCCCTTAATGGCGGCCGCCTGTCGCTGCCCGTACTGTTTGTGAACGGCGATTACGACCCGATGAATACCATCAAGGGTAATCAGCTGGGCGATCCAATGCGGGCGGCCTGCGCAGACCTCACCGTGACGAGCCTATCCGGCGGGCATTGGTTGCCGGTGGAGTGCAAGACAGCGCTGGTTGAGGCTATAAGCACCTGGCTACACAGTAGAACGTTTCGATGACGATCAAGCACGTGACGTTGCTGGCGCGTTGGCTCATAGGGTCGGTCACATGGAGTTGAAGGTCTGACTGGCGGGCTCTATGGATGGCTAATATTCAGCCTGAAACATCTCAATCAGCTTGTGGTTGTCGTCATCCAAATAGCGCTGAAGACCTTCGCGATCAACCCGTCGCACCGCTACCGTGCAGGCTCGTTCCTTAGCGGATCGGGTGCAGCACGCGTTGGTATTGAGTAAATAGCAGGCAAAAAAAGAAGCCACTCGACTGAGTGGCTTCTTCTGTATGGTTGGAGCGTAAAACGCTATCGGCGGACAGATAAGTCCAGGATTAACGTTTAGCCTTCAAAAGCACAGCAACACCGAGGAAGGCGGAAAGAATAGAGCCCATCAGCACTCCAACCTTTACCTCATCGACCAAATGCGGACTATTCGGGAAGGCCAACGCCCCGATAAACAGGCTCATTGTGAAACCAATACCGCACAGCAGCGCTACGCCGTACAGCTGAGGCCAATTGCATTGCTCTGGCAGCTTGGCCAACCCTGCGCGAATCGCCAGCGCAGCCAAACCAAACACGCCAATTTGCTTGCCTAGCAATAGCCCAAGCGTGACTCCCAGAGGCACCGGGTCGATCAGGTTACTGGGCGAGATACCAGCAAGAGAGACACCCGCATTGGCAAAACCGAAGATGGGCACAACGGCGAAAGCGACCCACGGATGCAGCTTTCCTTCCAGGTAGATGAGCGGTGATTTGCGCTCGCTGCTCGCTGCTCGCATCGGAATGCACAGTGCGAGAATGACACCTGCCAGCGTCGCGTGGATACCCGACTGAAGCATAAAGAACCACAGCAGAGCGCCTGCTATCAGGTAAGGCCAAAGCCTGGTCACACCGAACCGGTTGAGCATCACCAGGAACACAATAACGCCCAGTGAGGCCAGTAGCATGCTGACCGACAAGCCGCTGGTGTAAAACAGGGCGATGATCAGTACGGCGCCAAGGTCATCAAGAATCGCCAGCGCGGACAGAAAGATTTTCAACGAAATGGGCACGCGTTTACCCAGCAGCGACAGTACGCCCAAGGCAAACGCGATATCGGTCGCTGCAGGAATAGCCCACCCCCCCAAGGTTTCGGCATTGCCCCAGTTGACCGCAATGTAGATCAAAGCAGGCACCAGCATACCGCCTAGCGCGGCGAACCCTGGAAGTGCGCGCTGGCTCCAGCTCGATAATTGGCCGACCAGCATTTCACGCTTGATCTCCAACCCGACCAACATGAAAAAGACAGCCATCAGGCCGTCATTGATCCAGTGCTCAACCGAGAGACCAACAACTTTTACGTGCAGTGACGAGAAGTAAAGCTCTGCCAACGGGGAGTTGGCGACGAGAAGTGCTATCAAAGCAGCAGCCATGAGTATCAGGCCACCCGCTGACTCCGCGGCCAGGAATCGGGAGAAAAAAGCGCGAGTGGCGCGTGATTCACGATGGCCGTGGGTTTTATTCGGACGTGAAGATTTCAAGCTCATAGGCACAGCCACTCCGCGCGGCGGCCCGACCTGCGCTGAATTAAACCTGCCCTCCCGCGTTTTGCGGTGACACCCATGGGCGCATTCTACATGATACGTTCGTACAAACCCGCCTATCGGTTGTGCGCGTGCGCTACAGCGGGTTAGTATCCTGAGGTTTATCGACGACACGCCGAAGGAGTTACCTTGCCCCGTTCCAGCTGGCTGCCTACGCCGCCATAGCGCACCGCCCCCTCGCACGACCCTGACCGCCTCCTAACTGCGGTCGTATTTTGCTGCGCCTGCTTTTTTGCCCGCAGCCACCCCATAACTCAATTGAAGACAGATACACATGCACTGCTCAGCGCCCACTGCTGCGCGGTATGTGATGCCTGCCATGGGTGAATCAATGTTTGAAAAGATCAAAGCCGCGTGGCTGTCGAATATCCGAGCCGATGTCCTCGCGGGCCTCGTTGTTGCACTGGCCCTTATTCCAGAGGCTATTGCCTTTTCTATTATTGCCGGCGTCGACCCCAAGGTTGGACTTTATGCCTCGTTCTGTATCTGCACGGTGATCTCCTTTGTTGGGGGGCGCGCGGCGATGATCTCTGCGGCCACCGGCGCCATGGCATTGCTCATGGTCAACTTGGTCAAGGATCACGGCCTTCAGTACCTTCTCGCTGCCTCGCTGACGTGCGGCGTACTTCAAATAATCGCGGGCTATCTGCGGCTGGGCGAGCTGATGCGCTTCGTATCGCGATCAGTTGTCACAGGTTTCGTTAACGCCTTGGCGATCCTGATTTTCATGGCGCAGCTGCCAGAACTCAGCGGGGTAACCTGGCCCGTTTACGCCATGACCGCTGGCGGACTGGCGATTATTTATCTGTTCCCAAGGCTGCCGGGCGTAGGAAAACTGCTCCCCTCGCCGCTCGTATGCATCATCGTGCTGACTGCGATTTCGATCTACATGGGCCTGAACATACATACGGTGGGCGACATGGGCTCGCTGCCTGACAGTCTGCCGATATTCATGTGGCCGAGCGTGCCGCTAAACCTTGAGACACTGCTGATCGTACTGCCCTACTCTGCCGCGCTGGCAGTCGTCGGTTTGCTGGAGTCGATGATGACGGCGACCATCGTCGACGACCTGACCGACACGAGCAGCGACAAGAATCGTGAATGCAAAGGCCAGGGTATCGCCAACATCACCAGCAGCCTCATTGGCGGCATGGCAGGCTGCGCGATGATCGGGCAGTCGATGATCAACGTTAAATCTGGCGGACGAACCCGTTTGTCTACGCTGAGTGCAGGCGTTTCACTGCTGATTATGATGATCTTCATGGGCGACTGGCTCGCCCGCATACCGATGGCCGCGCTGGTCGCCGTGATGATCATGGTCTCCATCAGCACCTTCAGTTGGGACTCCATCCGCAATCTCAGAGACTATCCGCTCTCAACGAACATCGTGATGCTGGTCACGGTGGTCGTAGTCGTCGCGACCCATAACCTGGCCTACGGCGTTGTCGCAGGCACCTTGCTGGCCGCCATGTTCTTCGCCAACAAAATCGGACATTACCTGCAGGTCACTTCTCAGCATGACCCCGCACATGCCCATCGCACTTACTACGTCACAGGCCAGGTGTTTTTTGGCTCAGCAGATAGGTTCACTCATTCGTTCGATCTTAAGGAACGACTGGAGACACTGACCATCGATCTTCGAGAGGCCCACTTTTGGGATATCACTTCAGTCGCTGCGCTCGACAAAGTAGTGCTGAAGCTGCGTCGAGAAGGGGTTCACGTAGATGTCATCGGGATGAACCAAGCTACTTCCACGATCGTGGATCGCTTTGGCGTTCACGACAAACCGAATGGCATAAATAAGCTGATGGGGCATTAATCGAGCCCGCGCAAACCTGTTCATTGCACTCAATCGAACAGATTGCAGCCCACAAAGACGTCATGGGGTTGTGAAATATTCGATCGAAGGGCTATGCAATCGGCAGGTTTTGCCGGTTTTGTTCTCAAAGCTTGTTAGGATAAAGGCGTTTACATCTCGTTTTACCATAGGAACAGCGGGGATAATCACAACTACACGTTAAGACGTGCCAACAACAAGGAGATTCTTATGGTTGAAAAGCCTACGGATGATCGGCCTAACACCCCTCACGTCCCCAGTGAGGACGGTATTCCTGCTCCAAGTGGAGCTGCCAATCTGATCGACACCGACTATGTTATTGGTCAAGACAATATCAAGGGAGAGTTTTCGTTCTCGCTCGATATCCATGGCAAAGTCTTCATCATTTCAGCGGCCACCATCCTGCTGTTCGTGATTTTGACACTGGCCTTGCAGAATGAAGTAGAACCCCTCTTCAGCGCTATCCGGAACTGGTTGACCAGCCACCTCGCCTGGCTCTTCATGAGCATTGCGAACGTTTTTGTGGTGCTGTGCATTGCGCTGATTTTCTCCCCGCTGGGAAAGGTGCGTTTGGGCGGCAGAGATGCCAAACCAGACCACTCCTACGTCGGTTGGTTTTCAATGCTGTTTGCCGCGGGCATGGGCATTGGCTTGATGTTTTATGGCGTCGCCGAACCCATGTCGCATTACGCGGCGTCCATGGGAGGCGTGACAGTTGATGCGAGCGGAGTGCGTACAGACTGGGCGCCGCTGGGCGGTGCAGCAGGCGATATGAAAGCATCCGCCGATTTGGCAATGGCCGCGACGATCTTTCACTGGGGACTTCATCCCTGGGCGATCTATGCGATTGTGGCGTTGTCCCTGGCGTTGTTTTCTTACAACAAGGGCTTACCGCTTTCGATACGCTCAATTTTCTATCCACTGTTGGGTGAGCGCGTTTGGGGCTGGCCGGGGCATATCATCGATATCCTGGCGGTATTCGCCACGCTATTTGGGTTGGCAACTTCTCTGGGTATTGGCGCAGAACAGGCTGCCGCGGGGATTGAATATCTCTTTGGGATAAAATCGACGAATCTCAGTAAAGTCGTGCTGATCGTTGGTATCACCTTGATCGCGCTGTGGTCAGTCCTTTCCGGTTTGGACAAAGGCGTCAAAATGCTTTCCCAGATCAATATGGGACTCGCATTACTCTTGCTGGTGTTTATCATCGTAGTGGGGCCAACCTTGGCCATCTTCACCGGGTTCTTCAAGAACCTGGTGACCTATGTTGAATACCTGCCGGCGCTGTCAAATCCATTCGGCCGCACTGACACCCAATTCACCCAAGGCTGGACGGCCTTCTACTGGGCGTGGTGGATCAGTTGGTCGCCGTTCGTCGGCATGTTTATCGCGCGCGTCAGTCGTGGTCGAACGGTCAGAGAGTTTCTGATCTCGGTCTTGCTCGTTCCCTCAGTGGTGTCTGTGCTGTGGATGACAACGTTCGGTGGAACGGCCATTGACCAAACGACCTTACAGGGCTTGGTGGGCGTCAAGGACGCTGTGCTGGAGCTGAAGTTGTTCGCCATGCTGGGAGAGCTGCCACTTAAAGAAATCACCTCCTTCTTAGGCATCGTTCTGGTCATTGTGTTTTTTATTACCTCCTCGGACTCAGGTTCCTTGGTCATCGACACGATCACCGCGGGCGGCAAGGTGGATGCGCCTGTGCCTCAACGCGTGTTCTGGGCGGTAATCGAGGGCGTGATTGCTATTGCCCTCCTGTTGGGCGGCGGTCTCGTAGCACTGCAGGCAATGGCAGTGTCCACAGGGTTGCCTTTCGCAATCGTTTTAATGCTGGGATGCATATCCCTCGTGAAAGGACTGATGTCTGAGCCTCGTTAGCCAATAGGGCTTTCGCTGTCAGCGCACAGCAAACACACCCGTGACGCCATCGCCTAGGGCGATGGCGTCAGTTTGAGCAGGCGGGTATTAACGAGAGAAAAAACCGTCCCGGTAAGAAGTGGGTACATGCATGATCGCTCACGATCTGGCTGTCAGCAGCGTTTGGTATTAGACACTTAAACGTAGCGCAGCACTGTCGTGCATCGCAATGATGCGCGCAGACGACTGAGCAGAGCACTTAAAAGCGAGCGGCCTGATTAAGTTTATTAACGTCAGGTCGATAGGCTAGATACCTAGATCATTCCCTCGCAGTCAGGAAGTTCGCATGCACCTTAGAAACCTCAACGTAGCGCCACGAGCTTCCTTGTTTTTCGCGTCGATCATTGCATTGGTCTTTGTACTCGGCGCGGTCGCTGCTGTGCAAATGGGCAAGCTGCGGGACGCCGAAAAAGATGTCGAAAACAATTGGCTTCCAAGTATCCGACAAACGGCGTTGATGAACGTTGGCTCAATGCGGCTCAGACTTGAAACCCAGCGTGCACTTGCTGACCCTAAAGCACTTCAATCGACGGTTGCGTCCTTCGCAGGCTACCGGAAGGCTTTCGCGGATGCGGTGGTAAATTATGAGCCTCTGATCGCTAGTAACGACGAACGCACGCTTTATCAAGTAGTGACAGCGTCCGCCGATGCGTACGCCAAACAACTGGATATCCTCGAACCGTTGATGGCGCGCGGAGACATACCTGCCGCCGTCAACCTGGTGAGTACAGGTATACGGCCGTTGACGAATAGGATGGAGGCTGAAATCAAAACCCTGACTGACTTCAACAACAATGGCGCAACAGCGGCCGGGCAATACGCAACCAATACTTACTCCGAAGGCATCTGGACAATAATTGGCCTTATTACCGGCGTCGTCGTCCTGACTGTCGGGTTGGCAATACTTCTGACCAAGAGCATTACGACCCCGATCGGTGCAGCGTTATCGGTGGCCGAACGCATTGCCGGCAGCGACCTTTCCAAAGAAGTGCACGTTAGTGGGAAGGATGAAGCCGGACGTCTGTTAAACGCACTGGCCCAAATGCAAGAGAACCTTCGCAAAACCATCATGCAAATCGGTGATTCATCGACACAACTGGCCTCTGCCGCAGAAGAAATGACCGCCGTCACGGAGGCGTCCAGTCGAGGTCTCATCTCACAAAATGATGAGGTCAACCAAGCCGCCACGGCGGTCACTGAGATGAGTGCGGCTGTTGATGAGGTGGCCCGTAATGCGGAGTCGGCCTCGGAAGAGTCGCGTCGTACTCAGGCATTTACCGAGACCGGTTTGGAGCGAGTCTCTCAAACATTGAAGTCCATTCAAAAACTCAGCGGAAATGTTGAAATCACGAGTGACCAGATTCAGGTTTTGTCACAGCGTGCGCAAAGCATCAACAAGGTCGTGGAAGTGATTCGTGCAATCGCGGAGCAAACTAACCTTCTAGCGTTGAATGCCGCGATTGAGGCCGCAAGGGCCGGTGAGCAAGGTCGTGGATTTGCGGTAGTCGCTGACGAGGTAAGGGCATTGGCGCACCGTACGCAGTCGTCGACTCAAGAGATAGAGCAGATGATCTCGGCCATGCAGACTGATTCAGCCGAAGCCGTTGAGGCCATGAGCAAAAGCAAAGAGTTGGCAACTCAATCGCTTGATGTCGCACAGGAGGCGAGCAGTTCACTGGATCAGATCGCGAAGGCGATTACACAGATTAATGAGCGCAATATGTTGATTGCAACCGCGTCAGAAGAACAGGCACATGTTGCCCGCGAAGTTGACCGTAATCTTGTCAGTATCCGAGAGCTTGCCGTCCAGAGCTCTGCGGGCGCCAGTCAAACAGCCACCGCGTGCGGGGAAATGTCGAAGTTGGCGGTTGACCTTAATAAGATGGTGAATCGCTTCGTCGTTTGAAAAAATGACGCCGGACACACGATGTGTGCCTGGCGCGATGAGGGCTCTCAAACGGATCATGGGACACGCTGAGTGCTTGACTGGAAGTCTTTTGCAAGCTCAATGGCCGAGGAATATCGGTCGGGCAGGCGCTAGCGTTTCACTACCAAGCGGTGACTCAGTTCCACAACTCGCCAACAGGCGTGGACGCTGAGTAATAAGTCGCCACCTGCGCCTGCAACAATTCTGCGGTCGCCAGGGCATCGGTTAATGCATGGTGCGCGTGATAAGCCGGAAGGCCAAGGCGCGCACGGCTATCCGCCAGCCTTATGGACGGTTGTGGGCGCCCCATAAGTCGAGCGAACCACCCGCGCTTTTGCCGGTGTAGTCGGGCTTCCAACTGCATCGTATCGATGACCGGGAACTCAAACCCTTCCCCTAAATGCCTACGCACTGCCTGATCCAAAAAGGCCCGCTCAATATTCCGATAATGGACCACCATCACCTTGCCTGCCATGGCCTCCAGCAACGGGGCCAGCACCTGCTCAAAGGTGGGCGCATCTGAAATTTCAGCATGGGTTATGTGATGAAACGTCACTGATTTTTCATTTAGCTCGGACGCTGGTTTTATTACCCAGTAAAGCGAGTTCCCACAATAAATGCGCTGCAGCGTGAACGGCATTACCCCGATGCTCACAACGCTGTCAGCTTGTGCATCAAGGCCGGTAGTTTCCACGTCCATGGCCAGCAGTTGCACGCTGTCAATGGAAGCCTGTGCCGAGACCGCGCCGGCTTGATAGAACTGTCGCAAGCGGCTGTTAACGGCGTTGTCTGCCAGGGTCTCGAACTTTGAAGACCACTCGAGCATTTTATGATCGGGCTGCGCTTTCACGTGTTTCATGACGGCAGGCGACCCTTTGATGGATAGCGGAATCTTAAGAAATTCTGGCCATTACTCAAGACCTGAAACGCCTCTTTTAAGTTATGTCGCTCACTGTTGGAAAAGCGTTCCGGTTCGACGTAATTATTGAGCGCAGCGCCCTGCTCCAGTGCGTCAACCTGGTGTCGAATTCGCACCATCGAGAGGAACTCCAGCGCGTATCGCAGTTGCTTTAAGGCTTCAGGCGGAATGACGTTGCTGTTCGCGATGGCATCCATGCGATCAAATGAATTCTGCGCGGTACTGCCACACGCGAGCGCGTGGATGCGGATCAGGTCCGTCAGCGGTGCGGTGCCTCGCCCCTTGAGGTTGATGATCCGTTTGTGCTGCCCGTCTGTCTCAACGACAAAAGTACGGAAAAAGCCCAATGGAGGCGTCCGGTTAAGGGCAATCCGAGCCATGGCACTCAAAAAAACAGGATGTGTGCTGGATTTTCGAGCGCACAGAACCTTAAGCTCCTGTACGAGTTCCAGTTGGCCAAATACGCCGTCCAGGTCGAAAAAAATACAACTATTGAGCAACGTCGTCGGGTTAGGCTTTTCGATCCACTGATCAAAATAACTTCGCCATACCTTCAACGGCTGACGCCACTGATCGTTCGTCGCCATGATCCCGCCTTTGCAATAGCTGTAACCGCACGCGGCCAGGCCATCACTTACAAACGTCGCCAACGCTCGGAAGTAAGCATCGTGCTGGAGCGGATCGAAGCGGTCGTCGAGCACCAAGGCATTATCCTGGTCAGTCACCAACAACTGCTCATCACGCGCCATGGAACCCAGCACCATGAAGCAGTAAGGCACCGGAGGCGGCCCCAGCTTTTTCTCTGCCAGTTCCAGCAAACGCTGGGTAAAGGCCCGGCCAATACCGGAAATCGCGCTACCAATCATGTGCGCCGTCGCGCCGTCACGCACCATGCGGATATAGGTTCCGCGCAGGTCACGCAAAAGCGATTTCAGACCGTCGACCGACGTCTGGTTGGAGATTCTGTTTACCAGGTACAAACTGCTGTGTGACTCGTAGCGGATAATATCCGACAGGTTGATCAGCCCGATCGGATGGCCATGATGGACCACCGGCAGATGGTGAATATTACGGCGCAACATCACCAGCATCGCTTCAAACACGGAGTCGTCTGCGCCTATCGCTACCGGCTCGGCCGTCATGATGTCTCGGGCAGACGTTTCGTCAGCGTTTCGACCGGCCGCGACAACGCGTGTGCGAAGGTCCCGATCCGTCACGATCCCTTGGATTTCAGCCGCCTGCAAGCCCGCAGAAGACATCACCAGAACGCAAGAAACGCTTTGCTCGGTCATGATTTTTGCCGCGTCGCCGACGCAGGTATCCGACGTGACCCATACCAAGGGTCGAGAGATAAGGCCTCGGCATTTGAGCTGAATAAGCTCGCTCGCGCGCCCCTGCGCCTCAACGGCAGTCTTGAGCCTGGAATGCCCCTCAGCTTCAACGAAGTCGGCGAACGCATCATGCTGCGCACACAGGTCGGCGAAGACGTCGGCGGGTATGTAATAAATCAGGCTATCTTCCAAGGCTCTGGCGGGAAAGCGCACCTTGTTACTGCGCAACAGACCGGCCTGACCGAACAGATCGCCTTCGACAAGTCGGTTGTAGAGCTCGCCATTGCGCCGGTAAATCTCCACCGCACCGCTACGTACATAGTGCAAGTCATGAATGATCGCGCCCGCTTCAAGGATGTCACTGCCGGCCTTGAAATAACTCACTTCTACCCGCCGAGCGATGGCGTCTACCGATTCCTTTGGCAGCGTATCAAATGGAGCGAAACGGTAGAGGTGGTCGCTAATCTCCTGTAACTCGATTTGCATGAAACCTCGAAATGCTGAAAAGAATAAAAAGTGCGAGCGCCCTACATGGCAAAGGGCAGTAGTCTTTCTGTGTCGCCCACCACATCACATCCCGATACGAGGATCAAGCGCCGCGTCTGATCTACGCTATGAGTGGCAGCAACTGCTGCGCAACGGCTGGCCGTCATATTTACACTCCCGGCAGGCGCGGCATTCACTGAATCCACAGCGCAGGCGGCGGTTATTTCTGAACGCTCAGAGGTATTTGCGATCTGCATTGCCGAGGGTGCTTTCCTCATCCTGTGCTTTTGGAGCGGGTCAATGCTGGACATTATTGCGATCTTCCTTTGCATCACAGCAGTACTCGCCTATCTCAATCGGCGCTACGTTGGCCTGCCATCCGCCATCGGTGTGATGGGCATTGCCTTGGGCCTGTCACTGTTGAATATGGCCTCCGATGCGCTGGGCTTTCATGCTTTGCATACCCTTGAGCAATCGCTGGTGGAGTCCATCGACTTTTCCGAACTGCTGATGCAAGGCATGCTGTCATTGCTGCTCTTTGCAGGCGCGTTGCATGTGGACCTGTCGGAGCTGCGGGCTTACAAATGGCAGGTGGCATCCTTGGCAGTGGTCGGGACAACGCTCTCAACCTTGTTCATCGGCTTCGGGCTCTGGGCGCTGTTGTCCCTCACAGAACTGCAGCTACCGCTGTCTTATTGCCTGGTGTTTGGCGCGCTGATCTCCCCCACCGACCCCATCGCCGTGATGGGTATTCTGAAATCTGCCGGCGCGCCGCATAGCGTGGAACTGGTCATTTCCGGTGAGTCATTGTTCAACGACGGTGTGAGTGTCGTGCTGTTTTCACTGATCGTCGCAATGATTGCCAGCGGGGCGACACCGTCGGTTGTCGGCGCATCGCAGCTGTTACTGAAGGAAGCCGGAGGCGGTGCTCTGCTAGGTGCCTGCGTGGGCTATATCACTTACAGAATGCTCAAGAGTATCGATAGCTATCAGGAGGAAGTGCTCATCACCCTGGCCGCTGTTCTCGGCGCCTATGCACTCGCCACTCAGCTCCATGTTTCGGGCCCATTGGCGATGGTGGTGATGGGACTGATTGTGGGTAACCAAGGGCGCTCCCATGCCATGTCCGAGCAGACTGAAAAAAACCTGGACATGTTCTGGGAACTGATCGATGAAATACTCAACGCAGTGCTGTTTGTATTGATCGGGTTGGAAGTCGTTCTGATCCAGTTCTCCAACCCATTGCTCACCACGGGCCTGCTGGTCATAGTGCTGACCTTGTTATCACGCTTGTTGACTGTAGGGGTTCCGATTGCGGTATTGGGTAAACGCTTCCGCCTACCGCAGGGTGCCTGGAGTGTGATGACCTGGGGCGGCCTGCGTGGTGGGATATCGGTGGCATTGGCGTTGTCGCTGCCCCCAGGCGCGGCTCGCGATATCGTGGTTTCCCTGACGTATCTGGTGGTCGTTTTTTCTATTCTGATCCAAGGCATGTCGATCGGGAAATTGGTCAAGCGAGTCATTCCGTGTGCGGCAACCAAAGACGCTGGATGAACCCTCAGCCAGACAAAATACTCTATTGAGGATTATCAACTCACCGCCTTCGTTTCCTTGAACCCTTGCGATGGGTCCCCTCGTCTTATTTGCAGAAGGTATAAAAAATGCTTGCACGCTGGCGCTGGGTGTTACACCAATTGACCAAACGGCTGTGGTTCAGGGCGAGTCTGTTTTCCTTGCTGGGCATTGCGACCGCGTTACTCGCCGTTGTGTTCAAGGACTACATTCCCGAATCGTTGCCCGCCCGCATCGGTGCCGACGCCGTCGATAAGATATTGGGCATCATTGCCTCAAGCATGCTCGCGGTGACGACCTTTTCGTTAAGTACCATGGTCAGCGCTTACAGTGCAGCGAGCAGCGGCGTGACGCCCCGTGCCACCACCCTGGTGATGGAAGACACTACGACACAAAATGCCCTGGCCACCTTTATCGGCTCATTCCTGTTCAGCCTGGTGGGGATCATTGCCCTGAGTACCGGCGCCTACGGTACACAAGGGAGGGTATTGCTATTCGCGGTAACCATCGCCGTGGTCATTCTGATTGTCTACACACTGCTGCGCTGGATCGATCATTTGTCCAAGCTTGGGCGGGTAGGAGAAACCATTGACCGTGTCGAGCAGGCAACCATTGATGCCATTAACCATCGCGTCCAATGGCCGCATTTGGGCGCCGCCGCCTACCCTTGCGAGTCAACGGTCCCCCGTTCTGCGCTGATCATCACCAGCCTTCAGACGGGATACGTCCAGCACATCGACGTTCAGGCGTTAGGCGCGATCGCTAAAGCAGACGAGATACAGATATTTATGGACGTCCTGCCGGGAAGCTTCGTGCATGTAGGCATGCCGCTCGCCCGAACCGTCAGCTTGAGCAAGGCGCGCGCGGAGGACCTGGCGTCGAGCAGCGAAAAAATCATCGCCACCCTGGCTATCGGCGTGCGTCGCACGTTTGAACACGACCCAAGGTTCGGCCTGTCAGTGCTGTCGGAGATCGCCTCCCGCGCCTTATCGCCGGCCGTCAATGACCCCGGCACCGCCATTGACGTTATCGGCCGCGGCATCAGAAGCCTGACATGTTGGGGTAAACCTAAAGAACCTGCCGCGAAAATCGACGCTGACTGCCAGCACGTTTACCTGCGCGGTTTGACCGTGGATGACCTGTTCGATGACTTCTTCGCACCGATTGCCAGAGATGGCGCGGGCCTGGTGGAAGTCGACCTGCGTATGATGAAGGCCCTTGTGAGCCTGGCGCAGATAAACCCGGTGATGTTCAGGGGGGCCTGTACCCGGCACGCAGAACGGCTGCTCAAGCACGCGAACACTGCGCTTGTGCTCGAAGAGGATCGGCGCACGCTCAGCGCAGCGGCGCGACCGCTGCTGCACTGACCCACTCTACGTGTTGGCTTTTTGCGCGGCGGCGCCACTGCCCTCCGATTGCAGAAAGCCACGGGCCAACTGCTGATAGAGCTCGGGGCCCATCCTGGCACTGACTGCTTTGGCAATCAGCGCAACCGCCATCAGACTGATGACCATGCCATGGCTGTCGATCATCTCCATCACGATGATTGCAGAGGTGATCGGCGATTGCGTGACTGCTGCCAGAAACCCGACCATGCACAGTGCAATGATGGGCTGTGCCGCCAGAGCGAAGTATTCAGCAACATTGGCCCCGACAGCAGCGCCTACCGCCAAAGAGGGGGCAAAAATACCGCCCGGTATACCGGAAAAATAAGTGACGACGGTCGCAAGAAACCGCGTAATTGGTGCGTGCCACGGCAAACCGACATCGGACACGATGATCTGCGAGGTGATCCCGTAACCGCTGCCAAAGGACATCCCGCCGCTGAGCCAACCGAGAATCGCCACGATCATACCGCAGCCACCTGCAAACCAGACGGGATGCAGGCGGCGCCACTCCCAGACGACAAAACTGCGATACCGCTGTGGCCACAGGAGCATCCGACTGAACAACCCCCCCATAAGGCCACAGCCAATACCAATCGCCAGTACCGGAACAACGATATCGAGATTGGCCTCTTGTACGTCGAAATGCCCGAAATAGTTGTAGTTGCCCTGCAAGGCAATCGCGACCATCCCCGACAAAATGATCGTGCTGAGCAACACCCCGCTGGTGCGGGTTTCCAACTTGCGCCCCAGCTCCTCTACGGCAAAGGCCACACCGGCCAAGGGCGTGTTGAAGGCGGCGGCAATCCCCGCTGCGCCGCCGGCCAGGATAAGGTCTTCAGGGCGAATGATGCGTGCGTTGGGCAGGTAACGGTGAAAGAAATGCATGATCGAGGCGGCGACTTGCACCGAAGGCCCTTCACGCCCCGCTGAAAAACCACCGGTCAGGGCCAGGGTACCGAGCCCTATCTTGGCGAAGGCCAGACGCAACGACACCAACTTATTCACGGGCTTGCCTTGGTGGGCCAACCGTGTGGCCGCGATCACCTGGGGAATACCGCTGCCTTGGGCCCCGGTAAAAAAACGCGAGGTCATCCACACCACAAACATGCCGATCAGCGGCGTGTAGATAAACGGCAGCCACGGCCGGGCGGCGGCCTGTTGAGCGAACTGCATCAGCGCCAGGTCAGCCAGCCGGGCGAACATCACAACCAGCAAACCTGCGAGGGTAGCAGCGGCCCAGAGCGTCACTCGAGTACGCCATCGGATCGAAGCAAAGCGACGACGTATCAGCAATATCGGTTTGATCACCCGAGCGGATTCCCGTTGTTGAAATTCAATAAAATGTAATAACGAGGTTAACGGGTTAAACGCTCAGGTCCAACCGGCAGTGACCAGATAACTACAACCCCCACTCCCGCCTGACCGCTCGCCCGGCACCCTCAGCCAGCCATTCTGATACATAGTATGACTGTCCGCTCGCCACTGCGGTGATCAATCAACTACAGTTGAGTCGCTCTGAATAAAAACAAAACAAGCCGGAGAGATTCCCATGCGAGTAAAGAACCGCTTCATCCTGCTGGCAGCCGCCGCCACCCTGACACTCACCACCGCGACACAGGCAGCCCCGGTATTCATTAACATCCTGACAGGCGGCACCAGCGGGGTGTATTACCCGATCGGGGTCGGTCTCTCCCAGATTTACAATGAAGGCATCCCCGGCGTGAAGACTTCGGTTCAGGCCACCAAGGCCTCCGTGGAGAACCTGAACCTGCTGCAATCGGGTCGAGGCGAGTTGGCACTGGCACTGGGTGACTCGGTGGCGGATGCGAAGAACGGCGTCGAGGAGGCCGGCTTCAATACACCCCTGACCAAGCTACGTGCCATTGCCGGCGCGTACCCCAACTACATTCAAATTGTGGCCAGCAAAGAGTCGGGTATCAAGACGCTGGCAGACCTTAAAGGCAAGACCATCTCGGTCGGAGCGCCGAAATCGGGTACCGAGTTGAACGCTCGCGCGATTTTCAAGGCGGCGGGCCTGACCTATGCAGACATGGGCAAGGTGCAATACCTGCCCTTTGCCGAGTCAGTTGAGCTAATCAAGAACCGGCAACTGGATGCCACCTTGCAGTCTTCCGGACTGGGCATGGCCGCCATCCGCGACTTGTCATCGGTGATGCCGCTGAACTATGTGGCGATCCCCCCGGAAGTGGTGGCGAACATCGGCAACGCGGCCTATCACAGCGCGATGATTCCGGCCAACACTTATGACGGCCAACCTGACGCGGTGCCGACGGTTGCGATCACCAACATTCTGGTAACCCGCTCGGATGTACCCGATGAGTTGGCGTACCAGATGACAAAATTATTGTTCGAAAACCTCCCCCGTCTGGGTAACGCTCATTCGGCTGCCAAGGACATCACCCTGGAGAACGCCACCAAGAACCTGCCGATTGCGCTTCATCCGGGCGCCGAACGCTACTACACCGAAAAAGGCGCGCTCTAGCGAGGCACGGCGCAGCGGCACCCGATCGCTGCGCCTACGGTTCGCCCTTTTTCCATGCAGTGAGGCAGGCAGCTAATGAGTGAAGATCATCACGGCATCTCTGCGAACCCGCGAGACTGGCCAAAAACGCTGTTTTACGTCGCGTTGCTATTTTCGATCTTTCAGATCGTCACAGCAGCGTTTTCACCCTTTTCAAGCCAGGTACTGCGCGCGATACACGTCGGCTTCTTATTGTGGGTGGTCTACCTGAGCTATCCGGCCTATGGCAACAAGCGCCCCTGGCAACCATTGGCCTGGGTTCTCAGCCTGGCAGCCATTGTTACCGCCCTTTATCAATGGTGGTACGAGGCGGACCTGATCCAGCGCTCTGGGGACCTGACAACCGCGGACACGGTGATCGGCATTGTGCTGGTGGTGCTGGTGTTCGAAGCCGCTCGACGGGTAATGGGCATAGCCCTGCCGATCATATGCGGGCTGTTCCTGGCGTATGGCCTGTTTGGCGAGTATCTACCGGGGGAACTGGCACATCGAGGTTATGGTTTCGACCAAATCATCAACCAACTGTCTTTTGGCACCGAAGGGCTGTACGGCACGCCCACCTATGTTTCGGCGACCTACATCTTCCTGTTTATCCTGTTCGGCGCATTCCTCGAACAGGCAGGCATGATCAAACTGTTCACCGACTTTGCCATGGGCCTGTTCGGCCACAAACTAGGTGGGCCGGCCAAGGTCGCCGTGGCCTCATCGGCGCTGATGGGCACGATTACCGGCTCGGGCATCGCCAACGTGGTGACCACAGGGCAATTCACCATCCCTCTGATGAAACGCTTTGGTTACCGGGCTGCCTTTGCCGGCGGGGTGGAAGCGACCGCCAGCATGGGCAGTCAGCTGATGCCGCCAGTCATGGGCGCCGTCGCCTTCATCATGGCCGAAACCATCAACGTACCGTTCGTGGAGATCGCCAAGGCGGCGTTGATCCCTGCCATCCTGTATTTTGGTTCGGTCTTCTGGATGGTCCACCTGGAAGCCAAGCGCTCCAACCTCAAGGGATTGCCCAAGGATCAATGCCCCAGTGCGTTGGGAGCGGTGAAGGAGAACTGGTACCTGCTGATCCCACTGCTGGTATTGGTCTACTTACTGTTTTCGGGGCGCACGCCATTGTTTTCCGGCATGGTCGGACTGGCACTCACGGCCATCGTGATTCTCGGCTCGGCGATCATCCTGAGAGTACAAAGCTTTGGCTTGCGCTGCGCTTTCTGGATGGCGCTGGGCATCCTCTGTACCGGCTTTTTCCAACTGGGAATCGGCGTGATCTTCGCCGTGATTGCAGTGCTGGTGGGGGTCTGTGGGTTCATCAAGGGCGGGCACGAAACCCTGACCATTTGCCTGCACGCCCTGGTAGAAGGTGCACGCCATGCTGTACCGGTTGGCATCGCGTGCGCCTTGGTGGGCATCATTATCGGCGTGGTTTCACTGACCGGCGTCGCGTCGACGTTTGCGGGGTATATCTTGGCGATCGGCCGAGACAACCTACTGCTTTCGCTGATTCTGACGATGATCACGTGCCTGGTGTTGGGCATGGGGATTCCCACTATTCCCAACTACATCATCACCAGCTCGATCGCAGCGCCTGCCCTTTTGGAGTTGGGCGTACCGTTGATTGTGTCGCACATGTTCGTGTTTTATTTCGGCATCCTCGCCGACCTGACGCCCCCAGTCGCCCTCGCCTGCTTTGCCGCAGCACCCATCGCCAAAGAGACCGGGTTCAAGATCAGCCTGTGGGCGGTGAGAATTGCCCTGGCGGGGTTTGTCATACCGTTTATGGCGGTCTACAACCCGGCGTTGATGCTGCAAGGTGATAACTTGTGGATGACCGCGTACATGCTGGTCAAGACCCTGTTGGCGGTCGGGCTCTGGGGCATGGCGTCCACCGGGTATTTGCAGCGCAAAATGCCCCTGTGGGAGCGAGTGCTGTGTGTGGTTGCTGGCGCCTTGCTGGTGGTGGCGTTACCGCTGACCGATGAATTGGGCTTCGCGCTGGGGATCGTGGTGATATTCCAGCATATCTGGCGGTCCCGACGTGCCGAGCCAGCCCTCCCATGATCGGCGTGTGCCTGGGCCTGACGGGTGTAGTGTGGGCCCAGCTGTCGGTTTCCCACTTCACGCTGGCCTGGGATCACACCATTGAAAAGATCCGCTGGGAGGAAGACTACCGCGTGACCGAGCCAGGGCTAGTGCTGGAAGAAGCACGTGTACGCGGTAACGGCGCGGGGATGGAGGTTCCAGACGACGCGCAACTGGAAAATGGCAGTTGGCACTACCGGCGCCTACTGCCACCCTTGCAACCCTTGCGCCTGGGGCGAACACCGGAGGCTGGCGATTACCAGCTGTGTGTGGATGGCCAGTGTTACGCCCTGAGTCATTGGGTGGGGGCGCCAACCACTCGCCATCCTTTCATTCAAATGTGGACGTGCAAAACCGACTGATGGCCGGATGACCACGTTCACCCTCATTTCCGCTCATCTCAATCAGCACGTTAGGGTGTTATCCGTAATATCTCCATGCTGGCGAGGTGGGCAGGTTAAGGTGGGTTAAGAAATAGTTAGTGTTCGCGCGCGCCCTAGATCAATAGGGTTCGCTGGCACTGGGTGTCGGCATTGAGTCGGGAGCACCGAAAGACAGGTTCAAAGGGAGGACATCATGAGTAATGCGTTGGTCATAGAGGACGACCAAGTGACGGCGGAAATCATCGTCGCCGAACTCCAACGCCACGGCTTCAGCTCAAAGTGGGCGGCCACCGGGCGCGACGGGCTGGCCCTGGCGATTGCAGGCGGCTACGACGCCATTACGCTGGATCGCATGCTGCCGGACTTTGACGGGCTGACGATTGTCAGCACCTTGCGCAGTCTCGGAATTCAGACCCCGGTCCTGATGATCAGCGCTCTTTCGGACGTAGATGAGCGCGTTCTCGGACTTCGTGCGGGCGGCGATGACTACCTGACCAAGCCCTTTTCGGCCGTCGAGATGGTCGCGCGTCTTGACGCATTGCTCAGACGCACCGCCACAGACCCCAGCAACCCACACCTCAGTTGCGGCAACCTGCGACTGGACTTGGTGGAGCACAAGCTGACTCGCAATGACGAAGACATCCCGTTGCTGCCCACCGAGTTCAAATTGCTCAATTTCCTGATGCGCAGTGCCGGCCAACTGGTCACTCGCACCATGCTCTTTGAAGGTGTCTGGGGCTATCACTTCGACCCCGGGACAAACATCATTGATGTGCACATCGGTCGGCTGCGTAAAAAGCTGGAAAGCGACAAAGACTCACCTGTGATCCATACAATACGCGGTGCCGGCTATGTCCTCGCTACCCAAAAATGAGCAATGGCGCTCGTCCGGTAGTCGATTGATCGGGTTTTACGCGGTGTTTTTCGTGGCCTGGGGAGCACTCTTTACCGGTGTGCTGTACTGGGAAATCTCTCACTATCTGGGCACGGTTGCCGAGCGTACGTTGTTGCAGCGCGCCCACTACTATCAAAAGGTCGACGACTCGAACCTGCTTGCTGAGCTGGCGGCGAGTGAGGCTTACTCGACTCCCGGGATCGACGCCTACGGTTTGTTTGCACCCGATGGCACCCATGTCGCCGGCGACCTGCTGAAACTGCGCTCCAACCTGCCCGACGATGGCCAGGTTCATTACCTTGAGCGCGGCCTGAGCATTGCGCTACCCAGCACAGAAACCCGAAGCAGCTATGCCTTGCTGTCACGGCGCGCCGACGGGCATATTCTGATTTTGGCACGTGACGGCGGGTCGATTTCCGCCGTGGGTGGCATTATCGAGCAGGCCCTGATGTGGGGGTTGTCATTAACCCTTATCCCCGGACTGATTGGCTGGCGCTTACTGCGACGTCGCCCATTGCGCCGCGTCAAACGCCTGCAGCTGTGTACCGAAAGTATCGTTTCGGGCAACTTGGCTGAGCGTTTGCCGTTGTCAACACGCCGCGATGAACTGGATATGCTGGCCAACGCCGTCAATACGATGCTCGATCACATTGAGCAGTTGATGCATGAAGTGAAAAGCGTCTGCGACGGTATTGCCCATGATTTGCGCACACCTTTGACACGCTTACGCGCACGGCTCTATCAGCTCCAGCAATTGCCGCTGGCCCATGAACATAAGCAGACCTTGAACCAGGCGTTTGAGGAGAGCGAGTCGATCATGGTGCGCTTTCAAGGGCTGCTGCGTGTCGCCGAGCTTGAGGATATTCGCCGCCGCTCCGCCTTTGCGCCCTTCCCGATCATGGCGCTGTTGAAACAGGCGCATGAGTTTTACGAGCCGATGGCATTGGACCGCGCCCAAACGCTTAGGCTGGACATTCCCAGCGATTGCCCCCGGGTGTATGGCGACTCTTCGCTACTGTTCGAAGCGCTGGTCAACCTGCTCGATAACGCCATTAAATTTACCCCTGAGGGCGGCCATATCCAATTGCGGGGGAGTATCAAGGACGCAGCGGTCATTATTGAAGTCATCGACGATGGCACCGGCATCCCTGAAGCGGACCGTACGCATGTGATTCGCCGGCTCTATCGCGGCGAGGGAAGCCAGATAAACCCTGGCCACGGCTTAGGCCTGTCGTTAGTCGCCGCCATCGTGAAATTGCACGGATATACACTGGATCTCCACCCAGGCGCCTCGGGCAGGGGAACACGCGTATTGATTCACTGCCCGATGTTCAGCGCTCAAGCCACGGATTGATCGGCACCCGAAGATTAAATTTAACTTAATACTGGTTAATTTGAGCGCCCTGCCACCCAGGCCTAGTTTGACAGCACGTATTGCTGACCCAAGGCCTTTTGCTTGTGAAATATCTGTTGTTCCTGCGTGTGTTAACCGTGCTGTGTGTAACGCCACCACTTCTTTGGGCGAATGCCGTTTTGGCTGCCAGCGCCACCCTGGGGGCCATGATCCCCGCCGCGCCGAAGCTGGGCGCCGACGCCTGGATACTCATCGACGCAGAAACGAACAAGGTCATTACCAGCCACAACAGTGATGCACGCCTGCCACCGGCCAGCCTGACCAAGTTAATGACTGCGTACATCACGACGCATGAGCTCAAGTCCGGCCTGATAAGCGCCAATGATGAGGTCGTCGTGAGCGAAAATGCCTGGCGTACAGGTGGCTCACGCATGTTTCTCAAGCCCGGCAGCTCTGCTTCGGTTCACGATTTGCTAAGCGGCGTGATCGTCGACTCAGGCAATGACGCAAGCGTTGCGCTGGCCGAACATATCGCGGGAAGCGAAGCCGGGTTTGTCGGGATGATGAACTCCACCGCTTCTGCACTGGGAATGCTCAACACCCACTTTATGAACGCCACCGGCCTGCCAGACCCGGAGCACTATTCTTCCGCACGCGACATGGCGACCCTGGCTCGAAAAGTCATCAACGAAGGGACCACCTATTACCCTCTTTACGCCAAGAAAACCTTCACCTGGAACGGCATTCAGCAATCCAACCGCAATACGCTTTTGTGGCGTAATTCCACCTACGACGGCCTGAAGACCGGGCACACAGAGGCAGCAGGGTACTGCTTGGTCGCCTCCGCACAGCGGGACGGGCAACGTTTGATCAGCGCAGTTCTGGGCGCCAGTAGCGCCCATAAGCGTACGGCAGAAACAGAAAAACTGATGGGGTACGGCTTTCGCTTCTACGACACCCAAACCTATAAGAAAGGTGGCGAAGTACTCTCGCAAGTCGCGCTCTGGAAAGGCATACAGCCCTACGTGAATGTGGGTTTGCTTGAAGACATGACCCTCACGCTGCCCAAGAATAAAAATCGCGACGTCGAGATGCGCCTGGCGTTTGATGGCCCCATCGAAGCCCCGATCACGGCAGGCACGGTCGTCGGAAGGCTCGAGCTGTTCGACGCTGAGCATAAGCTGGGGAGTCGCCCCTTGGTGGTCCTTGCGGACGCAGAGCAAGGCCATTGGTGGCAACGCTGGTGGGATACCGTGCATTTGTTTTTTACCCAGACAGTCCGCAACTGGTTCGATGAGGCCCAGGTAACGTGAATAGTGAGGAGAAGGTCATGAACTCCGATGATCTACGCAAAGAACTCGCGCTATCAAAATTCTTCGAAGGCGATTCATCCCTCAATGACGCTGTACAGGGACTGAGTCAGACTGAAAAGAAACTGTGTATTGAATCGGCCTTTGAGCAAGAGGCCGCAAGGCTTGGGGTAGAGGTATGGGAGCTGACGCTGACAGTGATTGCCCAGTCTCCCCAAGAGCTGAAACGCCTGACCCTGGCGTTCCATCGGGAAGTGTCAGAGATGGTTGAGATGACATGGAAGGATTACTGCACGCTGAATGGGGTCACCGAGTAGCCCTTGGGCCGCGCATGCATAGGCGCTTCGCGTCGCGACGGCCCGCAGTGCTGACCGTCAATCCTGGCTCAGCCTATCAACAGTGAGCACTCAATATCTCCAGAATACCGGCGTGACGAGCACTAACACTGTCAGGATTTCCAGCCGTCCCAGTAGCATGCCTAGGGTCAATAGCCATTTGGCGGCATCCGGCAGTGATGAAAAATTACCGGCTGGCCCAATGATCGTGCCAAGCCCAGGCCCGACGTTACACACCGCCGTAGCGGCACCGCTCAACGCCGTTGTCCAATCCAGCCCAATCAGACTCAGGCCCAAGGCAATTACAGCAATCGTGATGGTGAAGAAGAATGAGAACGTCAAAAGCGAACGTAAGATCTCTTCGTCGATGGGGTGGCCATTGTACTTTTTCTGAATCACGGCACGCGGGTGGATCAGTTGCTTCAAACTGCTCACCAGTAAAGTTGCCGCCACTTGAAAACGGAAGATTTTAAGCCCCCCCGCCGTGGAACCTGAACAGCCGCCCACAAAGGTCAAATAGAAAAAAAGCAACACCGAGAAGCTGCCCCACACGGTGTAATCGCCGACGGCAACACCGGTGGTGGTGACAACCGATGTCACATTCACCGCCACGATACGAAATGCATCCCACCATCCGTAATCGCTGTGAAGACAAAGCCAAGTACCTACCGCCAGCCACACGAAGACCAAGAACCCAATAAATCCACGAACCTGGTGATCCTTCAGCAGCGCGCGCCGATGGCCACGCAATGTCGCGACGTACAACGTAAAAGGCAGGCTACCCAGTATCATGATGGCAACTGCTACCCAGTGAATAGCAGGCTGTGTCCAATGCCCAAGCGAGGCATCCGACGTCGAGAAGCCACCGGTAGAGATCAACGACATGGCGTGATTGACGGCGTCAAATGGCGTCATCCCGGCAATCCAGAGCGCGAGCGTTCCGCCCCCCGTGAGTCCCAAATAGAGAAAAAGAATGTATTTGGCTGCCACATGGGAGCGCGGCGTCACTTTTTCCGACCAGTCTGAAGACTCTGTCTGGAACAGCCGCATGCCCCCTACTCGCAGCAGCGGAAGAATCGCCACGGCCATGCCGATAAAACCGATCCCACCCAGCCAGTGAAGCATCGATCGCCAGATCAATAGCCCCGGCGAGGCGGAGTCCAAACCACTCAACACCGTTGAGCCGGTGGTTGTGATGCCAGACATCGTTTCAAAAAAGGCGTCGGTGTAACTGATGTGACTGATAAACACCATTGGCAACGCCGCGAAGGTACACACCACCACCCAACTGCCGGTCGTCAGCAGGTACATATCCCTTGGACGAAGTTGAGCAGTCTCTGGGCGCCCTCGCATGACCAGCAACAGGCCGCAGATGAACGTAATCAAACTGGACCAAAGAAAGGCAGACAGATCGTCGCTGCGCTCATAGACCACCAAGGTGATCATGGGAATGGCCATGCTGATGGCCAACGTAATCAGAAACAGACCTAAGACAAAGCCGATGAGTCGTATTGCCGCGTGGGACATAAACAATAACCTGGCAAATTAGCGCCGCGCAGTATCGCGGCGCCAAAACTTCTCCACCCGTAAATTTTCCGTAAAGTTTTTAGGGTCTATGGGGCGCTTCGTCAACCTTAGCCTATTCCAAAGCGCACGCGGCTAAGGATCGTTACCTCAGCTTTTTTTAACCGCCAGACATTGCGCCCACCTTCACCCAACACGCCCCACCAGTGTCGAGTCAGCCAACGCCACTCGCCAAGCCTGCCATGACACGAAATCGCAGCCATCGGTAATTCGGGGCCATGGCCAGCCGCGATCCCTGCCTTAGATCACCTCGTCCTCCGAGGCCTTCAGGTGGAACATCCCCTTGACCTTGGTTTGCAGAGTTTTCGCGATGGCCTGCGCTTCTTCAAGTGTGGTGCCCCTCTCAAGGTGCAGGGTTATCCTGCCCTGCGCAGGCGAACTTGCAGTTGCGTGGAGTGGCTGACAAATAATCGAAACAGGGGCTTCATCCGGCGCATGCTCGGTGGGCGCCAGCTCCCTTACGATGTATTGATAAACAGCGGATAGCGGCTGGGTCATAGCGATTGCCTCAACAGGTGATTGCCAACGTGCGTTTGAGTGGCGTGCGTGAGCAAGCCTTCAATCCTCATTCTGTTAGCCATCGCTGGGCCTGTCTGTTCGACAGCACACAGTCAGTTCAGCCTTGGGGGCCGGCATCCGCGTTGGGCGACAGGGCGTCAAAACCTGAAATAACGTCAAAGAGCTCCTCGTCGATACCAGCTTGGCGTAACCGGTGATAGGTGGCATCGAGGTCTTGCAAGCGTTCGCCAATGTTGCGGTCTGCGCGCTGCATCGCGGCAAGACGGCTGGCGTTTTCACTGGCCAGCGACTCGGCACTGGCGCGAAACAGCGAGACAAACAGGTGCTCACGGACGAACGCGCGAAGTGTCTGTGTATTCGCGCTCAGGACGTCGGGCAATTGCGGTGTGGGCCAGGGTTGCTGAGCCAGTGCGTGTTGCCAGTGCTCATCCAGAGGCAACAGTCGCTGGCTCACGGCACTATAGCCGTTACCGCTGGGCCGGTTGTAGAACAGCATCAGCGTAGCGCTTCGTGGTGCTCGTGCAACTGCGCTGTCCGCGATCGGGACGGTTTGCAGGACCTGCCCCACCAGTTGCGTGATGTGCTGTACCGACCCAGGCACGGCGAACACGCCCTCGGGCGCGATGCCGGCATCGAGCAGTCGTTCATGCACGCGCTCACCGACCGCCCATACCTTCACCGGCAAGGACTCGAGTTGGGCGATTGCGTAGTCAACCACCTCGTCGTTGAAGCGTCCGACCAGCCCCTGATCGGAACCGAAGACCACGGCATGCACGGTGCGATCCTCAGCCCGAGCTGCGGGGGACCAAGCACGTATTCCGGGGTCGACCGCGCGCAGACAAACGCCGAGCCCCAGTTCGACGGTGCGCGCATAATCGGCGAGTGCCGCCACTGATCGCTCGTACTGCCCAATGGCCGACGCCGCCGAGGCTTTCATGACCCGCACCACAGACTTGAGGTCGCTGGCGCTGCGGATCTGGCGGCGCAATGCAGTGATGGTGGTAGCCATCAGGCCTCCTGGGGCGTCGACAGAAACACCATCAGCGCCTGACGCGCCGCTTCGGTGACCTGCTGACGGTCAGCATCGGTGAGCGCTCCAGCATCCGCCAGGCGCTTGCCGACGACATCCGCAAGACCGTCAGCCGCCGCCTCCACGGCCTGCTGCGCAGCCGTCATGCGCTCAAGCGGCACCGGGTCGAAGAGTGCCGCATTCAAGGCCAGCAAAATCGCGATTTGAGCAGGCACCGTCACCGGTGAAAACTCCGACTGGCCCAGGCAGGCGCGGATGCGCTGACCGTGAACGATGGATTGGCGGGTGTCCTCATCCAGTCGAGCACCGAAGCGCGCAAAGGTCTCCAGCTCCTCGAACTGCGCGTAGGCCAGCTTGAGGTCGCCCGCGACGGCTCGATACGCCGCGCGTTGCGCCTTGCCGCCGACACGTGACACGGACTGGCCGACATCAACCGCCGGCAGCACACCGAGTTCGAACAATGACGGTGACAGCACGATCTGTCCGTCAGTAATCGAGATCAGATTAGTCGGGATGTAGGCCGAAATGTTCTGGGCTTCGGTCTCGATGATGGGCAGTGCTGTCAACGAACCACCGCCGCGTGCATGGTTCAAATGAGTGGCGCGCTCGAGCATGCGCGAATGGATGTAGAAAATATCGCCCGGGAAGGCCTCGCGCCCCGGTGGTCGACGCAACAGCAGCGACAGTTCGCGGTAGGCACGCGCGTGGTGAGTCAGGTCGTCGTAGACAATCAGTACGTCGCGGCCGGCTTCCATAAAATGCTCGGCGATGCTGGTGGCAGCGTACGGGGCAATATAGGACAGTCCCGGCGCTTCGTTGCCTTCGGCCACCACCACGACGGTGTAGGCCATCGCCCCTCTCTCTCGCAGGTTGGCCACTGCCTTGGCCACTGCCGACGCGCGCTGGCCAATGGCGCAATACACACACAACACATTCTTGTCGCGCTGGTTAAAAATCGTATCGATGGCGATCGCCGTCTTGCCGGTCTGGCGGTCGCCCAGAATCAGTTCGCGCTGGCCCCGGCCAATGGGGATCAGCGCATCAATGACTTTCAGGCCGCTTTGCAGCGGCTCGGTCACGGGCGCACGGTCCATGATCGGTGCTGCCGGCCGTTCGATGGGCAGGCGCGATCGGGTCGCAGGCGGCGTCCCCCCATCCAGGGCACGGCCCAGTGGATCAATGACCCGCCCCAGCAATGCCTCACCCACCGCCACGTCCATCACTCGTCCGGTCCGCCGTACGGCTTGGCCGGCGCGCAGGTGAGCCGAGTCACCCAGCAGCACCACATCGACGCCCGCCTCGTCCAGATTGAACGCTATACCGGACAAACCACCGGCAAATATCAGCAGTTCCTCGAACCCCAGGTGCGGCAACCCCTGGATACGGGCTATACCCGTGGACACGCTGACCACCGTGCCCATTTCCTGCAGTGCCAGCTGCGGCTTGAAAGCCTGGAGTCGCTGGCTGATACCGGTGAACGCCTCGACCAAGGCGTCTTGGTGCGTAACGTCGGTCGACACGATCGGGCTCATGAGCGCTCCGTTGCGCGCGGTGGCTCGCACACATCCGAAGACAACGCACTCAGGTAATCAGCAATGCTCCAGGCCAGCGTCAGCCCTTGCACGCTGACTTCAATACCACTGACCAGTTCAGGCGCGGTCTCGAACGTGAGCGCAATCGCCTGCCCGCTCCACTCATCCAATGCCGACTGGATGAGGCCACGCTGTGCGGCCGGCAGCTCGAACGCGCTGCGCAATCGCGCCGGCTCGTTCTCGCGGGGGGCCTTCAGCGCGTCGGCCAACTCGTCGCGTGCGGGCCCGTCAAAAGCCTGCAGGCGCTGGATGAAGACTTCACACACGCGCTGCTCCAGGCCAACTGACGCCAAGTCGCTGAGCACCCGGCGTGAAATGTCGTACACCTGTTGTTGCGTCTGACGAACTAACGAGGCGTGCAAATCCTGGCTTTGCGCCAACCGGTTTTTCGCGCTCAGCGCTGCTGCCGCCTCGGCGCTCTTACGAGCGTCGGCCAGCAGGCGCACGCGCTCATCGTTGGCTTCAGCTATGGCCTTGTTCAACAAGGCCGCCCGTTGTTCGTCAAAGGCCTTATTCTTGCTCTCGAACTCGTCTTGTTGCTGATGGGCCATGGCTTTGGTCTGGGCCGCATCGTTGAGCTCGGCCGCAATCTTTGCCTCACGTGCAGCAATGGCGTTCAGCACCGGCTGGTACAGAAAACGCTTCATCAACCACACCAGGATAAGGAAGTTCAGCACTTGGGCGGCGACGGTGAACCAGTCGATGAGCACGGTCTATTGACCTGCCGCTTGGGCAACCGACGCGATAGCGGTATTCCAGAATGGATTGGCGAAGATCAGGATCATCGACACGACAAAGCAGTAAATTGCCGTTGACTCGATCATCGCCAAGCCGACAAACAGCGTGCGCGTGATGGTAGCTGACGCGTCGGGCTGTTGCGCCAGGGAGCTTAGCGCTGTAGCGACAGCCCTTCCTTCGGCGAGCGCGGGGGCCATCGTACCGAAGCCGGTGGTCAAGCCCGCCATGACAATCGAGGCGATGGCGATCCAGGTGAGAGAGTCCATAAGGGGCCTTTATGTGGGTTGATGGAAGAGGTCAAAAGGGCTCAGGCCACCGCCGCCGAGGACGGCTTCTTGGCTGCTGTGCCGCTGCGGGTGGCGGCGGCGATGTACACCGCCGCCAGGATGGTAAAAATGTAGGCTTGCACCATGCCGGTGAGCAAACCCAGCACGGTCATCACGATCGGGAAGAAAAAGGGTGTGATCGACAGCAAGATGGCGATGATCATCGCGCCGCTCATCATGTTGCCGAATAGGCGCACGGCCAGCGCCAGCGTGCGTGAAGCTTCGCTGATGAGGTTAAAGGGCAGCATGATCGGCGTCGGTTGCATGTACGACTTGAGGTAGCCCGCCAAGCCCTGGCCGTAGATGCCAAACACCGGCACCGCAACCCACACGCACAAAGCCAGTGCGACGGTGGTCGACAGTGAGGCGGTGGGCGGTTCGAAGCCAGGGATCACAGTGCTCAGTGCCGCAGCGGCGACAAACAGGAACAGCGTGCCGAGAAACCCCAGGTAACGGCGTGGATGCTTGAGGCCGACATCCTTGATCTGGCCGACCATGGCCGTCACCACAATCTCGAGCAGGTTTTGCCAGCGCGAGCGTTCGTGGCCAGTGGCGAGGCGGCGCGTGATCAGCACGGCCCCCACTAGCAGCAGCGCCATCAATGCCCAAGTGAATACGATCGTGGCATTGAGCTTGAAGAAGCCATCCTGCCAAAAAATCCATGCATCAGGCGTCAGGCGCATGGCGGCGCTCCCCGAAAAGGCGGTGCCTTGGTCGCTGCGGTCAAGCGTGTGACGCGCATGACCAGGGCCCGGGCCAGCAGAAAACCCAGCATGCACAACGCCAGCCGCGCCGGTTGAGCGGCACCCACGGCATAAAAGCCCAGCAAGACGATGGCGGTGCGCAGTAGGAGGCTGCCAAGGAACCAGCGTGCCGGCGTTGGCGACGAGGCGCCACGGCGTACGGTCCACCAAAGCCCGCCGAAGAATATCGCGCCCAGAACGCCACCGGCCAACAACGCCCCCGCCAATGCCCAACCGCCATAGTCAATCATCACCCTGCTCCTTCTCATCGAGTTCATCGTGCATGGCTTGGTCTTCCCTGGCCACCCAACGCCACGCGTTGAAGCAGCCGAGGGTCAACCCCGCCACCAACAACGCCAGCGTCCACGACCGACCGCCTGACGGGTGATGATCGAGCCACAGCCCAAGGGCCGCGCCCAATAATGTGGGGACCACCACCGACCAGCCGATCAGCCCCATCATGCCCAGGCCGAACCACACGCCAGGAGTACCGCGGCGGCGCGCTTTGAGTTTGCGGGCGGCCTTGGCGCCGACCTGTTCGGCCAGTGTCGGGCCGCCATGTGCAGGATCGGACGACGGGCGTTTCGGGTCTTGCTTCATAACGCGCTATCGTGTAACGACGCGAAGCGGCGCATGAAGCCACTCTCCAGCCGGGCCATGGTGGCGCGCATCGCAAGTTCTTGCGTATCCAGCGTCAGAAACTGCTGCTCGATTGCGTCGTGCAGCCGGGACAGATCGTCACCGCGCAGCGCCCGTCGCGCCGAGATCACCACGGTTTGTCCGGTCTTGACCAGCACCCCCGCGTCCAACGCCAGGAACACTTCGCCTTGGGCTTCGCTCTGGAAACTGAGGATGCCCGGCACAAGCGCCGCCACACAGTCCAAACGCCTAGGCAGCAGGCCGAACGAGCCTTGCGCGGTCTCGACGACGATGTGTGACACGTTGGTTTCAACGGCAAACACTTCAAACGGCAGCAATACCTTAAGTGTCATCAACGGCATGGCTCGGCTCCTCAGTGGTCTCAGGCGAGGTGTTCGCCTTGGCCTTGGCTTCGTCGACTGCGCCAATCATGTAGAGCGCGCTTTCCGGGAAGTCCTTGAATTCGTCCGCCAGGATGCGCTCGCAGCCGTCCAACGCGTCATGCAGACTGACGAGCTTGCCGCGCATATTGGTGAATTGCTCGGTGGTAAAAAAAGGCTGGGTCAAGAAGCGCTCCAGGCGACGTGCGCGGGCCACGACCTTGCGGTCATCCGCTGACAATTGCTCCAAGCCGAGCATGGCGATGATGTCTTTGAGTTCGGCATACTGGGCGAGCGTGCGGCGGATAGCCTGCGCAAGACGGTAGTGGCGCTCGCCGACGATGCCCGGCGTGAGCACCTTCGAGCTGGACTGCAGGGGATCGATGGCCGGAAACAGGCCTTCACTCGCACGTTTGCGCGACAAGACAATTGATGCCGAAAGGTGCGAGAACGTATGCACTGCCGCGGGGTCGGTGAAGTCATCAGCCGGCACGTAAACCGCCTGAATCGAGGTGATAGCACCGCTGTCGGTGTTAGCGATACGTTCTTCCAACGCCGCAAGCTCGGTGCCCATCGTCGGCTGGTAACCCAAGCGCGACGGCATCTGCCCCATCAAGCCGGAAACCTCGGAACCGGCCTGGATAAAACGAAAAATATTGTCGACGAGCAACAGCACATCGCGGTGTTGGTCGTCGCGAAAGTACTCTGCCATCGTCAATGCCGCATGCCCGACCCGGAAACGCGCCCCAGGCGGCTCATTCATCTGGGCAAAAATCATCACCATATTCGGCAGCACGCCAGCGGCCTGCATCTCACGGTATAGCTCCTCGCCTTCGCGTGAACGCTCACCGATGCCGCAAAAAATGCTCACGCCTTTCTGGTGGCCGATCATGTTATGGATCATCTCGGTCAGCAGCACCGTCTTGCCGACACCCGCGCCACCGAACAGGCCTGCCTTGCCACCGCGCTCCAGAGGCGTGAGCACATCAATGGCTTTGATACCGGTCTCGAACACTTCAGAATGGGTGGAGCGGCGTACCAGCGGCGGTGGCGCATGGTGCACGGAGCGCCATTGCACGCCATCCAGCGCAGGCTGGCGATCGATGGTATTACCAAAGACGTCGAACATGCGCGACAGAATCTGATTGCCAACCGGCGCTTTCAACGGGCCACCGGTGTCGCGTACAGGCATTCCTCGCGCCAGTCCCTGGGTGGGTGTCAGCGCGATGCCACGCACGTGGTGCTCGTCACGCTGGGCCAACACTTCGATGACCACCTGACCTGCATCACCAGCGCGCAACAGGGTGTGGATGGGCGGCAGCACAGCATCGAAACGAATGTCCACAACACTGCCGCGCACGGTAGCCACCACACCGACATTCATAGCCGCGTTCTGCGGCGTCACCTGGCGCAGCATCATCTCCAGTCCTCCTGCGGGGTTATCGTGGCGAGCCTGTGTTCCATGCCTTGGTTAATGCGCATGGCTGGAACAGCGTGATAGCCGAGCCTGTTCAGGCGCATCGGGCGAGCGCTGGGCAGCAGCCGATCGGTCTGCCGCACGCCCCCGAGGTCATATAAAACCCTGCCAACGGGCACTGACACCCAATCGAGCTCAGGAAACAGACGATGGCCAACCTCGCCAGGGAGTACGGCGAGTAAACGGCTCTGGTGGGGGGCTGGCGTCTCCGACATATTCAGTAACCTTTTTTTCGGCTGCCTTAACACGGTGCGAGGCACGCGAGTTCAGCGGCCAGGCAACGCCTAAGCGTGTGCGCTACGCCAATACGGCATACCCCCAAGTTAGCGGCCTGACAGGTGCTTGAGTAGCCTCGGAAACTACCTACAGACAAGCCCCGGCGGTATGACGGGGCGGATACCAGGCGGCCGGTGCGCCCCCAGAATCTGGCCCGTTCTAAGACTGCAGAGGTCGCGCAGGGGCAGAAGGTGCGGAAACTACTCAGTGGCGCTTTCCATTGCCCCGCTGACGCGCCTGCACTCAGTGATGTTTTTTGCCTAGACTGGATGCTTGGCCGTATAACTAAATGCGCGTCAGAGAACAGGCCGCGCAACAACTAAAATAAGAGGAAGCCCCCAACATGTTCAAATCCATCTGCAAGGCACTCGCCTGCACGTTTGCTCTAGGGAGCATGAGTGCAGTCATGGCAGCTGATCCAATCATCATCAAGTTCTCACACGTCGTCGCCGACCATACGCCCAAGGGCCAAGGCGCACTGCTGTTCAAGAAACTGGTAGAGGAACGCTTACCCGGCAAGGTCCAGGTCGAGGTGTATTCCAACTCATCGTTGTTTGGTGATGGCAAAGAGATGGAAGCCCTGTTGCTGGGGGATGTGCAGTTAATTGCGCCGTCACTGGCCAAGTTCGAACAGTACACAAAGACCCTCCAGCTGTACGACCTGCCCTTTCTGTTTGATGACATCGCAGCGGTTGACCGCTTCCAGATGAGCCCGCAGGGCCAGAGCCTGCTCAAGTCCATGGAGAGTAAAAACATTACCGGCCTGGCCTACTGGCACAATGGGATGAAACAGTTGTCGGCCAACAAACCGCTGCGTGTTCCTGGGGATGCCCGAGGCCTGAAGTTTCGGGTGCAGGCCTCTGCCGTGCTTGAGGAGCAGTTCAAGGCCTTGCGCGCCAACCCGCGCAAAATGAGCTTTGCCGAGGTGTATCAAGGCTTGCAAACCGGTGTGGTCAACGGTGCAGAAAACCCTTACTCGAACATCTACAGCCAGAAAATGCATGAGGTACAGAAATACATCACCGAATCCAACCATGGCGTGCTGGACTACATGTTGATCACCAACACCAAGTTCTGGAATGGCCTGCCGCCGGACATTCGCAGTGAACTGGACAAGATTATTGTGCAGGTGACCGCGCAGGTTAACAAAGATGCGGAGCAGCTCAATCAGGACGCCAAGCAAAGCATCATCGCCGCCAAAACCACCGAAATCATTACTCTGACCCCTGAGCAACGCGAGCAATGGCGAGTCGCGATGAAACCCGTCTGGAAAAAATTCGAAGCCGATATCGGCCCTGAGCTGATCACCGCAGCCGAAGCCGCCAACAAGGCTCAATGACCGGAAGGCAGGTGTTGCCGACGTGGTAGCACCTGCCAGTCATCACGATACGGGAGATGCCATCCATGCAGGCCTTTCGGCGCATCTGGGAACACTTCGAGGAGGGCTTCATTGTCTTCCTTTTGGCCGCGATGACATTGGTAACGTTCGTCTACGTCATCCTCAACAATCTCTATACGCTCTTCTACCGGCTTGCCGACAATTGGGAAGGCGCCAGCAACCTATTGTTCGCCATGGGCGATGGCGTCATGAGCATGGCTCAAGCCATGACCTGGAGCACCTCACTCACCAAGGCGCTGTTCGGCTGGCTGATTTTCTTCGGCCTGTCCTATGGCGTGCGCACCGCCGGGCATATTGGCGTTGACGCGCTAGTAAAGCTGGCGAGTAAACCCGTCCAACGGCTCATTGGAATCTTGGCCTGCCTTTGCTGCCTGCTCTATGCCGGCCTGTTCAGTGTGGCCAGCTTCGAGTGGATTCATACCTTGATGTCAGCTGGAATAGGCGCCGAGGACCTTGGCCATTTCGGGATCATGCAATGGCACATAGGGCTGATTGTCCCGGTGGGTTTTGCATTGGTATTCATCCGTTTCGCTGAAATTTTCGTGCGCATCCTGCTGCACCGCCAAACCGGCCTCGGCCTGGCCGACGAAGCCGCTGACGTGATGAAACTGACCGAACACGAGGACAATAAACCATGACCATTGCCTTCCTGTTCGCGGCACTCTTCGCATTGATGTTCATTGGTGTGCCCATTGCCATTTCCTTGGGCCTGGCGGGCTCGCTGACCCTGGTATTTTTCAGCCCGGACTCCGTCCGTTCCCTGGCAATAAAGTTGTTTGAAACGTCGGAGCACTACACCCTGCTGGCGATTCCGTTTTTCTTGCTTGCGGGCGCCTTCATGACCACCGGCGGCGTCGCACGCCGGCTGATCGACTTTGCCAACGCCTGCGTCGGCCATATTCGTGGAGGGTTGGCCATCGCCGCCGTATTGGCCTGCATGCTGTTTGCAGCCCTCTCCGGCTCCAGCCCCGCAACGGTTGCAGCGGTAGGTTCGATCGCAATTGCCGGCATGGTGCGCTCTGGTTACCCGCAGGCATTCGGCGCGGGAATCGTCTGTAACGCGGGCACGCTGGGTATCCTGATACCGCCCTCGATCGTTATGGTGGTTTATGCCGCCGCCACCGAGACATCCGTTGGCAAGCTGTTCATGGCCGGCGTCATACCTGGCCTATTGCTGGGGATAACGCTGATGGTGGCGATCTACATCGTCGCCGTTAAGAAAAACTTGCCGGCGCTGCCACGCGCTACCCTGCGTGAGTTTCTGAGTGCTGCGCGTAAAGCCATCTGGGGATTGCTATTGATGCTGATCATCCTGGGTGGCATTTACACCGGGATGTTCACACCAACGGAAGCCGCTGCCGTGGCCGCGGTGTATTCGGCGTTCATCGCCTTGTTCGTCTACAAGGATTTGACGTTTCGCGAGACACCTAAAGTGCTGCTCGACGCTGCCAAACTGAGCATCATGCTGATGTTCATCATTGCCAACGCCATGCTCTTTGCTCACGTATTAACCACCGAGCAGTTACCCCAACAAATCACGGCTTGGGTGATCGAAGCGGGGCTGACACCGGTGACCTTTCTGCTGGTGGTGAACATCGTCTTGTTGGTGGCTGGCGCCTTTATGGAACCCTCGGCCATTATCCTGATCCTGGCGCCGATCCTTTTTCCGATTGCCATGAAACTGGGTATTGACCCGATTCACCTTGGGATCATTATGGTGGTCAACCTGGAGATCGGCTTGATCACGCCTCCGGTCGGTCTGAACCTGTTCGTGACGTCCGCAGTGACGGGCATGTCAGTGCCTGCCACTATCAAGGCAGCCATGCCCTGGCTGGTGCTCTTGCTGCTGTTCCTGGTGCTGATTACCTATGTACCCTGGATTACCTTGGCGCTGCCCAACTGGCTGGGCATGAATTAATGCCCGCCCTCCCCAATCAGTCATCCGCCGCGCAGCCACCTAAAAGGAAATCGCTATGATCGATATGAACCACTTCACGCCGCTGAGTGCATGGGGCGGTGGCCTGTTGATCGGCTCGGGCGCCGTGCTGCTGATACTGTTCAACGGACGCATCGCCGGCATCAGCGGCATCGTCGGCGGCCTGCTACGCCCGGTGACCGGGGACGTCGCCTGGCGAGCGGCATTTGTGCTGGGGCTGTTGATGGCACCCGTGGCTTACCAACTTGTCGCGCCATTGCCTGCGGTGCAGATCAATGCCGGTTATCCACTCGTGATCCTTGCCGGCCTGCTGGTCGGTATTGGCACACGCTATGGGGCTGGGTGTACGAGCGGCCATGGAGTGTGTGGCCTGTCGCGTTTATCCCTGCGCTCTGCGGTCGCCACACTGGTGTTCATGAGTGCGGGGATCATCACTGTTTATGTCGTTGGCCATCTCCTGGGAGGCCTTTGAGCATGCCGCTTTTTTATGCGTGGGTTGCCGGTTTGGTGTTCGGTATCGGCTTGCTGGTTTCCGGAATGACAAACCCGGCCAAAGTCATCGCTTTCCTCGACGTGAGCGGACGCTGGGATCCCTCACTGGCCTTCGTGATGGGCGGCGCCATTGCGGTGGCGGCAGTCGGTTTCAAATTCGCAAGAACGCGAACCCAATCGCTGCTGGGGCTACCGATGAACCTGCCCACCGCTCGAAATATTGATCGGCGCCTGGTCATGGGTAGCCTTCTGTTCGGCGTCGGTTGGGGCGTGGCAGGTATCTGTCCGGGGCCGGCTTTGGTGCTGCTAGGCTCGGGCCTTCCTCAAGGTGTTGTGTTTGTCATCGCCATGCTAGCCGGCATGGGACTCTTTGAATGGCTGGAGCGACGCAAACGTCGTGGAACGTCGATCAGCGCCTGCGTGGATAAAACCACCTGAATCAGCTGCGCCAGCGTGCGTCAGCGAACAGACGTTGGCGTTACGAATCGCTGTCTATCGACCGTGACTGTGCTTGGATCAAGGCCTCAGCGCCGTATGAGTCGTCACAACAGTTAAACCGGTAACGCGAGAATAGACCTGCGCCAGGTGGCCGTTGAACAGCATCCACAGCGCTAATACGCCAAGGGCCACAAATAGCAAGGTCACGAAAAAGCTCATCAATGTCGCCCGGCTCACGGTCCTGGCATCCGATTTATCGGACATGACCACTGCACCCTCAATGCCAATGAAGACCCACAAGGTCACAAGCATGGTGCTCTTGACCTGCCCCAGCAGGTTGCCCAACGGCTGGTCGCCCGCTACGTTGCCGCCGACATTGCCCCAGAAGTCGGTGGTCAAAAATCCGGCTTTCACCGAGAGGGCAACCACTGCGATGAACACCGTGATCGGCACAAACTTGGCTACCGTGCCGATCACATTAAGCTCCGACGCACGCTTGACCCCGCGCAAGACCAGCCAGTTCAGCGCCCAGAAAACACGCCAGCCGAGCACAATCGCCCACCCGGTATTCCCGCCGTTGAAGTAAGGCGGAAAAAAATAATTGAGTGTGTCCATCAGCAGTATGGCGAAGCCTACGTTGCCAAACGCCGATGACAGCCAGTAGCCCCAAGCGACCTGAAACCCGGCGAATTTGTCGAAGCCATTGCGGCGCCCGAATCGGGAACGGCTTCCGTTGCTGTGCTTGCTTTGATGGTGTCAATCCTCAGTCATCGACAGAACCTGAGACCGTCGTCTCACGACTTCCACGCCATGTATGTTCACCAGGCATCAGTGACGTAATGCCTGGCAGCGACGGATCGAGTGGCGGCGCTTCCACACGGTTGTTAACAAGGCACTACCCATGGTTTGAGCAGGGGTTATGCAACTGTCGCAAGACATGCCGTGCCATGTTCAAGTTTTCGTCAGTGGGTATTACCCAGGCTGACACGGCACTGTCGGGCCTCGACAGGCAGCCTGATAACGCATTTGCCTCATCGTCGTTGCGCTGCACCCCCAGCCATTGGCAACCGTCAAGAATGGCGGTGCGCACTTCGGTGGCGTGTTCGCCGACGCCTCCCGTAAACACCAAGGCATCCAGCCCACCCAATACTGCCGCATACGCGCCAATCTCACCTACAACGCTGCGTACGAACAACGCCACTGCCTCTTTGGCTTCAGGCGCTTCGCTGGCCTGCAGTTCGCGCATGTCGCTGGAGATCCCCCCCGACACGCCCAGCAACCCGCATTCGTGATACAGCAGGTGTTCCAGGGCCGTCACGCTCATGCCGCGTTCACGCATCAAGTACAGAAGGATGCCCGGATCGAGATGCCCCGGCCGGGTGCCCATAAGCACCCCGTCCAGTGTGGAGAAGCCCATGCTGGTTGCGCGACTGACACTGTTGCGCATCGCGCACAGGCTGGCACCGCTGCCCAGGTGGGCGACAATGGTTTTGCCCTTGGCCGCCCGCTTGTCGTATCGGGGCAGAACACTGGCGATGTATTCGTAGGACAAGCCATGAAAGCCATAGCGGCGCAGGCCTTGCGCGGTCAATGCCCGAGGCAGTCCGTAGCTTACTTCCAGTGGGTCGAGGGTGTGGTGGAACGCAGTATCGAAACACACGAACTGCGCCAGGCCCGGATGCTCGCGCGCCAGGTAGAGGATCGGAGCCAGGCACTGGGCCTGATGCAAGGGCGCCATCGGGATAAGCGCTTGCAGGTCGGCGATAACCGTGTCGTCGACCCGTTGCGCGGCCTCAATACGATCGCCGCCATGAACCACACGATGGGCCGCTGCACAGATTTGCCAGGCGTAATGACGGTCAATCCAGTCCATCAGGTTGAACAAGGTGCCGCCTGGCGGCGAGGCATCGTTGCGTGGCCACTGTTCTTCATTTTGGGGGTGTGCACCCGTGCGATTGAAGATCAGGTGCTCAGTGTCGTGACGCACGTTGAAACTCCCGCTGCCCAGGCATTCAGGTGCGCCCCAGGTATCAACGTCCGTCTGGTACAAAGAGAACTTGATACCCGACGACCCCGCGTTCAGGACCAGTAGCACATGGTGCGATTCGTCAGTCATGAAGCACCTCGTGAGTGAACCTTGTTATCCAAGCCGCCAACGCCTGACGACGGCACGTTCGACCAACCAATGTTGTGCAACTCCTCGCCTCCGATCAGGATTTCCCAGAGCACGATATTGCGGCGTGCGTCAGCGAGCTCGAAATTGCGATCCCCCCAACCAGTGGCCGTTGACAATGCCGGTGGTGAGCCAGTCGAACAGACCGTCGCGCAGTGTGGTCAGACGTTCCGTCATATCCATGGGAGTCCTCGATGTCATCAAGGTCATATGTGGGCCCGCACTACGAGGTCGAGTGCAGCGCTTTTTTCACCTCGCTGATTTTCGCGTCGTCCGGATCGCCCTCGACGCGCGCGATGACAGCACCCTTTGCGTCGAGCACGAACACGAATGCCTTGGCACTGTCGCGCGGGATGTTCAAAGCGACCTCAAGGCTCGATTCGCTCAAGATCCAAGTCTGGTCGTGGTAGCGTGCCGGGATCTTTTCCTTGGCCCGGCCAATTGCGTCTTCCTCACTCATGAAGAACGGCAGGTCGATAGCGAGCACGTCTCGGATACGCACCCTAGTCGGATCAATGTTCTTGCGTAGCGCTTCGGCCCACAGACGTGTGCTCTTTGCGGCGTCCGTGCTCGGCGTGACGATCAAGATCGTCAATTGGCCAATCAACTGGCCAGCGCTGACTTTTTCCCCTGTGAGCGCAGTCGCTGTGAAATCGGGTATAGGGCTGTTGGAGAGTTGCGACCAGGCGTTGACGGGCCACAGCAGGGCAAGCGTGAGCGTGATGGCTGTTCTCATAGAGCGTTCCCTTTTTAAGCGAGTCGCACATCGTAGCTGCCTATAAAACCGCTGCCTACGCAACAAGGTGCCTGTTTCGATCAAGGTTGTCCCAAGGTAAGGACTTCCACATGTACGCGCCTCGCGCCACCACGTCTGTGCGGTAACGAACAGACCTATTGGCGTCGACAGTCAGCCCAGTTGGATCCGATCATGTCAAGATCATTGAGAAATAGCCGCCAATCAAGGCGAGGACGGTTGTCAGTGCATAGCTCACGGGATAAGGAATAGCCGCGACCGAACTTTGGGATTCCTCCATGATTGCGTTCAGGCTTGGCGTGCTGTTCCGCGCACCTGTCGAGGCGCCGTCCGAAATGATTGCATTGAGGCCGAATACCTTAATTCCGACATAGAAGGCGACGAGCGGCGGTATAAGAGCTCCAGCGACACCTATCAGTGCAAGCCACAGGAGCGTATCCCCACTCAGGGCGGAAATGACCTTGGGCCCTACGTTTGCGGAAAGGACGGCCACAAAGGCATTCAGGCCGAAGTCCTGCAGGAAACTTCGCGCCCCTTCGTTTACGGGACCGCCGAAATTAGGGTTACGGCTACGGAAATAGCTGACACCCACCCCAGCCATGATGACCCCAGCCGATGTTCCCAGAGAGAAAGGGATTCCCGAGATTGTGACTGTGACGATCCCCACCAGGTAACCTGCCAGCATGGCAAGCGCAAGATACAGGACCTCAGACTTCATCGTCGCCAAGATGGCTTGGCCACCCAACTGTTTGGCCATCACCTTAATAGCCGCATCTGGCCCGGTCAGGCGTAAAACGTCGCTGAACTGCACCTCGATTTTGGGTCCAAGTGGTAGTTCGTTGCCGGCACGAAATAGGGCCTGGACGGTGACGCCGCCAGGCATAACCTGACCAAGTTCGGCAAGGCTTTTACCGGCGTGGTTGTGTTTACCAACATGGATGTCGGCAACCACCAATGGGATCCTGCGCGCCAAAGACATGTCAGATTCCGGACCAATCAGCCCCCCATCTGTATGAATCAGGTCATGGACATCACCGCGCACCGTGATGATGTCATCCTTCGTCAGCGTAAGATCGCCGCTCAGATCCAGCACCTCACCGTCGCGCACGACCTGGATGATGGGTACTTGCGGAAAATCGATGGCCAGTCGCGACAGTTTTTGGCCGACGAAGTCCTTGTGGGTAACGGCAAAAGCGCGCAGATCATAGGGCGAAAAGCCCATGACCAACGCACCGGGTCCGCCGGGGACGGGATCCGTCGCGCCCCCGCTGAACTGCGCCTCGGCCAGTTTTGCCTCGGCTTTGGCATCGTAGCCGAAGATGCGTGGAAGGTAGCGGATGAGCAAGATGGTAAACACGGTCGAAAGGACATAGCTGATCGCATAAGCCGCCGCCATATTGGCGCCGACTTGTTCGACGCTCGTGCCAGCAGGCGGGACATAAGCCCCGCTGGCAAGAGCGCCCTGACCGACGCCCAAGACCGCTGTGATGGTGTAGCTTCCTGATATCAGCCCTGTGGCATAGCCCGGCGCCAGGCCGACCAGTTTGGCGCCGAAATAGCATATGACCCAGTTCAGGCTCCAGACGATTACACCGATCCCGACGAAGGCCGGTCCTCCTTTTCGTAGACCTGCAAAGAATTGCGGTCCCACCTTTAAGCCCAAGGCATACATGAACAAGAGCAGCATGAACGACGACAGGATGCCAGGGATGGCATACGTGATGCCATACGCAGCCTGGGCAGTCATAGACAGCACGACGCCGACCAGAAGTGTGCCTGCTGTGGAACCCAGCGATATTGTCTTGAAGCTAAACTTGCCGATCAAGGTGCCAATCGCGAGCGCGAGCAGGACGAATGCGATGGGCTGGTTACCCAGAAGCTGGAAAAAGCCGTGTAACCCAGCCTCTGTCACGGGCCTGATCGTTTCGAAAACCTGCCCGATCACTCCGCTTGCTAAGGGTCCCTCACTGACTTGGGCCGCCGCAGGAGCGGCGAATAACATTGCCAAGAGTGCCCCCCAGACCATGCGTATCAAGATCGTCCGATCGCGATTCGCGATTTTAAGCATGATGGAATCCTGGCTTCGCAGTGGAGTTGGGGACCGGGTTCTCCAAAAGGTGGTCAATCGCGCGTTTTAGATCGTCCAGTAGAAGCTGCGCCAGGTCTCGACTGACGCCGTGACGAATAAGAATGCGCTGAACCACCGTCGTTTGCCGATTCAACGGTAGAGGATAAGAGGCGATCAGCCAGCCTCGCATCCGCACCCGTTCTGAGAGGTCGTATAGCGTAAAACCGCAATTTTCGTCCTTGAGCTTGTAGGCAACGGCCGGAATACCCCCATGACCGTCATAGACCATTTCGAGCTGCTTGATCTTGGAGAGTTCGACGCCCAGCCATTGGGCCGTATCCGAACAGGCCTTCTGAACAGCCGTGTATCCGTCCCATCCAAGCCGCAGGAAGTTGTAATATTGCGCGATGATCTCGCCGCCGGGGCGCGAAAAATTCAGCGCGAAGGTCGGCATGTTACCGCCAAGGTAGTCGACGTAGAAAATGAGTTCCTCGGGCAGGTCTTCCTTGGACGACCAGATCACCCAACCACATCCCAGCGGCGCAAGCCCGTATTTGTGACCTGAGGCGTTAATCGACCGAACGCGTTTGATCTTGAAATCCCAAACAAGGTCTTTCTGGATAAACGGCGCGATGAATCCACCGGAAGCTGCGTCTACATGGATCGGAATGTCGAAGCCCAGGTCGCGCTGGATGGCATCTAGCTCCTTAGCCAATGCCTCGACCGGTTCATAGACGCCGGTGAACGTAACGCCCAGCGTGGCCACGACACCGATGGTATTTTCGTCGCAATACTTGCGTAAGTCTTGGGGTTTGAGCCCAAGTGCGTCCCCTTCAAGCGGCACCTCCCGAATCTCGACATCAAAATATCGCGCGAACTTCTGCCAGCATATCTGCACAGGACCGGTAACGATGTTGGGCTTGAAGGTGTCTTTGCCCTCAGCTTCGCGCCTTTTACGCCACTGCCACTTGAATGCCAGCCCACCTAGCATCGCCGCCTCACTGGAGCCTGTCGTCGAACAGCCTATGGTTTCGCGCGATTTATCGGCATGCCAAAGGTCGGCAATAATATGGACGCAGCGGTTCTCGATCTCGGCAGTCTGTGGATATTCGTCCTTGTCGATCATGTTCTTGTCAACGGCTTCGGTCATTAGTTGCTTGACCTCGTCCTCAACCCAGGTCGTACAAAAGGTCGCGAGGTTCTGCCGCGAATTTCCGTCCAGCATGAGTTCATCACGGACAAGCGCATAAGCCGCGCGAGGCTCTGTGCGGCCCTTGGGAAGCCGGTACTTAGGGAGACTGTGTTGCGAGGCGTCAGTTGCGTAAATGTCCTGCAGGCTGGACTGTTTCTCTGGATTAACGCTATGAATTGGCATGATATTTCCTTTGAAGTACAGGGAGCCGTTGGGGGCCAGGTACGTGACCTCGGAAGGCCGGCGAGGATGTGCACACAGCAGTTTTCTATCTCTGCTGTCTGTGGGTATTCATCCAATTGCATAAAGTCGTATAAGAGGAATGCTGACTGCTGGGTTTTGTACCCGCCTTCCAGGGGTTTATGTCTGGAGTTTGATTGGCAGCCAAGGTCACACGCCCCAAAGTGCTTGATGTCATCGCAATCATAGGGTGAGGGGGCAAACACAGAGGTGGATCACGCTGACCGGCTTGTATGGCTGCGTTGGCAAAAGGCTTTTAACCGAACAATGTCGATGATCTCGACGCTACGCCCTTCAACGGTCATTAAGCTCAGCTCGCGCAGGCGCGCAATCGCCCGGCAAATCGTTTCGGACCTTACGCCAATCGACAAGGCAATGTCCTCACGTGACATGCGCAACAGAAAACGGTGCTTTGAGTAGCCCCGTTCTGCAAAGCGTTTGGACAGCCCTAACATGAAGACTGCCAGGCGTTCTTCTGAGTTGTAGTGCCCCAGCGTGAACAGTCTGCTTTGACCGTAGGTGATTTCGCGACTGAGCATTCTGCTGAGGTTCAAGCGCAACGCGGGCAGTTCGCGGGCGAGACTTTCGAGGCGCCGATAAGAAATCATATACGCCTCACTGTCCTCCAGTGCCACCGCTGAACATAAGTGCAACTCCCCGGTAATGGCTTCCAAGCCCAACGGTTCTGCTGACATGGTAAAACCCGTGACCAGGCTAAACCCTTGATCGCTGACCAGAACGGTTTTAAAACTACCGTGCCTTACAAAGTATAAATATTGTGCGTGCCCCCCCGCATGATAAAGCTCGGCACCTTTGTTAATGCGCACCGTGTGGGTGATTAATTCATCGAAACGCTCACACTCCGCCTCAGAGCGCTCCAGCGACAAAAACGCCTCATAAATAGCAGAGTGATCAACGGGCTTCACCGGATCGTAGGCGCGCAAGGGCAAAGACGTAACAGGTCTTGTTCGTTCGGTATTGATTAGCATCATGCACACTCCAGCATCGTCGACTGAGGCGTTACCCGAAGGTGGACGACAGGTCGAGTTCATAAATGATGTCATCATCGCCAGTGGCCGGGTACCGGCTATGAAATCCGAGGCTTCGGGCCAGGCGATGCATACCAAAGTTGTTGACCTGATGGACCGACATCATTGTTTTGAACCCATTGCGTTTGGCCGCAAGGATCAGGTGCCCCATTAACAGCGTTGCCATGCCCTGACGCTGCCAGCGGTCCGCGATGACCACCGTGCAATCACACTGTGGGTTACCGGCAGTCGCGTCATAGCGACTTATTCCGACTTCCGTCAGTTGACCGTTCTCATGAACCATGGCGATGTATGCCATACGGTTGAGGTGGTCCACATCCATCAGTTGGTCCAGCAGCGACACATCCGGTTGCCCCATGGCGCCAAAAAAACGTGTGCGAAACGACTCGGCACCCAGCTGTTGAATAAATGTGAATTCACGTTGACGATCTTGTGCATGCAACGGCCGAATCAACACATGGGTATCGTTGTTCAAGGCCTCTATCCAATGCTCGTCGGGAGGTTCGTGGCCGAGCCCCGCGAGGATGTGTTCTACCGCATAGTCATTGATCATGACGGGCTCCCGTTTCAAGAAGTGAAAAAGTGGCGTCGAGCACCAAGACAGCAGCGTCTTCGAGCGTGCCGACGTCGGGCTCACGATCAAGCATCTGTGTGCACTGGAACGGGCTGGCGATTTTATTCAATACCATCGCGTACATGGCGCGCCTCCACTCAGCTGTACAGCCGGCGGAAGACCGCCGGGAGCAAATCCGGCAAATCTTCTGCCAACAAACCAGGTCCAAACTCGACCGCCGCCGCGCCGTGCAACCAAACACCTGCGGCCGCCGCCGTAAAAGCCGGAACGCCCTGGGCGAGCAAGCCCAAAATAATCCCACCCAGGACATCGCCGGAGCCTGCGGTGGACAAGGAAGATGGCGCGTTGGTATTAATGATTGCGCGGCCATCCGGCGCTGCGATCACGGTGTCACTGCCTTTGAGTACCACGACCGCCGCGCAACGCAGGGCTGCGGCTCGCGTGCGGGTCAGCTTGTCGCCGGCGGGGTCGAATATCCGGCGGAATTCACCTTCATGTGGGGTCAGCACGCAAGGCCCGCGTATCGCACGGTCCAGGGCTTCGGGGTCATCCTGAAAGACCGTAATTGCATCAGCGTCAATCACCGTGGGGCGCCCGGTTGCAAGCATCGCCAAGACGTGGCCGAACGTGTCTTTGTTAACACCGGCACCGGGACCGACCAACCACGCGGAAAAACGGCTGCCGTCCAGTAGATGACCAAAGTCTTCCGGGGTTACCCAGGGGTGCACCATGATGCTGTTGAGTGTCGCGGCGTACACCGGCAACGCTATGTCAGGCACGGCAATCGTCGTCAGGCCCGCACCGGCCCTTGCTGCACCTCTGGCGGCCATGCGGGCGGCCCCAGCCATCGGGTAACCACCGAATATCAATGCATGCCCGCGGCTATGTTTATGGGTATCGGCCTGCGCTCGCGGCAGGTCGGCGAGCCACAACGCCGGATCATTCTCAAAAGCTAGCGGTGTGAGGGAGCCCAGCACCGATTTAGGGTTGCCGATATCGGCAACCACGACTTCACCGCACAGGTCTCTACCGGGCAATAACAGGTGGCCGGGCTTTTTGCGGAAAAACGTCACGGTCAGCACCGCCGCTACAGCCCCCAGCGCGGCGCCCGTGTCGCCCATGACGCCGCTGGGCGTATCAATCGCAACAATCGGTACACAACTTCGGCCAGCTGCAGCCAGTGTATCGAGTGCCTGTCCCTCAAGCGGGCGGCTGAGGCCTGCGCCAAAGAGTGCATCGACGATCAATTCAGCACCTTGTAGTACCGGCGGGCTGAGTGCTTCGACCTCCCCGCTCCATCGCTGTGCATGTTGCCTTGCTTCATCCTGGAGGCTGAAACGGCTACCTAGCATGGCGACCCTCACCGGCCAGCCGGCCTCTGCCAACAGGTGCGCGGTGACGAACCCGTCCCCGCCGTTATTGCCTGGCCCGCACAACACCAACAGCGGCCTGGGCGCCCATCGGGCTTCAATTGCGTGCGCCACAGCCGCACCGGCATTGCCCATCAATTCGAAAGACGAGACGCCGGCCGCCACCGATAACCGGTCGGCTTCAACCATCTGTCGCACGGTTAACAAGGCGCTCTGGCTGCTTGCCTCAGACCCTGAACTCAACCTGTTCATGCGTTTTACTCTCTTAAACAGCAGCGAAATCTATGACCACTCGCGAGGGAACGTCACCGTGCTCAAGGCGCTCGAACACCTGGTTGATCGCTGACAGTGGTTGCAATTCAATGTCGGCTTTAACCTTGCCTTGAGCCGCGAAGTCCAGTGCTTCAGCCATGTCCTGACGATTGCCGACAAACGAGCCACGAACGGTGATGCAGTTGGCAACCACCTCGAACAAAGGCAGCGGGAACTCACCCGGTGGTAGCCCCACCAGTACGCACGTGCCGTGCTTGCGAGTCATGCCCACGCCTTGGCGGAAGGCACTCAGGGACGGCGCAGTAATCAGTACGCCATGGGCACCGCCACCGGTGGACTTGATGACAGCCTCGATGGGGTCGCCCTGTTTGGCGTTGACCACCGCATCGGCCCCAAGGCGTGTGGCATGTGCCAGTTTGCTGTCGTCGATGTCCACGGCGCAGACTCTCAACCCCATGGCTTTGGCGTACTGCACCGCCAAATGGCCAAGGCCGCCGACCCCGGAGACCAGCAGCCACTGCCCTGGGCGAGTCGCCGTTTCCTTGATGCCCTTGTAAGTGGTGACGCCCGCGCAGATGATCGGCGCAGCTTCGCAAGCCGATAGCCCTTCAGGGATGTGAGCCACGTAATTCGGGTCGGCCAGGATGTACTCGGCAAAACCGCCGTTCTGGGTGTACCCGCCGAACTGCGCCTGGGCACAGACCGTCTCCCACGCGCTGAGGCAGTACTCACAATGCCCGCACGCCGAATACAACCAGGGCACGCCGACCCGCTCACCTTCCTTGACGCTGGTGACACCTTGCCCCAGCGCCGTCACGATGCCGATACCCTCATGCCCGGGGATAAACGGCAGCCCGGGCTTAAGCGGCCAGTCGCCCCGCGCCGCATGCAGGTCGGTATGACAGACCCCGCAGGCTTCGGTGCGAACCAGGATCTGGCCGGGACCCGGCGTCGGAATGTCGCAACGTTTGAGCACCAGCGGTTGACCGAACTGTTCAACGACAGCGGCTTGCATTGTTTGAGTCATGAGAACATCCTTTTTTGCGCAGTCCACTGGGTGGGGCAGCATGAGCTGTGGGCTTCGCAGGCCATTAAACCGGTGCGTCGATAGCGACATATCGCACCAGTTTCTGGTTGACGAAGGCCTGGATACCTATCTCGCCGAGTTCACGCCCGTAACCGGAGTTTTTGATCCCACCAAAAGGCAACTCGGCATCAGACCAACTGATGTTGTTGATGAACATCATGCCGGTGTCTACCCGGCTGGCGACGCGCAGTCCACGGCCCACGTCCTCAGTAAATACCGAGCCGCCCAGGCCGAAGTCCGAGTCGTTGGCCAGCGCGATGGCCGCTTCTTCATTCTTGACCCGGAAAAACAGCGCCACAGGGCCAAAAAATTCGCCTCTGAACGTTGGGTTGTCCGGTGCGATGTTAGTCAGGATGGTCGGGCTCATATACGAACCGGGACGATGCAGTCGCTCACCGCCAAGCAGTACCTCTGCACCGGAAAACACCGCATCATCAACCTGCACCAACAACTGTTGCAGGGCCGACTCTGTCGACAGGGGGCCGAGCGTCGTGCTCTCGAGCATCGGGTCGCCAGGCTCCAGCTGCGCCAGTGCGGCCCTGAAGCGCTGGATAAAAACATCGGCGACGTCCTCGACCACGATGAACCGTTTCGCGGCGCAGCACGTCTGCCCACAGTTGTACATGCGGCCCCACACCGCCCATTTGATGGTGAGGTCCATGTCGGCGTCTTCCAGAACAATAAAGGCGTCGCTGCCGCCCAGTTCCATTGACGACGGTTTGAGGTTGGCCCCGGCCCTCGCCGCGAGACTGCGGCCCGCAGCTACACTGCCGGTCAGGACAACGCCTTTGACTCTTGCATCATCGACCACGCTGTCCGATTGCTCGTGGGATATCAGCAGGTTCGTGTAAAGCCCCACGGGCGCACCCGCCTCGATCAATAACGCCTCGAAAGCCATCGCGCACTGCGGCACACAGCCGGCATGCTTGACCAGCAGTACGTTGCCGGCCATCAAATGCGGCCCGGCCACACGTGCCAGTTGGTAGTAGGGGAAGTTCCAAGGCTGCACCCCGAAAATCACCCCAATAGGACTGCTTTCAATGTGCGCCTCCCCTTCTTCAGGATGAAGCTTGCGGCGCATCAAAAAGCGCTCAGCGTTTTGCGCGTAGTAGTCCAGTATGTCCGCGCTGAAGCTCACCTCACCACGTGCCTCACTGATGCGTTTTCCCATCTCCAAGGTCGCTAGCCGGGCAAATTCGTCTGCCCTGGAACGCATCAAATCAGCGGCCCTGCCAATGATGGCGGCACGTGCCGTGTAGGAGGTGTGCTTCCAGCTTTGAAAGCAGCGCTGCGCGGCGGCCAGTTTTGCCGCCAGCGCCTGGTCGCTGATGTACTCGAAAGTTTCCAACAACTGGCCGTCGCTGGGATTTACGCTTGTATACGCCATGGTGAATGCCTTTCCCGTGAGAGGATGCACGCCGAAGGATTTCGGCTAAGAGCACCTCAGTGCTCCCAAGGAGGTGACTGCGCAACAGTGCAGACATCCACGTTAGGCGTCTGAATGACTGGTGGGTAGCCTCGGAAACTACCTACACTGAGGGTCCAAGCCATCGCGTAACAGGCCAACACCCATGACCCGATTCATACGCCGCCATGCAGAAACCCATAACAGCAGCCGAATCGGCTGGCTGAGGGCAGCCGTGCTGGGCGCAAACGACGGAATTGTCTCAACCGCCAGCTTGCTGATCGGCGTTGCTGCCGCCAGCACGACCCACCACACACTCATCGTCACGGGTATCGCAGGGCTGGTGGCGGGCGCTATGTCGATGGCGGCGGGCGAGTATGTGTCGGTGCACTCCCAAGCAGATACCGAGCACGCCGACCTGCTCAAAGAGAAGAAAGAGCTTGAGACCAAGCCCGAGGCTGAGCACCGGGAACTGGCCCAGATCTATGTCGGACGTGGCCTTGAGCCCGAGCTCGCCAGGCAGGTGGCCGTCCAGTTGATGGCACATGATGCCTTGGGCTCGCATGCGCGGGACGAACTGGGGATCTCCAAGGAACTGAGCGCCAAACCCCTCTCGGCTGCATTCGCCTCGGCGATGAGTTTTATTGTTGGCGCTGCGTTGCCCGTTGCGGTCACCTTGATGGTGACGCTTGAAAACGTGATCCTCTGGATATCGATCATGTCCCTTGTGTTTCTTGCGGCCCTGGGGGCTGTCGCCGCAAAGGCCGGAGGCGCGCCGTTGCTGGCAGGCGCCTGGCGTGTGACATTTTGGGGGGCGCTGGCGATGATCATTACCGCGCTGGTCGGCCGGCTATTTGGCGCAGTCGTATAACGCTGCACCTGTCATCCTGGATGATTCAGGAATAGGAGCAAATCAGTGTCAGGAACTCGTTCTCGACACTGACACCCGCAGGCGCTCTTTCATCTGAAATGAACAGCTCGCCGTTGTAGTAGGCGAAATAGGCCGAGTTTTGCGTGCCTCGCTGGCGAGCGAAACCACACACTGCAAGATCACGTCCAGCAATGTTCACCGCCGTCGCGTAGACCGGGTCGAACACCCACCCTGCGCCCTCGAGCCCGGCAAGCGCCTTGGTCTTGGCGATGTGCTCGTCCTTGGCGGCGACTGCTACCTTGATGCGAGGCTGGCTCAGACTTTCAATCGAGTCCGGTGTGGTCACGCCGGTTTGAGCAGGCGTATGGCTGCACCCGGCCAGGCATGCCCCTGCCAGTCCGAGCGAGGCAATAACCCCCGCTGACCCACATCCGCCGCGATTAATTAACACGTCCGGCCTTCTTGAGGGTGAGTTGCGCACGCTCATTGACCTCATCCGCAGACTTCTTGGCAGCGAGAGCCGCCTGCAGGGCCTTATCGGCCTTTGCTGATGACTCATCCGCGTGCACCCGTGCCGCCGTCGCCATGTCTTCAGCGCCACTGATCCGCGCATCAATTTCTTGTCGCCGATAGCCACAGCCAGCGGTCAAAACCAAGCTCACGATTAATGACGTGATCAAAATGAGCCGTCTCATGGTGTCGCTCCTCTATTTTCAGGGGTGGGTGCAGGCTTTGCTGGTAACGCGACGTTCACAGTATTCGTTTAAGGGATATCGCAGCAGGCTCGGAAACTACTCAGGCCGGTGCGAAATCAGTTGCCGATGTCATGCAGTGCCTTGAACGCCTTGAACAACACACAAGGATCAATCGCGCCTTTGTAGACTTTCGGGGGTTGACGCTTGAGCCCAAGCAGGCTGGAAACCCGACACCGTGGCGTACGTATGGAGTACTCCACGATGAAGACAACGTCTACGTTTGACCCTGTTGCTGTCGTCCTGCTCACGCAACTGCCTGTCGGTCATTGAGCCGTGTGTGCTACCGCACAGAACGAAGCCTTGCCTAGGCGCATCTTCACGCTTGGACCAAGGGACGTGAGTTCGGGAAGGAGAGCGACAATGGTGTCTGTCTACTGGCGTGAACGGCACATGGGCCGGGGTTGGTTTCCATGGTGATGCTTGGCCCAATAGAAGATATTCAGTGGCCGAACACTGATTACGCATTGTCGGAACAGCGCCGCATGCGGCCACTGATCGTCGGAAATTGGAAGATGAATGGCCTTGCGGAACAGCTCAGCGAGATCGAAGCGATGGCCGCGTCAGTCAATGCAACGCCGCCACCGATCGACGCTTTGATCTGCTTGCCCGCCACCCTGATCGCGCGAGCCGTGGTGACGGCCACCGGTCGCATCGCCATCGGTGGCGAGGATTGCAGTGCCGAAGTCTGCGGCGCGTTTACCGGCGACATCAGCGCAGAGATGCTCAAGGATGCTGGCGCTCGCGCCGTCATCGTCGGGCATTCGGAACGCCGTCAGCAGCACGGGGAGACGGATGCAGGCGTAGCAGCTAAGGCCAATGCGGCCTGGCGCGCTGGCCTTCTGGCAATCATCTGCATCGGTGAAACGCACACACAGCGACTGGCAGGCAAAGCCTTGTCCGTCTGTGCCACGCAGATCACCGGGAGCGTGCCCGAAGGCATAACAGCGTCCAACACCGTGATCGGCTACGAGCCACTCTGGGCCATCGGCTCCGGCGAGGTGCCTACCCACTCGCAGATCATAGAAATGCATGCGCACATCAGGGCATGCCTGACCCAGCGTCTGGGTACAGAAGGTCAAAAGCTGCGGATCCTGTATGGCGGTTCAGTCAACCCCTGCAGTGCCGACGCCATCCTGAGGCTGCCGCAAGTCGGTGGCGTGCTGGTCGGTGGTGCCAGTCTGAAGGCTGCGGATTTTCTTGCGATTTGCCGCGCCGCCCCGGTGGTGCCTGCGCATCCCCCCACTACACCAAAGGAACAGAGACGATGAACGACGCACTGACGTTACGGCCAGAGCCTGAAGGCATGGACGTCGCAAGGCTTCCGGCCACCGATGTTCCCACGTTGGACGCAGAAGCATTGTGGCGAATAAACGCTTACTGGCGAGCTGCGAATTACATCTCGGTTGGGCAAATGTATCTCTATGACAACCCACTGCTACGCGAACCATTGACGATGGCACACGTCAAGCCGCTCGTTGTCAGTCACTGGGGCACAACACCTGGTCAGAACTTCATCTATGTGCATTTGAACCGGGTGATCAAGCGCCTCGATCTGGACATGATCTACATTGCGGGCCCCGGCCATGGTGGCCCGGCCATTGTCGGCAATGTCTACCTCGAAGGTACCTGGAGCGAGGTCTATCCGAATGTCGGCCAGGATGAAGCGGGACTGAAGAAGCTGTTCAAGCAGTTCTCGTTTCCGGGGGGAATTTCCAGCCATGTAGCGCCCACGACGCCGGGGTCGATCCACGAGGGTGGGGAACTCGGTTATTCCCTCAGCCATGCCTTCGGTGCCGCCTTTGATAACCCCGACCTGATAGTTGCCTGTGTGATTGGCGACGGTGAAGCCGAGACCGGACCGTTGGCCAGCGCGTGGCAATCCAACAAGTTCCTGGATCCGGTGACCGACGGTGCGGTACTGCCTATTCTGCATCTGAACGGCTACAAGATCAGCAACCCCACGCTACTGGCACGCATTGAGCCTGACGAACTGGAACAGTTCCTGCGCGGCTGCGGCTGGGCCCCTTACTTTGTCGAAGGCGATGACCCTGCGACGATGCATGAACTGATGGCCAGCGTCCTCGACAAAGCCATCGCCCACATCAAGCAATTGCAAGTGCGTGCCCGCGAGAATGGTGCGGCCACGCGACCTCGCTGGCCGATGATCGTGCTTAGATCACCTAAGGGCTGGACGGGGCCGAAAGTCGTCGACGGGCTACCGATTGAGGGCACCTTTCGGTCGCACCAGGTGCCGCTGGTGGTCGATGGCAATCACCCTGAACACTTGGCGCAGCTCGAATGCTGGATGAAAAGCTACAAGCCAGAGGAGCTGTTCGACGAACGCGGGCGACTGATCGCTGAGCTGGCCGACATGGCCCCCAAAGGCCTGCGGCGCATGGGCGCCAACCCAAACGCAAACGGCGGGCTGTTGCTACACGATCTGCAGATGCCGGACTTTCGTGTACATGCGGTTCATGTGCCCTCCCCCGGTGCTGTTTTTGCGCAAGACACCTGGGTCCTTGGTGATTTTTTCAAGGATATCGTCACGCTCAACCCGCATAACTTTCGCATCTTCGGGCCAGATGAAACATTGTCAAACCTGCTCGGCGCCGTCTTCCAGGTGACCAATCGCCAATGGGACGCCGCCAGTGTTGCGAACGACGAGTTTCTTGCGCCTGCCGGGCGCGTCCTCGATGCCATGCTCAGCGAGCACCAATGCGAGGGCTGGCTGGAGGGCTATCTGCTGACCGGCCGGCACGGGCTGTTCAACAGCTACGAGGCGTTCATCCGCATCATCGACTCGATGTTCAGCCAGCACGCCAAGTGGCTCAAGGTCACTAAGGAGCTGGCGTGGCGCCGGCCGATCGCCTCACTGAACTACCTCCTCGCTTCGCACGTCTGGCAGCAGGACCATAATGGCTTCACCCACCAAGACCCGGGTTTCCTCGATCATGTGATCAACAAGAAAGCCGACATCGTTCGCGTCTATCTGCCGCCTGATGCGAATTGCCTGCTGTCGACCTTCGACCACTGCCTGCGTAGCCGCAATTACGTCAACGTCGTCGTCGCCGGCAAGCATGCGTTACCTCAATGGTTGACCATGGATGAAGCCGTGGTGCATTGCACTCAGGGGGTTGGGATCTGGCAATGGGCCAGCAACGATCAGGACACAGAACCGGATGTGGTGATGGCCTGTTGCGGCGATACGCCAACTCTGGAAGTCCTGGCGGCCGTGTCCATCCTGCGCGAACATTTGCCTGAGCTGAAGATCCGTGTGATCAACGTTGTCGACCTGATGAAGCTGCAGTCGGCCAGCGAGCACCCGCATGGGCTGAGTGATGCGGACTACGACTCGCTGTTTACCAAGGACAAGCACATCATCTTCGCTTTCCACGGCTACCCTTGCCTGGTCCACCGGCTGACCTATCGGCGAAACAACCGCAACCTGCATGTGCGCGGCTACAAGGAGGAAGGGACGATTACCACGGCTTTTGACATACGGGTCCAGAACGACCTGGACCGGTTCCATTTGGTGCAGGACGTTGTCGACCGCCTGCCTCACCTAGGCAGTAAAGGCGACTACTTGAAGCAGAAGGTTCGGGACAAGCTTGTCGAACATAAGCTTTACATCGAACAGCACGGCGAAGACCTGCCCGAAATCCTCAACTGGAAGTGGGAGGCGTACGCATGAACGCGGCACGACTTGTCGATACGGCACGCCTCATGCTCGCTACCGGTAAGGGGCTGCTAGCGATGGACGAGAGTACCCCAACCTGCAATGAGCGTTTCGCCGCGCTCGGCATTCCACAGACCGAAGCATCACGACGCGCATGGCGCCAGCTCATCATCACCACGCCGGGGCTGGCCGACAGCATCAGTGGCGTGATTCTCTTTGATGAGACGATCCATCAGCGGTGCGCCGATGGTACGTCGTTCGTGAAGGTACTGGAGGACGCGGGCATCGTGATAGGCATTAAGGTCGACACCGGCGCGAAGCCTCTGGCTGGCCACTCTGGCGAAAAAATCACGGAAGGGTTGGACGGTTTGCGCGAGCGGCTGCAAGGCTATTCTGCAATCGGTGCGCGCTTCGCCAAATGGCGTGCGGTGATCTCGATACAAGAGGGTCTTCCCAGCACTGCCTGCATCGCCGCCAACGCGCATGCGCTGGCCCGTTACGCGGCCCTTTGCCAGGAAGCCGGGCTCGTGCCCATCGTTGAGCCTGAGGTGCTGATGACTGGCGACCACACACTGCAGCGTTGCGCCGACGTGAGCCTGCGGGTGCTGCACGAGGTTTTCGAGCAACTGCATGTTCAGGGCGTACTCCTGGAAGGTATGGTGCTGAAGCCCAACATGCTCCTACCGGGCTTGAACTGCTCCCAGCAAGACCACATAGACAAGGTGGCTGATGCCACCGTGACAAGCCTCCTGCGTGCTCTGCCCGCTGCGCTGGCGGGCGTCGCATTCCTGTCAGGCGGCCAAAGTGCCGAGCTCGCATCCGCGAGGTTGAACGCGATGAACCAGCGTTACAAGTGGCGCCTGCCCTGGGCATTAACGTTTTCTTTCGCGCGAGCGATTCAACAGCCAGCACTCGAGATCTGGCGCGGCGAGCCCGGCAACGTGGTGCAAGCGCAGAGGATGCTGGAGCACCGCGCCGCTTGTAACAGTGCGGCGCAGCAAGGCAATTACTCGGCCGCGATGGAGGCCATCAGCGATGTATAGCCGGTGGGCCCCAGTGTGAGCGATCGAGCGTAACGAGATCGCCTATGCATTCGATCGTGATATCCGCAGCCGGTTGTGCCGCGATAATCTTCGAGTCCAGTGCATAGTGGCCCTGGCGAATGAAGACGGTGGTTAGCCGCTCCCGCCATATCGACTTCATCGCAGCCAGAACGCCCAGTTTGTCGTCAACCATCACGTAGTGACGAGCGGGATAATGGCGCTGCACGGCAGGTAGCATTTTTTCCTTGTGCACATAAATCAGAGCACGCCCCTGCACGGCCTGCCACAACCCCGAGCGTTGTATTTTGCGCGGCTGTAACACGATGTCGCCGTCGGACAGGATGACAGTCGACCCATACTGATCCAAATGGACGAGGGTCTCTAAAGCGCGAGCATAGATACGATCAGCAAACGGGTAGTCAATCAAAAAGGCGGCCGCCATCATCAGTTGCTGTTCGTTGGCATCACCGTGTTCGAGTTCAAGCCGGTATTGCTGCAAGGCGCCGAGGTAGTCGACATAGCCAAGCGCGTTGCGCAATCTGTCGAAGATGCTCCAATAGCGCCGTGCGCAGGTACTGCCCAATTGCTGCTTTAAATAGTTGTGAAAGTCGACCACGACACGGTCGCCGTCGAGCAAGGTGTTGTCGACGTCCAGCAAGAACACCACTTCGCGTTCAGTCATGGCGATCACTCACTGAGTATGCGCTGCGACGGCAGGGTAAACAGGCCTGCTCAGATGGGTTGGGTGAACATAGGGCTGCAGTCGGTCGGTCTCATGCTTGACCACGGCGTAGCACTCGCAACTCAGTGACTCAAGCCGGGGGCGGTCCAGCACGGTGATTAGGCCGCGGCTATAGTCAATAACGCCAAGCTTTTGCAGCTTGCGGGCGGCCTCGGTAATCCCTTCGCGACGAACACCCAGCATGTTGGCGATGAGCTCTTGGGTCATCGTCAGTTGGTTACCGGATAGACGGTCCAGCGACAACAACAGCCAGCGGCACAGCTGCTGATCGATTGAGTGATGGCGATTGCAGACCGCCGTCTGGGCCATTTGAGTGATCAAGGCCTGGGTGTAACGCAGCGTCAGCTGCAACATTTCGCCGTGGCGATTGAACTCGTCCTTGAGCAACTGCGCCCTCAGCCGGTAAGCGTAACCGGCGCATTGAACGACGGCCCGGCTCGAAGTGCTCTCGCCGCCCATGAACAAGGCCACACCGATCAACCCTTCATTGCCCACCACCGAAATATCGGCCGCCGCTCCGTTTTCCATGACGTAAAGCAGTGAAACGATGGAGTCGGTCGGAAAATAGACATAGCGCAGGACATCGCCGGGCTCATACAGGACTTTACCAACGGGAAATGACACCAATTCGAGGTGAGGGATCAGACGACGGCGGACCTCGCTGGGCAGTGCCGCCAGCAGATGATTTTTTTGGAGGCTCGGTGTCTCGGACATATCAGTAGCCTTTTTGCTGGACGCGTCCTATCAAGGTAGTCGCGTGCTGCACCCGTGAGTAGCCTCGGAAACTACCTAGTGGACTGGCGCGAAAGGCTGGAGGTGGCGAAGGTGAGCGGTCGCCAGAGAACGGGGGCGACGTCAGGGCGCTCCGTATGGTGAGCGTGCGTCACCGCACAGACGCCAGGGGGCGTAGGGCACACAGTGTTGTTAGCCACACTCGGCCTGCCGCGGTGCTCTGTGCTAAAGACATTGATCAATGCTCAACAAAGGACAGTCCTATGTTACGAAGCATGCAAGACCTGAAGGATTACACCATCGCGGCGACCGATGGGGATATCGGGGAAGTGAAAGACTTCTACTTCGACAATGAAGCGTGGGTAATCCGTTACTTCATTGTCGAGACCGGTGCCTGGTTCTTCAGCCGTAAAGTCCTCATCAGCGCGTTTTCCATACAACGCCCCGAGTGGGAGCAGCGACGATTGCAGGTCGCAATCACCCAGGAACAAGTCAAAAACAGCCCCGATATCGATACTGATAAGCCTGTGTCTCGGCAGCACGAGATGCAATACCTGAGTTACTACGGGTATCCGTATTACTGGGTGGGCGCCAATATTTGGAACGCCGGCCCAGAACCAGAAGGTTTTGGGCTGCCAGGGGGCGAAGTCGAAGAAGCGCGTGCGCGCCATCAGGGCGACGACCCTCATTTACGCAGTTGCAAAGCAATTATCGGTTATCACATCAAAGCCACTGATGGCGCAGTGGGGCATGTCGAAAGCCTGCTGATCAATGAGGACACTTGGGCAATTCAGTATTTGGTGATCAACACCAGCCATTGGTGGATCGGACACAAAGTACTGATTGCGCCTGAGTGGATTGACGAGATCAGTTGGGCGGACAGATCCGTCACTGTCGACCTCGACTGTGCGTCGATCAAGGCATCGCCACCCTTTGAGTCGTCGCAACAGTTGAACCGCGAACGCGAGTCGAAGCTATACGAGCACTACGGGCGTATGGGCTACTGGCAGGTTGAAACCCTTGTAGAGACACAGGTTTTCCATCCAGAGGACAAGACATGAGTGACCTTACGTTACGTAGACGTATTCTGGACGAGCTGGAGTTCTTACCGCACATCGACGCCGGCGCGATCGGTGTCACCTTGCAAAGCGGTGTTGTTGTGCTGACAGGCCATGTAAGAACCTACGCTGAAAAAATTGCGGTTGAAGGCGCCGTCCAGGCCATAAAAGGTGTAGTGGCGCTGGCCGAAGAGCTGGAAGTCCGAGTATCAGGACCAGACGCTGTTGAAGACAGTGTGATCGCCTCGCGTTGCCTGGACCTGGTTCGCTGGAACACGACAGTGTCCGATGAGCCCATTCACATCAAGGTGCAGCACGGATGGGTGACGATCCAGGGACACGTAGAATGGCAGTACCAGAAAGAAGCGGTGCAGAACGTTATAGAACAATTGCAAGGTGTCGTCGGTATCGACAATCTTTTGGCCATACAGCCTAAAGACAGTACTCAAGACATCAAAAAGCTCATCGACGCAGCTTTGACACGAAGTGCTGGACTGGATGTAAGCAAAATTCGCGTCACTGTCCATGGCAATCAAGTGACCCTTGAAGGCACCGTTTCGCAATGGCGTGAACGTAAAGCGGTCGAGCAAGCAGCTTGGGCGGTGGCCGGTGTCAGTCAGGTAGAAAATCACCTGCTCATCGACTGACTCGACACCTTACGCCGCCAGGCAGCCACCGCCGGTCGGAGAATCTGGCGCAGACACGTTCGCATTCAACAGGCTCGCCCTCAGCCTAGTCGGGATAACTTTCAACAGGCTGGCGGTTAGTCGGCCCCAAACGGTATTGGAATGACATAGCACTGCTGGCAGGACATTGCGTATCACTCAAAGGAGTGTAGGCTCCGTGGTAGGAGCGCTCCTTCGGAACGCTGTGATATGGACAATCAAAATGCCTGTTTGCCTTCCACTCGACGTTGGAACGGCCACGCCCAAGGAGGTCACCCCATCCCCTTCAGCCGACGCTGCAACGCTGCGTTCAAAACAGGGGGCTTCACCTCACGTTACTGCCCCGAACTCCCTTGATCAGTTGCACTCGCTGAACAATGAACTTACGGAGATGAACGATCAGCTTCGGGGTTCACTGGAACAGCAACGGGCCACCTCTCAGATGGCGTTGAATGTGCTGCACAGCACCCACATTGCAGCCATTTTGCTAGACGCCGATCTGAATATCCGCTTGTTCACTCCCGCCAGTCAGTCATTGTTCAACATTCTCAATCAGGACATTGGACGACCTCTGGCTGACCTTCGCCCGATGGCCACCGATATTAATTTGTTGGATGACGCCAGAACCGTCATACGCGACAGGGTTCCACTGGAGCGCGACGTCGAGTCGCACAGTGGCGTGAGTTTTACCCGGCGTATTTCGCCCTACAACCAGCAAAACGATTTTGTTGAGGGCGTGGTCATTACCTTTACGGACATAGGCGACAAAAAGCAGATGTCCAAAGCACTCGAAATTGCCAAGCAGCACGCCGAACTGGCGAGTGCCGATCGCCTGCGCTTTCTCGCTTCGGCAAGCCATGAACTTCGTCAGCCGTTGCAGACACTCAAGTTATTGCAGGGCCTGTTGTTGGGATTGCTTGACGATGAGCAACCCCGAAAGCTGACCGCAAGAATCGGCGAAACGGTGGGTGCAATGTCCGGCATGCTGAATGCGCTTCTGGATATCAACCACATTGAAACGGCTGCTAATCGCGCCAACATAGTCAGCTTTCGCATCAGTGACTTACTGGAACGACTGGCTGAGGAGTTCGGCTACAAAGCGGGCGCTAAAGGTTTAAAACTCAAGGTCGTACCGTGTCAGCTCATCGTGGAAAGTGACCCGCGCCTGCTCGAGCAAATGTTGCGTATCTTGCTGTCGAATGCACTGCAATACACCCATGAGGGCCGCATATTATTAGGCTGCCGCCGTCATGGAGGGTGGCTCAGCATTGAAGTCTGGGATACGGGCATCGGCATACCCACGCCGACAGTGGAGTCTTACCTTGATAACAGTGCACCTATCGCCAACGCGTCCAATGAAAACACTACCGGTTTGTTTATCGTCAAGCGGTTGTGCAAGGTGTTGGGGCATCGCCTGCGAGCGCAATCGGGTAACACCCGCGGGTCAGTATTTTCTATCGATGTCACTTTTTACCATCCGGCCATGTCGTTGAGCCCCACTCAGCCAGACGCTGATCCAAACGAGAAAGGTAAAACCCATGACGGTGAAGTGATCCTCATTATTGAGGATGACGTGGAGCTGCTGGAGTTATTGGGCATGTTGCTCAAGTCCGAAGGTTATCAAGTGGAAATGGCCGCCGACGGACTGAGCGCCCTGGAGAGGGTCACACACGGTGGCGTACAACCTGACTTGATACTGGCTGACTTTAATTTGCCGGGTTCTTTAAATGGTTTACAGGTCATCAATCAGTTGCGCAAAACACTGCGTCGCTTCATGCCTGCCATCATTCTGACGGGTGATATCTCTCGGCAAACTTCCCATGACGTGGCTTTTGAACACTGCTCTCAACTTAATAAACCGGCGAAGCTAAAAGAGATTGTATTCGTTATTGCTTCTCTACTTGATCAGAAGCGTTTGGCAAACGTCGAGTACGAACAACACCCGTGCGTCGACCCTGCCGGTAAAGAGGCATCGACCATATTCGTAGTCGATCGCGACGATTTCTTTCGCAATACCATCCGAAGTTTACTCGAGTCCAAAGACTATCGGGTTCGAGATTACGCCTCATGCGAGGCGTTTCTGGAGGACTACTCCCCCGGTCTGCGTGCCTGCTTGCTGGTTGATGCACACCTCCCCGGCATGCAGGGTTTAGAGCTTCTAGAGCGGTTGAGAGGTAATGGCGATGATCTGCCAGCCGTCATGATCAGCGATAGCAGGGAAATTTCAATTGCCGTTAATGCCATGAAAGCCGGCGCCTGTGACTTTATTGAAAAGCCCTTTAGTCGTCATGAAGTGCTGCACACTGTTGCGCGAGCGCTGGAGTACTCGCTGGACGTCAATAAAAAGATGGCATGGACTCAGAACGCTACCCACTGCATTAACAGCTTGACGTTGCGGCAACGCCAAATCATGGACATGGTGCTTGCCGGGCATCCGAGCAAAAACATTGCCGTCGAACTTGGAATCAGCCAACGCACGGTCGAGAACCATCGCGCGTCGATCATGACGCGTACCCATTCAAAATCGATTCCAGCCCTGGCGCGTATTGCACTGGCGGCAACCTCAAAGACACCAGCGAAGTCGACCTTCAGGGGTAAGTCCTCTAAAGCGTAGGTTTCGTCGGCACGCTGCTCGCGTGTTCCAGGGACCACAGTCATGGCGTGCCTTATGTACGCCAACAGACAGACGACGCACTGGCTAGCCGACATCATTTCGAGCTGGGTTTACGAGCTGCAGGGTTTTCGCCTGCCAGTACCGTGACCTTTTATTAACCCGTTTGGTGCAGATGAGTGAAGAAGCTCATGTCAAGTGATTAACCCAGGCGCCGTGCACCTATGCTCAAGTCAGTTAGAACCGGTCGAGAAAACGCTGACCAACTGGCGGACGCGTTAGCACTGACGCTCGAAGAGATACGCGCAGTGCTCACACCGATTCTTGGACCGGTGGCAGTCACTGCACTTTACCGGCGCTGCCTGCATCTGACGCCTATCCGCCTCACTGGATAGCATGGACGCGCTGGAGCGTTACCAGCAGCACTTTTATAACTGGTATGACACCCAAACCCTCCTGCCAATGAGGCCGCAATACATCTCTACGGTTGACAGTGGCAACCTGGCGGGGCTGCTGCTGACCTTACGGGCAGGCTTGGTGCAAGTACCGGACAAACCACTTTTCGACCTTTCAGTTGTCACCGGCCTGCGTGACACGTTGAACACACTGGCTGAAGCACCAGAACTCAGCGACCCGCTCAAGCCATTGCACGCGATCTTGAAGCGGGTAACCAAATCACCCGACGCCCCTGCCTTGCTGTCCCTGCTACACGCCGCGCGAAGCATCGTTGCGGCGATACCGGCAAGAACTGAGGGTGAAATCAGCTACTGGCAGCAGGCGTTCGCGGCTCAATGTGATGACTGGATCGCGGCGCTTGATCGCTATCAACTCCCCGCCCCTCTGATCGGCCACGCGCCGCGGCGTGAAACGTTGCGGGAGCTGGCACAGCTCAACAGTGACGATTGGCCCATCGAACAGCATGTTCGTATTACTGCGGTGCGTGATGCTGCGTCTGAGTCCATCAATGTGCTGGACCGGCTGATCAAGTTGACCGGCAGCCTCGCCCAGATGAATTTTGCGTTTCTCTACGACAGCAAACGTGATCTGTTCTTCATCGGTTACAACGTTGAAGAACGGCGATTGGACGCCGGCTACTACGACCTGTTGGCTTCCGAGGTACGCCTGACCAACTTCGTTGTGATTGCTCAAGGCCAAATTCCTCAGCGGGCCTGGTTTACGCTTGGCCGACTGTTGGGGGAATATGCTGGTGTGCCGACCTTGATGTCTTGGTCAGGGTCGATGTTCGAATACCTGATGCCGATGCTGGTGATGCCTAACTATGAGGGCAGCCTGCTCGACCAGACCTGTCGGGCGGCGGTGAGCATACAAATCGAACAGGGCAAAAACCTCGGCATTCCTTGGGGAGTATCGGAGTCGGGTTACTACACCTTCGATACCCACTTCAATTACCAATATCGCGCGTTTGGCGTACAGGCACTTGGCCTCAAGCGCGGCCTGAGCGATGACGTAGTGATCGCACCTTACGCCAGTGCGCTGGCGCTGATGGTCAACGCCGACGCCGCCTGCAAAAACCTGCAACGTCTCGCTCGTCAGGGCGCCGCCGGCCGTTACGGGCTTTTTGAGGCCGTCGATTACACTGAAGCACGACTGCCGCGAGGCCAGCGGTTTGCCCTTGTAGAATCTTTCATGGCCCACCATCAAGGGATGAGCTTGCTGGCGCTGAGCAGTGTGCTACTCAATCAGCCAATGCAGCGGCGATTCGAATCAGACCTGACGTTGCAATCTGCCCTGCTGTTACTGCAAGAGCGCGTGCCCAAAGCTGCAGAGCATTACCTGCAAACCGCACAACCACCCGCCTTGGGTGATATTACCCAGAGCCAGGACACCGCATTGCGGTTGTTTGCCCATCCAGGGAGCAAGCGCCCCGCCGTTCAGTTGCTGTCAAACGGCAATTATCACGTGATGCTCAGCAGTGCAGGCGGTGGCTACAGTCGTCGAAATGACATGGCAGTGACACGTTGGCACGAGGACACGACCCAAGATAACTGGGGTACGTTCTGCTATTTGCGCGACATCGCGACCGGCGAATTCTGGTCGGCTGCGTTTCAACCCACACTGCGTCGAACAGAGAACCAAGAGGCCATTTTCAGCGATGCACGCGCAGAGTTTCGTGCGCTGGAACTGGATTACGACTCCCATATGGAAATCGTCGTTTCGCCAGAAGACAACATTGAGCTGCGTCGGCTACACATCACCAATCGCGGCGCCTCTGCCCGAAAGTTCGAGATCACCACCTACGCCGAAGTGGTGCTGGCCCCCCCCATCACAGACGCGATGCATCCCGCGTTCAGCAAGTTGTTTGTGCAGACCGAATTGCTGTTACCGCTGCAAGCTATCATTTGCAGTCGCCGCCCTCGGTCCAGCACTGAGAGCACGCCGTGGATGTGCCACTTGCTGGCAGCCCACGGGGTGGAGATCGACAGCATCTCCTATGAAACCGATCGCGCCCGCTTTATCGGTCGAGGCCTCAGCCTCAGAGCCCCTGCGGCTTTAGCGCCCGGGTGTGAGCAATTATCGGGAAGCCAAGGCGCGGTACTTGACCCAATCGTGGCGATCCGCTGCCGTGTCACTCTGCAAGCAGGCCAGCAGGCGACTATCGATCTGGTGACCGGCGTGGCCGATAACCGCGAAGGTTGTATCTCGCTGATCAATAAATACCGTGACCGGCACTTGGCTGATCGGGTTTTCGATTTGTCCTGGACCCACAGCCAAGTTCTGTTGCGCCAGCTCAATGCTTCACACGCCGACGCACGCCTGTTTGAACAAATGGCCTCTTCGCTGCTTTATGCCAACGCCGCCATGCGCCCGGACAGCGCAGTATTGATGAGCAATCGGCGTAATCAGCAAGGGCTTTGGGGGCAGTCGATTTCCGGCGACTTGCCGATCGTGCTCTTACAGGTGAAAAGTCTGGAGAACTTCGAGTTGGTCCAGAAGATGATTCAGGCCCACGCCTATTGGCGCCAAAAAGGCCTGGTCGTGGACCTGTTGATCTGGAATGAAGACCAGAGCGGTTACCGCCAGCAATTGCAGGACGCGATCATGGGGCTTGTAACCTCCGGCAGCGAAGCGACATTGATGGATCATCCCGGCGGGATTTTCGCGCGTACCGCCCAGCAGATGTCGAGTGAAGATCGTACGTTGTTTCTCTCTGTCGCATGGCTGGTGCTCAGCGAAGGGTTGGGCTCTATCGCCGAGCAAGTCAACCGCCGACGCGTGGCACCGGTGTACGCTCCATTCGTTGCAACCCGCCAGTACCTTCCCGCGCCAGCGGCAACGCGGTTACCGCCTGTCCCTCGCCCGTTGTTACTGGGCAACAACTATGGCGGCTTCACCGAGGACGGCTGCGAATATGTGATTAACGCGACGGCTACCGGGCCCACACCTGCGCCGTGGGTAAACGTCATCGCTAACGCACAGCTGGGCACCGTCGTGTCCGAGTCCGGCAGTGCCTACAGCTGGGCGGAAAATGCACATGAATACCGCCTCACACCATGGCACAACGACCCTGTCACCGACCTGAGCGGCGAAGTTATTTATGTGCGTGATGAAGAGACCGGGCATTTCTGGTCCGCCACACCCAAGCCTTGCCCCGGGACGGGTAACTACCAGACGCGCCACGGTTTTGGCTATAGCGTTTTCGAGCATGAAGGAGATGGCATCAAGACCGAGTTGTGGGTTTACGTAGCGCTGGATGCGCCGATCAAGTTCTCACGGCTGATTCTGCGCAACCTGTCCGGCCGCAGCCGAAAACTCACTGTGACGGGCTACATCGAATGGGTGTTGGGCGATTTGCGCAGCAAGTCAGCGATGCACGTCGTGACCCAATCCGACCCGGCCAGTGGTGCACTGTTTGCCCGTAATGCTCACTCAGTCGAATTCGGTGAGCGTGTGGCATTTTTCGATACCGACGGCATTGACCACACCGTCACCGGTGATCGTAGCGAGTTCATCGGCCGCAGTGGCACGCTTCAATCCCCCGCCGCTATGCAGCATGCGGGGCTGTCCGGACGCCTCGGCGGCGGCATGGACCCTTGTGCGGCGATCCAGGTAGCGGTGGCACTTGCATCAGGAGAAAGCACGGAAGTGATTCTGCGCATGGGTGCTGAAAAAACCGGTCTCACAGCCACCCAATTGGTACAAAACTACCGGGGTGCGCAGGTCGCAGCCACGCAATTGCAGAAAGTTCGAGAACACTGGCGTTCGTTGCTTTCGGTGATCCAAGTGAAAACGCCGTCAGCCGGTTTGAATGTCATGCTCAACGGCTGGTTGATGTACCAGGTCATCGCCTGCCGGTTCCTGGCCCGAAGCGGCTACTACCAATCGGGGGGCGCCATCGGGTTTCGCGATCAGCTCCAGGACAGCATGGCAATGATTCATGCCGACCCTGCAACCGTACGTGCCCATTTACTGTTGTGCGCCAACCATCAATTTCAGGAAGGCGATGTTCAGCACTGGTGGCACCCGCCGCTGAATCGCGGCGTGCGCACAGCCTGCTCAGACGATTTCCTGTGGTTGGTGGCGGCCACCAACCGCTATGTGGAAGTCACCCATGATCTGTCGGTGCTCGCAGAGCCTGCTGGCTATCTGGCGGGACGCGCACTGAACAGTGGAGAAGAGTCGTACTACGACCTGCCGGGTATCTCGGACTTGCGCGAGCCCCTTTATCAGCATTGTGTACGGGCCATCGAACACAGTCTGCGTCGGGGCGAGCATGGACTGCCGTTGATCGGCAGCGGTGACTGGAATGATGGCATGAACCGCGTCGGTTATTTGGGACAGGGAGAAAGCGTTTGGCTGGGATTTTTCTCTTGTCATGTACTCAGAGGCTTCTCCAATGTCGCGCAACAGTTCGGCGATGAAGAATTCGCGCGACGCTGTGACGAACACGTCAAGCGGCTAAGCGACAGCCTGGAAAAATCGGCGTGGGACGGAGCCTGGTACCGGCGTGCATGGTTTGACGACGGCCAGCCCCTAGGCTCATCGGTCAACGACGACTGCCGCATTGACGCCATTGCCCAGAGCTGGTCAGTCCTGTCCGGCGTTGGCTCGCTAAAACGCCAGCACTTGGCAATGCAGGCGCTTGACCGGTATCTGGTAAAACCTGAAATTCGGGCCATTCTGCTACTCGACCCGCCGTTCGACAACGGCGTACAAGACCCTGGTTACATCAAGGGCTACGTGCCAGGTGTGCGAGAGAACGGTGGGCAGTACACCCACGCCGCAGTCTGGGCAGCCATGGCGTTTGCTCAATTGGGCGATGCTGCGAAGGCCTGGGAATTGATCAACTTGATCAACCCTGCGACCCCTCTTAACAGTGCAAGGATTGACACCTATAAAGTCGAGCCCTATGTGATGGCCGCCGACGTTTATGGTCTGGCGCCCCACGCCGGGCGCGGTGGCTGGACGTGGTATACAGGCTCGGCCGGCTGGATGTATCGCCTCGGTATGGAGTCGCTGCTAGGCCTGCAGCGCAATGGCAACCGGCTCAAAATAGAGCCATTGATCCCGCAGGACTGGCCCGGTTTCACACTGACTTACCGATTCGGCCAGACCGAGTACCATTTTGAAATAACCCAAGGCACCACCCACTCCACTTCAATGACGCTTGATGGCACACCAGTTGAAGGAGATGCACTCTTGCTAATCGATGACGCTGTTGAACACCGGGTTAACGTTGAGTGTCGTCGTTTCGCGAGGGGCGCATGAGCTAGAAAATGCGAAGGCGGGCGATCACTAGATGCCCGCCACGCGGGCGAGTGCCATGGCGGGCATCAAGCAATCACGGCAATAGGGCAAAACAGTTAAGCCCCCATGCCGATAGCTCGGCGCAAGCACCAACGGGCATGTTTGTTGCGCGTCTCGCTAAGGCCGAAAGGTTAACTGCTGGGTCGGCCTGTTCACCCCGACACCGGCTTTCGCCACACCCGCTAAACCGCCGTAGCTGAACCGACCCTGGCGCGCTTCGATCTGCGTTCCAACTGGCGGAGCTTCAAGAGCCAGAGCTCGCGTCCATCGACAAACCGGCGTGATGCCTCGATCGGGCCAAACATCCCGACGGGGAACTCGACACCAACGGCATAGCGCAGATCGCGACCTATGACGAAACCTGGACGCGGGGGTTGTCGCCCGGATGCTGATGATCCTACGCACAGCTAACCTCCATCGAAAATGTTGGCCCGCTCCGTGGGCACCTCAAAAAAGCATGAGGCTCGGAGGACGTCATTTGAGGCTACTGAATTGATATCATGGTGCCCACGTCGATGTCGCTCGGAAGTGTGCACGCTTATCCGGAAGCTGCGGGCTAGCAGATGTGGTGCGGACGGTGAGTCCATCAGTCCTGACGTGGCTAATCGTCTGAAATCAGGTTTGTAAAGTTTCTGAGGGAGAAATGACCATTTTCAACTGAAACTTTACTGATTTTTTTACACTACCTGCTGGTTGTCTTCTTCGGTAGAAGCTATCGCTCAATGGTACTGCTGGTTTACTTACTCGCTTGGTCGGCTTGATAGGCTTCGTGGTGAGTACAACCGTTCTGAGCATGCATGGGCAGATGCCGACAGTAATGACAATGCCGCTTGTAAATGTCACGCACAAAAAAGCGCCACTCATTGAGTGGCGCTTTTTTCTGAATCTTGGAGCGGGAAACGAGACTCGAACTCGCGACCCCGACCTTGGCAAGGTCGTGCTCTACCAACTGAGCTATTCCCGCGTCTTGGTGATGCGCATTCTATAGAATTATCAGAACCCGTCAACCCCTTGATTCAAAAAAGTTTTATTTCTTTTCAACGGTGGTGCGCAGATGTGGCCAGGCGGCGCGCAAATACTGGAGCATGGACCACAACGTCAGGCCGGCGGCGATGAGCAGCAGGGCGTAGCCGGTAAGGACCCAGAAGGAGAAGTCCGAAGGGTTCGCCAACAAAATCACCAGCGCGAGCATTTGCGCAGCGGTTTTCCATTTGCCCATGTTGGAGACGGCAACATGCGCGCGGGCGCCAATTTCCGACATCCATTCGCGCAGGGCCGAAACGACGATCTCACGACCGATGATCACAGCGGCCGGCAGCGTCAACCACAAGTTGCCGTGTTCCTGCACCAGCAGGACCAGGGCGACGGCCACCATGAGTTTGTCGGCTACCGGGTCCAGGAACGCGCCGAACGGCGTGCTCTGCTCCAGTCGACGTGCCAGGTAGCCGTCGAGCCAGTCGGTCGCGGCGGCAAATGCAAACACCGAGCTGGAGGCGGCATAGCTCCATTCGTACGGCAAATAGAACAACAAAATGAAAATTGGAATGAGTAGGACGCGTAGAACGGTGATCAGATTAGGGATATTCATCGGCACAACTGGCTACGAGGTGAGAAGGCATTCTACTCGCTGTGCAGATTTGCATAAATCAGCTCAGCGAGCTTTTTACTGATACCGGGAGCTTTGGCTATTTCGTCAATGCTGGCACGGGATAGCTCCTGCAAGCCACCAAAATGTTTAAGCAAGTCGCGACGACGGGTCGGACCAACGCCCGCCACCCCTTCCAGCGTTGAGGTTCGCCGGGTTTTACCGCGACGGGCGCGGTGGCCGGTGATGGCAAAACGGTGAGCTTCGTCGCGGATCTGTTGAATCAGGTGCAGCGCGGGTGAGTCCCCCTTCAACGTGAACTCATGGGCGGCATCATTCAAGTACAAAGTTTCGAAACCCGCCTTGCGCGTGGCGCCCTTGGCCACCCCAAGCAGGATCAGGTCGGGCACCGCTAGCTCGTTGAGCACGTCACGGGCCATCGACAGCTGCCCCTTGCCGCCGTCCACCAGCAAGATATCCGGCAGCTTGCCCTCGCCGTCCTTCAATTTGCTGAAGCGGCGCGTCAGAGCCTGGTGCATGGCAGCATAGTCATCGCCGGCGGTGACGCCTTCGATGTTGTAGCGTCGGTAATCGGACTTGATCGGCCCCTCCGGCCCGAACACCACGCAGGAGGCCACAGTGGCCTCGCCGCTGGAGTGGCTGATGTCGTAGCACTCCAGGCGCTGTGGCGGCTCGTCCAGGTTGAGGACTTCCGCCAGGGCGTCGAAGCGTGCAGCGACGTGCTGTCGATTGGCCAGGCGCGCGCTCAGGGCCTGCTCAGCGTTGGTTACCGCCAGTTGCTGCCAGCGGGCGCGGGTGCCGCGTACGCGGTGGCTGATGTCCAATTCGCGGCCACGCAGCTCATGAATTGCCTCGATCAGTGTGGGAAAATCTTCGTGCACCACGTTGACGATCAGTTCCGAGGGCAAGTCGCGTTCTGGGCTACTAACATAGTACTGGCCAAGGAAAGCGGCCATGACTTCGGCCACTTCCTCGTCGATCCCCGTCTGCGGGAAGAAATTCTTGCTGCCCAGCACGCGCCCACCGCGCACGCTGATCAGGTGCACACAGGCGCCGCCCGGGTTGACGAAGGCGGCGATCACATCGACATCACCGGTACCGCCTTCCATGCTTTGCTGGTCCTGTACGCGACGCAGCAGCGAGATCTGGTCACGCAACTCAGCGGCTCGCTCGAAATCCAAAGTGCTGGCGGCCTGCTCCATGGCACTGGAGAGTTCATCGGTGAGTGCATTGCTGCGCCCCTCGAGAAACATCACCGAATGGCGCACATCCTCGGCGTATTCCGCCTGTTCAACCAGGCCCACACAGGGCGCCTTGCAGCGCTTGATCTGGTATTGCAGGCACGGCCGCGTGCGGTTCTTGTAGAAGCTGTCTTCGCACTGGCGCACAAAAAAGGTCTTTTGCAGCAGACTCAAACTCTCCCGGATCGCGCCGGCGCTGGGGTACGGACCGAAATACTTGCCCTTCTGCTTCTTCGCGCCACGGTGAATGCTCAGCCGTGGGAAGTTGCCGTCGGATAAAAACACGTAGGGGTAGGATTTATCGTCGCGCAGCAGGATGTTGTAGGGAGGCCGCCACTCCTTGATCAGCGTCTGCTCAAGCAGCAGCGCCTCGGTTTCATTGGCGGTGATGGTGGTTTCGACCTGGGCGATACGCGCCACCAGCGCGGCGGTTTTCGGCGCCAAGCCGGTCTTGCGAAAGTAGCTCGCCAGGCGGTTCTTCAGGTTCTTGGCTTTGCCCACGTAAAGCAGGCGCGCCTCGCTGTCGAACATGCGGTACACGCCGGGGCGGCCACTGCAGGTTGAGAGAAAGGCACTCGGATCAAACGGTGTGGTCATGTCAGGCGCTGGCGTCCACCATGCCGTGGCGCACCGCGAGCAGGGTCAATTCAACATCACTGCTGATGGCGAGCTTCTCGAAAATGCGATAGCGGTAGGTGTTGACGGTTTTGGGCGACAGGCACAGCTTGTCGGAGATCGTCTGCACCTTCTGGCAGCCAACGATCATCAAGGCGATCTGGATTTCCCGCTCCGACAGCGCGTCAAACGGCGAGTCACTGGTGGGCTGGAACGACTTGATAGCCAACTGTTGAGCAATCTGCGGGCTGATATAACGCTGGCCGGCAAACACCAGGCGAATGGCTTGCACCATCTCCGCCAGGCCCGCGCCCTTGGTCAGGTAACCGGCCGCGCCAGCCTGCAGCAGGCGAGTCGGAAAAGGGTCTTCCTCGCACACCGTGACCACCACGACTTTAATGTCCGGATGGCTGCGCAACAATTTAGTAGTGGCGCCAAGACCGCCGATCCCAGGCATCTTGACGTCCATCAAAACCACATCGGGTTTCAACTCCCGGGCCTTGATCAGGGATTCCTCCCCCGACTCGGCCTGACCGACTACTTGCAGGCCATCGATGTCAGCCAGCATTCGTGTAATGCCTGTACGAACGAGATCATGGTCATCGACTACTAGCACCCTAATCAAGCAGACACCTCGCGATATGGTCTTATAGGTTGCTGAACACCTTAGCAAAAAACCAATGCGCAGACCTAGCTGCAAGTGTCATATATATAGAGTTTGCTCAGGATATAGGCCTACGCAGAGGGCCAGCCTGCGGATTATGCTGAGCAAAAGGTCAGGTTTGCGGAAACGCCGGCTTGGATTTCCCGTTCTGCGTCGCTGAATATTCCGCCAAGGTGGTGGTCAATCTGCGGATAGCGTCCTGGTCTTCCTTGAACATGGCGCGATAATTTTCGAGGATCTTTTCTTCAAGCTGACTCAGGTTTTCCAATTGAATCGGCGTCGGGCTCCCCGTGAGCACATATAGAAGGTCTACACCACGCTCAGCTACGCGTGACAGATAGTCCGCCTTGGGCGCGCGCCCCCCGTTCTCGTACTTGCCTTGGGCGTTTGCTTCAACGCCGCCGATTTCACCAAATATTTTCTGCGACAGGCCAAGACGTTCTCTTTCCTGTCTTAAGCGCGAACCGATTCCACTCATTTGGATGTATGATCCTGTCTGGCACACCCCAAGAGGTGACATACTCATCTCGTCTTTATACAAACTTGAACGGTTTTGAACTATGCCCGGTATTCGCACTGCTGCACAAGCCAAGGCTTGGTTGGAACATCAAGGAAAGTCAGTTCAAGCGTTCGCTCGTGAGCACGGCGTCGATCCGGCCACGACGTATCAAGTGCTCGCTGGGCGTAAAAAAGGACGGCGTGGGGAAGCCCATAAGGTGGCTGTCCTGCTGGGCATGAAAGAAGGGATAATCGTGGATGAGCCCGTTGCTCAACACCGCGATACGCAAGCGCTTTCCTGACAGTAGTATGCGCTTGTTCGTACAGCGCTCCTGTTTTAGTCCGATGGTGTTTCGTGACACTCACGCTCCATGCACCAGAAGCACCCCTCCTCCCCAGCGATGCTCAAACCCTGGCGCTGATAAAGCCTTCTAGCCGGATTAGTCTTGAACACGGTCAAGCGTAAAAGCCCCAACCCCTGTGCGCGCGCCTTGATTACCATTTGCTCCAGCACCCAACCGCCTGCGCCTTGCTTACGGCAGCTTTCCAGCAAGTGCAACTCGCGAATATAGAGCGACTCGCTGTCGCGATTCACGCTGACAAACCCCATCACGCTCTCATCCTTACAGATCAGCCAATTTTCCCGTCCCGCCCAGGCGGCGTCAAAGCACCGGTCAGACCACAATAAATCGTATTGCTGGTAGTAACCGCCCATGGCCTCAAGGGTCAGCGCTCGCGCAAATGGCAGATCCTCGCTTGTCGCTGCGCGCAGGTGAAATGTCATTTACAGCACCACCACGTGGCCAGCCCAATGCCCGTCAACGCGGCGGGCAATGACCAACATGTCGCCGATACCCGGCGCAGCGGCAAGTAAACCGCCATCCGCGGCCCAGATGGCACTGCGCCCCGCACAGGCCCAGCCACCCGAGGGGCCGCCATGATTGGCCATCAGCACCAGCAAGCGGTGCTCGGCGGCATAGCCTTGTAGCAACGCACTGTCGGTGGCGTAACCGCCCTCGCTAATCAGCACACCGGCCGCGTACACATTGGCGCCCGCTTGAGCCGCCTGACGCGGATGGCTGGCGTGGGAAAAGTCGGCGCAGACGGCCAGCGCAATGCGATCATCCCCATACTCGAGGGCTGCGCCGCCCTGCCCCGCGATAAACGCCGCATCTTCGCCCGGGTGCAAATGCTGCTTGGTATAGACCGCCAGCGAACCGTCCGCGCCCAACACCAGTGCGCCGATCAACACGCCCGCCTGCGGCGCCAAACGAATCGGCATGCCCACCACTGCCGTCAGCCGCAGCTCCCGCGCCATATCGCGCAGGGGTGCGAGCAGTGCATCCTCGGGGGCAATCGCCAACCCGGCTGCCAGCGTCGGCTCATACCCAGTCAATGACAGCTCTGGAAACACCAGCAACTGCACGCCGTGTTCCGCTGCTGCCTGCATAAATGCCAGGTGTCGCTGGATGTTGGCTGGCACATCACCTGCAATGGCGATGGTTTGAGCAGCAGCAAGGGTCAAAGCCGTCATGGTCGCGTCCCAGCAATCAATATAGAAGTATTACCAGCATATCGGCACTCACCCCATAGCCGTAAGTACCTCCCTCGATAGAAATTACTGATTGAATCCACCCCTGCCCCTCTAGTAAGCTCCTTGCATCATTTGGAGACATACCATGTTGCCACTCACCCACACTCAGGTTTGCCCTACTGCCAGCGCCTCGCGTTTGGTTTCGGCTACCCGCGTGAACGGTTTGAGCGCACTGGTCAGCTTTTATTTTGGGTATTGGTTTAGCCACTGGCGCGCCTGATACCTGAAATCGGCGCCCACTACTCAAGGGGTCGCCTGCCAGAGAAATCTAACCCCCGGTCGGCTCCCCGACCGGGGGTTTTGTTTTTCCGCCCCCTACATTTTGAAGAATACTGAGAGGAATAAAGACATGAACTACGCCACCTATTACCGCTACGACACGTGCACTGCATGGCGATTTAGCAAGCTCCGTTCGGGACAGCCTGCCGCCTCCGATCGGTCACCTATCGGTGGCATGCCAACACACGTAGCCAATACGGCCAATTGTCGAACACCCCAGTAGGGCAGAGCGTGCGGGAATCGCCCGCCGCTTGCCCAGGAAGCCTTGAATATGAACTCCTCCGTCGTCGCCTTGCCTGTGTCCAACCTGTCCAGCGCCAATGAAGCCCTGACCCAGCGCCTGCCCAGCTCCCTTGATTTGAAACACCAACTGCCGCTTAGCCCGTTCCTCAACGAACAGATCCACGCCCATCGCCAAGCCGTGCGCGCCATTCTTAATGGCGAAGACTCACGTTTGCTGGTGATTGTCGGCCCGTGCTCGATCCACGACCCGGAATCGGCCATGGAATACGCACGCAACCTGAAGAAACTGGCGCTTGAAGTCAGCGACCAGATGTTGCTGGTGATCCGCGCCTACGTTGAAAAACCACGCACCACCATCGGTTGGAAAGGCCTGGCCTACGACCCGCACCTGGATGGCAGCGATGACATGGCCGCAGGCCTCACGCTGTCCCGTGAACTGATGCGCGAAATGCTGCGCCTGGGTCTACCGGTGGCCACCGAGCTGCTGCAACCCATGGCCGCTGGCTACTTCGACGACTTGCTCAGTTGGGTCGCCATCGGCGCACGCACCACCGAATCGCAAATCCACCGCGAAATGGCCAGCGGCCTGGGCATGCCCGTCGGCTTCAAGAACGGCACCGACGGCGGCGTCGCGATTGCCTGTGACGCGATGCGCTCGGCCTCTCACCCGCATCGTCACTTCGGCGTCGACAGCCAGGGCCACCCGGCGATCATCCAGACCCCAGGCAACCCCGACACGCACTTGGTGCTGCGCGGCGGTCACCGTGGGCCTAACTACGATGCGCAAAGCGTGGCGCAGGTCAAGCACGACTTGGCCAAGTCCAAGGTGGCGGCGCGGATCATGATCGATTGCAGCCACGCCAACAGTGGCAAGGACCCGCTGCGTCAACCAGCAGTGTTCAACGACGTGCTGGAACAACGCCTGCGAGGCGACACCTCGCTGATCGGCATGATGCTTGAGAGTCATCTGTTCGAAGGTTGCCAGCCGTTGAGCGCGTCGATGAAATACGGCGTGTCGGTGACCGATGGCTGCCTGGGTTGGAAAGGGACTGAGCAACTGTTGCGCAGTGCGGCCGAACGTTTGCGCCAGCAACACTGAAGAAACTGTTCCATGCAGATCAACCATGTGAGAGGGGGCTTGCTCCCGATAGCAGCGTGTCAGTCACTGAATAGAATGACTGATCCATCGCTATCGAGAGCCCCTTCCCACATTTGAACAGTGCTCAGTTCAGGACAGTGGATACAGCGCCTCATCAAACTGCTCAAGCTTGGGAAACACCAAGGGCAGCTCATCCGCCAGCCCTTGCAGCCGCAGCTCGTATTCCAACAAAAATGCCTGGCGCGCCTCTGCGCTGATGTACGGCACATGCCACGCCACAAACGGCGCCAGCACGTCATAACCCACATATGCCAACGTACCGCGCAGAATCGGTCGCAGCATATCCTCCAGCGGCCCGTGAATTGCGCCCTCGCCGAACATGTGCTCACGCCCGCCCAAGGTCACCGTGACCAGCGCTCGCTTGCCGGCCAGGCCGCCCTGATCGTAAAAACGCTTGCCGCCGTAACACACCCCCGACACCAACACCCGGTCGATCCAGCCCTTGAGCATGGCCGGTGCCGAGAACCAGAAAACCGGGAAATTGAGGATCAGCAAGTCGGCCCACAACAGCTTGTCCAACTCGCCTTGGATATCCGCCGCGATTGACTGTGTCTTCACCCCCAGGCGTTGCTCCACGGCATACACCAGATACTCGGGATTCTCCCGCGTTGAAAAATCCGCAGCCGAGGCCACCGGGTTCCACTGCATGGCGTACAAGTCACTCACCTGTACCTCGTGCCCTTGGGCTTGCAGCGCGACGACAGCCTGGTTGCGCAAGGCGGCGGTAAAAGACTGCGGCTCAGGATGAGCGTGAACAATCAAAACGTTCATGTGAATTCCTCAAACGGTGTGCGCCGCCCGTTGGGCGAGTAAATGATCGAGCCAGTCCGGGTCCATTTCCGGCTCCGATGAAAACAGCAGGCCGGTGCAGTCCTGCTACGGCGGGGTAAAAATCGCGCCGCGGCTGCCCGGCTCGACCACCCCGCTCGGCTGCATCACCACCACTTGATCGGCCATCGCGCGCAGGGTGGCGACGTTGCGCATGCTGCCACCGGCCAGGCCCAGCACCCGGCTTGGGCGCTGTGCTTGAGGAAGGCTCGTCGGTGCATTGTTGGAGTCATCTTGTTGTTGTTTTCGCTCATGGCCTTGCTCCACTAAGGGTCAACAGGCATAGGCATGCTTCAGCTCGATCAAGGTCACGCCATTACGTTTGAAGCCGTTGCGCAAGTCCGTCTGCAATTCATCCAGGCTCTTTGGCTGGTTCACGGTGCACCCGAACGCCTGAGCCAACAACGCGAAGTCCGGGTTGCGCGGCAGCACGCCGATAGGCTCGATGTCCAGGCTGAGCATGTCGTCGCGGATCTGGCCGAGGGCGTCGTTGTTCCACAGCAGCACCACCAACGGGCTGTGCAACTCCTCTACGGCGGTAGCCAGCTCCTGGGCGGTGTAGAGAAACCCGCCGTCGCCCACCAGCACCAGCCCCGGCCGCTGCGGTGCGCCGAACTTGGCGCCGATGCCCGCTGGCAGGCCGTAACCCAAGGTGCCGTAGCCGGTGGGGTGCAGCCAACTGCGCGGGGCCCGGCTTCGGTAGGCATAGTTGCCGGTGTAGGCCAGTTGGGTCATGTCACTGCTGATAAAGGCGTTGGCGGGCAGTTCAGCCTCGATACGGTCGAGAATCGCTTGATGGATCGACTGCAATGGGCCGTGCCCCAGCTCAACGGCCTGGAGCAATGTGGCGACCGCTTTGATCGCCGTTTCAGGGTTACGCGGCACTGTCGGCAAGCGCTCCAGCAACGCCAAAACCGTTTGATTGGCATCGCCTTGCAACGCCACCGCGCACGGGTAAAAATCATTGAATTTTCGCGGGTCGATATCCACCCGCAGCAGCGGCGCGTTGATGGGCAAGCGCTCGCACCAATAATCAGTGTCGGCCATTTCCGTGCCGACCGCGAGCACCACATCCGCCTCGCTGATCAGTTGCCAACCAGGCTCGACGCAGAGGGTTGAACCGGCGTTCAGCGGGTCATCCATCGGCAACAACCCCTTGCCCGCGACACTGGTGAAAAACGGTGCCGCCAGTTGCGTACTCAACCGCTGCAAGGCCTCCCCCGCCGCCACCGCACCACCGCCGGCAATGATCATCGGGCGCTTGGCCGAGGCGAGCTGGGTGGCTGCCTGATCCAGTACCTCAGCCGCTGGCAAGCCACGCCCGGGTGCGCGCACCACGTCATTGCTCCAGTCGCTTTCAATCGGTGCTGCCAGCACATCCAACGGCACCGAAATATGCACCGGCCGTGGCCGCTCGCTGTCGAACACCGCATAGGCACGGGCGACCAGCTCGGGCAAATCCTCGGTACTCAAGGCCACGGCCGAAAACGCGGTGATGGGTGCAGTAATCGAGCGCTGATCCTGAGTCTCATGCAGGCTGCCCCAGCCCATTCCGAGGCTGGCCAGGTGATTGACGCTGGAGATCACCAGCATCGGGATCGAGTCGGCATACGCCTGGCCGATGGCGGTGGCGGCGTTGGTCACACCGGGGCCGGTGATCACAAAGCACACGCCCGGTTTGCCGCTGACCCGCGCATAGCCGTCGGCCATAAACCCGGCGCCCTGTTCGTGGCGCGTGAGCACATGGCGAATGCCGCTGGCCGGCAAGCCGCGATACAGCTCCAGGGTGTGCACGCCGGGAATGCCGAACACTGTGTCGACGCCATAATTGGCGAGCAACCGCACCAGGGCCTGGCCGCCCGTCATTGTTTTATCCTGCATAGCCATCTCCTAGACGAATCAATGCATCGACCGCCGTGGCGCCCCGGGCATTAACCAATAATGGGTTCACATCCAATTCCAGCAACTGCTCGGCATGGGCACAGGCGTAGTCCGCCACGGCGCGGATCGCCGCGACCAACGCGTCCATATCCGCCACTTCACGCCCGCGAAAGCCTTGCAGTAAGGCGACGCTGCGCAGGCTGAGCACGGCGTTGCGAATCGCAGCGTCGGTGGTCGGCAGCAACAGGCTGCGGCTGTCCTTGAGCAATTCCACGAGGATGCCGCCAGCGCCAATCACCAAGGCCAGGCCGAAGTCGTTTTCACGCTTGATGCCCACGATCAACTCGGCCAAGGGCGGTGCGGCCATGGACTCCAACAGCAATTGATCAAAGGCAACACCCGGGGCATGCTCCGCGATTTTGCGGCGCATATGCTCAAGCGCGGCCGTCAGGGCGAAGTCATCTTGCAGGTTCAATACCACTGCACCGGCTTCAGTTTTATGCGGCAAGTCAGCGCTGACGGCCTTGAGCACCAACGGGTAACCCAGCCGCTTGGCGTCCGCAACCGCCCGCCCCGGCGTACTCAAGACGCCCGCAGGCGTGCTCAGGCCAAAGGCACGCAAGGCTTGTTTGGATGCCCACTCATCCAGGGCCAGGACTTGATCCCCAAGGATCTTGGGGCAGAATGGTTCAAGCACCGACTCGCCCCGCTCAAGCAACACGCGACGATTGTTTTGGTAATCGGCAATCCGCCCCCATGCCGCCAGCGCATCTTCCACGCCTTGCAATGCGGCAATACCTTGGGCGTGCAGATACTCGCGGGCATGGCGCGGCAGTAATTCGGGAAAGGCGCAGGTGACAAAACCGGTCTTGCCGTGGCGGCTGAGCGCGCCGCAGAACAGCTCCAACAACAAGTCGCACTCTTTGCGCTCGCCGGTAAATTCAGCCGGGTAATCAAGCACCAGCATGGCCGCATTCGCGTCGGTGCGCAGGGCCGTGTCGAGCATGCGGTTGAGCGCGTCGCGGTCGCCCCAGATGGCGGTGGTGAAGTCCAGCGGGTTGACCAGGTTGGCGTAGCTGGGCAGAACCTGTGCCAGTTCACCACGCCGGTCGTTATCCAGTTTCGGCAGGGCCAGATGGTTGCGTTCGGCGTAGTCGGCAATCAACCCTGCATCACCACCCGAGCAGGCCAAGGCGATAAGGCTGTTGCCGGCTGGGAGATTGCCGCAGGCAGCGGCTTTCAGGGTTTCGACAAAACTCACTGGACCGCTGACCCGGATCACACCCAAGCGTGCAAACAGGCTGTCGTAGAGCGCATCGGAGCCCGAGAGCGAACTGGTGTGACTCAACGCCAGCTCGGCACCGATCTGCGACACACCGGTTTTCAACGCGATAATCGGGATGCCTTTTTCCAGGGCTTTGTGCGCTGCGCGGGCGAACCCCGGCACATTCTTCAAGCCTTCCAAGTGCAGGCCGATGGCGGTGACACGCGGCTCATCGAGCAACACGTCCATCAATTCGGCAACGCCCAGTTGCGCCTGGTTGCCGACCGATGCCATGTAGGCCACCGCAAGCGAGCGGTCGCTCATCGACAAGTTGTAGGCGAAATTGCCGCTCTGGGTCAGTACTGCAACGCCCTTATCCACCGTTTTACCGCCATGGGCCACCGGCCACAGGGCCGAGCTGTGCAGGTAATCGAGCAGGCCGTAGCAGTTAGGGCCGAGCAAGGCCATATCGCCTGCGGCGTTCAGCAACTGCTGTTGCAAGGCGGCACCAGTGGCACCGGTTTCGGCAAACCCCGAGGCGTAGCAAATCGCGCCGCCGGTGCCGATGGCGGCGAGTTCCGCCACGCAGGTCAGCGTCAGTTCACGGTGGATGGCGATAAACACCGCATCCGGGCCACACGGTAAATCGGCGATGCGGCGCACACACGGGATGCCGTCGAGGCTGTCGTGCTGCGGGTTGATTAACCACATCTGCCCTTCAAAGCCGCCGTCTGCGCAGCGCTTGAGCGCGCGCGCCATGCTGCGCCCGCCGACGAAGGCCAGGTGCCGGGGCGCCAGCAGGCGCTTGAGGTTGTCGCGAATTGCCTGAGACATAAGCGTTCTCCGCGCCGATCAGCGCAACAGCGGCCGCAACAGTTCGCGGGCGATGATATGGCGCTGGATTTCTGAGGTGCCTTCCCAGATGCGTTCGATCCGCGCGTTGCGCCAGATGCGCTCCACCGGCCCCTCGTCCATCAAGCCCATACCGCCAAATATCTGCACGGCTTCATCAGCAACTTTGCCCAGGGTTTCACTGGCAAACAGCTTGGCCATGCCGGCCTCGCCGTCGGTCATGCTGCCTTGGTCCATCTTCCAGGCGGTGTGCAAGGTCAGCAGCTCAGCGGCGCGAATCTGCGTGGCCATGTCCGCGAGTTTGAAACTCACGCCTTGGTAGGTGCCGATGGGCTGGCCGAACTGCTTGCGGTCCGCCGCCCATTGCAGCGACACATCCAGCGCGCGCTGGGCCTGGCCGACGCAGTTGGCGGCGACCATCACACGCCCGGCAGTCAGCCAGGCATTGGCAACATCCCAACCTTTACCGACTTCGCCAAGCACCTTGGACGCGGGCACGCGACAGTCGTCAAAGAACATTTCATAAGTGTGATAACCACGGTTGCTCACGCACTTGGGGCCACGGCGGATGGTCAGGCCCGGCGTGCCGCGATCGACCAGGAACGAGGTCACGGCATTGCGCTGGCGGCCGTTGTGTTCGTAGGTGTCGGTCACCGCAAACACGATGGCGAAATCGGCGTGGCCGGCATGGCTGATGAAATGCTTGCTGCCGTTGATCACAAAGTCATCGCCGTTGCGCATCGCGCGGGTCTTGATCGCATTCGCGTCAGAACCGGCGCCCGGTTCGGTCAGGGCGAAGCAGTCAATTTTCTTCCCCTGAACGCACGGCAACAGGTAGTCATCAATCTGCGCGCCGGTGCAGGCCATGAGGATCTTGGACGGGCGTGCGACGAACACATGCAGCGCCCACGAAACCTTGGACAGCTCGCGTTCGATCAGTGCCTGGGACAGGTAATCCAGGCCGCCACCGCCCACCTCTTCGGGCATGTTGAAGGCATAAAACCCCGCAGCGATAGCCTTGTCACGAATCTGCGCGGCAAGCTCGGGCGAGACCTCATCGACACGGTCCACCGCCGCTTCATGGGGCAGTAATTGCTTGGCGACAAAACTGCGTACCGCGTCCACCAGCATGTCTTGCTCTTGGCTGAGTTGGAAATTCATGGCGCTACCTGCTCGGGGGTGTTGTTGTTATTGGCCGCAGAAATTCGGTGAGCGTTTTTCCGTGGATGCGCGCAGGGCCTCGATACCATCGGCACTGCGCCCGCACAACAGCCCGGCGGCCAGTTCGGCCTGCAGTTGCTCGGGTAGGCTGCGGGCGCCGCCTTCGCGGATTAGGGTCTTGGTCTGGGCGAAAGCGAAGGTCGGGCCGTTGGCCAGGCGGCTGGCCAGCTCGGTGGCGTGGATGTGCAATTGCTCATCGGCGACCACCTCGCCCACCAGGCCAGCGGCCAATGCGCGGTCGGCGTTCCACAGTTCGTCGAGGAACAGCAGGCGCTTGGCCTGTTCGCTACCGATCAGGCGCGGCAAGTGCCAGCTGGCGCCGGCATCCGGCGAGTACGCCATGCTGGTGTAGCCGGCCTTGAAGCGCGCCGACTGGGCGGCGATGCGCAGGTCGCAGCACAGCGTCAGGTCCATGCCGGCACCCACAGCAGTACCGTTGATCGCGGCAATCGTGGGTTTGTTGAGGGTGTGCAGACGGCTCATCAGGGCGTGGGCGGTTTCGGTCCAGCCATAGGTTTGCAGGGCGCCGCGGGCTTCGGCTTCGGCCCATTCAGCCAAGTCGGCACCGGCGCAGAAACTGCGGCCGCTGCCGGTCAACACCACTGCGCGCACAGCAGGGTTGCTGTTGAACGTGTCGAGCACGGCATGCAAGTGCTTGAGCGTCGGAATGTCCAATGCATTGCGCTGCGGGCCACGGTTGAGCGTGATCCAGGCAACGCCTGCATGCACCTCGGTGAGCACGGAAGAATCGGCAGTCATGGCTTCCTCGAATTATTTTAATTGGCGTGAGGGGTGCGACATGGCGAGATACTAAACGAGTGTTCAGCAAGGAGGCAATCGGTAAGCAGCAAATAGTTTCAGAGGAGAATTACCGGCCTGAACATTGCGTCCAGGCGGTGAGAAAGGCTCAGGGTTTCAGCTGATAACGCTGGCGCCCACCACTCTGCAAGCCGTCGACCCAGGCCTCGCAGATCTGAACGCCCTGCTCCGGCGTGAAGGTGCCGGGGTTGAGCCCCGACTCCAGCCACAACCCGTCGAGCAAGGCGCTCAAGCCAATGGCGGCGAGGTCGGCGTCGAACGCCTGCCAACCCGCCTCCTCGGCCATGTCGGCCAAGGCGGAGCGCATGATGGTGCGGTACTCGCCATAGGAATGTTCGTGCGCCTGGTTGATCGCGGGTGCTGTCTTGACCGCGCCCCAGAACACCAGCCACGCATCGAGCAGTTGCGGGTCGAGTAACTCTGGAGAAAAGGAGCCCCGGAATAACGCTGACAACCGCTCACGAGGTTCCGGCGGCGCCGTGGCCATCGTCTCGCGCAACAGGCTCATGACTTGGGCCGTGATGGTGCGGTAGGCCTCGGCCACCAGCTCATCCTTGCCTGAGTAGTGGTGGCTGATCAGGCCCACCGACACCCCGGCCTCGGCGCTGATCTTACGGATCGAAGCGCCCTGGAAACCATCGCGCTTGAGGCACGTCAGCGTCGCCTGGACCAGGTTTGCCTTGCGCAATTGCGGCTCCATACGGGAGAAACGGGATTCCAGGGTCATGGGGCAGTGTCCTTGTTGAGTCGGCTGCTCGACTCTACATCAGTCGCGAAACCCCGGCGATATCAGCGTATTCGGTGAGGTGTTGCGTCATGCTCATTTCAAGGTGTTGAGTGCGCGCCGTAAGAAAGTTGACGAACGGTCAGTGGCGAGCGGGCTTGCCACAACAAACACACTGACAACAAGGCCGCTTGCCACAGAATTCGTGATTTGCGGTAAAGAGTCCTTTTCGGATTCGGCGGTTTTTCCAAATGAACGGCGGGCGGATACTCGACTCCATTGTTCACACCTCTTCAGGAGTTACTGATGTCTATTCCTAACCAAAACGTCCCCGCCTTCGGTCTCGGCACCTTCCGCCTACAAGGCCAAGTAGTGATCGACTCCGTGAGCACCGGCCTGGAGCTGGGCTACCGCGTCATCGACACCGCGCAGATCTATGAGAACGAAGCGGATGTCGGCCAAGCCATTACCGACAGCGGCGTACCGCGTGACGAACTGTTCATCACCAGTAAGATCTGGATCTCTAATTTCGCCGAAGGGCTGTTGATTCCCAGCCTTAAAGAAAGCCTGCACAAGCTCAAGACCGACTACCTGGACCTGACCCTGATCCACTGGCCATCGCCGGAAGACCAAGTACCTGTCGCCGCGTTCATGGGCCAACTGCTGGAAGCCAAGCGCTTGGGCCTGACACGCCAGATCGGCATTTCCAACTTCACGATTGAGCTGATGAAACAGGCCATTGCGGCGGTCGGTGCCGAAAACATCGCCACCAACCAGGTCGAATTGCACCCCTACCTGCAAAATCAGAAAGTGGTGGATTTCGCCACTGCCAACGGCATCCAGATCACCTCATACATGACCTTGGCCTACGGCGAAGTGCTCAAGGACCCGGTCATCCAGCAAATCGCCGCACGCCATCAAGCCACCGCAGCGCAAGTGACGCTGGCATGGGCGATGCAATTGGGCTACGCGGTGATCCCATCGTCGACCAAACGCGCCAACCTGGAGAGCAACCTGAAGGCCCAGCAACTGACATTGGATGCTGCCGACATGGCACAGATTGCCAGCCTGGAGCGTGGCCATCGACTGACCAGCCCCAAGGGCATCGCACCGAAGTGGGACTAGACCCCGGTTGCCGGTTGACGGGATAACTCCCGCAGCCACGGCAATACCCGCAGGCCGCGGGCGGCCTCGGGTGGGTCGATGATGTCCATGAAATGTTCGAGGTTGACGGTGTCCGGCGCGCCAGGTAGCCGTACCAACACCGTCGGCGTCGCACCGGCAACTGCGTTCAGGTCCTGGTGGTCGTAGACCAGCACGTGCCGCACCTGGGGCTGCGGGCCACAGGTATGGGCCGCCAGCCCTCCATTGATGATAAGTACATCAAAGGGCTCCGCCGGGGCGGCGGTAAGAATTTGGACTTCTTCGAAGGTTTGCACCGGCACAATCCGGTAGTACCCCAACTGGTTGAGCATTTTTTCGATGTACAGCCGTTGCAGGTGCTGTTCATCGGCAATCAGGATGGTCAGTGCTTTATTTGGCATGGCAGCTCCCAGGGCAGGCTGTACTCGTCAGTGAGCCTCGCCCATTTTCCAGACATATTCCGAAGACAGAATCAGGCTTATTCCCCCTTCACGTAGGAGTTCTCCCAAAACCACCGAATGGCCATCAACCACGCTCATCGCCGATTGCGATAAGTACTCAGGCGGTCGTGCAGATCGCCGATCGCCTTATCCACAGCTTCAGCCGCCAAGCCCAGTGCCTTGCGCTCCTGGCGTTGACAGATACCCTCCAGCGTTTCACAACAGGCGATCAGCGACTGGGCCTTTACCATTCGCGCACCGCCCTTGGCGCGGTGGGCCAAATCATGCAGCGCATGAAAATTGAACGACTGTAGCAACCTTGGGACAAGCGCACGGTCAGCTTCCAGGCTGTCGAGCAACGGTATGAGGAGTTCATTCAGCGCGGCGTGATCGTCCCCCGTCAATGAGATTAACGTGCTCAAATCAAACGCCACTTCGGCTTCAACTGCGCAGGAGCGGGTGGTGAGTGAGGCCAGCGCCAACCGCAAGTCTTCAAGCCCCGCTGGTTTGAACAGGCATGCATCCATGCCCGCCTGATGACAACGCTCGGTTTCTTCCGGTTGCGCATTGGCGGTGAACCCCAGTAACAGGCACGGTTGCAGACCTTGCTCACGTTCTTGCGTGCGGATGTCACGGGCCAAGGTGTAGCCGTCCTTGAGAGGCATGTTGCAATCGGTGATCACTGCATCCGGCCGCTTGGCTTTCCACAGCTCGAGCCCCTGGACACCTTCTTCGGCCGTGATGATGCGATGCCCCAGGAAGCTCAATTGCCGAGCCAGCAGCACGCGGTTGGCCGGGTAGTCATCCACCACCAGAATGTCCAGTGCATGCGTCGGCCGAGTATCCAGACCAAGAGCGGAAACCTCGACGGCTAACGCTGTGGTCCTGGCCAATACCAACGTCACATCGACCCGCGTCCCCTGGCCCAGCCCACTGCTCAACTGCAGGTTGCCTCCCATCATTTCACACAGGTTGCGGCTGATCACCAGCCCCAACCCCGAGCCACTGCGCGCGGACTGGTCGGTATTGCTCCCCTGGATAAATGGGTTGAACAGACGCTGCTGGTCTTCAGCGCTGATGCCTATGCCCGTGTCGTCTACCCATAACCTGAGGCTCATCTGCCCGGTGCCTGTTGCCGGCGAACTGCGTGCCCCTAACCGCACCTGCCCTTGGGACGTAAACTTGATGGCATTGCTCAGCAGGTTGGACACCACCTGCTTGAACCGCAACGGATCGGCCAGCACCTGGCAATCAATCAGCGGATCCAGCTCTACCTGCAGCGCCAGGCCCTTGGCCCGCGCCAGGCCCTCGAACACGCGCACCAACGACATCAACAGCTCATACAGATTGGCCGGCTCCAAGGCCAGCGACAGATGGCCGGACTCGATCCGGGCAATATCCAGAATGTCGCCAATCAACTCCAGCATGCCGTGGGACGCAACCGAAGCCACTTCCAGGGCATCGCGGTCGGCGCGGCCCTGCTCGGCGTTCGCAAGGGCCAGCTCGATCATGCCGATCACGGCATTCATAGGTGTGCGGATCTCATGACTCATGGTCGCCAGGAACGTGGTCTTGGCGCGGTTGGCGGCGTCGGCCTCTTCCTTGGCTTCCTGCAGTTGGCCCAATAGCCGTTGGCGCTCACTCACGTCCACCCAACCGGCAATCATGCCCACGACGTTATCGTCGCCATCACGGTAAGGCAGCATCCAGTGGTAAATGGTCAGCACCTTGCCACTGGGCAATTTGAGTACCCGATCATGAATCTGCGGCTCGCCACGCTCCATCAGTCGCAAGTAGTCCTCATGGAAAGACTCTGCCTGCGGAGGGTTGCCGGAATCGGTTTGCATGACCGTCTTGCCGATCACCGCTTCGAGCGTAAAACCAAACACCTCCAGGTAAGCACTGTTGCAGGCCATCAAGCGCCCCTGGCGGTCACGCACGTAGATCGGATGAGGAGTGCCGTCGATCAGTACGCCCATAAAACGCATCTGGTCGCTCAAGGCGCGTTCGGCCTGGGCACGCTTGCGTATCAGGCTGCGCAGGTAAAAAGCCCAGCCCAGGGTAATCAGCAGCAACAGCGCTGCCAGGCCGAAGCCTTGAATGATCGTCCTGCGATGGCGTAGCCAATGGTCTTCGACGATCACGTCAGCGCTCCACTGGTTGATCAGCTCATGCATTTCCTGGGGTGGGATGCTCAGCAGCGCCTTGTCCAGTATCGAGTACAACTCCAACTGGCCACGGTTGACCCCAAATGTCATACGCGCAGGTTCAGAGCCGACAGTGCTGGTTACGCGCAAGATGTCACGGTATTGGGCGATAAGGTAACGTGCATTGATTAATGAATTGACGGCAGCTTCGGCGGCTCCCGAGACCACCAACGCCATGGCTTGCGTCGGGTTTTTGGCTTCCACGAAATGAACGCCGGGGTAATCGCGATTGATCACCTCACGCAGCGCACTGCCGGTGGTTATCGCAAGGCGTTTTCCTGGCATGTCTTCCAAGGTCATCGTCGCGGGATCGTCGTTGCGCGTGACAAGCACCAGCGGATTGGTCAGGTAGGGCCGAGTAAAACGTACCTGCTCAGAGCCCTCAATACTCGGGGTGATCACCGCCATCATGTCCGCCCTGCCGGTGCTGACCGCGTCAATCTGTTGGGCCATCGAACCGCCCGGGACGACATCGAATTTCAAACCGGTACGCAGGCTGACCCGAGACAACACGTCAGCACTCAAGCCGTCCAGTTGCCCTTGTGCGGTAAAGGATGCCAATGGCAGCATCTGTTCGGACGCTACCACTCTGACCCGCGGATGCTTCTCCAGCCAACGCTGCTCGTTCTTACTCAAATGCAGCCGCTCGGCACCCAGCAAGCCAAGGTTGCCACCGCTCCAACGACGTAGTATTTCCATCTGTTCGTTAGCCGGAATTGCCCTCAGAGCCGTATTGACGATACGCAGCAGCCGAGTGTTGTCCCGGGCAACAGCGAAGGCGAAAGCGTTGGATTCCAACGTGGAAAAATCCGCCATTTGCACGTTGTTCAAATGGTTGCGATTGATCTGATAATTGGCGGTGATCGCATCGCCCAGATAGACATCGGCCCCACCAAACGCTACAGCGCCGATGGCTTCGAAAATAGACGGAAACAGTTGCAGGCTCGCCTTGGGATAGAACGCCTGTACCGCGTCGGGCGCCATATAGTGATAGAGCATTGCCACGCGTTTGCCTGCCAGATCAACGGTCAAGGCCTGGGCGTCGCCAGTGCGGGTGACCAGCACCGGTTGGTCATTGGCGTAGGAGCGAGACAGGACCAACTGCGGGTCGCCCGCCTCAAATCCGTTGGCCGTTCCGAGCAAGTCAATGGCGCCGTGCTTGAGCGCCTCGATCAACTCATCGCGGGTATCGTAGCGCCGAACTTCCACGCTGACGTTCAACGCCTGGGCGAGCAACCGTGCGTAGTCGGCCGTTATGCCTTCAAGCTCATCATTATTATTGGTCAGTTCGAAGGGGCCGTAATCGGGAGCGGACACCCCCAGCAGCAACGTACGACGCTCGCGCAACCAGTGCCAGTCCGCCTCTCCCAGCACCAGGGGGGGGCCATTCCCCTCAAGATTGGCGCGCCCCAACAAACGCAGGACGTGAGGCTCATCCAGAGCCGCCGCCAGCATCGGGAGCATGCTCACCAGCAAACCAAAGATGAACCGTCGAATGTGGGAAGGGTTCATTTCGAATCAGATCAGACCATTGCGATTAGCGAACTTGGCCATGTGCACAACGGACGACATGCGCAGCTTCTCTTTGAGCCGAGTCTTATAAGTACTGATGGTCTTGTGGCTCAGGAGCATTTGCTCGGCAATCTGGTTATTGCCCAGGCCCAGCGCCAGCATTCGCAAGACTTCCACCTCGCGGTCCGACAGTGACTCCACCAGTTGCAACTCCGTGGTCTGTAAATCGTCGCGGCGTACCGAACTGCTCGGCAAGCTGGGGAAACAACTGTAGTTGGACATCACGGCCTTGATCGCCTTTTGCAGCTCGTCCAGTTCCCCGGTCTTGGCGACATACCCCATGGCACCGGCGCGCATACAGCGCGAGGAAAAAAATTCCGGAATGGACGCCGTCAGTACCAGCATCTTGCATGGCACGCCTAACGCCTTTACTCGGCTGATCACTTCCAGGCCACCCAGTTTCGGGATGGCCAAGTCGAGAATAATCAGGTCCGGGCGCCCTTCCCTGGCCTTCTGCACAGCATCTGCGCCATTGCCCGCCTCATCGATTTCAGTGAACCCTTCCTGCTTGAGCAGGAACCGAACGGTTTGACGGATAAATGGATGGTCATCGACTATTAACGCTTTACTCATAAAACTCCCCCTGAGAGGTAAGTACCCTCACACACCACACGGGACACAGATACCTGTGAGAAATGACAGTGCCGACCAACGGCACTCTCCCCACTCAGGACGATAGCCAAGCTACGCCTGGTCCCTTCGATTGAAAAAACTGAACTCCTACAGCTAAACCGGAGCCTCCGGCTAGCTGCAAGTGCGCAACCTTAACAACGAAATAACGCTTCATCCGAAGGGGTAATCCCAAGCAAATGTAGGACTTATCCGGGCCAAGCGCCGTCAGTCGAGCGTGTGGCGACGCGTTCGGCGAGCAGCCTAGTCGGTGGTACTCGGACTCCAGAACGCCTGCACTACCAAGGTCGAGGTAGCAATACGCGCCACCAACGCATCCAGTTCGTCGCCGTCTACCGAAGTCGCGACCAACGTGGCTTCGATCTCCACTTCTTCACTGCCGAACGGCCGAACGTCGACGTCGCTGGCCGGGTAGTTGCACCGCGCCAGCTCGGCTTCCAGAAAGACCATCACTGCCTGTTGCTGGCTACGTCGCGCGATGACATAGAGGATATTGGTGACCTCGGCCGACACCACGTCCAACGGCTGGCGGTTGATGTTGTTGACGATCGGGCGCAACAAAGTGTTGGCCGCCAGTACAAACAGCGTGCCCAGCAGCGCCTCCAGAATCAGATCGGCCCCCGCACACGCGCCGACCGCCGCCGATGCCCAAAGCGTGGCAGCGGTGTTGAGCCCGCGCACGTTGCCTTCTTCGCGCATGATCACGCCGGCACCTAGAAAGCCGATGCCTGAGACCACATACGCGACCACTCGCACCGCCCCTTCCGCACCACCCAAGCGGTTGGCCATATCGACAAAAATCGCCGCGCCCACAGCCACCAGCACATTGGTGCGCAAGCCCGCCGTACGCTGGCGATACTGGCGCTCGAAACCGATCAAGCCACCGAGGATAAACGCGGCGGTGAGGCTGACGACGGTATCGACCAAAGAATTGAGGTTGATGTTGTTGAGTGCTTGCATAAGAAATCTCCCTGAACGCAGCAGCCTATTTAAGCCACCGCCGACCCGGAAACCTTCGTGCAGGTACAACCGTCTGCACCGCACCGGTGTTAAAGGCACAGTCAGCTCGGCCCGCCCACCGTAAAAGGCAGGCGCGTCCGTAGCAGCCTGAATGATTTCAGGTGCTGGTCAGCGTCGATGAGAGGGACTCGGGCAGGCGCCAGGACAGGCGCTGCCGGGATGCCGCTTCTCGCTTTTTTAGGCGAGACAACGGCATATAAACACTGCGCGTTACCTTGCCAAGTAGGTGCCGGTTACCACAACCGGTCGACAACTGTCACTCGAACAAGTACCCACTGAGGGTCTCCGCTATTGATGAAAACGCGCGGAGTTTACGCCGCGATTACAAGGGAGTAAACCGTAGGAAAATTTACCGATGAAGATTAGGCAGATTCTTCAGGGTAAGTTCAGGAACTGTATTTCTGGCTGACAGACCGCCATTGCAACAGAGGTATCCACACAACTGCTACGGCACACCGGGCCGATCCCGCTCAACCAATTCGAGGTATTCGTTCAGCCGCCCCCCCGCCAACGGCTTGACCTGAATCGACACCGTATTCACCTGCCGCCCCATCGTAATCCCCTCCCGCGTACGCACCTGCACATACCCAAGCTTGGGCCAGAAACGCTCCGCCTTGGCATTACCGATCACCACCGTCAGCCGCAAGCACTGAGCGCCTTTGCCCACAGCCCACGCCTCAAGCTCGGCATGCAGCCGCCGCGCCAACCCGCTGCCATGCAAGCGCGTATGCATCAGCAGCAGCCCGATATGCCACACCCCGGCAGCAAGCAGGTCGGCGGCGATGTTCACCACCGCGATCAGTTGATCATCCGCATCGCGGTAACCCAGCCAGTACAGGCGGCTGCAGCTCCAGCCTGGGGGCAGATTACCCTGCAACTCTTCGCGCGCTTCAGTCGGCGTCGCGGGTTCGCCGTTGACCGCGATGAAGTAGTCGGGGGCCTGCTCGAAGAAGTGCTGCAGCTCGGCCTCATCCGCCAAGGTGAGCGGCACCACCCGAAGATCCGGCGTGGAGCTCAGGGGCCATTCAGTGTCACAAACCACATCCATGAGGTGCTGTCCTTTCAAATGATTAGTCGACAATCCTGAGCTTCACGTGTGCGCCGTCAGGCAAATCTTTGATCTCAAGTGCCAGGTCACCGCAGAACCGAATCTGCTCCACATGATCAAGTTGACGCACATTGTCGATGGCGTACTCGCCGCCCAATACCGGCGAAATAACGAAGTGGTAAACCTGGCCAGGCGCCAACGACCCAAGCGCTTCCTCGGCCTGCGCCACCATCGGCTGCAAATACCAGTCGTGCAAAAAGGCCTGATCCCTGGAGATCTCATCCAAGGCTGCACGCGTCTGCGCGATCATCTCGCAATAGAGCCCTTCAGGACACAGCCGCCAATAGTGGCCCTGCGTATCCTCGATCATCACGTTGCCAAAGGCTGTGCTGCCCACCACCTCGACGGGGTCGATACCGACCCAGCGCCAGCTGTCGCGTATCGCTTGAATCATGTCCATACAGCCTCCTTGCGTCGAAGAACGTCAATCGTCCCGCGTCAGCACTTCCAACAACTCAATCTCAAAGCGCAAATTGCTGTTGGGCTTGATATGCGCGCCCATCGAGCGCTCACCATAGGCCAGGTGCGCCGGCACAGACAGCGTGCGTAAGCCGCCGACCTGCATGCCCATCAACCCCTGGTCCCAGCCCTTGATCACCCGCCCGGTGCCGATCACACACTGGAACGGCTTGCCGCGTTCCCAGGAGGAGTCGAACACCGTGCCGTCTTCCAGAGTGCCGGTGTATTGGGTGGTGATCAGCGCGCCTTTGACCACGGTTTTGCCGCTGCCCTGGCGCAGGTCGGTGACCTGCAGTTCGTCGTTGCTCATGGGGGTCTCGCTGAATGTGTAAAGGCTGGGTTTTCCCAGAGTTGAGTGGGTTTGGCAAGTGTAGGAACAGCCACCGCCCCACGCCTCTTCACTCCACCTACGAACGAACGCGACATTCCCTCGCCAAAAATCACACACTGCTTATTCTTACTCCGACGTGCCTGCATTCATCCTATGAAAAGACAATTGAGTCTAAATAGGGACTATCAGAATGACCATTGGTACCGGCTTTAATTATCCATCGGACATCGCCCAGCGGCATCATCGTGAAAAGCGCTCTGCCCATGACAAATGGAGAGCTAGATTCCCTAACCCGCCAGACTTGTGCTTTGACTATCGTGCCTTGGTAGAACAAGAAAATGGGGTTGCGCAAGCCACTCAAACCCAGCATAAAATCTGCATTATTGGCGCGGGCATTACAGGCTTAACCACCGCGCGGGAGTTACACAGATGCGGTTTCAAAAATATCACCGTTATTGAAAAGTCCAGGCGTATTGGCGGCAGGCATCTCACCGCACTCGGTAGACATAATACCCATTCGATTGGCAGGCCACCGTTTGAGATGGGCGCAATGAGAATGCCCTTCTTCAATAAATCAAACGAGCAACCCACCGACGGCCGCTCACTCATGGCCTATTACGCTAAGGAATTCGAATTAGTCCATTCTGACTTTCCAAACCCCGGCAGCCCAGCGGTCCGATCAACGGGCATATACCTGCGAGAAGGAAGCATCGATGGAGACGGCGAGCCCACCCTGCTCATCTGGAAAAACACCGACGGAAAAACACCTCCCCCAGGCCAAACATTAGGTACCGTCTTTACGAAATGGAAAAGATTTGCCGACCGCATGACCCTGCATGTCGCCGAGCATTATGGCTCCGAACACTGGGAATCCATGTGGGCTTCTATAGTCAGTCAATACGAGCACCTTTCATTTCGTGACTTGGTGAAAATGCCAGCCATCGATATTTGGCGCCAAGGTGACCCAGGGAATTTTGGCGGGATGGGTATGACAGCGCAAGAATCCGCTGTTTTCTACTCTATCGGAATTGGCGACGGCAGTTGGGGGGCCTTCTATGATGTTTGCGCGCTCTATCCTTTACGCACAGCAATATTCGGGTTCAGTAGTCACCTGCAATTGATCCATGGTCGGGTAAACTCGGATGGCACGCCCATGGATTCACCTTATTTGAACGCCCAATCGACCGTCGACTCAAAAGGGCTTATCTTCAACAAACCAAATTACATTGGACTCGGTGCGCTGGCGGAGTCTTTACTCTTCATAAAAGCGGACGAAACCCGCGAGTCGCTCTATGAACACTTGCTTAACAGTCAATCCGGGCTGCTGACCAGCAGCACAGTGACCAAGCTACAAAAACTGACCAATGGAAAAATACGCGTCCATTATGATTGGAACACCCTACAGCCGGGCAGATTAGAAAAACACTTCCACGACTTCGACTCCGTCGTGATGACGCTGCCGTCCTGGCTCATAGAGACACAAATTCTGCTCGAAAACTTTAACCAGGAAATGCTGCCGTTCGACATAGTAACCGCGTATAAAACCGCGCATTGGGAAACCAGCTGCAAGGTATACGCCCCCCTTAAAAAATCGTTTCTTTCTCACAACAAAAACATTCCTCAAACCATCGTGACTGATAGCTTCATACACGACGTTTACACCTACCGCTACAACGACAATCACGCCTACGACTGCATTCTACTCAGCTACACGTGGGAAGATGACGCGACAAAGCTTTCCTGCTTCAGTGATGACGAGCTGGTTGACAAGTGCATAGAAGAACTTGACCGAATCCTTTTAAAATCAACCAACATCAAACAAAAAATATCACCTTACATAGGCCATGAAGGCGCAGTCGTACAACGTTGGATGAACGATAAAAATGCGCTTGGGTGCGCAAAGCTCTACCGTGCAGGCACTTATTACGACGCTGTCAGCTTGATGAAATACAATCGAGACTTCTCCCACACTTCGGGACTTTATCTATGCGGCGAGTCTTTCTCCGTTGACGCTGGCTGGACCGAACCTTGTTTTAGGGGCGCCATTGATACCGTGATAAACATTTGCAACAAAACCAATGCCGATTTCAATGGTGGCTTTACGATGCAAGACTACCCCGAATACAAAGCCGATAATCAAAAATAAAAGAATCAGACTACACCGCAAGAGGAATCGCCCGACTTTCATACAAACACCTTGTTGACTCTTATAAACACTCAGCCAAATCCGGCTGCATAACAATAAGAGGTCACGTCGATGAGCGAACCAACCAGCCCGGCCCGTATAGCGGTTATCCAACTTGATCCTCAGGTCGGCATGGCCAACAGAGCTGACAACCTGCGCCAAAGCCTGGCACTGGCAACCGAAGCGGCCAATGGCGGAGCCAACCTGATCGTGCTACCTGAGCTTTCCAATTGCGGTTACTTTTTCAGCAGCCGTCAGGACGCGTTCGATCACGCAGAGGCCGTTCCCGACGGCGTCAGCGTGCGCGCGTGGATTGATTTCGCCTGCAGGCATCAGGTGTATCTGGTAGCTGGCCTGAATGAGATAGACGGCATGCAACTGTTTAATACCGCCGTCCTGCTAGGCCCCGACGGATATATCGGAAAGTACCGTAAAGCTCACTTGTGGAATCTGGAAAAGCTGTGGTTTACCCCCGGCAATACAGGCTTTCCGGTGTTTGAAACGCCGATTGGGCGTATCGGCTTACTGATTTGCTGGGATATCTGGTTCCCGGAAGTCACGCGCATTCTCAGCCAGCAAGGCGCGGACATCATTTGTAGTCTGAACAATTGGGTTTGGACACCACCGCCGCTATTCGATGACGCGGGCAAATGCATGGCGTCCTACCTGACGATGACTGCCGCCCATGTGAACAATGTGTTTATCGCAGCGGCCAGCCGCATTGGTGAAGAGCGTGATGCCCGTTACCTGGGGTGTTCGTTGATTGCCGGAACCAATGGCTGGCCGATCGGTGCGGTGGCGTCGGCCGATCGTCAGGAAATTCTGTTTGCCGATGTCGATATCACCAGCGCCCGCAGCGCGCCGATCTGGAACAGCTTGAATGATCTGCAACGCGACCGACGCAATGATCTCTACGATCAAATGCTCGGGTATTCCCAACACCCTGCTCTACCGCGTTGAGGAGGAGGGAAAACATGCAAACGCTCTTTACCCCTAAAACGCGCCACCCTTCACGCGCGGACATCACGGTCCTTCTCTTGGGGCTGATCAGTGCATTTCTGGCGCTCTGGGTGATCCTCAGTCATGGAGGTTCATGGCCAGGCTATGGCGAGATGGTCGCGAGCCTGCCCCATCCCGTTGCCTGGCTACGATGGATACTTGGAGATATCAGCGAGGTTGCCTTCTACAAACATGAACTCGCCTCACTCGGATTACTGAGCGGCGCATACCTGGCCTGGTGGGCGAACAAGCGCGGAAAAACCTGGCAAGGCTTTTCCATTTCCTACGGAACAGGCCTGTGGCCATGGCTGGTGACCAGCTCATTGTTGGGTCTACTGCTGAGTAACATTCTGTGGGGCTGGAGCGTTACCGCCGAGACGTGGCAACCTACGTTTGCGGCATTCGTTTCATTACCAGCGGCAATGGTGCTGATGTTTGGTGGTGGCTGGAAGATCACGCTCAACGGCGCACTATTGGGCGCGTTGCTGGTGACGCCAATGTGCTTGTTGATCGTGAACTTCGTGTGCGTACCCTTGGGCCTGCCCGTGGTGATCGGCAATGTAATGGGCATGGCCATCGGCAGTGTCATAGCGTTTGTACTGTGTCGCCGCGTGCCCTCCCTGGTGCGCTCGGACTACATCGCCCCTGCCAGATCAGTACCGCCCAAGCCGCCCACCTACGGTGTGGTCTGGAGCGTGCGGCGAGTTTTGGCAGACTTCTCCGAAGCCCCTTTTTTCGGAAATGAGCTGGCGAGCCTCGGGCTGCTGGCAGGCGTGTTGCTGGCATACGCGCTGAACCCCATCGGCCCGGCGTATGGATCAGGCCTGGTCCTGCCCCTACTCGCTGCACAAGCACTGACGTCGGCGTTGGGCGTGTTGATCTGGCGGCACCAGTGGATCAAACGGGGTTGGTATCCGACTTACGTTCCACTGGTATCGGTAGCCCCTGCTGCGGTGCTGACCCATGGCGGTAGTTGGACGGTGATAGGCTCAAGTGCACTACTGGGCGCGCTGATCGCACCGCCATTAGCCAATGCCATTGCAGGGCGACTGCCTGCTCACTTTCATCCGTACATCGGCAATGTGATTTCAATGGCGTTGAGTACGCTTCTGGTCGTGCCCCTGGTGGGCTGGTTACTTCAAATGTAAGCGTCTTTCCCACGCTGCATCCTTCATGCAGCGTGGCGCGGCAAACATTCCGGGTTGCTCACAACCAATGCCAAAACCGGCTCCAGAACCCGCGCCCCAAATCATCCTTGCATCGAGCATATTGCGCTGCATACAGCTGCGACCGCGCCTGCACTTTGCTCGCTACCGGCGGCAACCAGGCTTTGGCCGCATAGGTGCGCTGGCGATAGCCGCCCCAGCCTTCGTGGTAGTTCAAGTACTGGCCGTAGGCGTCGTATTTGTACACGCCATTAACGCTGTAGGTCTTGTCCATGTACCAGCCCACAAAGTCGATGGCGTCGTCGAAGTCCTGGCGGCTGGCGCCGCTGCGGCCGGTGCTTTTGCGGTAGTCGTTCCACACTTCATCCTTGGCCTGGGCGTAGCCGGCGGCGGTGGAAACGCGACCCCAAGGGATGATCCATAACAGGTATTTGCGGGGCGCCAAAGCATCCTGACGGAAGCCGGACTCCTGATACATGATGGCGAACGGCACCTGGATGGGCACGCCCCAACGCTTCTGCGTGACCTTGGCGGCGTCGTACCAATCGTCCTTTTCGCGAAAGATGCCGCAGATGTCATTCGGCGTGCGTGGCGGCGAAGTACCGCACGCCGCCAGCATGGAGGTGAGTAATAACAATCCGACGGCTTTGCCTGCGCTCAAGGGGCACCTTTGCGTGATTCGCGTAAAAAGCCGACATTTTACGCATTCATTGAGGCAGGTGGAGAAAAGGAAAAGCGGCCTCCTTGCCGCCCCTCCCGGTTTATCAAACCAGACTCATCAAGCCAAAGGCACGCGACGGTGAGTCAGTGCCATACGACCGACAAAGAAGCTCAGCGCTGCGCCCAACAACAACATCGCCAGGGTGCTCCAGGCAGCACGGGACAGTTGCTTGGCCGCCACTTCACCGGCTTCACGGGCTTTCTGTTCAGCCTGTTGTTTCAGCTCAGCCACTTTCTGCATGGCCTGCTCATAAGCTTGGGCATAGTTGTCAACGATCTGAGCGGCCTCCTCCTTGCTCTTGCCGGTGCGGGCGGCAACGATGTTGACCAGTGCGTCTTTGTCAGCGGCATTCAGCGCTGGCTCACCGGACGCTTTGACGCGTTCAAACCATTGCTTCAACGCATCGCCGGCCTGGGCCGGATCGGTCGCCGCAGCAGTAGCCGCTTGCTTGCCTTCGGCGCCCGCCTGGTCAGTTTTTTGTTCAACGTTGGCTGGGTCCAACTCAGGCTTGCCGCTTTGCTTGAGCAGGGTATCCAGTTCACCTTGCAGGCTGTTCCAGTCCAGCTGGATGCCTTGCTCGTTCAACTGTTGTTTGACGCTGCTACCAATGCCCGGCGCAGCCGCCGCGATACCGCTACCGGCAGCGGACAAACCTTTGCCCACCACGTTGCCGGCCGTACCGACCACACTGGCCGCCAAACCCGCCAGCAGCCAGGTGGTGAGCAAGGTGGTGACGGTCCAGGTCAACACGCCGTGCAGGCCGCCGCGGTCTGGCGCAGTGCGCCCCGCCACGAAGGCACCCACGCCGATGGCGATCAGTGTCGACACAAACAACCAGATCCCGGCACCGGTGCCGAAACCGCTCAGCGGGTTACCCGCTTGCATTGGGTCGACGGCACTCGCGCCGATGGCCGTGCCCAGCACACTCAGCACCAGGTAGGTCACCAGGGCAATTGCACTACCGGCCAATACCGAACTCCAGGACACACGAAACAGCGAATGATTGGTTTCATAGACAGTAGTCATACAGAGGTCCTTCACACGTTATGAGAGCAAGGCAAAATGCCTTGATGGTTGGGAGTTTGGCCAAAGGGCATATGTTCAGTCTTGGCCCAAATGCACCAGTCTTCCTGGTGCATTCGTACTTCCTCACCTGCACATTCTCTGCACTATCCTCAACCTCGGGTGTCGTACCCCCATATGCCGCCTACCGGGAGAAACCATGAGCCAGGATGTCCTCACTCAAGAAACCAACCGCCGCCAATTGCAGCAAATCATCTCCGGGTTGTCTGACGGCGTGATACTGGCCGAGGTCGACCAGACCATCCTCTGGGCCAACGACGCCGCATTGACCATGCACGGCGTCAGCGAGGTCGAGGCGCTCGGTGCCAACACCGAGGAGTACGCCCAGCGTTTTGCCCTGCGCTACCGCAACAACCATCCCTTAGCGCTGGACAGCTACCCGCTCAGCCGGGTGGCGGCCGGTGAAGAATTCAGCGATGTGGTGGTTGAAGTCACCCCCACCACAGGCGAAGACCGCAGTTGGGTCCACCGCTTGCGCAGCCTGGTGCTGACCGACGCTCAGGGTGAGCCGGAACTGTTGGTGCTGATCCTCAGCGACGCCACCGAGTGGGCCAGTGCCGAGCAACGCTTCGAGAAAACCTTCAATGCCAACCCGGCGCCCGCCGTGATCTGCCGCTTGAGCGACCTGCGCTACATCAAGGTCAACCAGGGTTTTTTGGAGATGACCGGCTACAACCGCGATCAGGTCATCGGCCGCTCGGTGTATGAACTGGATGTACTGGAACAGGCCGAGCGCAAGGACCTGGCCATCCAGCGCCTGAGCGAAGGCGCGACCATCCCGCAGATGCAGGCCGAGCTGCGCCTGCCCGAGGGCGGCAGCAAGCTGGTGATCGTCGCCGGCCAGCCGTTGGACATGAACGAGGAAGACTGCATGCTGTTTTCCTTCACCGACCTGGAGCCGCGGCGCAAAGCGGAAATTGCCTTGCGCCAAAGTGAGGAACGCTTCGCCAAATCCTTCCGCCTGACACCGGTGCCGACCTTGATGTGCAGCGCCGCCAACCGGCAGGTGGTGGATATCAACGAAGCGTTCATGAACATCACCGGTTTTATCAGCGAAGAGTTGATCGGCAAAGCCATCGAGGACATCCATTTCATCGACAGCGCCCAGGCTTGCGCGCAGTTGTTCGCCACCCTTGAAAAAGCCGGCAACCTCGAAGGCCAGGACCTCAAGGTGCGTAAGAAAGGCAGCGAGGTGATCGACTGCGTAGTCTCCGCCGACACCGTGATCATCCAGGACGCGCCCTGCTACCTGCTGGTGATGATGAACATCACCGAACGCAAACGCTCGGAGCTGGAACTGGTGGCCGCCATCGAGGAAGTGATGCAGGACGCCTCGTGGTTCAGCCAGACCTTGATCGAAAAACTGGCCAACGCCAAAAGCGTCAGCAGCCCCAACCTGCCGAACGTGGCGTTCACCGACCTGACCGCCCGTGAGCGCGATGTACTGGGTTTGATCTGCGAAGGCCTGGCCGACAAGGAGATCGCCTCGCGCCTGAAACTGGCGCCCAATACCGTGCGTAACCATGTGGCCACGGTGTACTCCAAGCTGGGAGTGCACAGCCGCAGCGCGGCCATCGTTTGGGCCCGTGAGCGCGGGCTGTTTGCCGGTGAATTGCGGGTCAAAAGCAAGAAATAAAGTGCAAATGCACTAGTTGGACCGGTGCAAATTCGCCTTATTTGCGCATGACGCGGTGCTTAACCTTGAAAGAGTGGGCACAGGGCCTAGGGCCCCGTGCCGTGATGATTTGATCTCTTGAAGGAATGCACCATGAAAAGCGAACAAGTCAAAGGCGCCGTAGAGAAAGTCGCGGGCAAGGCCCAAGGTTTTCTCGGCGACCTGACCGGTGATGGGCAGTTACAAGCCGAAGGGGTCGCCCGCCAAGCCGCCGGCCAGTTGCAGCAAACCTACGGCGACGCGCTCGACACTGTGAGTGATTTTGCCAAGCACAAACCACTGGCGACAGTGGCCGTCGTCGCCGGTATCGGCCTGTTAGTAGGCTTGTTGTTGCGTCGTCGCTGAGGAGGCTAAACACATGTTTACCCTCTCCCAACTGCGCAACTGCATCGAAGAAGCGCTGATGCCATTGACCTGTGAATTCACCCTGTGCCGGGATGCCTCGCTGACCTTGAAGGTGTTCGATGCCCAGAGCGGCCGGGTGGACTTAGTGGTGACGGGCATCAGCGTCAACAAGTTGCAATCCGCCCACGCAGTGGAAAAGATGGTGGAAGAACTGCGCTATGAACTGCAGAGCAACACCATGGGACACCTGACCCTGGACGACCTGCCAACGTCGCCTTCGGCCTCGTGACCGCGTTGGCCGTGGTTTCAACGACGCACCCATGAACTAAAACACCCTCGCTCCCGACGATAAACGCCCCAAGCGTGTAAACCATGAAGTGGGCCGGCAGGCTGGCCAGCACCAGCCCACACAACGGCAGGCCCAGCGCCTCTTAGTACCTGCCCCCTAAGTGGTCCGGGGCAATTGGGTCGATAAACAGGAGCAAGCCTGCGATCAGCCACCGGTCAGGGTGACGATGCGAGGGTAATCTTAGTGTGGCAAGCATCCTGTTCTCGCTATGGGAAGGTAACGCGACCTGTGTGGCCCGTTACCTTTATGCAAGCGCCAGGAAAAAGACCGATCACTTCTTCACGGGGGTGATCTCGAGAATGGTGCCGTTGGTGGTTTTGAGCAGCACAAACTTGTCACCCACACGGGCCCATTGGCTGTCTGCTTCAGGCTGCTTCAAACCGCGTTTTTTCCAATCGCTGACCGCCGACTCCTTGCGCATCAGCATATCCGGGGCGCGGTCGCCTTCTTTCAAATCGCGCGCGTTGATGCTTGAAGGCGGCACGGTTTCTTGCGGGGTATCACCGGCCTGCACGACAACGCTGGTGGTGGACAGGCCAGCGGTGAGCAGCAGGCAAGCGGCTAGGGTTTTAGACTTCATGGGTGCTCCTTCAATGAATGATGCGTACCCAGGTTCCGACCGCGGGCGCACGGAATCATCCCATCTGAATAGAGAGGTTGCACTCCATGACATTTACTATCGATTTTATGTCGAAGAGTTCAAAAAACTGTCAGATCTGACAGCTGAAAGGGAAGGCTCTCATTCAATTATGGACATTCTCTGATTCATCCGGGGTCTGCTCATTGCCCGAGTGAAATAATTCCTGTAATTTTTCATGAAATTTATAGGCATAAATTTCATGAACCAACAACAAGAACTTGACGCCCTGGCCGTGCTGATCCACGACCTGCGCAAGCACAAGAAACTCACCCTGGCGCAACTCGCGCAAAAAATCGAGCGCTCGGTGGGTTTCCTGTCCCAGGTCGAACGCGGCCTGTCGCGCCCCACCGTGGCCGACCTGACCGCCATCAGCCACGCCCTCGATGTGCCTACCACCTACTTCTACAGCCTGCCCAAACCCAAGGCGGTGGATTGGGTCACCCGCCCCAACGAACGGCGCACGGTGTATTACGCCAACGGCATCACCGACATCCTCGTCTCGCCCAGCATGAACGGCGCCTTTTCGATGCTCGACAGCTTGCTCGCGCCCGGTGCCAACAGTGGTGAACACACCATGAGCGACCGCGCCGAGCAGGCCGGTTTTGTGCTGGAGGGCGAGTTGACGCTGTGGGTGGAAGGCGAGCCGGATTCGGTCACCCTCGGCCCTGGGGACAGCTTCCACCTGGCCAGTTTCGCGCATTGCCGCTACGCCAACCTGACTGATCTGCCCGCCCGCGTACTGTGGGTTTACAACTAGGAGCAACACCCGTGAAAAACCAGTCTTCCACGTTGCTGGCCGAAGTACGGACCTTTCGCCAGAACCACCCCGACGTGCGTTACGTCGACCTGATCGCCCTGGACATTCCCGGGCATTTCTACGGCAAGCGTTACCCAGTGGAGATGCTCGAAAAGGTCGCCGCCGGCAGCCCGCTGAAGCTGCCGCAAAACGCCGTGCTGCTCGGGGCTCAGGGTGGGCTGTTCAAGATTGGTGACTATTGCTTTCACGACGGCGACCCGGATGCCAACCGGCGCCTGGTGCCGGGCACGCTCAAGCCGGTGAGCTGGGAGTCGCAGCCGCTGGGGCAGATGTTGATCACCTCGGATGGCACCGAAGCGCCGATCGAATTCGAACCTCGCGAAGTGCTGGCCAAGGTGCTGGAGCGCTTGCAGCACAAAGGCATTCATCCGGTGGTGGCCTTTGAGCTGGAGTTTTACCTGTTCGATAAGAAGCTCGACAACGGCCTGCCGCAATTCGCCCGCGACCCGCTCAGCGATGACGCCGATGACCAACCCAACCTGCATATCGAACGGCTGTCGCGCTTCAGTGAGGTGCTCGACGACATGGCGCAAACCGCCAAGGACCAGGGCATCGACATCACCGTGATCACCGCTGAGATCGGCCCCGGCCAGTTCGAAATCAACTTCGGCCACCTCGAAGACGGCCTGCGCGCCGCCGACTGGGCCGCCCTGTTCTGCCGCAGCACCCGTGGCGTGGCACTTAAGCACGGTTACCGCGCCAGCTTCATGGCCAAGCCTTACCTGCAATTTCCCGGCAGCGGCATGCATGTGCATGTCAGCCTCTACGACGCGGCCGGTAATAATTTGCTCGCCGCACACCAGCAGCAACCGCTGCGCCACGCCGTGGCCGGTTGCCTGGAACTGCTGGCGCATTGCATGCCGATCTTCTCGCCCAACCACAACGCCTTCCGCCGTCTGGGCGGTACGGTCAACGCGGCAACCCGCGCCAGCTGGGGCTTTGAGGACCGTGATGCGTGCGTGCGCATCCCCGAGTCCGACCCGCGCAACCTGCGCATCGAGCACCGTCTGGCCAGCGCGGATGCCAACCCGTATCTGGTGTTGGCGGCGATTCTGGCAGGGCTTGAGCATGGCCTTGAAGCCAAGCAAGAACCCATCGCGCCGTTGAATGAGGACCGCCTCAGCGGCACCGATTTCCCCGTGGAAATGCTCGATGCCGTGCGCGCCATGCAGCATCACCCGGTAGTGCGCGATAAACTGGGCGCAGAATTTGTCGACGTGTATTGCGAGAACAAACGCCAGGACCACCTGGCCTTTCAACAAGAGATCAACGCGCGGGAATACCGCTGGTTTCTCTAACCTCTGGAACCACCGACGACCGAGCCCCATCAATGACCGAGCAGAGCACCCCGGCCCTCAAGGAAATCTTCAGCGTCGGACGCCTGCAACACAGGCCAGTGAAGGCTCGCGTCCTCGCCTGCCGTGGTCCTTTCGCCTGGTCCAAGTGCAGGCCAACGTGTTCAAACTCAAGGCATTTACCTTCGGCGCGGGCGAGCATCAGAGCATTCGCCGCGAACAGCACATTCGTGAACTGACCACACGCAAGCACTACCCCAGCAAGCATTGGGTGCATGTGCTGGTCAACGGCGAGAAGCTCGCCAGCGCCGAGTTCGAACTGCACTAACCATGAAAAAATTCAAAGAAAAGGCTCTAGCACAGGGCTTTCAGCCAAATAGATTGTCGAACAATCCTGGATTTTTTTGTTGCGATCCATTATCATCCGCCGTCTTCTCACTACCCGTCGGGTAGTTGTTTCAATGTGTCACCCGAGGCGCCAATGTCCCGTTTGTACCGATTTTCGTGTCACCGCTCTTTAATTGCTATCAGCCTGGGGCTGGTTACCCATTCCGTCAGCGCCGCACTGCAACCCTTGGCCGAAGCCCCGCTGGCCAGCGACACCGAGCTGCATTGCCACTTCAACCGCGACGCCAGCACCGACTGCACCACCACCCAGCACTACACCATCCTCAAGCCCAACGGCCGCGAGATCCTCTCGCGCATCGACTTCGATTACTCCGAAGGCGACACCTTTGAAGTGGTCAGCGCGCAATCCACCCAACCTGGCGCCAAGCCGGTCGCCTTGGGTGCCGCGCAAATCGACACGCGCACCGCGCCCAACCCTGACCAGGGGTTCAGCCGCGACAAGCAGACCTCACTGGCTTTCCCCAACCTGCGCGTGGGCACACAGATTCGCTACACCGTGCGCGAACATCGCGCCGCCAAACCGTTGGTAACCCAGTTTCACTATGCCCTTACGTTTGGCCCTAGCGCGTTCCGTCGGGACCACGTCAAGGCGCGCTTTACCGCCGAGCGTCCGATCCAGTGGCGCAGCGAACTGTTCGACGGTTTCACCGTAACCCCGTCGGCCAATGGCAAGACGCTGGACGTAGTGCAAAAAGCCCCGACCTATCTCAACTACATCAACGAATCTTCCAGCGCCGCGCTGTTACGCATTCCGCGCCTGGAAGTGGGCAGTGCCCTGGAACGCCAGGCGTATTTCGGTGATTTCGCCCAGCGTTACAACCAGATCCTCGCCGCCAACCTGCCTGCACAAGCGGCCGCCGCCGTGGCCGCCGCAACCCCCTTGGCGCCGGCTGAACGGGTCGCCGCGCTGATGCAGCACATCAATGATCACTACCGCTACCTGGGTGACTGGCGCGCCACGGAGCGCGGTTATGTGCCGTTCAACCTGGCTGAAATCGAGCAGCATGGTTATGGCGATTGCAAAGACCTGGCGACCTTGCTGACCGCGATGCTCAAGGCCAGCGGCATCAAGGCTGAGACCGCCTGGGTCAGCCGCGGCGACGTGGCGTATGCATTACTGATCCCCGGCACCAACGCGCCGAATCACGCGATCGTGCGCGCCGAAGTGGACGGCCAGGTCTGGTGGTTGGACCCGACCAACCCGGTGTTCGCCCCGGGCCAGACCATGCCCGACATCCAGGACCGCTGGGTGCTGGTCAACAATGCTCAAGGTCAAGTACGCGAGGAACAGATCCCGCTGGAACGCCCCGAAACCACCCTGCGCCTGGACAAACAGGTGCGCTTCGACAAACAGGGTAACGGCGCAACCCAGGCCACCATCACCTTCAGCCGCCTGCCGCTGATGCAAATGAGCGTGGCCGACCGCCAACAAGGCACCACCGCCACCGACCAGAACCTCTGCGCCCACTTCGGCAACGACATCAGCGACTGCCAGATCAGCCGCCCGCCCACCGCCTTTGTGGTGCACGACGGCTACACCGTCAACGCTACCCTGAACGACCAGCGCGCCCTGGAAAAACTGGCGAATGACTACGTCTATACCGATGAGTCGCTCAAAGGCCGCTGGGATGGTTTCATCAACTACCGCCGTCACGATCAGCAGGCCGACCTTTACTTGGGCAACCCTGAGACCTACGACTACAGCTTTACGCTGACGGGCGGGAAAATGGAAAAAGCCATTCCCGGCTGCCAGGTACGCTCGCCGTGGTATGACCTGGACCTGGAAGGGAAACGATTGGATGACGGGCTGCGCTATCACTATCGCCTGAGCCAGAAGACGCGTTGGCTCACCCATGCTGAGATTGCCAGTGAGGCGTTTGGGAAGATGATTGAAGAGGCGCGGGCGTGTGCCGAGCAAGTGCATCAGGTGGTGAAGCTTTAAGGTAAGTGAGCCCCCTTGGGTCCTGTAAACGCAGAACCCATGTGGGAGCAGGCTTGCCTGCGATACAGGCACTTCGGTCTATCAGTGACACACCGTTGATGCCATCGCAGACAAGCCAGCGCCCACATTTTTATCCAGCCTACTCAGTGAGATTCACCCAGTAGCAACCCTCGCTCGCGCGCACACAACTCCACCACGTAATCCCACAACACCCGCAGCCGCACCGACTTGTGCAGCTCCCGGCGCGAGCTGATCCAGTAGCTGCGCTGAATCCCCTCGCCCGGCAACAACGCCACCAACTCAGGATCGCCCGCCGCCATGAAGCAGGGCAACACAGCGATGCCCAAACCCGAACGCGCCGCCTGGTGCTGAGCGATCACGCTGGTGCTGTGGAACACCACCTTGGGATTACGGCAAAAACTGCTGAGGAATTTGAGTTCCTGGCTGAACAGTAGGTCATCCACGTAATCAATCCAGGCGTGCGCAGCGAGGTCTTCGCGTTTTTCGATAGGCGGGTTGCACGCCAGGTAAGCGCGGCTGGCGTAGAGCGCGAGGCGGTAGTCGGTGAGTTTGCGTGTGACGAGTTGGTCGACGCTGGGCCGCTCCAGGTGAATGCTGATTTCCGCTTCACGGTTGAGAATACTGACAAAGCGCGGCACGGCCACCAGCTCCACCTCCAGCCCTGGATAACGCTCGAACAGCCCGCCCATGCGACTGGCGAGGAACATCACGCCTAAACCTTCGGCCACACCGAGGCGAATCTTACCCAGCGGCGCCGCGCAATGGGTGAGTTCGTCTTCGGCCAGCAGCGCGACGTTTTCCATGGCTTCGGCGTGTTTGAGCAGGGCTTCGCCGGAAGGCGTTAGCTCATAGCCCTGGGCGTGCTGCACGAACAGCGCAGTGCCGAGACTCTTCTCGATGGCCTCAATGTGCCGAGCCACGGTGGCGTGCGTGGTTTTCAGGCGCTGCGCGGCGGTAAGCAAGCGGCCACTGCGTTGCAACTCGAGAAAAAACCGCAGGTCATTCCAGTCGAACATGTCGCCTCCAATGCGAGAGCCTGAGCCGCGCTGTTTAAAAACGCACAGCAGCTGGGTAAAAACTAACATTTTTAAGACGAAAACTAACAACTAGGATGGAGCCAATAAGAAAAACAAGCGAGACCTCAGATGCCCATTGCAGCTGCTGAATACGATTACGTGGTAGTAGGCGCCGGCCCCGCAGGCTGCCTGCTGGCCAATCGACTGTCCGCCAACCCCGCCCACCGCGTGCTGCTGCTCGAAGCCGGTGGCCGCGATAATTACCCCTGGATCCATATCCCCGTCGGCTACCTGTTCTGCATCGGTAACCCGCGCACCGACTGGTGCTTCAAGACCGAAGCCCAGGAAGGCCTGCAAGGCCGTGCGCTGAGTTACCCACGCGGCAAGGTGCTGGGCGGCTGTTCGTCGATCAACGGCATGATCTATATGCGCGGCCAGGCTCAGGATTACGATGGCTGGGCGGCCCAGGGCAACCCGGGTTGGGCCTGGAAAGATGTGCTGCCGTTGTTCAAGCAGAGCGAAAACCATTTTGCCGGCGGCTCGGAATTTCACAGCGATGGCGGCGAGTGGCGCGTTGAACAACAGCGCCTGCACTGGCCGATCCTGGATGCCTTTCGTGATGCTGCGGCGCAAAGCGGCATCGCGCCGATCAGCGATTTCAACACGGGCGATAACGAAGGCTGCGGCTACTTCCAAGTCAACCAGAAGGCCGGGGTGCGCTGGAATGCGGCCAAGGCGTTTCTCAAGCCGATCCGTCAGCGGCCTAACCTGACTGTGCTGACCGACGTCGAAGTGGACCGAGTGGCGCTGGAAAACGGCCGCGCCTGCACAGTGCTCGGGCGTCAAAACAGCCAACACGTGAGCTGGAAAGCGCGCAAGGAAATCGTACTGTGCGCCGGTTCCGTGGGCTCGCCGGGCATCCTCCAACGCTCGGGGATCGGCCCCTCCAACGTGCTCAAGCCGTTGGGCATCGACGTGGTGCACGAACTGCCGGGCGTGGGCGGCAACCTGCAGGACCACCTGCAATTGAGGCTGATCTACAAACTGGAAAACGCGCGCACCCTGAACCAGATCGCGGGCACCGTGTGGGGCAAGATGGGCATGGGCCTGCGCTACCTGTATGACCGCAGCGGCCCGCTGTCGATGGCGCCCAGCCAGCTCGGCGTGTTTGCCCGCTCCGGCCCGGAGCAGACCTCGGCCAACCTTGAATACCATGTGCAGCCGTTGTCCCTGGAGCGCTTTGGCGAACCTTTGCACGCGTTCCCGGCGTTTACCGCCTCGGTCTGCGACCTGCGCCCGCAAAGCCGTGGCCGTATCGATATTCGCTCGGCCAACCCAGCGGATGCACCGTTGATTCGGCCCAACTACCTCAGCCATCCGGAAGATTTGCGCGTAGCTGCCGATGCAATCCGCCTGACTCGGCGCATCGTGGCCGCACCCGCCTTGAGCCAATTCAAACCGGTGGAATACCTGCCGGGCGATTCACTGCAAACCGAAGAGCAGCTGCACGAAGCCGCCGCGCGTATCGGCACGACGATCTTCCATCCGGTGGGCACCTGCCGCATGGGCAACGACAAAGACGCGGTGGTCGATGCCCAACTGCGCGTGCATGGCGTGCCAGGCCTGCGTATCGCCGATGCCTCGGTGATGCCACGCATCACGTCCGGCAACACCTGCTCACCGACACTGATGATTGCGGAGAAAGCCGCGCAGTTGATCCTTTCGCCGAACACAAGGAGCCTCGCCCCGCAAAAAGAAACGGTTAATGCAATCTGAATAGCGGCGCCACGCCCGGCGCCGACAGTGGAACAACAATAAATAATCACTGTGAGGGTTACCCGATGTCAGAACATGCTCAACCCCTGAGCTCGGCCGTCAGCGCGAGCACCGGCAGCGAATCAAGAAAAGTCATCTTCGCCTCGTCCCTGGGGACGGTGTTCGAGTGGTATGACTTTTTTCTCTACGGCGCCCTGGCGGCCGTGATCAGCAAGCAATTCTTTGCCGGGGTCAACGACACCACGGCGTTCATTTTTGCCTTGATGGCCTTTGCAGCAGGCTTTGTGGTGCGGCCGTTCGGCGCGCTGGTGTTCGGCCGCTTGGGCGACATGATCGGGCGCAAGTACACCTTTCTGGTCACCATCATCCTGATGGGCGTGGCGACGTTCTGTGTCGGGCTTCTACCGACCTACGCCAGCATTGGCGTTGCCGCGCCGATCATCCTGATCGTACTGCGCATGTTGCAAGGCCTGGCATTGGGCGGTGAGTATGGCGGCGCCGCCACCTACGTGGCCGAACACGCACCGGCCGGCAAACGCGGCTTGCACACCAGCTGGATTCAATCCACCGCCACCCTCGGCCTGCTGCTGTCGTTGCTGGTGGTGCTGGCCTGCCGCTACTTCACCGGCGACCAGTTCGAAGTCTGGGGCTGGCGCATTCCGTTCCTGTTTTCCATCGTGCTGCTGGGTATTTCCACCTGGATCCGCATGAGCCTGCATGAGTCGCCCGCGTTCCTGAAAATGAAAGAGGAAGGCAAGGCCAGCAAATCACCGATCCGCGAATCCTTCGGCAAATGGGAAAACCTCAAGGTGGTGCTGATTGCGCTGTTCAGCATCAACGGCGGGCAAGCGGTGACGTTCTACGCGGCGCAGTTCTACGTGCTGTTCTTCCTCACCCAGTTCCTGAAGATGGACCCGGCCCTGGCCAACATGCTGCTGATTGTCAGCGTGGTGATCGGCGCGCCGTTCTTTATCCTGTTTGGCTGGCTGTCGGACAAAGTCGGCCGCAAACCGGTGCTGATGCTCGGTTTGCTGCTGGCGACCGCGTTGTACTTCCCGATCTTCAAGGGCCTGGCGCACTACACCAACCCGGCGATGGACCAGGCCAGCCAGCAGGCCCCGATTACCGTACTGGCCGACCCGGCCACCTGTACCTTCCAGTTCGACCCGGTCGGCAAGGCGCGGTTTGACAGCCCGTGCGACAAGGTCAAGACCTTCCTGGTCAAGCAAGGCCTGCCCTACAGCAGCAGCGCCGCGCCAGCAGGCAGCCCGGTGCAGGTGAGCGTGGGTGACGTGCGCATCGACGGTTTCGACGAAGCGGCCCTGCGCGGTGCGGTGACGCTGGCCGGCTACCCGACTTCGGCTGATGTGGCTCAGGTCAACAAGGTCATGGTGGTGGTACTGATCGTGGTGCTGATCCTGATCGCCGCCATGTGCTATGGACCGCTGGCGGCGCTGATGGTGGAACTGTTCCCGACGCGTATTCGCTACACCTCGATGTCGCTGCCCTACCACATTGGTAACGGCTGGTTTGGCGGGTTCCTGCCGACCGTGTCGTTTGCTTTGGTGGTGTACACCGGCGATATCTTCTATGGCCTGTGGTACCCGGTGGCGGTCACCGGCGTGAGTCTGATTGTGGGGTTGTTCTGCCTCAAAGAAACCCGGCACGTGGACCTTGATAACAACTGATCTTCAAAGCGCAGAAGATCCCTGTGGGGGCGGGCAAGCCCGCGCCCACATAATTTGCTGTACATCCATACAGATAAAGGTTGCTCAAATCCTTCTGACTAAGCATCCTGCAAGGCATCAACCTGATCTGATGTGATGACCATGCGGCTGTACCTCTGTGAAAAACCCTCCCAGGCCAAAGATATCGCGGCCGTGCTCGGCGCCAGCCGGCGCGGCGACGGTTGCTGGTTGGGCAGTGGCGTCACAGTCACCTGGTGCATCGGCCACCTGCTGGAAACCGCCCCGCCCGATGCCTATGACGTCAAGTACAAACGCTGGGTGCTGGCCGACCTGCCGATCGTCCCGGAAAAATGGAAGATGCAAGTCAAGCCCAAGACCGCCAGCCAGTACAAGGCGGTCAAGCGTTTACTGGGAGAAGCTCAAGACCTGGTGATCGCCACCGACGCCGACCGTGAGGGCGAGATGATCGCCCGGGAGTTGGTCGAGCATTGCCGTTATCGCGGGCCGATCCAACGATTATGGCTGTCGGCGCTGGATGACGCCTCCATTCGCAAAGCCCTGGCCGCGCTCAAACCGGGCGCCGAAACCTTCAGCCTGTATCACTCGGCCCTGGGTCGCTCCCGTGCTGACTGGCTGATCGGCATGAACATGAGCCGCCTGTTCACCTTGCTTGGGCGCCAATCCGGCTATCAGGGCGTTCTGCCGGTGGGCCGAGTGCAAACGCCGACCTTGCGCCTGGTCGTAGACCGCGACCGCAGCATCGCCGATTTTGTGCCAGTGGCTTACTGGGCCATCGATGTCGACCTGCGCTCCGAGCGCATGACCTTCACCGCTCAATGGCGCGCCGCTGAGGATGCGTGTGACGACCAAGGCCGCTGCCTCAACCCGCAGTTGGCCAAGGATGCTGCCGACGCAATGCGCAATGCCGCCAGCGCGCGGCTGGTTAAGCTGCGCACCGAGCGCATGCGCGAGGTGGCGCCCCTGCCCTTCGACCTCGGCACGCTGCAGGAAATCTGCTCCAAGAAACTCGGACTCGGCGCCCAGGAAACCCTGGATATCGCGCAATCCCTTTACGAAACCCACAAGGTCATCACCTACCCGCGCAGCGATTGCGGCTACTTACCGTTAAGCCAGCACGTTGATGCGCCGACGATTTTGGCCGCGTTAGGCCACGCCGATCCGGCAGTGAACGCGCTGATGCCGCATATCGACCCCCAACGACGTTCGCGAGCCTGGAACGACGCCAAAGTCAGCGCGCACCACGGCATCATTCCCACCGGCGCTGGCAAGGACGTCGGGCAGCTCACCGGTAAACATCGCGCGGTCTACACCCTGATTCGTGCGCGCTACCTGGCGCAGTTCCTGCCCAACCATGAATACGATCGCACCCAGGCGGATTTCGACTGCGCAGGCCAAGCCTTGCGTGCGGTAGGCAAAGTCATCATCGAACCCGGCTGGAAACGCGCCTTGCCTGAAGCGCTGGCACCCACCAAAGGTCGCGAGGCACCCGCGCCGCAATCCTTACCGACGCTGGTGCAGGGCCAGGATTACACAGTGGACAAGGTCAACCTCAAGGACCTGTGGACGCAGCCGCCCAAGCCGTTTACCGAAGGCGACCTGATCAAGGCGATGAAAAACGTCGCCAAGCTGGTGGAAGACCCACTGCTCAAGCAAAAACTCAAGGACACCACCGGCATCGGCACCGAAGCGACACGCGCCGGGATCATCCAAGGTCTGTTGGATCGAGGTTATCTGGTGAAGAACGGCAAGGCGCTGTCAGCGACTGCGGCGGCGTTCAGCCTGATCGACGCGGTGCCACGCGCCATCGCCGACCCGGGCACCACCGCGATCTGGGAACAGGCACTGGACATGGTGCAGAGCGGTGAAATGAGCCTGGAGGAGTTTGTCTCCAAGCAGGCGGCGTGGATGAGTAAGCAAGTGGCGCGCTGCAATGGCATGCGCATGACCATCACCGGCCCGGCCAGTCCCGCTGGCCGAGGCGCCACACCGTGGAAAAACAAACGCAAGGCCGCGCCCCGAAAGGCTACAGGCGCGCCCAAGCGGGCAAAAAAGCCGACAAACGCCGGGTAAAACGTTGAATAAATCCAGGGAATGACGTTTTTCGACGGGTTTAATGCCGCTTTGGGCCTTGTTCCGGCGTGGGCCGTCTAGGATTCTTTAGGGACCTGCTGACTACCTAAAAACAACACCGGAGTGGCCGTCATGAAAACCGTCGCACAAATGCTCAAAGCCAAGGACCAGAAAAACCAAGAGGTCCACACCATCAAGTCGCACCAGACGGTGATGGAGGCATTGATCCAGATGGCAGCCAAAAACGTCGGGGCCTTGCCCGTCGTGGACGAAGGCAAAGTCGTCGGCGTGATCAGTGAACGCGACTACGCACGCAAGCTGATCCTCAAGGGCCGGTCTTCCGCGACAACCGCCGTGAGTGAAATCATGAGTTCGCCGGTCATCACGGTCGACAAGCACCAAAGTGTCGAAAAGTGCATGAACATCATGACGGACGGTCACCTGCGCCACTTGCCGGTGGTTGAAGATGGCAAGCTGATCGGCCTGCTGTCCATTGGTGACTTGGTGAAAGAAGCGATTGCCGAACAGGCTGACCTGATCAAGCAACTGGAGCAGTACATCCGCGGCGAATAGGGGCCCCCATGCTCGACACGCTGGAACATCAAGAAGACCATCTCGACACCCTGTACCGGGCCTTGGCTGAACGGCGCTTAGTGGTACTGACCGGCGCGGGAATCAGCACGTCGTCGGGCATCCCGGATTACCGCGACAGCGAAGGCGTGCGCCGAGGCAAAGCGCCGATGATGTACCAGGAGTTCCTGGCCACCCCACACGCGCGGCGCCGTTACTGGGCGCGGGCAATGCTGGGTTGGCCGCGGGTGCGCATTGCACAGCCGAACAAGGCGCACCTGGCACTGGCGACGCTGCAGCAACGCGAGCACATCAATGGGCTGATCACGCAAAATGTCGACACCTTGCATGATCAGGCCGGCAGCCATGATGTGATCGAACTGCACGGCAGCCTGCATCGGGTGCTGTGCCTCGATTGTCAGCAACGCAGCGAGCGCGATGTGATCCAGCGGGTAATGGAAGATCAAAACCCGTACCTGGCCGGTGTCGATGCTGTGCAGGCGCCCGATGGCGATACGCTGCTCGATCCAGCCTTTGAAGAGCGCTTCCAAGTCCCCCACTGCCCGCACTGCAACGGTCAACGGCTGAAACCGGACGTGGTGTTTTTTGGTGAAAACGTCGCCCAGCCAACGGCGGCCAAAGCCATGGCTGCAGTTCAGAACGCTGAGGGCTTACTGGTGGTTGGCTCCTCGCTGATGGCCTACTCGGCGTTTCGCCTGTGCAAGGCGATGGTGGCGCAAGGCAAGCCGGTCATTGCCATCAACCTGGGCAAAACGCGCGGGGATGAGCTGTTGCAGGTGAAGATCGAGGCGTCGTGTGAGCGGTTGTTGCCGTTGCTGGTCGAGCGATTGGGGTAAATACCCAAGCTACGTGTGGAATACAGCTTGTGGTTGCAAGCCCGCTCGCCACGGTAGCCTAAACACCCCCAAAGAAACTTTTCGCACTTGACCTGCACCTCCAAAAAATGACGCCTAAGTCACGTTTTTCCGCATTCTCCCGTCCCCACTGCGATTTATGTAGTGCTATAAAAAAAATCACTACATAACCGTTGACGTAACCTTTTTGTCCTTGCATTATCGAGACGTCTCCCGGATCGGGAGCGTTGGTAACAAGCGTTTTGAACAAGCTCGTCTGACCGCCGAGCTGTTTTTTCCGGATGTGCACTGCCCATAAGGCAGATTGATGAAGCTGACCGGCCCGCAAGGATCGGTACAAGGAGCTCAAAGGCTACTTGTCTTCGTTATGAAACCATTGCGTAGCAGTTCATCAGCAAGACTACATGCATCAGGTTCAAGACCCTGCCCGTATTCGGCAGACAGTCGCTGACGCCCGATTTTCGCAACCGCAGACATACGCAGTTTTAACGAATCAACTGATAGATCGCCAACTGGTCAAGGGGCTTACACATGAATTTGAACAACCAACCTACTATTGATGAATTGGCTGAGATGTTCGCAGCGCAGAAAGACACACTCGACGACCATATTCTGTGGATTGGTAAATCGGGTGAAGTCAACATTGACTGCCTGGCGCCCCATACCGAAGAAGCCGAGTTCGACCGCAATCACCGTGAACTGGCGGCGCGCCTGAAGATGTACCGCCGCGGCCAGGGTTATGTTGGTAAGAAAGCGGCTGCCGATCGCAACTTTATCGAGCAAGTTTTCCACACACTTAATACCGAATGGCAGAACCTCAAAGGCCAATCGCAGGTAAAAGTGATTGATAGATACTTCTGATCACTGCGCATTAAACATTTAAGCCCGCTTGTTTATTCAAGCGGGCTTTTTAATACCCAGCTTTAATTAACTTTATATTAAAGCCGGAAACCGGCCCTGCCCTGCTTCATCGCGGAAAATATCAAACAACACCTGCGCTGCTGCCGACAGTTCATGCCCGGGTTTTGTCAGAACTCCAATTGGCCGCTCGATGACCGGGTCGGTCAAGGTGATGCACTGGGCGCCCGCTTCCTCCATCTGCCTTGCACACAGTGCCGGTACAGCGCTGACGCCCAGACCACTGGCGACCATCTTGCCTACCGTTGCCAACTGATGGCTTTCGAGCGCCACCGGCAATTTCATCTGCAAGGCGCCCAGGTGCTCTTCCAGCATGACTCTGACTGTGGAGGGCCGCTGCAAGGTAATAAACGGCTGCGCCAACAAAGTCTTCCAGTCGATTTCGGTACGCTGAGCCAAAGGTGAATCACCCGGCACTACCGCAACAAACCGGTCCAGGTACAACGGCGTAAATGCCAATGAGGAGCCTTCGGACGGTTCGAACGCCACGCCCAACTCCACCTGACGGTCGCGGACCATCTCCAGCACCTGCTCGTTGATCAGGTCATGCACCGTCACGTTCACCTGAGGGTAACGTGCGCGGAATATCTTCAGGATCGGCGGCAGCAAATTGCCCGCAAACGACGGCATCGCCGCCACCGTAACCCGACCACGCTGCAGGGTGAAGCGCTGACGCAGTTCATCCTCGGCATTGTCCCAATCGGCGATCAAGCGACGCGCCAATGGCAGCAACGACTCACCTTCAGGCGTCAGCGCGACATTGCGCGTGTTGCGGCTGAACAAGCGACCGCCCAAGCCTTCCTCCAACCCCTTGATGGTCAAGCTAAGCGCCGACTGGGAAAGGTGCAGACGCTCACAGGCGGCGGCGAAACTCAGGCTCTGGGCCACGGCGAGAAAGGCACGCATCTGTTTGACGGTCATGAGGCTGCTCCGGAGGACGGGTCGACTATGCTGTTTTCTAAATCAATCAACCTTAAAAAACAACTTAACAAATCAATCCGTCGGCGCAACACTCAAGGCATTGGCTGGCCCACAAACAATAAAAGAGGTGCATATGGCAGGTTTCGATAAACGCGTGGCGTCCTACGAAGAAGCGCTGGCAGGCCTGGAAGACGGCATGACCGTGCTCTCCGGTGGTTTTGGTCTGTGCGGCATCCCGGAAAACCTCATTGCCGAGATCAAGCGCAAAGGCACCCGCGACCTGACCGTGGTTTCCAACAACTGTGGCGTCGACGGTTTTGGGTTGGGTGTGCTACTGGAAGAAAAACAGATCAGCAAAGTGATCGCTTCCTACGTCGGTGAAAACGCCCTGTTCGAGAAGCAATTGCTCAGCGGCGAAATCGAAGTGGTGCTGACCCCTCAAGGCACCCTGGCGGAAAAAATGCGCGCAGGCGGTGCCGGCATTCCGGCCTTCTTCACCGCCACCGGCGTCGGCACCCCCGTCGCTGAAGGCAAGGAAACCCGCGAATTCAACGGCCGTCCGTATCTGATGGAAGAGTCCATCACTGGCGACTTCGCTATCGTCAAAGGCTGGAAAGCCGACCACTTCGGCAATGTCATCTACCGCCACACCGCCCAAAACTTCAATCCGCTGGCCGCCACCGCAGGCAAGATCACCGTCGTCGAAGTTGAAGAAATAGTCGAACCGGGCGAGCTGGACCCGGCGCATATCCACACCCCAGGGATTTACGTCGACCGGGTCATTTGCGGCACCTTCGAGAAGCGCATCGAACAGCGCACCGTCCGCAAATAATCCGTCAGCCCAAATAATAAGGAGACAATCAATGGCGCTCACCCGCGAACAAATGGCTCAACGCGTCGCCCGCGAAATGCAGGACGGCTTCTACGTGAACCTCGGCATCGGCATTCCAACCCTGGTGGCCAACTACATTCCAGAAGGCATGGAAGTGATGCTGCAATCGGAAAACGGCCTGCTCGGCATGGGCCCGTTTCCGACCGAAGAAACCATCGACGCCGACATGATCAACGCCGGCAAGCAGACCGTGACCGCGCGTATCGGCGCCTCGATCTTCTCCTCCGCCGAATCCTTCGCAATGATTCGCGGCGGCCACGTCGACCTCACCGTGCTGGGCGCATTCGAAGTAGACGTTCAGGGCAACATCGCTTCGTGGATGATCCCCGGCAAATTGGTCAAAGGCATGGGCGGTGCCATGGACCTGGTGGCGGGCGCGGAAAACATCATCGTGATCATGACTCACGCGTCCAAGGACGGGGAGTCCAAGTTGCTCAGCCAATGCAGCCTGCCGCTGACCGGCGCCAAGTGCATCAAGCGTGTATTGACTGACCTGGCTTACCTTGAAATCGAAAATGGCGCTTTTGTCCTCAAGGAACGCGCACCTGGCGTCAGCGTTGAAGAGATTGTGAGCAAGACCGCCGGTAAACTGATCGTCCCGGACCACGTTCCAGAAATGCACTTCCAGTGAGGACAGATTCCATGCAAGACGTCGTGATTGTTGCTGCCACCCGCACCGCCGTGGGCAGCTTCCAGGGTTCGTTGGCGAACATTCCGGCACCGGAATTGGGCGCCGCCGTCATCCGTCGCCTGCTGGAGCAGACCGGCCTGGAACCGGCTCAAGTGGATGAGGTCATCCTCGGCCAAGTACTCACCGCAGGCAGCGGCCAGAACCCGGCGCGCCAGGCGTCGATTCTGGCTGGCCTGCCCCACGCCGTGCCCGCGTTGACCCTGAACAAAGTCTGCGGCTCGGGCCTCAAGGCCCTGCACCTGGGCGCTCAGGCGATTCGTTGTGGCGACGCGCAGGTGATCATCGCCGGCGGCATGGAGAACATGAGCCTGGCGCCGTACGTGTTGCCCGCTGCACGCACGGGTTTGCGCATGGGCCACGCCAAGATGATCGACAGCATGATCACCGACGGCCTGTGGGATGCGTTCAACGACTACCACATGGGCATTACCGCCGAGAACCTGGTGGACAAGTACGGCATCAGCCGTGAAGCGCAGGACGCTTTTGCCGCCGCATCCCAGCACAAAGCCACTGCGGCAATCGAGGCCGGACGTTTTGTCGATGAGATCACCCCGATCCTGATACCCCAGCGCAAAGGCGACCCGGTGGCCTTCGCCGTGGATGAACAGCCGCGCGCCGGCACCACTGCAGAGTCACTGGCCAAGCTCAAGCCCGCGTTCAAGAAAGACGGCAGCGTCACCGCCGGCAACGCTTCGAGCCTCAACGATGGCGCCGCTGCGGTGTTACTGATGAGCGCCGACAAGGCCAAGGCCCTCGGCCTCCCCGTTTTGGCGCGTATCGCCAGTTACGCCAACGCCGGCGTCGACCCGGCCATCATGGGTATCGGCCCGGTCTCGGCCACCCGCCGTTGCCTGGACAAAGCCGGCTGGAACCTGGGCGAGCTGGACCTGATCGAAGCCAACGAAGCCTTCGCCGCACAATCTTTGGCGGTGGGCAAAGAGCTGGAATGGGACGCCGACAAGGTCAACGTCAATGGCGGTGCCATCGCCATCGGCCACCCGATCGGCGCATCAGGCTGCCGCGTACTGGTGACCCTGCTGCATGAAATGATCAAGCGCGATGCCAAGAAAGGCCTGGCGACCCTGTGCATCGGTGGCGGTCAGGGTGTCGCCCTCGCCCTCGAGCGCATCTGATTTAAAGAGCAACATGAGAAAAGGCCCGATTCCACGAAAAATCGGGCCTTTCCTTTTTGCACGGTATCCCTGAAAAACCACGGTTGATCTCCATTACTAGTCAGTCCAAGGCACCGCAAACACCGCGTTCGCCCGCGCAACTACCTTTTCCCCCACCTGCAAGCTCACTGTCGCGAACGCCATCTGCCGCCCTCGCTTATGATGCTCCAATCGCACCACGATCCATTCCCCCACCTGTACCGCCCCGAGGTAATCCAAGGTCATACTCGCGGTAATCAACGGCAACGGCGGCTCACTGGAAAACGCCATCGCATAGCCCATGCCGATGTCCGCCAGGGTCGCCAACACCCCGCCATGCACAGTGCCGCGCCCATTGGCATGGCGGTTGTCGGCGCGCAGGCCGATTTCCAGCTGAAGGCCTTCGCCCCGACAATACGCCGGGCCTAGCAAGTCAAGAAGCGGGCTACTGCGTGGCAGCGAGACAAACCCTTCGGGCACAGCGTGAGCGATCATGGCGAATTCTTCCTTGGAGTAAGGCCTGAGGTGTACGCCTGACCCCACGCGGCGGCCATCACCATCAGTCACGCAAATCCTGCGCGATCCTTTGCGTAAATACGCCAGACCCGATTTAATCGCGCTTAATTTCCCGAGTACATCCCAAGGAACTGCAATGCGCCACTTGGACGGCACACCAAAACCACTTCTTCTGATCTTGTTGGCCTGCCTGGCCCTGGCCGGTTGCTCGCCTAAGGAGCACGCTCGCGCCACAGCGATCAACGGCGAACAAGGCCGCGCGGGCGCGCAATTGGCCTATGAGCATGAGCTGACCCTGGCGCTACCCGGCACCCTGCTTGCACCGCGCATGCAGGCAACGCGAGAAGCCTGTGAATCGGCCCGCTTCGGCGCCTGCAATATCCTGGGCATCACCGAAGATGGCAACGGCGGCGAGATCATCCTGCGTATTGCGCCCACCGGCGTAGAGCCGATGGTCGCCCTGGCCGCCGAAGGTGGAAAGCTCGGCCAGCGCATCACCACCGCCGAAGACCTGGCCGACGCAGTCGCCGATGTGCGCCGTCGCCAGGATCGCTTACAGGCCCAGCAGCAACGCCTCGACGAGCTGGCCAAGCGCAAGGACATCACCGTCAGCGACCTGATCGCCTTGAGCAAGGAACAAGCGAGCATCGAAAACGAACTGCAGGAACTCGCCCAGGTCGCCGCTGGCCAGCAGCGCCGCCTTGATACCAACCGCGTGACCCTGAACTTCCGCTCCTCCGATGGCGCGAACCAGCCGTCACGCTTCAGCCGGATGTTCAGCAACCTGGGCGACAACCTGGTGGACGGCACGGCAGACGCTATGGAACGGGCCAGTTATGTGTTGCCGTTCGTGATCCTGGCGTTCCCGGTGGTGTGGCTGTGGGTGTGGGTATGGCGCCGCTTTGTTGTGGCTGGCCGGTCTGGTGTGGCGAGCGGGCTTGTCGAATCGTCGCACCGCCCGCGTTGGGCTGCGAAGCGGCCCCAAAACCAGACGCCGAGTGATGACTGACAGAACAAGCCCGCTAGCCACAGGGAGCCCGCTCGCCACGATGATCAGCGCTTCATACAGCGCTGATACCGCTCATCCACGCGCTTGGCAAACCAGGCTGTCGTGAGTTTGCGAGTGATCTTCGGGCTCTTGAGCACGATGCCCGGCAAAATCGCCCGTGGCATCGGCTTGCCCGCAGCTTTATCCGCCAGTGCATACACGCGTTTGTAGAGGGTGGTTTCCTCAAAGTCCAGTTGCTCGCCCTTCTCCAACTGGCTGCGGATGCTGGGGTTGCGCATGTCCAACTTGGCGCCCAGGGAGCGCACCGCCAGCTCGGTGGTGCCCGGCAACAATGAGCCATAACGAATCAAGTCCCCATCTAGCGCCAGCTCGGTACCGGTGACACGGCTGACGGCAGCCTGGAACGCGGCGTTGCGGCTGGCGTACCAACCAGCGTTGAAGTCAGCAAAGCGGTATAACGGCTGGTCATAATTGACCGGGTAGCCCAGCAAGTGGGCGATACCGAAATACATGCCGCCGCGACGCGTGAAGACCTCCCGGCGAATCGTGCCATCGACCGTGTAGGGATAACCCCGCGCCTGTTTCTGCGCAAAGTCGATGCTAACCTGCATGGGGCCTGCGGTATGCACCGGGTTGAAACCGCCAAACAAGGTATTGCCCAAGGGCACCACGCTGATGAAATCGTCAAAGATCCCACTCAGGTCCTTCTCCGTGCGTGCAGCTTTCAAGCGATCGGCGTAGGACTTGCCCGTGGGCGAACGTAATTGTAAGGCGCTACGTACCACAAACGCGGGCACATGCACCGAGCCGGCGCGCCGCAGGATTTCATCCTGGGCGATCTTGCCCATGTTTGGCACCGCAGGGTCAACCTGGTACGTGGACTCTTGCTCGGTCACCGCCAGTACGGCGCAGATATTTTCGGTGCTGGGGTAGATCTTCTGGGTGTCAAAGGCGGTGTAGATATCCTGGGCCCAGCCTTTACGGTCCGGTACCGATGCCGGTAGCAGCCGCACAATCTGCGCGGTCACCTCGGCCTCGCTGCGCTCCGGCTGTTGCGGGCTGCGTGAAGTGGAGCAACCGGCCAGCACCAGTAACGTGGTGAGGCACAGCATCAGGCGGCTTGAATACATGGGGTTTCCTTGGCTAACGACGGGCCAGCATTGCGGATATCGACAGGTAAGTCTAACCGGGGTTCGCCGACATGCTGCACTCGCCAGCCGCAAACTAACGTGACAGGATCTGTCATCGACCATTCCTACAAGGAGTTTGAATGCCATGCTCAGTGTGAACTTCTTCGTCACCTGCCTGATCGTCGTGCTGATCCCCGGCACCGGTGTGATCTTTACCGTGTCCACCGGCCTCACCGCCGGCAAGCGCGCCAGCGTGTTCGCCGCGCTGGGCTGTACGGCGGGCATCCTGCCCCACTTGCTGGCGTCCGTGCTTGGCCTTTCGGCGCTGCTGCACACCAGCGCGTTGGCGTTTGAAGCACTCAAATATGCGGGCGTCGCCTACCTGCTCTACCTGGCCTATGCCACCTGGCGTGATCGCTCGGCCTTCACCATGAATGACGCCCCCACCGCAGCCACCGCGCGCAGCCTGATACTCCGGGGTTTCCTGTTGAACATCCTCAACCCCAAACTGACGATTTTCTTCCTCGCCTTTCTACCCCAGTTCGTCACCCCAGGCAGCACCGCGCCCGCCGTGCAGATGCTGGTATTGAGCGCAGTGTTCATGGCGATGACGTTTGCGGTTTTCGTGATCTATGGCCTCCTGGCTAATGGCTTCCGCCGCGCCGTGATCGAGTCACCACGGGTGCAGAACTGGCTGCGCCGTAGTTTTGCGGCAGCCTTCGCAGGATTGGGGTTGAATTTGGCGTTTGCGCAGCGCTGACAAGGACTACCGAAACGTCCCACATGACAGCGGGATAAGCTCTACAGGTACCGCCTGAAAACCTCTGCAAAGTCCTTCGCCTGATCACACAGTGCGAGGGATTGCAGATGGTTTTTTTCGTTAAAGCTCCGTTTGTCGGAGCTGTCTTTTGATCGCCGCCACCAGCCAAACCATTGGCCTTCTGGTGCTGGCAGCCATGGATTCAAAGACGCGAGACGTCGAATCCGTTCTCAGCGATTTCAAACACTGCCTCAATACCTACGACACCTGGGCCGAAAGCTTCTTCAGCTTTTCGGCGCTGGATGTCGAGCAGGTATTCAAAGTCGGGGATGAAGTGGCGCTCGTCGCGCCGATTGATCGCTCTATCCTGCCCAGCAGCACCGTTGCAGCGTGCAAACAAGACGGCACCTTGACTTTGGTGCATATGTTCCAGAGTGCTCGATTCGTGCCCATTGGCAACACGCCCGTGGTGTTGCAACGCATCGACCCCAACGGTGGCCCGCTTGGCGACCCCATCCATAAAACCATCGGGCCCAGCGGCATTCTGCAAATCACCGAGTGTGATCGCAATCAGAAGTACCGCGTCAACTTCTACCCCAACGTTTCCAAAGAGCACTTCAAGGCGCTGTATGCCTCCTATCAGTCGGTCATCGAGCCGCTGGAGGGATGGCTGCGCGGCGAGTGGAACGGCAGGTTCGCGCCGCTGTGGAAGAGCTACGCCGAAGCTAACTACCTCAAACGCTACCTCTCGCTGCACCAGGCCTATGCCAAAGGGTTTGGCGATGCACTGACCTCGCTTTGGGACAAGGTCAAGGAGCTGGTTGAGTGGCTGGCGCACCCATTGGCGAACGCCGAAAAACTGCTGCACTACCTGACCCAGGCCGAACTCGAAAAACTGCTCAAGGTCAGCGCCGAAACCCTCGCCAAAGGCCTGCTGGTACTGAGCGATGACCCGCTGCTGTTCATCTACTTGGCGGCCATGGTCAGTTGGATGCGGATGATGCCGCCGCCGTATATGAACGAGTTGCTGGGGTCGATCAGCGCCGAAGTGCTGATCAACCTGTTGCTGGGCCTTGCCGGTGGTGGGATGGGTATTGCGCTACGCATGAGCACCAAGGTGCTGGGCGGCATCAAGTCTCGCCGTGCGCGCGAGTGGCTGGAACACATGGCCAGCCAGTTCAGCAAATCTCGCCTGGATGCTCATGTTGAGGCGGCTAAGCCGATATTACTCGGCGGGCCGGCGACTTCGATCAACACGGTGCCGGTTGTACCGTTGAAGGCTGGGGATCAGTTGGTCTCAAACCCGGTGCCTGCGGTTCGCAGCAAGAGGCAAC
>NZ_VXCW01000014.1:0-159111 GCF_052850675.1 Pseudomonas sp. 1152_12 | reverse complement strand
GCCCCGTGGGGCGCATTTTTTTGTTCAGTCAGCAACGGCCTATCAGGCAGTCGCATCCCAAGCACGGTCACCGTTCTCGTCTTTAATCCGAGTCGGCAACCCCATCATATCCAGCGCCTTGAGGAACGGCTCAGCCGGCAGTTCCTCGACGTTGGCCATGTGTTTCACATCCCACTGGCCACGTGCAACCAGCAGCGCGGCGGCCACCGGTGGTACGCCGGCGGTGTAGGAGATGCCCTGGCTGTCGGTTTCGGCAAAGGCTTCTTCGTGATCCGCCACGTTGTAGATAAACATCTCTCGCGGCTGGCCATCCTTGGTGCCTTTGACCAGGTCACCAATGCAGGTTTTGCCGGTGTAGCCCGGTGCGAGCGAAGACGGGTCGGGCAGCACGGCCTTGACCACTTTCAACGGCACCACTTCCAGGCCTTCGGCGGTTGTGACCGGCTTTTCGGAGAGCAGGCCGAGGTTTTTCAGGACGGTGAACACATTGATGTAGTGTTCGCCGAAGCTCATCCAGAAACGCACGTTGGGCACGTCGAGGTTTTTCGACAGCGAGTGCACTTCATCGTGGCCGGTCAGGTACAGGTTCTGCGAACCGACCACCGGCAGGTCGTCGGTGCGTTTGACTTCGAACATGGTGTTGCTGGTCCACTGGCTGTTCTGCCAGCTCCACACCTGCCCGGTGAATTCGCGGAAGTTGATTTCCGGGTCGAAGTTGGTGGCGAAATATTTGCCATGGCTGCCGGCATTGACGTCGAGAATGTCGATCGAATCAATGCGGTCAAAATGCTGTTGCTGCGCCAGCGCGGCATACGCGTTGACGACACCCGGGTCGAAGCCCACGCCAAGGATGGCGGTGATGTTCTTCTGTCTGCACTCTTGCAGGTGGTTCCATTCGTAGTTGCCGTACCACGGCGGGGTCTCGCAGACCTTGCCCGGCTCTTCGTGGATGGCGGTATCGAGGTACGCAACGCCCGTATCGATGCAGGCGCGCAGCACCGACATGTTGAGGAACGCGGAACCTACGTTGATGACGATCTGCGAGTCGGTCTCGCGGATCAGGGCCTTGGTCGCTTCCACGTCCAGGGCGTTCAGCGCGAAGGCTTGGATCTCGGCGGGAACCTTGAGGCTACCCTTGGCCTTGACGCTGTCGATGATGGCCTGGCATTTGGAGATGTTGCGCGACGCGATAGCAATACGACCGAGTTCGTCGTTGTGCTGCGCGCACTTGTGGGCCACCACCTTGGCGACACCTCCTGCACCAATGATAAGAACGTTCTTTTTCAATTGCTTTATTTCTCCTATATCCGCCAGCTTACGAAAGGCTGGACAGGTAGTCGTCGTAACCAAATTCACGAACCACCTCGACTGTACCGTCGAGTTGTTTCACTACGATGGACGGCATTTTCAGGCCGTTGAACCAGTTTTTCTTGACCATGGTGTAGCCTGCGGTGTCGATGAACGACAGCCGATCGCCGATGGCCAGCGGACGATCAAATTGATACTCGCCGAAGATGTCCCCGGCCAGGCAGGATTTACCGCACACCATGACGGTGTGTTCGCCCTCGCTCGGTGCCAGCTTGGCGTTGAGGCGGTAGATCAGCAGGTCCAGCAAGTGGGCTTCGATGGAGCTGTCGACCACGGCCAGGTTCTTGCCGTTGTAGAGGGTGTCGAGCACGGTCACTTCCAGGGAGGCGCTGTTGGTGATCGCCGCTTCGCCGGGCTCCAGGTACACCTGCACGTCGTACTTCTGCGAGAACGCCTTGAGGCGCTGGCAGAACGCGTCGATGGCATAGCCTTCACCGGTAAAGTGGATGCCGCCGCCGAGGCTGACCCAGTTGACCTTGTGCAGCAACGCACCGAAGCGTTCTTCGATGGTGCCAAGCATCTTGTCGAACAGGCTGAAGTCGCCGTTTTCGCAGTTGTTGTGGAACATGAAACCGGAGATCTGATCAATCACGCCTTCGATCTTCACCGGGTCCCATTCGCCCAGGCGGCTGAACGGGCGCGCCGGGTCGGCCAGCAGGTAGTCGGAGCTGCTCACCTGTGGGTTCACGCGCAGGCCACGGGTCTTGCCTTCGCTGCGCTCGGCAAAGCGTTGCAGCTGGCTGATCGAGTTGAAGATGATCTTGTCGCAGTTATCCAGCATCTCTTCGATTTCATCGTCGGCCCAGGCCACGCTGTAGGCGTGCGTCTCGCCTTCGAACTTCTGGCGGCCGAGTTTCAACTCATACAGTGACGACGAGGTGGTGCCGTCCATGTATTCCTGCATCAGGTCGAACACCGACCAGGTGGCAAAGCACTTGAGCGCCAGCAACGCCTTGGCGCCGGACTGCTCGCGTACGTAAGCAATCTTCTGCAGGTTGACCAGAAGCTTCTGTTTATCGATGAGGTAGTACGGCGTTTTGATCATTTTTGAGAGCCTGCGGCGGTGCCTGCCAAAAAAGGACACGCATTGTGCCCGCACTTGGATCAGATCGAAAGGTTAGCGGGCGGATTTTGCCGCGATTCGATTCACGGTCGCCGGTTACTCTGGCGAAATTTCGTGACTGTTTATCGGGTGGTGGCGCAAGTAGTCGGCCATCGCGGCGAAGCGTTGTCGGGTTTCGTGCTCGAACAGGCGGTTGGCCAACGGGTCCAGCAGCCAACCGAGCCAGCGCGGGCGCAGGCCGACGTTGAAGGTATAGATCAACTCGGAGGTGGCGCCATCCAGGTCGCGATGGCGCATGGACGCCGACCACTGATCGAACCAGCCGGCAGGTTCCACCAATACTGCGGCGGCCACCTTGGCGGGCACGTAGTTGACGAAGCGCGTGCGCAGGGCGAAATAGCGCTTCCAGCCGCGCCCTTGGTTGAAGGTGATCGCACCTTTGTAGGGATGGCTGCCGCCACCTTCGACACCGGCGCGCGACAGCAGCGTGTCCCACTGCATACGCACGCTGTGGTTATGAAACGCCTCGAAGGTGTCGGCGGCGCTGGCCGGCATGACCAGCGTGATGCGCCGCTGGCTCATGCCCTGTCCTCGACGATGGCGGTGGTGAAGCCCCAGCGCTCGAACTCAGCGGTGAACTCCTCCAGTTGCAAAAAGCCCAGGCACGCAAACGCGCCGGTTTGCGCCAGCCGGTTGGTCGCCAGCTTGAGCGCGATCAGCAGGGCAGCCATGCACGGGATCTCCGGGCCGTCGCCGCCCGGCGCGGTCAGCTGCCAGGTCAGCGCGCCGGGCTGGCCGTTGCTGCGCAAGCCTTGCACGCGCACCTGCATGGCGCCGGTGGGGCTGCCGAAACGGTCGAGAAAACGGCTGGCGAACGCATCCAGTTGCGCGGCGTAACGGCTGATCGGCAAGGGCAGGCCGAGGCGGCGCAGTGCGGCGGCGAACCACAGGGCTACATGTTGCACGGGTAATTCCAGGGCGGCATGAAAAGCCACGTCGCGCACGCCTGGATAGCGTTCCGGGAACAACGCCAGGTCAGGCACATCACACGCCGCTCCCCAGCGCTTGCCGATGTTTTGGAAGTCAAAGCGGCGCAGGTTCTGCCAGCCGAACTGTCGGGTCCAGGCGCCGCCATTCCAGCGCTCGAACTCAAGGCCGGCGTAGCCGAACACCGCCTGGATGGTCGCCACCCCACGCACGGCTTGTTGGCCGGGAGCGATGACGGTCTGGATGCTGTCGATGCGGGTAAAGGACTGGGCCAACTGATCGACCACCGCCGAGGACAACCCCGGTACGCTGCTGGCGCCGGAGATGGCCAGCACGCCAGCGGCTTTCGCCTCGGCATCGACGTTGGCGGCGAACTGCGCGACAAACGCGCGGCCATCGGCCAGGTCCAGGTAATGCGCCCCGGCCGCGCAGGCGGCCTTGGCGACGCGGTAATCCTGGCCCTGGAAGGGCCCGGCGCAGTGAATCACCAAGCCAGGTTTGGCCTGCGCCAGGCGCTGTTCGAAGTCGGCGGCGCCAATGTCCAGGGGCAGGGTAGCGACCTGTCTGCCGTCGCTGAGGGTGTAAAGGCCTGAGCCTGAGCTGCGGCTGGCAGCCATCACCTCAATCCCAGGCTCCGAGGCCAGGCGCCGACAGATACGCAGCCCGAAGTTACCCAGGCCTCCGATGACGATGACACGCATGATTCATCCTTGAGCATTAGGGCTAGGCGCGCAGTATAAGGGCAGAGGGTTTGAAGGGCGCTAGCGCCAAACCCAATCACTGCAATCAAACCGTCATCTCTCTACCACCTTGCTGCCATATTCCCTCGCTACTGTCCTCGCCAATGAGATCGATCTCAAAGCGAGTGACAATGACCGACCTGAAAGACGTTGCGCAGTTGGCTGGCGTATCCCGTGCCACCGCCGCCCGCACCTTTGCTTCCCCCGACCAAGTGCGCCCGGCCACCCGTGAGCAAGTGTTCGCCGCCGCCCGCGAGCTGGGCTTTCGGCCCAACTTGCTCGGCCGCCAACTGCGCTTGCAAACCACCAACCTGATCGGCGTGGTGGTGCCCAACTTGCTCAACCCGGTGTTTGCCGAACAGTTCCAGGCCATGGAGCGTGCCGCGCGGCTGCGCGGCTACAGCCTGTTGCTGGCGACCACCGACTACAGCAGCGAACGCGAGAGCATCGTGGTGGAGGAACTGTTGCGCCAACGCGTCGACGGTTTGGTGCTGACGGTCACCGATGCTGAAAGCAATAGCGTGCTCAATGGCCTGGCCAGTGAACAAACGCCGTTCGTGCTCGCCTATCACCAACCCAGCAACCCCAGCTACAGCGCCGTGTCGGTCGACAACCGCGCAGGCATGGCCCTGGCCACGCGGTATTTGCTCGAAGCGGGGCACCGGCGCATCAGCATGGTCGCCGGCCCCGCCTTGCAGTCCGACCGTGCCCGCCTGCGCTACGCCGGCTATTGCGACGCGATGCGCGAGTACGGTGTGGACAGCCGCCCGGTGATTGAAATGCCGGCGCACACCCAGGCTGAGTTCGCGGCGATCGAGCCTTTTCTCCAAGGCCCGCAGGCGCCTACCGCGCTGGTGTGCTCCAACGATTTCCTGGCGATCAGCCTGATCGCCGAGCTGCGCCGCAACGCCTGGCATGTGCCCGAGCAACTCTCGGTGATGGGCTTTGACGGCATCGCCCTCGGCACCCAGATGCACCCGACCCTGTGCAGCGTGGTGCAGCCCATCGGCCTGCTGGCCAGTACCGTGATTGATCAACTGCTGGCGCAAATCGCCGGTAACGCCCCGATTTCCCATTGCCTGCCGTGCCATATCCGGCCCGGCGACAGCACTCAACCCCTTGAGGAGACACCTGATGCGCGCGTTCAGTAAAACCCTGGCAGCCGTGCTGCTGTGTGGCGTGGCCCACCTGGCCCAGGCGGCCGAAACCGCGATTTGCTACAACTGCCCGCCGGATTGGGCTGACTGGGGCAGCCAACTCAAGGCCATCGCCGCCAGCACGGGCGTGCAAGTGCCGCTGGACAACAAGAACTCCGGCCAGTCCCTGGCACAGTTGGTGGCGGAGAAGGCCGCGCCGGTGGCCGACGTGGTGTATTACGGCGTGACCTTCGGCTTACAGGCACAAAAAGCCGAGGTGGTTGGCACCTACCAACCTAAAGGCTGGGAGCAAATTCCCGCCGGTTTGAAAGACCCGGCCGGCCACTGGTTTGCGATTCATTCGGGCACTTTGGGCATCATGGTCAACGTCGACGCGCTGGGCGGTTTGCCGGTGCCGCAAAGCTGGGCCGACCTGCTCAAGCCTGAGTACAAAGGCATGGTCGGTTACCTCGACCCGTCCAGCGCGTTTGTCGGCTACGTCTGCGCTGTGGCCATCAACCGGGCCTTGGGCGGCGACCTGGATAACTTCGCGCCCGCCATCGACTACTTCCAGAAGCTGGCGAAAAACGCGCCCATCGTGCCCAAGCAAACCGCCTATGCGCGGGTGCTGTCCGGTGAATTGCCGATCCTGGTGGACTACGACTTCAACGCCTACCGCGCGCGCTACAAGGACAACGTCAACGTCGCCTTCGTGATCCCCAAAGAAGGCAGCATCAGCGTGCCGTACGTGATGAGCGCGGTGGCCAATGCGCCGCACCGCGCCAACGCTGAAAAGGTCCTCGATTTCGTGCTCTCCGACGAGGGCCAGGCCCTGTGGGCCAAGGCGTATCTGCGCCCAGTGCGGCCGATGAAAATGCCCGCTGACGTGGCGGCGCAGTTCCTGCCCGACAGCGACTACGCCCGCGCCGGTGTGGTGGACTACGAAAAAATGGCCGCTGTGCAGGAAGCCTTCGCCGCCCGTTACCTGAACGAGGTCAAGTAAGTGGCAACATCGGCAAAACACGCCGCCTGGGCATTGGCCCCGGCCTTTGCGCTGCTGCTGGCGTTCTGGCTGTTGCCGCTGGCGCATTTGATGCTGCTGGGCGCTGAGAGCCGCGACAGCCAAGGCAGCGGTTACTGGCAGGTGCTGAGCAGCGCGCAGTATTTAGGCAGCCTGGTGCAAACCTGTGTGCTGGCTATGGTCGTCACGCTTGCGGCATTACTGATCGGCGGCATCAGCGGCGTATTTCTCGCGCGCCAGCAGTTCTTCGGGCGTTCGGCCTTGGTGGCTTTGCTCACGTTTCCGTTGGCGTTTCCCGGCGTAGTGGTGGGTTTCCTGGTGATCCTGTTGGCCGGGCGCCAAGGCCTGTTCGCAGCCTTGGGCCTGCAACTGGCCGGTGAGCGCTGGATCTTTGCGTACTCGCTGGCGGGGTTGTTTGTCGGCTACCTGTACTTCTCGATCCCGCGGGTGATCCTCACGGTAATGGCCGCGTGCGAAAGCCTCGACCGCAGCCTGGAAGAGGCCGCGCATTCGTTGGGCGCAGGGCATTGGCGGGTGGTGTGCGACGTGATCGTGCCAGGCCTGTCGCCCGCGTTGGCGTCGTGCGGGGCGATCTGCTTTGCCACGTCCATGGGCGCCTTCGGTACGGCTTTTACCTTGGGTACGCGGCTGAATGTCACCCCGGTGGCGATCTATAACGTGTTCACCAACTACGCCAACTTTGGCGTCGCCGCCGCGCTGTCGGTGGTGCTCGGCGCGGTGACCTGGGCCGTGTTGCTGCTCACGCGGCGCCTGGTAAAAAACGCGGGGACCGTCCTGTGAAGCGCTCATCGCTGTTCGTGATCCAACTGCTGTTTACCTTACTGGTGTGCGCCTTCATGTTGGTGCCGGTTGTGATGTCGTTGCTGGCCGGGTTGACGCGTAATTTCTTCGTGGGCCTGTCCAGTGGGTTGACCTTCGACTGGTTGATCCAGGTGTGGCAGGCCTATTCGCCGACGGTGTGGCTGTCGCTGCAATTGGCCTTGGCCTGTGCGGTCTGCGTGTGCGTGCTCGGCGTGCCGGCGGCTTACGGCCTGGTGCGTATGAACAACCGCTTCAGCCGCGCCTTCGAGGAGTTGATGGTGCTGCCGGTGGCGATGCCGGGCTTGGCCAGCGCGTTGGCGTTGCTGCTGACTTACGGCCAGTTCGGCAGCTTTCGCAGCAGTGGGTTGTTCATCCTTGTCGGCCATGTGCTGTTCACCTTGCCGTTCCTGGTGCGCCCGGTGATGGCGGTGATGCAGCGCCAGCAACTGCCGTTATTGGAAGAGGCGGCGGCCAGCCTTGGTGCGGGGCCGATCAAGCGGTTTTTCAGCGTGGTGGTGCCCAACTGTCGTGCGGGAATTCTGGCGGGTGTGCTGATGGTGGTCACCCTTAGCCTGGGCGAGTTCAACCTGACCTGGATGCTGCACACGCCGATGACCAAGACGCTGCCGGTGGGGTTGGCCGACAGCTATGCCTCGGCGCGCCTGGAAATCGCCAGCGCCTACACCCTTATCTTCTTGCTGATGATCGTGCCGCTGCTGATTGCGTTGCAGGCCATCAGTGCTCGTTTGTCCCGTGGAGAGCGTCGATGACCGCTATCACTATCCGCCTGCAAGGCTGTCGCAAGGCATTCGCCGACGGCACCGTGGCCGTGCATGACCTGAACCTGACCGTCGAAGGCGGCGAAACCCTGGCGATTCTCGGCCCGTCGGGCTGTGGCAAAACCACCACCCTGCGCCTGATCGCAGGCCTGGAGCGCCCGGACGTCGGTCAGGTGTTTTTCGGCGATCAAGACGTCACGCGCCTGCCCATCGAGCGACGGGATGTGGGCATGGTGTTCCAGAACTACGCGCTGTTTCCTAACCTGGATGTGGCCGGCAACATTGTCTATGGTCTGAAGATTCGCGGCATGTCGGCGCCTGAGCGCAACAAGCGCTGCGACGAGCTGTTGGAATTGGTGGGCTTGCAGCACCACGGCCAGCGCAGCATCCATGAGCTGTCGGGCGGCCAGCGTCAGCGTGTGGCCCTGGCCCGCGCGCTCGCACCGCGCCCCAAAGTGCTGTTGCTGGATGAGCCGTTGGCGGCCCTGGATGCGCAATTGCGCGAGCGCCTGCGCAGTGAGCTGGACCAACTGCTGCGCGGGCTGGGCATCACCTCGGTGTTCGTCACCCACGATCAAGGCGAAGCCATGGCCTTGGGTGATCGCATCCTGGTGATGGAGCAGGGGCGCGCCGCGCAACTGGCCAGCCCACGGCAGATTTACCAGCAGCCGGCCAATGCGTTTGTCGCAGGCTTTGTCGGCAACCTCAACGCCTTCACGGTGCTGGAGCGCAGCGCCCACGGCCTGAAAGTCTGCGGCGGCGAGCTGCCGTGGCATGCGCTCGACTTGCCGAGCACCGTGTACTGCCGCCCCGAACACCTGCGGGTGATGGAGGACGAAGGGCACTTGCACGGTCACTTGCTGGCGCAGTTTTTCCAGGGCGCCCAAAGCCGCCTGCTGGTGGATGTCGGCGCCCCGCAACCGCTGCTGGTGGACAGCAGCGACAACCAGTTGCACCGCGTCGGCGCGCCGATTGCTCTGGCGATTGCGCCGCACATGTTGTTCACCCTGAATGCGTGAGAGCCTATTTTGAACCGTCCGTTTCTTGTCGCACAGATCAGCGACCTACACCTTAAAGCCGGCAACCGCCTGACCTATGGCGTGGTGGATACGTTGGGCGCCCTGCGCCGTGCCGTCGACCACCTGAACGCCAGCTACCCACGGCCCGATATCGTGGTGATCAGCGGCGACCTGGTGGACTTCGGCCGCGCCGATGAATACGCCGTGCTGCATCTGGCGTTGGCGCGCCTGCACATGCCGTGCTACCTGGTGCCCGGCAACCACGACAGCCGCGCGCCATTGCTGGAAGCCTTCAGTGATCACGCTTATTTGCCGGCGTCGGCCGATGGCCCCTTGGATTGGGTGGTGGATGAGTATCCGCTGCGCCTGATCGGTCTCGACTCGACGATTCCGGGGGCTCACGGCGGCCAATTGCTCGACAGCCAGTTGCAATGGCTCGACGACCAATTGGCACTACGTCCCAAGGCACCGACCTTGTTGATCCTGCACCACCCGCCGTTTATCAGCGGCATCGGCCATATGGACCGCGAAGCCTTTATCAATGCCACTGCCCTGGAGCGCGTTGTCGCCCGGCACCCGCAAGTGGAACGCCTGTTGTGCGGGCACCTGCACCGGCCGATGCAACGGCGGTTTGGCGGCAGCCTGAGTTGCGTGTGCCCCGGCACTTCGCACCAGATCGTGCTCGACCTGCAAGACGCCGCGCCCGCGCATTTCAACCTGGAACCGGCAGGGTATCTGCTGCACCGCTGGGATGAGCAGCAAGGTTTGATCAGCCACAACGGCGTGTTCGGGGACTACCCGGGGCCGTATCCGTTTTATGACGCTCATGGATTGATTGACTGAGGTTTTACGGAGGTTCACTTCACTCAACTAAGCACTTAAACGTTTGTTAACGCGGCGGCCAACCGCGTTTGGTCGCGTGCATCCTGCTGCCCTTATTTTGCGCCCGGAACTTGCGTTTCACGCCGGAGTTCGTCCTGATGAAAGCTACTTTGAATCTACTCAGCGTATTGACCGGCGGCCTGGGCATTGCCCTGAACCCCTTGGCCTCGGCTGACTCGCCACAGGGTGAACCACAAACGTACAAGATTGAGCGCAAACCGCCTCAGTAGACTCGTCGCACTTCTTCTACTGCAGGTTCCCCATGGACATTTTTCTCTACGCCTTCAGCGTCATGTACAGCCCCGGGCCCGTGAACCTGATGGGCCTGAATGCCGGGCTCACCGGCAAATTGCGTCGCTCCAGTGGTTTCTACCTCGGCGTGGGTTGCGCGATGCTGCTGATGTTCGTGCTGTTTGGCTACACCGGCGAGGCGATCATGTCCCAGGCGGCGCTGCCGTATATCTCGCTGGTTGGCGGTGTGTACACGCTGTACCTGGCCTACCAGGTGTTCACCGCCCGCACCGAGGTTGAAGAATCTTCAAGTACGCCGGCCAAGGCGCTCACGTTCTGGAATGGCCTGGTGATCCAGTTGCTCAACCCCAAGGGCATCGTCGCGGTCTTGCCGATTACCAGCGTGATGTTGCCGGCGGCGCATATTACCGGGGCGTCCATCGCCGGGGTTTCGGCTTTGCTCGGGCTGGGTGCCGTCGGTGCGCCGTGGGTGTACGCCTTGTTGGGCGCCATGTTAGGCCGCAGGATCAGCGGGGCGGCGGCGTTCACGTGGTTCAACCGCTGCATGGGACTGGCGTTGGCTGTGTGTGCGTATTTCATGGTTCACGCGTTCTATCTGCACGTCGCTTCAACATGAACAAATCTTGTGATCATCTAGAATAAAATGAGTTTGTCTCACTATGAGTGTCTGTCGACAATGGCTGCCATCAAATATCGACATTGGAGTTGTAAGTCATGGCAGTCGCTCATTCCCTTGGATTTCCGCGCATTGGACGCGATCGTGAACTGAAAAAAGCGCAGGAAGCGTTTTGGAAGGGCGAGCTCGACGAGGCCGGCCTGCGTGCTGTGGGCCGTGACCTGCGCAAGGCGCACTGGGCCCTGCAAAAACAAGCGGGTATTGAGCTGTTGCCGGCCGGTGATTTCGCCTGGTACGACCAAGTCCTCACCCACTCGCTGATGTTCGGTGTGATTCCCGAGCGCTTCCGCCCAGCCGACGGTAAAGCCACGCTGCACACCTTGTTCGGCATGGCCCGTGGCGTCAGCGACAGCTGCTGTGGCGGTGCCCACGCCCAGGAGATGACCAAGTGGTTCGATACCAACTACCACTATCTGGTGCCTGAATTCAGCGCCGACCAGCAGTTCCAGCTGGGTTGGGAGCAGCTGTTCGAAGAGGTCAAGGAAGCCCGCGACCTGGGTCACAACGTCAAGCCCGTGGTGATCGGCCCGCTGACTTACCTGTGGCTGGGCAAGGCCAAGGGCGGCGACTTCGACAAGCTTGACCTGCTCGACCGTCTGCTGCCGTTGTACGGTCAGATCTTCCAGCGCCTGGCTGAACTGGGCGTGGACTGGGTGCAGATCGACGAGCCAATTCTGGTGCTGGACTTGCCGCAAGACTGGAAAAACGCCTTTGAGCGCGCCTATAACCAAATCCAGCGCGACCCGCTGAAAAAGCTGGTGGCGACTTATTTCGGCGGTCTGGAAGAGAACCTCGGCCTGGCCGCCAACCTGCCGGTCGATGGGTTGCACATCGATCTGGTGCGTGCGCCGGACCAGTACCCGACCATTCTCGACCGCCTGCCGGCGTATAAAGTGCTGTCCCTGGGCGTGGTCAATGGCCGTAACGTGTGGCGCTGCGACCTGGAAAAAGCCCTGGCGACCTTGCGGCATGCTCATGAAAAATTGGGCGATCGCCTGTGGGTCGCGCCGTCCTGTTCGCTGCTGCACAGCCCGGTTGATCTGGGCCGTGAAGACACGCTGGATGCCGAGCTGAAGAGCTGGCTGGCCTTCGCGGTGCAGAAGTGCACGGAAGTGGCGGTGCTGGCTCAAGCCGTCAATGAGTCTGAAGCCCCCAATGTGCTCGCCGCCCTGGCTGAAAGCCGCGCCGTGCAAGCGGCCCGCGCGGCTTCACCACGTATTCACAAGCCAGCCGTGCAAGCCCGAGTGGCCGCGATCACCGCCAAGGACAGTCAGCGCCAGTCGCTGTTTGCCCAGCGTATCGAGAAGCAGCGTGCCGGCCTGAAGCTGCCGCTGTTCCCGACCACCACTATCGGTTCGTTCCCGCAAACCGCCTCGATTCGCCTGGCGCGCCAATCGTTTAAAACCGGCAAGTTGAGCGAAGCCGAATACGTTGAAGCCATGCACAGCGAGATCAAGCATGCCGTTGAAGTGCAGGAACACCTCGGCCTGGACGTGCTGGTACACGGCGAAGCCGAACGTAACGACATGGTTGAGTACTTCGCCGAGCAGCTCGACGGCTATGTGTTCACCCGCTTCGGCTGGGTGCAAAGCTACGGCTCGCGTTGCGTGAAGCCCGCGGTGATCTTCGGCGACCTCAGCCGCCCGAAAGCCATGACCGTGGAGTGGATCCGCTACGCCCAAGGCCTCACCCACAAGGTGATGAAGGGCATGCTGACCGGCCCGGTGACCATGCTGATGTGGTCGTTCCCGCGTGAAGACGTGAGCCGCGAAGTGCAGGCGCGGCAGCTGGCATTGGCGATTCGTGACGAAGTGGTCGACCTGGAAGCCGCCGGCATCAAGATCGTGCAGATCGACGAAGCCGCGTTCCGCGAAGGCTTGCCCTTACGCCGGGCGCAGTGGCAGCACTACCTGGACTGGGCCACCGAAGTCTTCCGCCTGTGCGCCTGTGGCGTGCGCGACGAAACCCAGATCCACACGCACATGTGCTACAGCGAGTTCAACGATGTGATCGAGTCTATTGCGGCGATGGATGCTGACGTGATCACCATCGAAACCTCGCGCTCCGATATGGAACTGCTGGAGGCGTTCGAAGCCTTCGCTTACCCGAACGACATTGGCCCGGGCGTCTATGACATCCACTCGCCACGCGTGCCGGATGCGTCGGAAATGGCCAATTTGCTGCGCAAGGCGGCCAAGCGAATTCCGGCCGAGCGCCTGTGGGTCAACCCGGACTGCGGTCTTAAAACCCGCGGCTGGCCGGAGACGGAAGCGGCGTTGATCCATATGGTCACCGCTGCGCGCCAACTGCGGGCTGAACTGGCGTAACGCGGGGTGAACATGTGGGAGGGGGCTTGCTCCCGATAGCGGTGGGTCAGCTGGCAAAGACGTTGGCTGAAACTCCGCCATCGGCATTAAGTCCACCCACAGTGGTTTGTCAGTGTTGCGCTGCCGACGTCGTTGCGTGCGGACTTGAATGCGATAAGTACTTAGCGTGCCCTTACCCCGCCAGATCGTTGCCTCCTGCCAGTCGCTACCCTTGGGCGAAAGAGCCCGCAAACATCGTTGATCGGTTCGGGCGCGTTCCCCATCGCAATGCGGTGTTGGGCCTTACACTGATCAGGAGAGTGAATTCCTGAAGATTGGAGGGTGTGCGGGTTAGGCCTGATTCTATCGATATCAATGACGGGCTACTGTTACAGGGTTTAGTTGAAAAAGAACCTGTTAGTTCTGACAGTAGACGCCACGTCGGGCTGGGTATGTAGTGTCCGTTCTTCAGTCTCCGGCTGGAACTGATGAACACTGATGATGCGTTATTCACCCGCCTGTGCGCTGAGCGCTCAGGGCCCACAGGAGTATTAATCATGCCTGATTCAACCCAATGCCCACGTGAAGTGTCCTGCACACAGAGTCCGGAATGTTGTGACAACCACCCTGGCAGCTGTTCCGAACACGGTGAACAGGTGCATGTGCATATACACATTCACCGACACCATCACTGCCGCCCGTCCAAGACGGTTCGTTCGGTTGAACAGCCCGCTGAAAAACCTGATCAGAAACTCGATCAGAAGCCGGATAACCCCGTTAAGCCAATTGAACTACCCGTCATCAGGCTTGGCTTTAGCGGTTCTACATTCGGTAGTCCCGGTTATCCTGGCTTGAAGGTGCAAGTCAACGCGCCTGTAAATTATGGCGCGAGTGGCGTTTATAATAAAATTCAGGCGGTGAAAATTTCAGATGCGTCAAAAGATGTCATTTCTTCCGCGTTAACGGCGGCACAGTTAAAAGCGACCTACGATGTACTTTCTATTGGGCTCTATCAGAGCCTTCTTTCGGTGGCAGACGCTGTCAGGTTAAAAGAATATGCTGCGTTAGGAGGGGTTGTGCTATTGGCGTTCGATCAGGGTGCGTCTTCTGGTGCGACGAATGTTCTGCAACAATTTGGACACACCGGTTCCTTCAGTGGCGTTATCCCAGGCGCATACAGCGGCGTCTCTTCGGCGACCGAAAACTTAAGCAGTTATTTTGGTTCGTCTTCCGGTGTACCGCTTAAAGGGGTTGCAGCAATAGCGTTAACGCCAGCGCAACTTCCCGCTGGCAGTCGGGTATTAGCGACTTCCGGCACCCATGTACTTTTCTGGACCGTAGGAGGTACTAAGGAACGGGTGATCGCGATGAGTGATGTTGAACTTACGACTTCTGATGTGGCAGGCGAAACAGTGGATAACGGTCAGGAGAAATTCTTGAATAATATGATGGCTTATCTGTTTGATCAGGCGTTGAAAAGCGCTTAGGTGCGGCGGGTTTTTGATTGTTCACGTAGGGTCAGGAAAAGGACGTTGCGTGTGCTGGTGGCATTCCCCTCAGGAATGCCACCATAAAAAGGGCGCATTGTTATGCTTGCCGCCAATCTCTTAGATTGGGCGCTCACTCAAGGATACCCGTTACGAGTCCACGCGCGTTCCCCATCGCAATGCGGTGTTGGGCCTTACGGCTACTGATCAGGAGAGTGAACTCCTGACGGTAGGAGGGTTTGCGGGTTAAGCCTGATTCTATCGGTATTAATGAAGGGCTACTGTTACAGGGTTTAGGTGAAAAAGAACCTGTTAATTCTGACAGTAGACGCCACGCCGGGCTGGGTATGTAGTGTCCGTTCTTCAGTCTCCGGCCGGAACTGATGAACACTGATGATGCGTTATTCACCCGCCTGTGCGCTGAGCGCTCACGGCCTACAGGAGTATCAATCATGTCTGATTCAACCCAATGCCCACGTGAAGTGTCCTGCACACAGAGTCCGGAATGTTGTGACAAACACTCTGGACACTGTGCCGAACACGGTGGAGAGATACATGTGCATGTACACGTTCACGCGCACCATGCCTGCTGTTCGTCTGTGCCGATTAAGCGGGTTGATCCGGTTGATCCGGTTGATCCGGTTGATCCGGTTGATCCGGTTGACACGGTTGCGTTACCGGTAACATTGCCAGTCATACAGTTAGGTTGCTCAGAGAACACAATCATTGATTCTAAGTATTCAAATTTCAAGCAGCAGGTAGAGGCACCTTCAAATTACGGCCCGGCAGGAATATATAAAAAAGTACAGGCGGTTAACACGGCCAATGCGTCGGCCGACATCCTCGGCTCGTCTGTGACTGCGGCTCAACTAAAAGCCAGATATGATGTGCTGCTGGTGGGGCTTTATTTGAGCAGCTTTACGGTTGCAGACGCCATTAGATTGAAGGAATATGCTGAACGAGGGGGCGTTATACTATTGGTCTGTGACCATTCTCCGACGGCCGGTGCGATCAATGTCCTCCAGCAATTTGGGCATGTCGGTACCCTGACCGGAACGTTTGTGCAAACCTACACGGGAGTGTCCTCGACAACCGAGTATTTAAACACTTATTTTGGCGACTCTTCTGGCATTCCGTTAAAAGGCTCTGGCGCCTTCGCAATCAGCGCCGCACAGCTTCCTGCGGGGAGTAGGGTCTTAGCGACTGTTGGCACTAATGTGCTTGCCTGGACTGTAGGGGGTACTCTGGATAGGGTCGTTGCCGTCAGTGATATAAATCTTGTGTCGTATGACATTACAGGCACTGCGGTCGATACCGGACAGGAGGTGTTTTTAAATAATATGATGGCTTATCTATTTGATCAGGCGTTGAAAAACGCTTAGGGAAAGCGCTTAGGCGTGGTTGATTGTTGGTTGTTTACGTATCGCCAGGAACAGTACGTGCGTGTGCTGTTGGCATTCCCCCCAGGAATGCCCCCATAAAAAGCGCGCATTGTTATGTTTGCCGCCAATCTCGTAGATTGGGCGCTCACTCAAAGAGACCCCGCTATGAATCCACACGCGCTGCGCTTATATGTTGATGCCCAATTCACCAGCCCTTATGCCATGTCCGTGTTCGTGACCTTGCACGAAAAAGGCCTGGCGTTTGACACGCATACCGTCGACCTGGACAGCGCACGACACAAAGCTGGGGACTACGCCCAATTGTCCCTGACACAGCGCGTGCCGACGTTAGTGGAAGGCGACTTTGCGCTGTCGGAATCTTCCGCAATCACCGAATACCTGGAGCAGGTCTACCCCGAAACGCCGGTGTACCCCAGCGGGCCAAAACAGCGGGCGAAGGCGCGACAGGTGCAGGCGTGGCTGCGCAGCGACTTGTTGCCGATTCGCCAGGAGCGTTCGACGTTAGTGGTGTTCTACGGGCAGAGAATGCCGCCATTGTCGCCCGACGGCGAAGCGGCCGCGCGTAAGCTGGTCAGTGCGGCGCAGGCATTGCTGGCAGGCAATTCCAAGTATTTGTTCGGCGACTGGTCAATTGCCGATGTGGACCTGGCGGTGATGCTCAACCGCTTGATTCTCAATGGTGACAGTGTGCCGGCCGAGTTGGTGGATTACGCACAGCGCCAATGGCAGCGGCCATCAGTGCAGGCGTGGGTCGACCTGCAACGCCCGCCGCTCTAGCGGTTTACAGCCATTCGTGGGCCACACGCCGATCCAGGTCTTCCCAGTCCGCCATGCCCAGCACCCGTGTGGTGTTCAAGCCCCGTAGGTAGCCGCGCAGTTGCTGGGCGCTGGCGTTGCACTGATCGGCGTCGGGGGCCGGGTCCTGCAATACGCGCTCATAATCGACCAGGTAATCGGCGACCCGCTCGCGAAACTCCGGCAGTACGGCTTCGCGGATGCGGTCGAAGGTTTTCTGGTGGGGCTTCATAGCGTGGTCCTTATAGTTTTATAGAAATCGATATACCCGACACTATCGGTTCAAATGATAGTCACCATCAAGCTTCGCAAGTTCTGTTTTTATGCCAAAAGCGCAGAATCACCTCATCCAGACGCTGTTCAAGGAAATGCGCGATGAGGACGATAACCCAACTGGGTTTAATCATGCTGATGCTCGGCACCACGGTGCTGGCCAACCCGGCAATTGCTGATGATCTAGGTGCTGGCCATTTGCTGCCACTCGCCAGTAGCGTAGACTCCCTGCAGCACGCGCAGTCGGTAGGGGTTTTGTACAGCGAAAACACCCGCGACAACCTTAGTTACCTTGAACGCTACCACGCTATGGCCATGAACGGCGCCAAGGATGCCCTTGACGGGCGCATCCGTGAGGCGTTCGTCAACAGCTCCGACCCGGAACTGGCGATTGATTGGTTGATGAGTTCATTGCAGGGCACTTTTCGCAGCGTGACGGTCTATAGCAGCCTGGATGAGCTGGTGCAGGCTCATCCCGATGTGGTGGTGATGCTCGACACCCATAACCAACTGCTGACCCAGCGTAACGACCAGGTCGAGGCGCGTTTTGTTGCTCGGTTCTATGATGCGGACCTGCAATACATCGCTAAAGCCGAAGGCTCGGTGCACAAGCAGGTGGCGTCGGTTTGGGTGCATGACAAGGCGGCTCCCGAGATTGCCGCGCAGATTGAACAGCAACGTGATGTGCAGCTTGATGCGTTGAAGCAGTTTGATGCGTCGCTCAAGGCCCTGGTCCGCGCCGGATGACGTGCGGATTGATGTGAACCCTATTGGTTAATTTTCAGGAATGTTTATGCGCTCTTTTTTTGTCCCGGCCCTGGCTTTTGCTTCGCTGTTGCTGACTGGTTGTATCACGGCTCCCAATGCTCCGACCCTGACGCTGCAAACGGAAAAGACACCCGAAAGCTACGTGCAATGCGTACTGCCCAAGCTTGAAAAGCACGGTATCAGCTCGACCGTGACGCAGAACTCACGCCACGCCAAGGTGGTATTGACCAGCAAGATTGCCGCTGATGACGTGCTGGAGGCCTACAAGTCCCAGGGCGGCACCAAAGTGTTCCTGTATGAGCGCAAGCCGCTGGCCTCGGCGATCAAGCCGTCGCGGCTTGAATTGGCGGCCCAGGACTGCAAGTAGCTAAAGGCAATACACCGCTCCCACATTTTGCTTTGTGTAGTGCTTAGGGTTTTGCTTCGCTACTGAAGCTGTTCACGGTCTTGACCAGCCCTTTAGCCGCCAACGCCACCAACTCACCGCCTTTTTCCACGGTCGCCAGCGCCGGGTCCGAACCCATGCGCCCGTCAGGGAAGCGTGCGCGGAAGTCCAGCGCCTCACGGATCGGCCCGGTGTTGGCGATTTGCGGCGAATAGTCGGCTGACTTGATTGAATCCGGGTACGCCCACTGCGTCACGGCGATTTCCGATGGCGTGGCATGGCTACCGTGGCCTACCGGGAATTGGCGCTGGGCCAGGTCGGTGACGCCTTCCAGATCCCACCAGTTCACCAGCTTGAGCGCGAAACCGGCCGGGCGGCGGGCGAAGCTGGCTTCGGCGTACAGCTCGGAAAACGCCGCTTCAATGGTGGCGATGTTGCCGCCGTGACCGTTCAGAAACAGGATTTTCTCGAAACCATGCCCGGCCAACGAGCGCACCCAGTCGCCAATCGCGGCGATGAAGGTGCAAGGGCGCAGGGAAATGGTGCCGGGAAAGCCCAAGTGGTGCTGGGCCATGCCGATGTTGAAGGTTGGGCCGATCAGCAGGTCGGCGTTCTTCTGCGCCTCATGGGCGATGATCTCCGGGCACATCCAGTCAGTGCCCAGCAGGCCGGTGGGGCCGTGCTGTTCGTTGGAACCGATGGGAATCACCACGGTACGGCTGCGTTCCAGAAACTGCCCGATCTCGATCCAGGTGGATTGGTGTAAAAGCATGCGACGCTCTCTCTTATCTGTGGGGACAGGCTAACCACCACGGATTGTACGACTACTCGCCACCTGTTGGGGCTTGCAGTTGAGATAGGTTGAAGACTTCAACCAGCGCTGGTCCGGGTACCAGGAAAACATGAACTGCCCATCCTTGAGCTTATCCACCACCTGGCGCGCCACCTGCGGGCGTACGGCCGGGCAGCCCTGGCTACGACCGATACGACCTTCGCGCTTGCTCCACGCAGAATTGACGTAGTCGGCCGCATGGATCACCAGCGCGCGGTCACGCGCCTGATCATTAAAACCGGGCTCCAGGCCGTCCATGCGCAGCGAGTAGCCGTGAGCGCCGAGGTAGCTTTCCTGGGTGCGGAACAGGCCCAGGCTGGACTGGTGGCTGCCTTCGAGGTTGGAAAATTGGGTGGCGAAGTTTTCCCCGGATTTTGCTCCGTGGGCCACCAGGTCGCGCAGCACCAAGGTTTTTTTGCGTAAATCGAAGATCCACAGCCGACGAGCGGTCGAGGGCTGGGAGTAGTCAATAACCGCGAGGCGCTCTGAACGTTCCTCACCGTTATTGACCGCGCACTGCACGGCGCTCAGGGCGCTTTTCAATACAGTGGGATTGAGTTCTGGAGCCGAGCGCGCCAGGCTGCTATACAAGTTAGGAGGATTCCCATTGGCGGCGAGCGCAAAATTGCTCAGCGTAGCCAGGGTGACGGTGATCAAGCCGAAGCGGCACATAAAAGTCAGCATCTAAAAAGCGTCCCCCGCTGTGGATTGGAGCCAAGTCAATTGTTCAAAAAACACGCATGTTACTTGAGCATTTGCCTGCTCGTTGCACCACTGGTCGCGACAGCCGATGCGCTGCCGCTGGATCTTGTCCCTGTGGCGTCTACAAGCCCGGTGCAACAGGCCCTCGCGCAGTTGCCAGGCGTTTGCCCAAGCCTTGTTGCCCATATCGACGCGGCGACGCAATCGCGCCTGCAAGCGTTTTACCAGCAGCAGGGTGATGTGCCGCTGTGGACAGACGATACTCGCCGCCAAGCCTTGCACACACAGTTGCTGATGCTGGCTGACGACGGCCTGGACCCCACCCACTATAGCCTGCCCGCGGCGTACGCCACGGCCAACGTGCTGTGCAGCGATATCGACGTCAGCCGCCAGTACCTGCAAGCCCTGCAGGATCTGCATTATGGGCGCCTGCAGCAATCACGCTTCGAGCCGCTGTGGCATTCCCAGCCGCCGACCCGCGACCTGAATACCGAGGTGCTGGCCTTCGCTGCCAGTGGCCTGCAAGACATGGCCCGCGCTTTCGATCAGGCGCGCCCCAGCGCCGACCTTTACCGCAGTTTGCGCAATGCCTATGCCACCGTGCGCCTGCAACCGTTGCCACATTGGGACCCGGTCGCCAGCGGGCCATTGCTGCGCCCTGGCATGGACGACCCTCGCGTGCCGGAACTGGCGCTGCGCTTGTACCGCGGTGGCTACCTGGCGAACGCGCCCAGCGGCAATGGCAAGCAATACCATGACGAACTGGTCAAGGCGGTCAAGGCCTTCCAGCTCAGCCACTCATTGCAGGCCGATGGCGTGATCGGCGCGGGCACCGTGGCCGAGCTCAACATCAGCCCGGCGATGCGCCGCGACCAACTGCGTATCAACCTCGAGCGTTTCCGTTGGCTGGCCCAGGACCTGGAGCCCGAAGGCGTACTGGTCAACGTCGCCGCCGCGCAATTGAGCGTCTACCAGGCCGGTATCCCTGTGTGGCAAACCCGTTTGCAAGTCGGGCGTGCCGAGCGCCAGACGCCGCTGCTTAAGTCGCGTATCACCCGGCTGACCCTGAACCCCACCTGGACCATCCCGCCGACCATCATGCGTGAGGACAAACTCCCGGCCATCCGCCTTAACCCTCAATACCTGCGCCAGCAGAACCTGCGAGTGCTCGACCCTGAAGGCCGCCCGTTGGCGCCTGAACAGATCGATTGGGCGCACCCCGGCAATATTCTCCTGCGCCAGGACGCCGGCCCGCGCAACCCGCTGGGTAAGATCGTGATGCGCTTTCCCAACCCGTACTCGGTGTATTTGCATGACACACCGAGCCAACCGTTGTTTACCAAAGGGCCACGTGCGTTTAGCTCGGGTTGCGTGAGGGTCGAGCAACCGTTGTTGCTGCGCGACCTGCTGGTAAGCCCGGCCGAACGCACGCGCACCGACGAACTGCTCGCCACCGGCGTGACCCATGAATTCCGGCTGGCCACACCGGTGCCGGTGCTGTTGGGGTACTGGACGGTGGAAGTCGATCGCCAGGGTGGCCTGGTGTACGCGCCGGACATCTATGGGCGCGACCTGGTGTTGATGAAGGCGATGGGGGCTGTGCTTTAAGGTCGGCAGCTTACCTGTGGCGGGCGGGCTTGCCACAACAAGCCCGCCCGCCAACTGTCAGATGTGCTTGAGGACAAGCGCCACAGCCTGATCCGCTGTCACAAGCGCTGTATCGACCGTCAGCGGCAGTTCATCCCAAGGCTCATACTCATGCGCCAATACTGACTGCCAAGTAGGCGGGACCAAGCCGGCAATATCACCTGAACGGCTTTCAACGCGGCGCTGGTGTTCCTGCTGATCCGAACAGATCACTTGAATATCCAGCCACTCAACGCCTGCCGCCGTCGCCACGACCTTCCACGCCGCCCGGCTTTCCCTGACCGGGTTCACACCATCAGCAATGACCCGGTGCCCCAGGCGCAAATTACTTAACGCCAGCGCATTCGCCACGTCATAACCGCTGGCACCCACATCGCCAGCCAACACGCCGGCGTCCCGAAGCGCCTGCTCAATCACATCGATACGCAGGTAAAACGCACCTATCTGGCGTGCCAGTTCGGTGGCAATTGTAGTTTTGCCGGTGCCGGGCAGGCCGCTGAACACAATAAGCATCATCAATCCTTTGCAAGGGGAACCCGGCCAGTCTAGCCGCGCTTACTTCAAATAGCAGGCATTGATCCAGTCTGCCGAGTGGGCTGCCAGTTACGTCGTCACAGGCAGGTAAGGTTCATCCGCATGGGCAACCCGCATTGCACCTTTTTTGTTGGAGACGGTGCAGGTGCCGTGCGACGGCGGCACGGTCACGGTGCAGTGGGACGGGCAGGGCGGTGTGGTATTGACCGGCAGCGTCGAGCCGATCATGCAAGGCACGGCGTATCTGTTCTAAAACCTTACGGTAAATGTCGTTCCGTAACGGGCGCAGGAACTTACCGCTACGTCGCCGCCATGCACTCTGGCTAACTCGCGCACGATGTACAGGCCCAAGCCCACGCTGCGCACACCGCTGCCTTGGTCGGTGCCACGGGTCATGGGCTCGAACAGGCCGGCCAGCAGCATTTCTGGAATCACCGCGCCGTGGTTGTGCACCGCCACTTCGCAGCCGGTATCGCCTAGCCGTGAGGTGATGGTGATCGGCTGGAGAGGGTCGCCATACGCCACGCTGTTGGCCACCAGGTTACCGATGATCTGCTGCACTCGGTCGGCATCCAGGCAGGCATCGCCATGACCTTGGGCTTGATGTTCCAACGTGGCCTTGGGGAAGGCCACGCGCAGTTCATCCACCGCGCGCGCAATCACAGCGTGCAAATCCAGCGGCGCGGCCTTGATGGTGATGCCTTGGCCAACCCGGGCTTGGGTGAAGTCGAGCAAGTCGGCGATCATCCGGTGGGCGCGCTCGGACGACTGGGCGATATGGCCCAACAACTGATGCTCCTTGGTCGTGCGCTCGCCGCGCTTTAGAAAGTCGGACGCCATACGGATGGCCGTCAGGGGGTTCTTCAAATCGTGACTGACGATCGCCACCATCTGCTCGGCAAACAACGCGCGTCGCTGGGCAATGGCATAGGCCTCGCTCAATTGCGCCTGGGCCTGCTGCAGCGCGATTTCGGTGGCGGTTTTTTCCTGCAACAGCGCTTCGGCCAGGTTGCGCGCGTTGAGCAACTCGCGTTCGTACTTGTCGCGGTCGGTGGTGCCGAACAGCGCGAGGTCGTAGACCACAGCGTCGGCCTGTTCGCGCTTGTTGCCATTAAGCAGCACGGTCACTTTGTGCCCGTCGTGGTGCAGCATGTCGAGCTTCACTTCGGTGACACTGCCGCGCAGGCGCAACATCGGCGCCAGGTGGGTCTGGTGGAAAATCCGCCCGCCCATGGTCAGCAAATCCTGAAAGCGCCGCCCGCACAGCTCGGCGCTGCTCAAGCCCAGCCATTCGCTGAACCACGCGTTGGCTTGCAGGATCGTGCCGTCTTCTGCGGTGACGGCCAGGGCACAGGCGGCGTTGTCGAACAGGTCAACCGACATCAGTATTCGCCCACGGCGCCAGGAAACTTTGCATCGCGGCGGCGCAGGCATGCGGCGCGCTCATGTGCGGGCAATGGCCAACATTGTCCACCAGGCAATACGTGCTGTTGGGCAGTATGCGGTGCAGGTATTCACCCACGGCCAGCGGTGCGATCAGGTCGTCGCTCGATTGCAGGATCAACACCGGGGCGGTCAGGCCGATCACGTCCTGGCGGTTGTCCGACAAAAAGGTCACGCGCGCAAACTGCTTGGCGATGTCGGGTTCGGTGCGGCAGAAACTGTCGCGCAGCGTGTCGCTCAAGGCCGGTTGCCCAGGCGCACCCATGATCACCGGGGCCATGGCGCTGGACCAGCCCAAGTAGTTGCTGTCGAGGGTGTCGAGCAGGTCATCGATGTCGCTGCGCTTGAAACCGCCGACATAACCCACGTCATCAATGTAGCGCGGCGACGGACCGATCATCACATGGGCGGCGATGCGCCCGGGGTTCATGCGGTCGGCGAGGGTGCCGATCATCGCGCTGACCGAGTGGCCGACCAAGATCACCGGGCCTATGGCAAAGGCTTCGATAATCTCGTTCAGGTCCTGGGCATAGCCGTACAGCGTGCCGTACTTGGCTTTGTCGAATGCACTGAGGTCCGACAGGCCGGCCCCGACCAGGTCGTACATCACCACGCGAAAGCGCTCGACGAATACTGGCGCCAGGTAATTCCACATCGCCTGGTTGCAGCCGAACCCATGGGAGAACACCAGGGTCGCCATCCCGTTGCCCATCACGCTGACGTTGTTGCGGTGCTTAAGGTTCATGCGATTCTCGTGGACGGCTCTTTGCTAGGCGGGCTGCGGGCAGTTTAGATACTCGCAGGCGTGGGGTCACGCGTTATACATCGATAAGGTAAAGTCGGCGCCTTCAGGTAGAAACTTCAGGTAGCAAACATGGCGCTGTTTGTACGGCAATCCCTCTTGAGTCTGCTGGCGCTGGTGTTCATCGGGCTGCTCTGCACCGTCCAGGCTCAAACGTCGCCCATCGGCGTAGCCCTCGACCAACGGGTAGTCGACCTCACCGACACGCTCGACACCGGCCTCACCAGGCGCCTCAAAGATCAACTTGCCGCCCTAGAGCAGCGCAAAGGTGCGCAAGTTGCGGTACTGCTGGTGCCCACCACCGGCGGCGCGAGTATCGAGGACTACGCTAACCAACTGTTCCGCGCCTGGAAACTGGGGCGCAAGGGCGTTAACGACGGCATCCTGTTGGTGGTGGCCAAGGACGACCGCAACGTGCGCATCGAGGTGGGCTACGGCTTGGAGGGCACCGTCACCGATCTGTTGGCCCATCGCATTATCGAAGAACACATCACCCCGGCGTTTCGTCAGGGTGACTATGCGGGCGGTGTTCAACAAGCGGTCAATGACTTGACCGTGCTGGTGGACGGCGGCGATCTGCCCAAGGTGAGCGGGCCGGGCATTAACCCCCAGGCGATAGCCGTTTTGCTGGCGTTTATCGCGGGGGGCATTGGCGGTGTACTGATCGCCGCTGGCAAGCTGCCTTGGCGCCGGGCAGTGATTGCCGCCGTGGTGGCCACGCTGCTGCTGGCGTTTTATGGCGGCGGTCGGGACTGGCCGATGTCCCTGCTGCTATTGCCGCTGACCCTGCTGATCGGCGGCGCGACCTTCGGTGCGCTATGGCTGGCGCGTACCGTGTTTTACTGCGTGATCGGCTTGCTGCTCTACATCGGCGGGCTGCTGCTGGTCGATCAATACGTCGACGTCAACCTCATCCATTGGTTGGCAATGCCGTTGGGGGTACTGGCTGTGCTGGGGGCGTACCTGGTGCTGTGGGTGGTCATGCGAAACGCCTGGAAAACCAGCCGGGTAGGGTTTGCCGTACGGCTGTTCGCGGCGGTGGCGGTGTACGTGGCGGCAGGGCTGGTCGCGGACGCGGGCCGTGAAGGCTGGTTGCTGGCGTTTCCGATTGCCTCGTTTGTGGCGTTGTTCATCTTTGGCAAGACCGCCGGCGGCTCGGGCTCAGGTTCGAGCGGTGGCTCCTGCGGTTCAAGTTCCAGCAGCTCCAGTTCCAGTAGCAGTTCGTCCGGTGGCGGTGGTTCCAGTGGCGGCGGCGGGGCGTCGGGCAGTTGGTAACCCCTTGGTGCTCAGCACCTGAGAGCTTACGCCAGGACGATGTAGTCATTCTGCTGGATGATCGGCCGGTGTGGGCCTTGCACCAGATGAACATAGCGACCGTCCACCAGGTCGATGGGCAGGCAGTCGTCGATGTCCATCACGCCGTCGGTGTGGGCCTGAGACCAGTGGCGCAGCCTCTGCTGTTTGCCTTTGCTCATCGCTTCCTTTTTATTGCGCGCGACCACCAGCAAATAATGATGGGCCTCGCCAAACGCGTTAGCTTCATAGCCGCCCAGGTTGATGAAGTACAGGTGATGCGCATCCGCCTGGGGCGCCATCTGGCTGATCTGGACTTTCCAGCCGTCGACGCCATCGACGGCCATCCATGAGTCAATATGCACACCCTTGGGGCTGCCGAACCAGCCGTCGCGCAATTGCGGGTAGGTGGATTCCAGCGTATCCGCCACCGCGAACACCACATCATGAACTTCAATTCTGGCCCGTGGGTGCTTGCCCCCGAGCATGACGACAAACAGCATTGCAGGTTCTTCCTGGCGGCTTGGCAAAGGCTAACCATACTGCGATTGAACCCTTTTGTCCGGTCAGTGCCACACTGTTAATCCGCGAACTCATCAGGAGGTTGTCATGCGTACCATTGATCTGGCTGGCGTTCCCGTGCCTGTCATCGGCCAGGGCACCTGGCGCATGGGCGAAAACCCCGACCAGCGCAGGGCCGAAGTCGCCGCGTTGCAATTGGGTATCGACGAGGGTATGACCCTGATCGATACCGCCGAAATGTACGGCGAAGGTGGTGCCGAAGAAGTGGTCGGCAAGGCCATTCATGGCAAGCGCGACCAGGTGTTCCTGGTCAGTAAAGTTTATCCGCATAATGCCAGCCACACGGGCGTGCCCCGCGCCTGTGAAGCCAGCCTGCAGCGCCTGGGCACAGACTATATTGATCTGTATCTGTTGCACTGGCGTGGCCAGTACCCACTTGAAGAAACCGTCGAAGCCTTCGAGCGTCTGCGCGAGGCCGGCAAGATCGGCCGTTGGGGCGTTTCCAATTTTGACGTGGCCGACCTGCAGGAACTCGCATCCCCGGCCTGTGCGACCAACCAGGTGCTCTACAACATCGAAGAGCGCGGTATCGAATTTGACCTGCTGCCGTGGTGGCAACAACACAACTTGCCATTGATGGCTTACTGCCCAATTGCCCAGGGCGGTGAGTTGCTGTCCAGTCCGACCCTCAAGCAAATCGCGCGCCGCCATGAAGTTACACCTGCTCAGGTCTCCCTCGCCTGGGTCTTGCGACAAGACGGCGTGATTGCCATCCCCAAGGCCGTGACACCCGAACATGTGCGGCTCAATGCCGGCGCCGCACAGCTGGTGTTGGACGAGCACGACCTGGACGCGATCGATCGTGTATTCGGCGCCCCCAAACGCAAGCACCCGCTGGCGATGGTGTAGTCAATCAGCAGCACGAACGGCGCCGTCCTTGGTCGCCGTTCCTGCATCAGCCGAGGTTAGCCGGCGACTGGGCTACGCCAGTCGTCCGAGCCCGAAGTGCCGGCCACTTCGTGGGTCCAGACAATCTTGCGATAGGTGAAGTACACATCCTCCAAATGGGTGAAGTGCGCGTTGGCCGGGTCCTGGCAGTTGGGCATGCGCGACTGAATGTCGACGATGGTCGCGCCTTCCAGCTCCGTGGTGAAGTAGTGCTCCTGGGTGCCGGCCGAGGAGGTACGGAACCACTCCAGTCGGCAGGACACTTCTTCACCTGTGGTCAGAGCGCTGAAGAGCAGCGGTGAGGATTTGTCGAAGACCTTGCTGATCATCAGCGGTTTATGCACCCGTTGGCCGGTTGGCTGACCTGATTGCGGGTCGCGGGGAATGATCACCTGATGGGCAAACGCTTGCACAAGGATCTGATCCTCATGTCCCTCCTGATAAATGTTGCCGACCGAATCCTGGGTAAATGTGCCTGCCGTGATTAAACCTTGTTTAACACCGGTAACAGAGAGGTACGCGGGTGTTGGCATGACTGGTTTCCTTGTCTGATTGAGTAGGTGTTTCTGAGCGACGAGGACGCCGCTCAGGCAAGTTTCTATAACAAGAAGCGTGCCTGAGATGATAAGGCTCAATGAAACAAGGATGTAGGGGGAGGGTGTGGGCGAGAGGCTTGAAAGTTGCCATGGCTTTATCGTGTTTTTAGTGTTTTTTGTTGCGCGCTGGTGTGCAGTTAGTTGCTCATGCTGTTTATTGCATATAGGCGCGACTTAGCCAGGTGGAGGTGTTTGTTGTGGCGAGTTAACTGCGCAATCTATTGCGCGGGCACCCGATTCTACTGGTTCGTAGGAGATTTCTTAAGTAAGAGTCTGTGGCTTGCTGATTGCTCTTTGGATGGCTAAGGTTCGAGTGCTTCCTCGAGTATTAACGGGAATCAAATAAGGCTCCAGTTTATCTAATGGTAACTGGTTCGCTGCCTTTATCATGAAACAGTTCTCTGTGGCCTAAAATGGTTTATTCAGACACGCTGTACGCTTATTACCTTGAAGTTGCACGGCAACCTTGTTCGCCAGAGGATTTTGCCGGCTGTGATATTCGGTTTTCGAGCGAGTTTGAAACCTTGGAGTTCGAACTTGGCAAGGCGCAATCGATTCATGGTTCAAGCCTACCGGATTGGCAGAAGGTCAGTGAGAACAGCGAGTGCCTGCTGCGCGAGCACTCCAAGGATTTGCGAGTCGCCGTCTGGTTGACCTGGGCGCTGCATCAGCGTGATTCGTTTCCTGGATTGTTGGCTGGCCTTGGGTTACTGCGTTACCTGTGTGAGCACTACTGGCCGACTGTGCACCCCGCCAAGTCGCGTACCCGCAGTGCCGCGTTCAGCTGGTTGGTGTTGCGGCTGGAACCGCTCTTTGCGCAGAACCTCTCGCTGACAGACCAGTTGCCATTGTTCCAGGCGCTCCAGGAACATCTCGCAAGCCTGGATGCGTTATGGGGCGAGCGCCTGGGCGATGATGCGCCCTTGTTGTTGCCCATTCTCAGGCAGCTCTCTGAGCGCCTGGCACGCGCCACGCAAAGCCGTATTGATCCTGGCGGACTCGCGGGCGTCATTGCCCAGGTCAAGCAGGCAACAACGCAACTGCGCAAGCCCGAGCAGTCGGTCAATAACGAAAAAGACGCTCACAAACTGCTGCGTGTTCTGCAGGAGCAGGCTCGCCCTTTGTGTGCTTGGTGGCTACGCCAGAGTGCGACCGACCTGCGTGCTTTGCGCCTGAACCGAACCTTGGCATGGCTGACGCTGATCAGCTATCCAGACGCCAACAATGAGCGGGTAACGACGTTGCGGGCGCCGTCGCCCGACAAGCTCAAGCGTTTCAAGGATCGCTTTAACCAGGGGCATTACGCCGATCTTTTGCTTGAGCTTGAGGTGAGCCTGGCCAGTGCGCTGTTCTGGTTCGACGGGTTGCGTATGGCCTGGGAGTGCCTTGAAGCCTTGCAGGCGGACTTGGCTATGACCGAGCTGGAAATGAATTTTGCGCTGTTGTTGCAACGCCTGCCGAGCTTGCCTGAGTTCAGGTTTGACGATGGCAGCGGGTTCGCCGACCCCGCGACGGTTGACTGGATTGCGCTGCATGTCCTTCGCCATCTGCATAAAGCCGAGCCCCTAAGCACCACTGCCGATGTCGGCAGTGAGCCTTGGGAAGCCGCTTTGCAGGCGGTGATGTCCAGGCTGCGCAAGGAAGGACTCAGGGCGGCGGTCGGCGAGCTCAAGCAGGGGTTGCATGCCGCCTGCAGTGACCGCGCACGTTTTCACTGGCGACTGGCGTTAGCCAGGTTGTGTATTCGGGCGGGCAAACATGAGTTGGGCAAGATCCAGCTCGAACAGTTGGACCTTGAACTACAACACGCGGGCCTGGAGCGCTGGGAACCCGAGTTGGCGTTTCAAGTCGCTCGGCTCCTGCACCGCTGTTATGACCTTTTGCCGCAAGACCACGCCGTGCGCGAGCGCAAGGAAGTCACCCATCGCAGGTTGTGCCACTTCGATCTGGAAGCGGTACTTGAATAGGCTTTCGAGCCCACTGAAAAAGGAGAAATACCGTGGCCAAAGACGGTTCGGTAGCACCCAAGGAACGTATCAATATCACCTTCAAGCCCACCACCGGTGGCGCCCAAGAAGAGGTCGAGCTGCCGTTGAAGTTGCTGGTGCTGGGGGATTTCAGCCAGCGCGAGGATTCGCGCAAGCTCGAAGATCGAAAGCCCATTGGCATCGACAAGAACACCCTTGATGAGGTGCTGGCCAAACAGGCGTTGAGCTTGACGCTGAGTGTCCCCAATCGTCTGCAGGCGTGCACTGACGTCGAAGACTTGGCCATTCAGGTTCGGATTAACTCGATGAAGGATTTCAACCCCGCGCACTTGGTTGAGCAGATACCCGAGCTACATAAACTGATGGCATTGCGTGAAGCGTTGATGGCGCTCAAGGGGCCTTTGGGCAACACACCCAGCTTTCGCAAAGCCATTGAGCAGGCGCTGGCCGACGACGAATCGCGTGCGCGGGTATTTGCCGAGCTAGGGCTGAGCCAGCCTGGCGCCTTAACACTTCAGTAAAAGGACACTGACACCATGATCACTACCCAGCCCAACCCGGAGCTCGCAAGCGCTGCCGACGAGTACAGCATCCTCGACAACATCGTCGCCCAGACATTGCTGAGTGCCGACGACGAGGCATACGGCATTGCCAAGCGAGGCGTGTCAGCGTTCATCGAGGAATTGCTCAAACCGCAGAACAGTGCAGAACCGGTGAAGAAACGCTTGGTCGACCGAATGATCGCCGAGATCGATACCAAACTCAGCCAGCAAATGGACGAGATCCTTCATCACCCGGAGTTCCAAGCACTGGAGTCTGCCTGGAAGGGCCTGCAGTTACTGGTTGAGCGCACCAATTTTCGCGAGAACATCAAGATCGAGCTGCTGAATGTCTCGCGGCAGGATCTGCTGGATGACTTTGAGGACTCTGCTGAAATTACCCAGTCCGGGCTCTACAAACATATTTACAGCGCTGAATACGGTCAGTTTGGTGGTCAGCCGGTGGGCGCGATCATTGCCAACTATTTTTTCTCACCCAGCGCACCTGACGTGAAGTTGATGCAATACGCGTCAAGCGTGGCCTGTATGGCTCACGCCCCCTTTATAGCCGCTGCCGGGCCAGCCTTCTTTGGGCTGGAAAGCTTCACAGGGCTGCCTGATCTCAAGGACCTCAGGGACCATTTTGAAGGCCCTCAGTTTGCCAAATGGCAAAGTTTTCGCCAGAGCGAAGACGCCCGCTATATCGGCCTTACCGTGCCGCGCTTCCTGTTGCGAACACCCTACGACCCACTTGAATGCCCGGTTAAAACCTTTGCCTACCAGGAGAACGTGGTCAACAGCCACGAGCACTATCTGTGGGGCAATACCGCTTACGCGTTTGCTACGCGCTTGACCGATAGCTTCGCGCGTTTTCGATGGTGCCCGAACATCATCGGCCCGCAAAGTGGCGGGGCGGTAGAGGACCTGCCGTTGCATCATTTCCAGAGCATGGGTGAGATCGAGACCAAAATTCCTACCGAAGTACTGGTTTCTGACCGGCGCGAATACGAGCTGGCGCAAGAGGGGTTTATTGCCCTGACCATGCGTAAAGGCAGTGACAACGCGGCGTTCTTTTCCGCCAGCTCGGTGCAGAAACCCAAGTCCTTTGGCATCAGTGAGGAGGGCAAGGCGGCTGAGTTGAATTACCGACTTGGCACCCAATTGCCCTACATGATGGTGGTCAACCGTCTTGCTCATTACCTCAAAGTGCTGCAGCGCGAGCAATTGGGTTCATGGAAAGAGCGTACGGATCTGGAGTTGGAGCTCAACAAGTGGATTCGCCAATACGTCGCTGATCAGGAAAACCCCAGTGCCGAGGTCCGTGGGCGCCGCCCATTGCGCGCTGCACGCATCGTCGTCAGCGATGTCGACGGAGAGCCAGGCTGGTATCGCGTCAACTTGAGTGTACGCCCGCACTTCAAGTACATGGGGGCAGACTTCACGTTGTCTCTGGTCGGCAAGCTCGATAAAGAATGAGCAGAAGCCAGGGAATGCCTCACAACACTAGCCTTTTCGAACGTCTCGATTGCGATGCGTCAACCCAGGTCTGCAGCAAGACGTCTGTCGCTGCGCATTTGGGGAAAATGCTCAGCACCCGCGCAGGCAGTGTCCAGACGCTGCCTGACTACGGCTTGCCTGACCTCAATGACATGCGTCTTAGTCTGCATGAGTCCTTGAGCCAGTCACGCGTGCTGATCGAGCGTTTCATCCGGGCGTACGAGCCGCGGTTGGCAAATGTGCGCGTCAGGGTGTTGCCACGTGTGGGTGAATCTTTGACCCTGGCATTTGCGATCGAAGCAGCGCTGATGGTGGGAGGTGTGATGCAGCCCGTTGTGTTTCATGCGCGACTGGCTGACGCCGGTCGCGTGGAGGTCTGTGTCGATGGGCTTTAATCGCTATTTTCAAAGTGAGCTTAGTGCCTTGCGACAACTCGGGCAGCGCTTTTCTGCGCGTAATCCTGCGCTGGCACCTTTTCTCGCGCAGACCGGCCAGGATCCGGATGTGGAGCGATTGCTGGAGGGGTTCGCGTTCCTGACGGGGCGCCTGCGCCAGAAGCTGGATGACGAGCTACCTGAGCTGACGCATTCCTTGATGCACTTGCTATGGCCCAACTACATGCGGCCAATGCCTGCCTTCAGCATCCTGCAGTTTGACCCCTTGAAACGTGCAGGTCCCACGGTACGAGTGGCACGCGATACCGCTGTGGAAAGCATAGCCATCCAAGGCGAACGCTGCCGTTTTCGAACCTGCTACACCACTGATGTGATGCCACTGCGACTCAGTGGCCTGGAGTACAGGTCGCAGGGTGAAAGCGCATGGCTGGACCTACGCTTGAACATGAGTGGCGAGGGCAATTTCAGTGAGCTTGCGTTTGACTCCTTGCGCCTGCACATGGCTGGGGACCGCTACATCAGCCAAGGCTTGTACCTCAGCCTGTTGCGTCACCTTGATGGCATCCATTTGCTGTTGCTGGATCACGCAGGTTCGCCGGTCAACGGTGCTGATGGGCAACCCGCAACCCTGCGTTTGCGCGCCAATCAGGTCCAGCCGGTGGGGTTTTCAGAAGAGCAGGCGTTGATTCCTTATCCGCACAACACGTTCCGTGGTTATCGTCACTTACAGGAATACTTCGCCTTTCCTGACAAGTACCTGTTTGTCGATGTTGAAGGGTTGGCTGCGCTGCACTCGCTTCCCCACGAGCTGCTCAAACAGGTGCATGGCATGGTGCTGCGCTTCGAGCTGCGCACCCAGACGCAGCCACTCCAGCATCCCACGCTGGACAACGTGAAGTTGTATTGCACGCCCATCGCCAACCTGTTCAAACATGATGCCGTGCCCGTTCGCTTGGACGGAAAACTCGACGAGTACCTGTTGGTGCCGGGCGAATATACGTTGGGCAATGCCGCAGTGTTTTCCGTGGATAGCGTCACGGGATGGAGCCCTGGTGGGTTGGGTTATCAGGCATACGTGCCGTTTGAATCCTTTGAGCATGACGGCGATATCAACCAGTCGACCGCGCCTTCCAGCTACGGCATTCGCCAACGCTTGTCATTGCAGCATGGCGGCCTCGATACCTGGATAGCGTTTGGCGCTCGCCGCGCAAAAGGCCATGAAACACTCTCGATCGAACTGACCTGTACCAATGGCAACCTGCCACGGCAGTTGCAAACAGGCGAGATAAATCAGCCCTGCGAACAGGCACCGGAGTCACTGACCTTTCGCAATATCACTGTGCCCACTGCGAGCTTCGCGCCACCGCTTGATCAGGACTTCCTGTGGAAGCTCATCAGCAACATGTCGCTCAACTATGTGTCGCTGACCGATATCAACGCCTTGAGAGTAATCCTCGAGACTTACGATTTTCCGCGCTATCACGATCGGCAGGCACAAAAAATCAGCCAGACAAGGCTTGGCGCGCTGCGATCGATTAGCCACGAGGCCGTTGACCGTTTGCACCGGGGCCTGCCCATTCGCGGTTTACGCGTTGACCTGACAGTCGATCCGCAAGGGTTTCTCGGTCAGGGCGACATGTTTGTTTTCACTTCTGTCCTCAATGAGTTCTTCGCGCTCTACGCCAGCCTTAATTCGTACCACGAGTTGCGAGTCACCAGCACACAAGGAGACGTGTATCTATGGCCATCCCGGATGGGGCAACAGCCCCTGCTTTGACTCAGCTTTGTCGTGTCATCCGTGAGTACACGCTATTCCAGGCGGTTCAGCAGGTGATCGAACGATTGCGCGATGCCCACCCGTTGTTGGATGAGGACGCGCTCTATGAACAATTGGAATTCCAGGCCAACCCTGGCCTGGGGTTTGCGGGTCATGACATAGATCGTGTGGAGTTTTTTGTGGAACACGGCCAACTGCGGGCGCGCCTGCGCCTGAACATTCTGGGGTTAGTGGGTGCCGGATCGCCACTGCCGGCGTTTTATGGTGAACAGGCGTTTACCGAGCGAGCCGGGGGCAACCCCACCCGCGACTTTCTCGACATGTTCCACCAACGGCTGCACCGATTGATGTTGCCGATCTGGCGTAAATACCGCTATCGGGCGTGTTTTCAGTACGGGGCCAACGATGTCTTTTCAGAGCAGATGTTTGCGTTGATCGGCTTGGGTGGCGTAGCGATTCGCCAGGCCACGCAACTCGACTGCAAGCGCCTGTTGCCGTACCTGGGGCTCCTGAGTTTGCGCGCGCATTCGGCCGCGTTGATTGAGACCGTCCTGCGGTACTACTTCAAGCACACCGCGTTGTTCATCGAGCAGTGGGTTGAGCGCACGGTGGAGGTGGCGCCTTCGCAACGCAATAACCTGGGCGTCGTCAACAGCGAACTCGGTCAAAACCTGGTGCTGGGGCAGCGTGTGGCCGACCGCAGTGGGAAGTTCAGGGTGCAGGTGCTTGCACTGAGTTGGCAGCGTCTTCATGAGTTCCTGCCCACGGGCAGCGAGTTCCAACCCTTGTGTTCACTGGTGCGTCTTACCGCACGCGATCCGTTGGAGTACGACCTGCGCCTTGTGCTGGCTGAAGGTGAGATCAAGGCGCTGCAGATTGGCGAGTGCAACGTCTGTCGCCTGGGTTGGACCAGTTGGTTGGACCCTGAACATGCCGATGGCGTGGTCACACTTGCGGGCAAATTTCATTAGGGACTGATGATCATGATTAATGTGGACCTGCAACAACTGATACGTACGTTGACAGCCCAGGCACGGCGAGACCTGGAACACGCGTCTGAGCGTTGTGTCATGCGCGGTGGCCGTGAAGTGTTGGTGGAAGATTTGCTCCTGGCTTTGCTTGAGCATCCCGACGGGGTGTTGGCCAAGGCATTGGCGGACGCCGAGGTACAGAGGGGCGAACTGCACGCGGTATTGCAGCCCCGAAGTGAGCAGAGCGCGACCCGCAACCCTGTGTTTGCCCAGGCGTTGGTTCGCTGGTTGCAGCAAGCGCTGATGGTTGCTCACATTGAGCTGGAACAACGCTTTGTGGATCACGGCGCACTGTTGCTCGCGCTGCTGCGGCACCCGCTGGATTACTCCGGCAGTGGCTATTACCCCGTGCTGAGCCGTCTGGATGCCAGCCGTGTGCGTGATTTCCTGGCGAGTCAGGCGTCTGAGCCGCAACGCGTGGCGCCCGACTCGCTGTTGCAGCGCTTTACCCATGATCTCACGGGCCAGGCGCGTGAAGGTTTGATCGATCCGGTGCTATGCCGTGACAGTGAGATCCGACAACTGATTGATATCCTTGTACGGCGGCGCAAGAACAACCCGATTCTGGTCGGCGAGGCTGGGGTGGGGAAAACGGCGATTGTCGAAGGGCTGGCCCTGAAAATCGTCGCTGCGCAGGTACCCGAGACGCTCAAGGACACTCGCGTTCTGACCCTGGATATGGGCCTGCTGCAAGCGGGCGCTAGTCTCAAAGGCGAATTCGAGCGGCGCCTCAAAGGCTTGATCGATGAAGTCAACGCCGCGCCACAGCCGGTGATTCTGTTTATCGACGAAGCCCATACCCTGGTGGGCACCGCAGGCCAGGCAGGAGGTTCCGACGCCGCCAACCTGCTTAAGCCGGCGCTGGCGCGAGGCGGGCTACGTACCATCGCGGCGACTACTTGGTCAGAGTACAAGCAGTACATCGAAAAAGACCCGGCATTGGCACGGCGTTTTCAGCCGGTGCTGGTCGGCGAGCCGAGCGTGGACGAGGCTGTGTCCATCCTGCGCGGTCTGGTCTCGGTTTATGAGGCGAGCCACGGCGTCTATGTGCGTGACGATGCCGTCGTGGCGGCCGCGCACATGAGCGCTCGCTACCTCGCGGGTCGCCAGTTGCCGGACAAGGCCGTGGATGTACTGGACACCGCGTGTGCCCGGGTGCGTACGCGTCAGGCAATGCCGCCTGAGGCATTCCAAAGCATCTGTGCGGAGCAGGAAGAGGGCCGTCGACAGCATCGTGCATTGACGCGGGACGCCGATATGGGGTTGCCGGTCGATACGCAGGCTTTGCAGGCATTGAACCTACGCTTGGAAGCCATTGAGTGCGAGCGCCAGGCGTTGGAGCGGCAGCGCTCGCAATTGCCGGGCAACCTTGAGGTGTGCCCGCGCCTGGTGGCGCAGGTCATCAGCGCCTGGACCGGTATTCCCGTCGAACAGCTGGCGCTTGAGCCCAACGAAAAAGTCTTGGGCTTTGCCGATGCCTTGCGCGCTCGCATCCTGGGGCAGGAGCACGCCGTGCAGGCCCTTGATCGCGCCCTGCGGGCTGTTGCTGCAGGCCTGAACAAGGCAGATGCGCCAGTAGGGGTTTTCCTGCTGGTGGGGCCCAGTGGTGTCGGCAAGACAGAAACAGCACTGGCCCTGGCGGACCTTCTGTACGGCGGCGAACGGTTTATCACCACCATCAACATGTCGGAATACCAGGAAAAGCATGCCCTGTCTCGATTGATCGGCGCTCCACCGGGTTACATCGGTTACGGCGAGGGCGGCATCCTGACGGAAGCCGTGCGCCAGCGCCCTTATTCAGTGGTGCTGCTCGACGAAGTCGAGAAGGCCGATCCGGAGATCCTGAACCTGTTTTACCAAATATTCGACAAGGGCCGCGCGAATGATGGCGAAGGGCGAGACATTGATTTTCGCAATACGCTGCTCCTGATGACTTCAAACCTGGGCAGCGACTGCATCAGCGCGTTATGTGCAGGCGGGCAGCGACCGGATGCCCAGGCGCTGCAGGAGGCTCTTCACCCCGTATTGCGTGCTCATTTCAAACCAGCATTGTTGGCGCGGATGCGTGTCGTACCGTATTACCCGATTGCGGGGCAAGTGCTGCACGACGTTGCAAGGCTCAAGCTGGCGAGCCTCGGTGAGCGACTGCATCGGCGCAAGCTCGCATTCACTTATTCGTCCGAGCTGGTTACATACATGACCGAGCGTTGTGCCCACAGTGATAGCGGCGCGCGCTACATCGACCAATGGATCGAGCGGTATTTACTGCCACAGATGGTGGACCGTCTTCTAAGCGCGATGGCCCTGGGCGAGTCATTGTCCTTGGCCCATGCGCAGCTGGATGGCAACGGCCAGCCGATGTGCGAGTTCAGCTAATGACACATGATCTGTTGGCCGACCTTTCCGATCCTCTGGCCTACGCCGATGCCTTGCTGCACTGTTTCCTGGGTGTGGGCCTCGACAGTGATGAGACTACCTTACCAGGCCTGTGTGTGGCGGGGGCCGCGCAACTGAGCCAGTGCGAACTCAGCCAGTTGTACCTGCTTGATGAGGTGACGGGACGACTTGACCTGATCGCCCAGCATTTGCCTGACGCACTAACGTCCACTGACCTGGCTTCAGGCTCGCCATGGCACAAAGAACAACTGCTGCACTACGTCATCAACCAGCGCCGCATGCTCAGCCTTGATGACGTGGAGAGCGGCCTCTATGACACGACTTTTCTGCCGCTGACGCAGACACAGACACCTTGGCGTTCATTGTTGGCGGTCCCGTTGTTCAACCGGAGCAAGCAGGTTACCGGCGTACTGCTGTGCGCCAGTTGCCACTCAGCGGCGTTGCACGGCTATGCACCTTCGTTGGAACGATTGGGCAGCTTTGCCTTGAACCAGCTACGCCTGTTGCGGTGCATTCAGCCCATGCCGAGCGCCAAAAGGTCCCAGCGTGGTGCGCCGATGGCGGGGGCGTATGGCTTGATCGGCAACAGTGATGCGATTGAGGCGACCTGCCACCTGATCGACAAGGTCCTGCACACCCCTTACACCGTTCTGTTACGGGGCGAGACCGGTACGGGCAAAGAAGTCGTCGCGCGCGCCATTCACGCGGCGGGGCCGCGCAGTGCCAAGGCATTTGTGGTGCAAAACTGCGCTGCCTTCCCGGAAGGCTTGTTGGAGAGTGAGCTGTTTGGCTACCGCAAAGGTGCATTCACCGGCGCCGAGCGCAACTACGCGGGGTTGTTTGATTCCGCGCATGGCGGAACATTGCTGCTGGACGAAATCGGCGATATGCCGCTGGCATTGCAAGCCAAGTTGCTGCGCGTACTGCAAGAGGGCGAGGTTCGTCCGTTGGGCGCCAGTGCCGCCCATAAGGTTGACGTGCGCATTATCGCCGCGACCCACCGCGACCTCGCTGCGATGGTGGCAGAGGGCAGTTTCCGCGAAGACCTTTATTACCGGCTTGCACAGTTCCCTATCCAGTTACCTGCCCTGCGTGAGCGGGACGGTGATGTGCTGCAACTGGCGCGACATTTTGCGGAAAAGGCCTGCGTTTCTCTTGGGCGGGCGCCTGTTGATTGGTCGAACATCGCACTTGATCAACTGTCGAGCCACCGCTTCCCCGGCAATGTTCGCGAGCTCAAGTGTCTGGTAGAGCGAGCGGTTCTGCTATGTGACGACGATGTAATTCTACCAGTGCACCTGTCACTGCCACTGGCGCCAGCGGCGGGCGCTGCCGCAACAGTCGATACGACACTGCGCCAGCGCATGGAGCGGGTGGAAAGGGTGTTCCTGATTGATTGCCTGCACAAGAACCGCGGCAATCGCACCCGCACTGCACGTGAGCTGGGCGTTGCTCGGCGCACGCTGCTCTACCGTCTTGCTCGCTTGAACATTCCTTTTGGCGACGCCCAGGGTGAACGCTGAATGGTGAGTTTGAACTTTGCAAAGTATCACCGCCGCCTGCGTCGAATCGGGCCTGGCGACCTCAACGTTGTGGGAGAACCCTGATGCGTTTTCGTACGTGGCAAGCCGTCGTGCTTGTGTTGTGTTTATTGGGTGGCTGCAGCGCGAACTATGTGTTTGATGATGCCGATTACCGTCCGTTGGGTGAGCCGAAGGTGAACACTCATGACCAGTGAATGGGGGGAGCCAGGCCATGCAACTTATGCTTGAGGTATGTGATGTAAAGGGCGTCAACAGCGCGGTACCGGCTTACAAACTGTTCGACGCCGCAGGCGGTGTGATTGGTCGCGGTGCTGGTTGTGACTGGACGATTGCTGATTCCAGTCGGCTGCTTTCCAGCCACCATGGGTTAGTTGCGTACCGTGAGGGGCGGTACTTTTTGACGGATATCAGCACTAACGGTATCGGTGTGTGCGGCAGTGCCGAGCGGTTGCGCAAAGGGCAGGCGCGGTTGATCGGCGATGGCGAGGTGTTTGAGCTGGGACCGTTTGCGATCCGGGCGCGTTTGATAACGCAGGCGCCGTTGCGGGATGAACCCTACGATGTCGTGGGAGGCGCCATCCCCGATGATGCTTTCCTGTCGTTGGACCCCATTCAAGCACTGGATCTCGAGCATCGGCGTCAGACCACGTCGCTTGAGTTGGCGGCTTTGGACGAAGCAACCGAAGTGCATGGGTCGTGGCCGGATCACAGTGTGGCCAGCAGAGACCATCTGACCCTACCTCGGCGCGCTGAAGCCGTTCGGGAAACACCCTCCAATCCTGGTGTTGCGACGCCACCGAACAACAGCGAGTTTTGGGCACAGTTCGCGGCTGCGCTGGGCATTCGTCTGGAGGCACTGGATCGCGCGAGCCAAGAGGCACTGGCGATCAAAGTGGCGCGTTTGCTTCGAATAGGCGTCGAGGGGTTGAAACAAAGTCTGCTTACCCGCGAAGAGCTGAAAAGTGAGCTGGACCTGCCGTTCGTAGACACCTTGCAAAAAAGTCGCAACCCCCTGAACGCGTGCGTCGATACCGATGCTGTATTGGCCAGACTGCTAGGGCCGGGGGAGGCGGACGACTTGCCTGCTGAACAGGCGATTGCCCACGTTCATCGAGACCTGCAGGCCCATCAGGTTGCGTTGCTGGCGGCCTGTCGCAGTGCCCTACGCAACGCGCGTTCGGCCTTTGCACCTGGGCATTTGCTGATGGGCTTCGACTACCAGGATAAGCGGCCATGGTTTTTCACTGACGGTGGGCACTGGCGCGCTTACCAGCGTCACTACCAACGCTTGATCGCGGATGAGCAGTGGTACGGCGACGACTTTGCCAAGGCCTATGAAGAGCAGGTTCGCTTGATCTCAACACTGCACGTCGATTATTCAGGATGAAAATTATGCCTCGAGCCTCCCTTGTTTCAGTCCTGCTCCTGCTGGGTTTCATGGCCGGTTGCAGCGCGGTATCGCCTTTTTCTACGTTGACCAAACTGGATGTGGCGCTGACGGCAGGTGACCAAGTCAACCCCGACTTGCACGGCCGCCCGTCGCCGGTGGTGGTGCACCTGTTCGAGTTGCGACATCCCGTTGCCTTTGAGAACGCCGACTTTTTCAGCCTCTACAGCAACGCCGAACAGGCGTTGCCCAAGGACTGGTTGGGTAGCGAGGAACTTGAGCTACGCCCAGGTGAGCGGCTGACGCTCAAGCTCAGTCTGGCGCCTGACGCGCGCTTTCTGGGGGTACTGGCGGCCTATCGGGACCTGCCTCATGTGCAATGGCGGTTGGTTATCCCCGTCACACCGCAACAGGTGACCGTTGCTGACTTGGTACTGGACCAGACAGGTATTCGCGTTGCCTCGCCCAATCGTGACAAGGAGGCGCAGTGATATGCCTGTTCATAAAGTCATCTGGCAGGAAGGCATGTTGCTAAGGCCGCAGCATTTTCAGCACAACGATCGCTATTACCACCAGCAACTCAATCAAACCCGGTTACTTGGCAGCGATGCCTGGGGATTCCTCACGCTGGAGGTTGATTTGCAGTACCTGAGTCTTGGCAAGGTGGTGGTCCATCAGGCCTCTGGGGTTTTACCGGATGGCAGCTTGTTCGAGCTGAGTGCTGCGATGGAACCCTTGGTCCTGCAGGTGCCCGCCAACGCGGGCACGCAAACGATTTATCTGGCGTTGCCGCTGGCCACCGGTAACCAGGCCGAGGTTCGCGGGCCACAGCAGACCGATGTCCTGACGCGCTATCTGGCCTGTGATGTGGAGGTGGGTGACTCGAATGCGGGTGTGGACTCCCGCTTCCACATCCGTTGCGCGCGCCCCGATCTGCGTCTTCTGTTGGGAGACCCGCCCGGCGACCAGGGCTTAGTCAAACTCAAGGTGGCGCAGGTCCTCGGCTCTTCCGATGAAGGCGGCGTGATCCTGGACACGGACTTCACACCGACCTTCATTTTTCTTCAGGGTAGCGGCTATGTGTCGTCGTGCCTCAAGGAGGTCATCAGCCTCCTTGCCAGCCGCGGGGACGCCATTGCGGCGCGTATTCGCGGCGAGGGGGCGGCAGCTGGCTCGGAAATCGGCGACTTCCTGATGTTGCAACTGATCAATCGTACTGAGCTGCAGCTACGTCACTACTTGAGCCAGGCCCAGGTCCGACCGCAAGAACTGTTCCGAGCATTGCTGTCGATGTTTGGTGAGTTATCAACGTTCGCCAGCGACAGTAAGCGCGCGCACCTGGAGGTGCGTTACCGGCATGGCAATCAAGGTGAGAGTTTTCGTGGGCTGATGGAGGGCGTACGCGACGTACTGTCAATGGTGCTGGAGCAACACGCCATCGAGCTGCCACTGCAGAAACGCCAATACGGCGTGTTGGTATGTCCGGTGAGCGACTTGAAGCTGCTGGGCACGGCAACCTTCATTCTTGCGGCCACGGCGCACTGTGATTCGGAGGAGTTGCGCCATCGCCTGCCGGCACATTTGAAGATCGGGCCGGTAGAACGCATACGCGAACTGGTCAATCTGCACCTGGCGGGTATCAAGGTCAAACCACTGCCGGTGGCGCCGCGACAGATTCCGTTCCACGCCGGAAAAACCTATTTCATGCTCGATTTGAATGCCCGCGACATCACACAGTTGGAGCAGTCCGGTGGTTTCGCGTTCCATGTAGGCGGTGAATTTTCAGCGCTTGAACTCAACTTTTGGGCCATCAGGAACTGAACACTATGGACAGTGAATATGCGCAGGATGAAAAAACGGTGTTGCTCGACCATGAAGGCCGTGGCCCGGCACAGGGGCCGATAACGGATTACCCTTCGCCACCACGCTTTGAGCAATTGGAAGATCGGATGATCTACGCCGCCCGCGTGCAGGAGGCGCAAAGCTTCAAGGTGGGGCTCAACCCCCTCGTCGCCGCCGCATCGGCCTTATTGTCGCAAGTGGTTCAGCTCAAAGGTTGCTCCGGTCGCGAAAGCCTGAGTTCGGTCAACGAGCGACTGTCATCGGCGGTCACTCAATTTGAAACCCACGCCTTGCAAGGCGGTGTCGAGAGCAGCCAGGTCATCTCAGCGCGCTACGTGCTGTGCAGCGTGGTTGATGAGGCCGTGGTCACCACCTCGTGGGGCAATCGCAGCGACTGGTCGAAGATGAGCCTGTTGAGTCGCTTTCACAACGAAACCTTCGGCGGCGAGAAAGTATTCCAGCTGTTGGAGCGACTGTCCCGTGACCCGGTCAAGCATCTGGTGGTGCTGGAGTTGATCTACCTGTGCCTGTCCATTGGCTTTGAAGGCAAGTACCGCATCATGGAGCGAGGTGCACCGCAACTCGAGCTTGTACGGGACGCCTTGTATCGACAGGTAAGGCAGGTGCGCGGCGAGCCACCTCCGGGACTCGTGCCGCCAGCACCGGCTGGGCCCGCGCGGCGCACGCGATTACGCGTCATTTCCGCCACATGGGTTGCGGTCTTTACCCTGGCATGTGTGCTGGCGATGTATGCAGGGTTTGCCTGGCGGCTGGGCTCCGATGCCGTCAGTACGCTGCAACCCCTTCAATTTTCGGCGTCGAAACTGACTCAGACGCCCCTCTAAACGCTGGGAGCAATGAATGAACGCATTCTACAAGAGCGTGAGCTCCGTGCTGGGCAGGTTTTGGGTCTGGAGCCTGATACTGGTGCTGTCCTGCGCAGTGTTGGTGTGGTGTTTAGGGCCTTTGCTGGCAGTGGATGACTACCGGTTCTGGCAAGGCCAGACGGCTCGACTGATGACTATCAGTGCACTTTTTCTGCTATGGGGGCTGGCGGTAGTCGTCGCGGGTGGACGCCGTACAGCTGGGGGCAACGGGCCTGAACGCGAGGCACCCCATCAGGCGCCGGGAAGGGCGCAAGACGAGCAGAAACAGGTACGAGGCCGCTTCAAGGAGGCGGTCCACAGGCTTAAAACTTCGCCTCGCTACGCAGGACACAATGAGCGTTGGCGCAATGAGTTGCCGTGGTACTTGGTGATTGGCGACCAAGGCAGTGGCAAGACGCGTCTGTTGGCGGCGGCCGGCTTGCAGTCACCGCTTGATCACGTTGAGGCGATGCCGGCGCACGGTACTGCGCAATGCGAATGGTATTTCGCCGACGAAGGTGTACTCATCGATACGCCGGGGCGCTACCTGACGCAGCCTGACAGTGTGACGGACGCCGCAGGCTGGTCGACGCTGTTGGGTGGGCTCAGGTCGCGCCGCCGAGTGCGCCCACTCAATGGCGTGGTGGTGACGTTATCGGTCGAGGCGTTGTTGAGCGGCAATGAACATGATCTGGATCGTCACGCCCGCTATGTGCATTCCCGGCTACAGGAAGTCCAGCAGACATTGCATGTGGATGTACCGATCTATCTGGTGTTGACCCAGGCTGATCGGCTGCCGGGGTTTGCCGAATTCTTCGACTCGTCCACGGGCGAGGACGTCGACAGCGTGCTGGGGCAGTTTCTCGATGCTGGGAAGGCTGGCATTGACATCACGCAGGTACGCCAGGCGTTCGAGGCGTTACTGCAACGGTTGAGTGCTGAGCTGGTGACGCGATTGCACCAGGAACGCAATGTCGACCGCCGTGGCCGTATGCTGGATTTTCCCCAGCACGCGGCGCAGCTCGGTGAGCGTTTGTGCCTGTTTATCGAGTCGGCGCTTTCTGCTCACCGTTACCCGCGAATCAACGGTTTGCGCGGGTTCTATCTGACCTGCGCTGGCGACAGGCGCAGCCACTTCATCCCGGGGCTGTTCCGCCGGGTGATTTTTGCCGAGGCTGGCCTTGCCGGCTTGCAGACCCAGGAGCGGCAGCGGCTTCTTCGGCGCCAAGGGCTGCAGGTGTTAGCCATGGCAAGTGTGATCGGTGGTCTTGCAGGCTTGTGGGCTCACAGTTATTCAGTCAATCAGCAGCGCCTGGCACAACTGGCGATACTGCTTGCACAACCCTCGATTAGCGTACCGGATACCGACCAGACTCTGGCGTTGTTGGATGCGCGCTTGGCGGCGATGCGGGTATTCCCACCAAAGGAAGACGTGCCGTTCATTGAGCGCGCCGGCCTGTATCAAGGAGAGACGAGCCGTCCATTGTTGGCCCGCGCCTATGAGCAGGCGTTGCTGCAGCCGTTACTGGATCAGATAACGGCACAGCTCGAAGAGCAAGTGCGCGCAAGCCTCAGTGACCGTGAGCGGCTGTTGGAAAACCTGCGCGCGTACCTGATGCTCAATGTACGTGAGCGTCGTGATAGCGCCTGGCTGGCTCCGCGGATAGCCGACCAATGGTCTGCGCGATATGTGGGCGATACGTCGAAGCAGGCACGCCTGAATCAGCACCTGGCGCGGCTGCTGGAGCAACCGTTCGTAGCGTCGCTGGATGAAGCGCTTGTGGCGACAGCGCGTGAAAAACTTCGGGGTGAATCGCTGGCCGATGTGGTGTATCGAACCCTGCGCGAACAATCGCGCAACCTGGAGCCTCTGCGCCTGGCCGAAGGCAAGGTGTTCACCGCCATTGATCCACCCATTCCCGGCTTCTACACAAAACGCTATGTGCAGTACTTCGAGGCACAAGGCCCAAGGCTGGTGAACGCCATCGCTCAGGATAACTGGGTGCTGGGGGAGAGCACCGACTTGAGTGCGATGGATCTGCGCCGGCTGATGACTGAACTGCAGCAGCGCTATTTCAGTGAGTATGCTGATGTCTGGAGCGCCGCTCTCGGACGGGTCCGTCTGCAGCAGACGGACAGCCTCAAGCAGGATGCCGTGCAGTTGGCGAGCCTGACATCGGCGCAGTCACCGTTGATGCAGGTGTTACTGCTACTGCGCGAAAATACACGGTTGCTGCCCAGTCCTGAGCTATTGGGCAAGGTGGCCTCTCAGGCGGTTGAGTCAGGCGCGCGTATGCCGTCAGCGGTGGCTGAGGCGCTGGGGGCGGTGGCGCCGGACTCTGCCCGTCGAGCGTTGCAGCGGCGTTTCGAGCCGTTGCACCGGTTGCTCGACGAGCAACAGAACCCCGGCGTTGAGTTGACCCAGGTGTTGCGCGTGCTCGACGAGTTGCACTTGCAACTGGCCGCGCTGAACCGCGAGAGCTTGCCGGAGCAGGCAGCTTTCAACCGGGTCAAGCGGCGAATGGAAGGGCAGCAAGATGCATTAGGCAGCCTGCGTGATGCCGCTGCGCGCCTACCATTGCCGCTCGCCGGTTGGTTTGAAGGTATCGCCGACGACAGTTGGCGTCACTTGCTGGAAGGGGCTTATGTGCACGTCAACCACCGCTACCAGAGTGAGGTGTATGGCCTCTACGCCAAGGCAATTCGCCAGCGTTACCCCTTCGAGGCCCACGCGGCCAGCGAAGTTGCCCTGACTGACTTCCAAGAGTTCTTCAAGCCCAATGGCGTGATGTCGGGCTTTTATGAGGGCTACCTGCGACCTTTCATCAGCGCTGACGGCAGCCGCTACCGACTGCGTAGTCTGGACGGCAATAGCCTACCCATATCGCGCTCGTTACTGGATCAACTGACGAAAGCCCAGCTTATCCGCCGCGCCTTCTTCACCCAGGAAAACACTGAGTTGTCTGTTCGATTTACCTTGGCACCCTATAGCCTGGACCAGTCGGTCAGTCGCGCGACACTGCGCTTTGGCGAGAAACAGCTTGAGTATCGGCATGGCCCGATCGTGCCGATGACCTTCGATTGGCCCACCGACGCGGACGAAGGCCGTAGCAGCCTGGTCCTGGAAAGAGGCGCTGAGCAACGGCCACTGGGTATCGAGAAAAATACCGGGGCCTGGTCGTTGTTCAGGTTTTTCGACTTGTTGCAAAAAGAGCCTGCAAGTGGGCGAAATGCGCAGCTCTACAAGGCTGACCTCGCTGGCTTACGCGCCAATTATCTGCTCACGAGCCAACGTACACCCAGCCCGTTTGACATGGAGGCGTGGCGCACTTTCCGCCTGCCGGAACTCCTGTGAAGCCCATGTACAGCCAGTGGCGCAGTGCCGGACGTACGCAACGGGGCAAGGCCAGGTCGCGTAACGAAGATGCCCTCCTGGACTGCCCGCAGCACGGCTGCTGGGTAGTCGCGGACGGGATGGGCGGGCACCGGCACGGCGATGTGGCCAGTCAGTGGGTGGTCAGTAGCCTGACTTCATTAAAGGCCGAGGGCAACCTCGACCAACGCGTCAACGCTGCTCGGCAACGCCTGCAAAGTGTCAATGAGCGGCTGCGAATCGCGGGAGGGCGGTCTAACGCAAGCATCGATGTCAGGATGGGCAGTACCGTCGTTGCGTTGCTGCTCGAAGAGGGGCGCGCGGCGTGTGTGTGGGCAGGAGACAGTCGTTGTTACCTATGGCGTGGGCAGCGGCTGTACCAGTTGTCGAGGGATCACTCGTTGCTTGCGCGCCTCATGACTGAGCGCCAGTTGACTAGCGTACAAGCCCAGGCATACCCCGACGCGAGGGCGTTGACCCGTGCCATTGGTGCGCGTGGGTTATTGCGCCTGGAAGTGCTGGAGCTCAGCACCCAGCCAGGGGATGTGTTTCTCTTGTGCAGCGATGGCCTGTATCAGGCACTCAGCCACGGGGAGTTGGGACAGGCCTTGAGCGTGGGGACGCCGCGGCAGATGGTGGAGCAGTTATTTGCGATGGTGTTGCGTACGCCCGCGCGGGATGATTTGACCGCAGTCGTCGTACAGCCATGAGTAAAACATCTACCCCAGCAGGTTTGCTCGCGGGGCGCTATCTCCTTGAACGCGAATTGGGCAGAGGGGGAATGGGCGTGGTTTATCGCGCCCGAGACCTGTTACACGAACAGTTTGGCGAGCCCAGCGCAAGCGTGGCACTCAAGCTGCTGGGCGAAGCTTTTTCTGCGTGCCCTGACGCACATGTGCTGCTGTACAGCGAGTTCGCCATGACTCGCAGCCTGCGCCATGAATGCGTAGTACGGGTGTTTTCGTTCGAGGTCGACACCCCCAGCCGGGTCGCTTTTTTCACCATGGAATTGATGCACGGCATCACCCTGGACCGACTGCTGCAGGCGTGTGCTGGTGGCTTGTCGTGGCGAGAGCTGCAGCCCATAGCCATACAGTTGCTGGATGCTCTGGCTTATACCCATCAGCGAAAGGTACTGCACGGCGATGTGAAACCCGCCAACGTTATGGTCAGCGAGGAGGGCGTTCGTTTGTTCGATTTTGGCCTGGGTCATGGCCAGGCGCAGGTGGCGGCAGGTTTGCCGAGTTTGAGTCGCAACCGTTTTAATGCCTGGACACGCGCTTACGCGGCCCCGGAATTATTGGCGGGCGGCGAGTTGACTGCGGCTGCCGACTTGTATGGCGTGGCGTGCATTGTGTACGAGTTGGCCCACGGTAAGCGCCTCGGCGAACGCCAGCTCACGCAAAGGCTCGTACGACCTCGGCAACTGCCCAGGCACTGCTGGCCAGCACTACGCACGGCCTTGGCCGTTGACCCTGAACGCCGCACCATCACTGTTGCCGAGTTGCGCGAGGCGATGGGGTGCACGCGACGTGCCTGGTACCTCTAGCGAACGCCTCCCCCATCCAACCCATGCAACTGACAGTATTCCTCCCAGCTCAACCCCGCCATCTGCGCAACCTCCTTGTGCACTTCCAGGCGCTGGGCTTCGAAGGCTTCGGCAGACTCGGCCGTCAACTTGAGGGTCAGCTCCCAGGCAAACAGGTGCTGGCGCTCAGCCTCGGCCTCATAGGCTTCGTGCAGGCGTTCGGCGCGGTACTGCGCCAGTGTTTCGCCTTTGGCCTGCGCGGCCAAGGGGTTGAGGGTGTCCAACTGCGTGACCACGTCCGGGTGTTCGGCCAAGAAGCGGTCCAGTGCACGTTGGTGATTATCACCGGGTTCTGACAAGGGCTTGCTCCCGTTTAAGTGAAGTCACTAGATGGGGGCACGCCCCTGGGTTTGCAATCAAGTAGTGTGCTATGGCCGCGTACGCGGGCAACGTCACGCCGTCACTCGCGGCGTTGGCCGCAACCGTATGGGAGACGAAACGCACCGTTACCCTCTCGGCCGCAGGGTCAATGTAGACACGCTGGCTATGCACGCCAAGGGTCATGAACGTGCCATCCGGGTTGTGCATGAATCACCACCTGTTGCGATCGCTCCAGCCTCTCAGTTGGCCGTGGCCGGTGCAGGAAAACTCCAGCGGCGCGCAGGTCATAAGGGGCAGGATTCGTCTCCTGGATCTCGGGTAAGACACACGCAGCAAGGGCCGGGCTTGAGTCCGTTCGAGACTAACAGTCCAAAGCATGGGCTAATTCACCGTACGCAACAAACATCAAGGGCCGACATTAACGCTGAATAATTGCTGGTGGCGTGGCAAAAGCCTTTCGCTCTCGGTATCTGGCCGTGTAGCGTTATATAAGAATTCCGGGGGCTGCCGCCCTAGGCAGAAAGCGATGGTCGGAGGGGCGGGGCATGGTGCAAACGCTGTTCAAACTTTTCCTGACTCAACGCCTGGCGGCCTTGGCCAGTACCGAATCATTGCGCGCCATACGTGAGGGCCTGCTGTGGGTTCTGCCGTGCCTGCTGGTGTCGGCCGGCTTCCTGATCCTGTCCGAGTGCGCCAGGGTACTGGGGTTCGATCCGCAGGTGGTGGGCTTTCTGTCTGGGTTGCATAACCAGATCAGTTCGGTCATTCCGCTGCTGGTAGCGGCCTCCATTGGGTACATGCTGGCGATCCAGCACCGCTTGCCACAATTGCCCGTCGCTTTTTTGTGCCTGGCTCATGTGGTGATCGCCACATTTGTCTTGCGCGAATACCCCCGCGCTTCGGCCACCTTTGTATTGTTTATCGCCATCGCCTCGCCGCTGCTCAATGTGCCGGCGATTGCCTGGCTGAACCGTTTTCGTTGGACCCGCGTGGTCAACGAGGAACTGGTCGGCCATAACCTGCGGGGTGCAATCAATATGGTGGTGCCGGGGGGCATCACGGCGCTGTTATTGGTGGTGGTGTTGTCGCTGCTGTTACAGATTCCCTATGTGGCGCAACTCCAGGGGCCGCAGGTGCTGGATGCGCTGCAATCGCCTTATGGCAGTGGGTTGTTTGTGACCCTGATGAATTCGCTGCTGTGGTTTTTCGGCATCCACGGTGTGTATGCCATGCAGCCGCTGTTCGATGTATTGGATCAGGCTGTGGCGCTCAATAGCGCCGCACTCGCGGCGGGTGAGCCGATCAAGTACCTGCTCAACAATGGCTTGTTGGGCTGTTTTGCGTTTATCGGCGGGTCTGGCGGTGCGTTGTGCTTGTTGTTGGCGATTCTGCTGTTTTCCAAGAGCCGGTCCATGCGCTTGCTGGCGATGGCGAGTTTGCCGCTGTCGTTGTTCAATGTCAGCGAAGTACTGCTGTTCGGCTTGCCGATCATTCTCAATCCGCGCTTGTTCATCCCGTTTCTGCTGGTGCCGGCGTTCAATACCCTGTTGGCGTTGACGGTGGTCCAGTTGGGGTGGGTGGCGCCTGCGGTGGCCAGTGTGCCGTTTACCGCGCCGGTGCTGCTCAATGCCTATCTGAGCACTCATGGCGATGTGGCGGCGGTGGTGCTGCAAGTGGTGCTGCTGGGCATCGGCACCCTGGTGTATGCGCCGTATGTGCGCGCGATTCACCGCCAGGCCAGCGAGGGCGGCACGGTGTACCTCAAGTCGCTGGACATGACCTTTCGCGGGCTTGAAGAAAAGGGCCGCCTGCGCGAACTGGACCCCGTGCTGGCCTCGCACAAGTCTCTGGCCCGCCAGGCCGTGCAACTCAACCGCATCCAGCAGATCAGCGACTACGAGTTCTACCTCGAATTTCAACCCCAAGTCTCCACCCGCACTGGCCTGTGCACGGGCTGCGAGGCGTTGATGCGCGCGCGGGACAGCCAGGGCACGGTGCATTCACCCTGGGAATTCCTGCAATGGCTGGCCCAGGCGCGGTTGATGCCGGATGTGGATGTGTGGGTGGCGTCCCAGGCGGTGCGCCAGTACCAGAAGTGGCGCAAGGAGGGCTTTGCCTTGCCGATGACCATCAATATTTCCAGCGCCACGCTCACGGACGCGGCTTACGCTGATCGTCTGGTGCAGATCCTCGCCCAGGCCCATGGCCAGGTGTCGGTGGAAATCACCGAAGACGCGCTGGTCAGTGATGTCCAGGCCACGCGCCAGACCATCCAGAAACTCCAGGCTATTGGCGCCAAGGTGTATATCGACGACTTTGGCACCGGTTTTTCAGCCTTGAGTTACTTGCACCAGTTTCCGGTGGATTTCATCAAGATCGACCGCAGTTTCGTGGTGGCCCAGCGCGACCCGAAGGGCGCCCAGGTGCTGACCGGCATGCTGCGCTTCTGTGAGGCACTCAACCTCGGCGTGGTGGTCGAGGGCGTAGAGACGGCCGAGCAGTTGGCGTTCTTGAAGACCGGCACTGAGCTGTTTATTCAGGGCTGGTATTTCAGCAAGGCACTGCCCGGCGATCAGTTGCAGCGCTTTGTGCGCGAACGCGAGGCGGCTCAACTTTAGGCCGGTTGCGCGGCGTATTCGCGCTGGGTCTGTTCAATCTCTTCGACCAACCGCTCGATCCCCGCCAAGCGCGCACGGTTGTCGTGGTCCCAGGGGTGGAAGCCCGGTTTGAAGTAGTGCAGCCACGGCCGCAGCATGCGCGGGAACACGCCCTTGGGGCCGTAAAGAAACTTGAGCATGCGCCAGAAGCCCTTCATGTGCCCGCCAGCCTTGCGGTCGGCAATCAGCAGGCGCAGGTGGAAATCCAACACCACCAGCCAAAAGAATACGCTGGTGGTGAGCATGGTGCCGGTGCGCAACAGGTAGCGCCAAGGTCCGGGCTTGATCACCGTGTTCCACACATCGAACGCCACGGCTTTGTGTTCGGTTTCTTCGAGGGCGTGCCAGTACCACATTTGCTGGTAGCCCTTGAGTGAATCACCAAAGCGTGTGGGATCACTTAGCAGGATTTCCGCGAGCATCGCCGTGTAATGTTCAAGGGCGATGGTCACCGCCAGGTTGAACGACGGCGGCAGGTGTTTTTTTTGCAGATCGAGGATGAATTTCAGGCGCCGGTCCAAGGTGTGCGCGGGCAGGCCGGCAGCTTGTAAATGATCGTTATAGGCCACGTGTTCACGGCTGTGCATGGCTTCCTGGCCGATAAACCCCTGGATCTCCATTTTCAGCGCCGGGTCGTCGATGCGCTGGCGGTAGTGGCGCACGCTGTCCATAAAAAACAGCTCGCCCTGGGGAAACAGCAGCGACAACGCGTTGAAGAAGTGCGTGATGAACGGGCCTTGTTCATGCCAGTCCTTGATGCGTTCGGCAGGCAAGGCAAAACGGATATCGCGACGGATGGGTAGCATCGTAGGTGCTCCTGTTCAGAGACGAGGTTCGTCGTTGGTTTCAAACACCGGCGTGCGCTGTTTGGGCGCCATGCGCTTGCTGGCGAACACCACTAGGGCTTGATAAGCGGCGGGCAGGCAGCGGGCGAGCAGGTCGAGAAAAAACGCGTCGCGGCCGATCAGCACGCGGCGTTTGTTGTTGCGTACGCCTTGCAGGATGACCTTGGCGGCGTGGTCGGCGTCGGTGATGAAGAGTTTTTCGAAGTCGGCGCGGGCCTGTTGCTCGCTGTGGATCAGAAAGCCGGTCATGTTCGCGTCGATACGGCTACTGCGGCAGATATCGGTGCGGATCCCGCCAGGGTGCACACAGGTGGCGGACACGCCGCAGCGTTGCAGGTCAAGTTCCTGGCGCAGGGCTTCGGTAAACCCACGCACGGCAAACTTGGTGGCGTTGTAGCCGCTCATGCCGGGCTGGGCAAACAGGCCGAACACGCTGGAAGTGTTGATCACATGCCCGTCGCCGCTGGCTTTGAGGTGCGGCAAAAACGCCTTGGTGCCATGCACCACGCCCCAGAAATTGATGCCGACGATCCACTCCAGATCAGCGTAGTCCACGCCTTCGACGGTGCTCGACAGCGCCACGCCGGCATTGTTGAAGATCAGGTTGACCTGGCCGTGGTCAGCCATGCAGCGCGCCGCCCAGTCCTGCATGGCCTGGCGGTCGGACACATCGAGCACCTGGGTGGTGATCGTCACCGGCGCCAGCGTTGAGGTCTTGATCTGTGCCAAGGTCTGTTCCAGGCCCTGGCTGTTCTTGTCCGCCAGCGCCAGGTGGCAACCTTCGCGGGCGAGCGCTAATGCCAGTGCGCGGCCCATGCCGGACGCTGCGCCGGTGATGGCCGCTACGCGGCCGTTGAATGACTTCATGACAGGCTGCCTTCTGCGGTGGAGTGGGGCGCCGTAACCGCGCGAAGTGTCGGCGCAGGCATTGGGTTGGCGATGTAATCCTTGAGGGCGAAGTGGCGCGTGACCTGTTTGAAGCGCCAGGTCGAGCCGGGCCACAGGGTGGTGTTTTTACCGGTGCGCGGGTCGAGGTACCAACTCTGGCAACCACCGGTACTCCAGATGGTGCGCTTGAGCTTGGCTTGCAATTGTTGGTTGTAGGCCAGCTCCACGGCGGGTTTGACGTCCACAGTGGCGATGCGTTGGCGCTGCATGTGCAAGAGGGCATCGAGGATGTAGGTGACTTGGGCTTCGATCATCAGAATCATCGAGTTATGCCCAAGGCCGGTATTCGGCCCGACAATCAGGAACAGGTTCGGATAGCCCGGCACCGTGGTGCCTTTGTAGGCGTGGGCGCCGTCGCGCCAGGCGTCCATCAGGTCGATGCCGTCGCGGCCGATGATGCATTCGCGGGGCAGCGGGTCGGTGGCCTGGAACCCGGTGCCGAAAATCAGACAGTCGGCCGGGTGCTTGATACCGTCGGCGGTGATCACACCGTCAGCTTCGATGCGCAGCACCTTGTTGGTGACCACCTCGACATTGCTGCGCGACAGCGCCGGGTAATAGTCATTGGAGATAAGCACACGCTTACAGCCGATGGTGTAGTCCGGTGTCAGGGTTTTGCGCAGGGAAGGGCGCGCAACTTGTTTGTGCAGGTGACGCAGGGCGATTTTCTGCACCATCTTCATCAGCCGTGGGTGCCGGGCAAAGCCGACCACGCGGCCTTCCAGCGCCCAGTAAAACGCCCCGCGCACCAAGCGCTGAGTGAAGGGCAGGTGCTTGAAGGCCCAGCGCTCAAGGCGCGAAATCTTGCGGTCGGGCTTGGGCATGATCCACGGCGGCGTGCGCTGGAACAGGTCCAGGTGCGCCACCTGCGGCGCGATCTGCGGCACGAACTGGATAGCGCTGGCGCCGGTGCCGATCACCGCCACGCGTTTGCCTTTCAATGAGTAGTCATGGTCCCAGTGCTGGGAGTGGAAGCTTTTGCCCTTGAAGCTGTCCAGCCCCGGAATATCTGGCAGTGCTGGGCGCGACAGCCCACCCATGCCCGACACTAGCACCCGCGCGCTGATCTGGCGGCCATCGCTGAAGCTCAGTTGCCAGCGTTGCTGCTGTTCATCGAACACTGCACGTTCAAGGCCCATGCCGAAACGCAGGAAGGGCGCCAGCTCGAAACGCTGTGCGCATTGCTCCAGGTACGCGCGGATCTCTGCCTGGGGCGCGAACTGGCGGGTCCAGTCCGGGTTTGGTGCAAACGAAAACGAGTACACGTGGGACTGCACATCGCAAGCGCAACCCGGGTAGTGGTTGTCGCGCCAGGTGCCGCCGAGGGTGGCGGCCTGTTCGGCGACAAAGAAGTCGGTGAGCCCGGCTTCCTTGAGTTTAATCGCCATGCACAGGCCGGCAAAACCTGAACCGATGATGGCGATGTCGATGCAATCGCTGTGGGCATTCATAGGCTGTCCTTTATGGGCATCGGATGTGCTCCTGTTTTTGTTTTGTCTTTTAGATAGAACACCATTGCAAAGGAAAAATGAATTAATTATTTTAAAAAAGATTTTAAATAATCTACCTGAAAATTTCGCCTACGCTAGGACCTTGTTCCGTATGTGCGACTTGTCCGACGGACGAGCACGGTATGCATGCAGTTTAGGTCCAGGGTGTGGACGTTGGCTGAGGCCTTGATCAATACCGGTCAGGTCGCTGGCGGCAGGGAAGCAGAGGACCGAGCTATGGCTGTTGAGTGGGTTGTCGCTGCAGGTGTATTAGCGGGTGCGAGCGCAGTGTTGTGGGGCTTCAGTGCCTGGATGACACGGCGCATTGAAGCGTCTGTCCCGATCAACGGGCGCTTCGTCGAGGTCGATGGCGAGCGCTTTCATTATGTAGAGGAAGGCAAAGGCCCGCCGCTGGTGATGATTCACGGGCTGATGGGCAGCAGTCGCAACCTGACGTATGCCTTGTCCGGCCAGTTGCGTGAGCGTTTTCGCGTGATCACGCTGGATCGTCCGGGGTCGGGCTATTCCACGCGCCACAACGGCACGGCGGCAGACCTGCCGGGACAGGCTCGGCAAGTCGCTGCGTTTATCAAAACGCTGGAGCTGGATAAACCGCTGGTGCTGGGGCATTCCCTTGGCGGGGCGATTGCTTTGGCGCTGGCGCTTGACCATCCCCACGCGGTTTGCGGGTTGATTCTGGTGGCGCCGCTGACCCATCCCCAGCGCCTGCTGCCGCTGGTATTCCTGTCCCTCGCGGTGCGTCCGGCGTGGTTGCGGCGCTGGATGTCACACACCCTGACCATGCCCGTCGGCCTGCTGACCAAAGGTTCGGTAGTGAAGGGCGTATTCGCCCCCGATGCCGCGCCGTCGGACTTCGCCACACGCGGTGGCGGGCTGCTGGGTATGCGCCCAGACAACTTCTACGCCGCCTCCACCGAGATCAACACGGTCAATGATCACCTGCCGGACATGGTCAAGCGCTACCCGCAGCTGACCCTGCCAATCGGCCTGATCTATGGCGCGCGCGACAAGGTGCTGGACTTCCAGAAGCACGGCCAGGCCCTGGCGAGCAAGGTGCCTGGGCTGAAGCTGCAGGTGGTGGAGGGCCGTGGGCATATGCTGCCGATCACCGCCACCGAGCGCGTGGTTGCTGTGGTGGAGCAAGTCGCCAAACGCGTCAGGCCGGTAGAAAGCGCCACCGTATTGCACCCTCCGTTTGCCCTGGCGGGTAAATAGTTGTGCTACCCGACTCGCGGTTCAACGGCGTCGATGCCTGCTTTAGACACCTGACCAAACGGCTGAAAAAGAGACTGCTCGGTCACGTCAAGAAGCCTTCGAGAAACTAGTTGACGACCTAACGATTCCGCGCTATTTATTTAAAAAAATTATTTCAATGTGTAATTTGAAACAATTTTTGAAGTGCCTAAGAGCGAATAAAATAATGAAAAAAACGCCTTTTATCGCATCTCCAATCTGTCTCGTTCGGAGGCTGCCATGAATCAAACTCTGGTAACTCCGACCGTCTGGACCGACGGCAAACGTCATCTCTGGTGGCTGGGCATCATGCCCCTGGCAACCCCATTGCTGTCCGGCGCGCTGGCCATTACCACTGGCGTGCAGCAACTGTGGTGGGGCGGCGTGTTGGTGATCTTCGGCTTGATCCCCTTGATCGACGGCCTGCTCGGCGAAGACGTCAGCAACCCACCCGAATCCGCCGTCAGTAACCTTGAATCGCAAAGCTACTACCGTTGGATCGTCTACACCGGCGTACTGTTTGTGATCGCCTCCGTGGTGATCACCGGCTGGCTGGCCGCCGGCGGTATCGACTGGATCATCACCGGCGGGCTGCTCAATGCCACCGCCACCCTCGACCCATCAGGCTGGCTGGCCAAAACTGCCGCGTTCATTACCGCTCGCACTGAGCTGCATGGCGAAATCAGTTGGTTCACTTACCTGGGCATGGCGATGTCCACTGGTGCCGCCACGGGTATTGCGATCAACACTGCCCACGAACTGGGGCACAAGCCCAAGCCGCTGGAAGTGTTCCTGGCCAAAGTCACATTGGCGCCGACGTTCTACGGGCACTTCTACACCGAACACAACCGTGGTCATCACGTGCGCGTGGCGACGCCCGAAGATCCGGCCAGTTCGCGCCTGGGCGAAAGCTTCTGGGCGTTCTTGCCGCGCTCGGTGTGGCTCAGCGCCGTATCGGCGTGGAACCTGGAGCGTGAGCGCCTGCGTAAACTCGGCCTGCCGGTGCTGCACTGGAAGAACGCCGTGCTCAGCGCCTGGATGTACAGCGTGGTGTTGTGGGGCGCGATGATTGCCTGGCTGGGGGCGGCAGTGATTCCGTTCCTGATCATCCAGGGCATTTATGGGTTCTCGTTACTGGAAGTGGTCAACTACGTGGAGCACTACGGGCTGAAACGCCAGACGTTGCCCAACGGCCGTTATGAGCGTTGCTCGCCACGGCACTCGTGGAACAGCAATCGGATCGTGACCAATATCTTTCTGTTCCAACTGCAGCGTCATTCCGATCACCATGCTAACCCCACGCGTAGTTATCAGTCTTTGCGCCACTTTGATGAGTCGCCGCAACTGCCTTATGGCTACGCGAGCATGATTGTCTGGGCCTATGTGCCGTACTTGTGGCGACGCCGCATGGACCATCGGGTACTGAATCATTACGCCGGCGATATCAGCCTGGCTAATCTTCAACCGTCACAACGTTTGAAGTACCTGGAGAAGTACAGCAACAGTGCCAGGCCGTTTTGATCTGATTTAAAAACAGGATGGGCGTACTCGGGATCTGTGTATCGCGCAGGTTTTCATCGTCCAAGGTTTAGCGGTTTAGTTGCAAGAAAGTGGTTTGACCCGAACAACAATAATTTCAAGGGAAGGACGTACATTATGCAAAGCCCTGCCAAGTTCACCGCCCATGTCGTATTGGCCGCCCTGGGTCTGATTGTTTACCACCAGGCCCAGGCCGCGCGTATAGAGCCTGCCGGCAGCGCCTTTACGGCCCAGGGGCCGATCAGCTTTTCCAAGGGCGCCCTGATCAGCGCCGACTGCACCATCAAGGTGGCCGGAAAGGTCGCGGCCGATGGTTCATCGGTGAATGTCGATAAAGTGGAATTTGACGGCGGCCTTAAGTGCAGCCGCGTCGAAGCCATCAACTTGCCTTGGGTATTAGTTGCCAAGGACACCAAGAGCGGTTCCATGTCGAAGATCAGCGTAGATGTTCACGCGTTTGGCTTGGGCGGCAAGTGCGGCCCTTCAACCGCCGACGGTACATGGGACAATGCCACCGGCAAGTTGGAAGCCGCGAACGTACCGATTGGTGAAGACTGCAAGATCAAGACGGTATCCATCACGATGCCGCCAACCTTCAAAGTTGTCGACTAAACGCGTTCTAACGATGCAGCGGTAATTGAATTGAGATTTGGCTGGAAAGGGAAGTTCTGCAGTTTCACCGTGACCTCTCGATCATGGCCATTACCCCTGGCGAAATGGTTCGCCATAACATGTGAGGAAAAACAATGAAAAGCTTGAAAACTCTCGTGTCGTTGACTGCTCTGGCTGTTTGCATGGGTGCTGCTTCGATGGCCAATGCGGCTTCGATCAGCCCGGAAGGGCCTTTTACCACCACCGCAGGCTCCATCGTCGTGCAGTCACCGTCTTCATTCGGGGGCTCTGTGACGTGCGGTATTACCTTCAGCGGTAATGTCAGTGGCGGTGTTGCCACTATCAACAATGCCGCCCTGACCGGTGGCGGCCTGTGCTCGTTGCCAACCCTCAAAAGCATCCCGTCGCCAGGCTGGAAGCTGACTGCATTGTCGGGCACTACAGGCCAGGTGGAGAACGTGGGTTACACCATCAAAAAGTCTATCGTTATCCCAGCCACCGACTGCGGCCCTTCCACCATCAGTGTGGCCTGGAACGCTGCGACTCACACCCTCACCGCGGCTAACCAGGCGCTGAGCGGCGGCTGCAACATTGTCTCGCTGACCACCACTGCCGCCGGTCTGACCGTTAACCCATAAAGGGCGCGCGTCGCAGGACAAAGGGTTGATCACCCGTTGAAAAACCGGTGCCTCGCAAGAGGTGCCGGCTGACGTGGTAAGCCGGCAATGCCGGGAGCGCATAATAATAAGGAGTGCCGCATGATCACTAAGAAACAACAGGCTCAAACACTGCTGGGGCTGGCATTACTGGGGGGGCTGATGACGACAGCGCCCGTGCAGGCGGGTGGTTTCTCCACGCCGACTTACGGTGCCCCTGGATGGGGTCGGGCGTTCGGCGGCGGTTCTCTGTTCAAGAACGACCCTAGCTCTGCTTACAACAACCCGGCGGCCATGGCATTTGTCGACCAGGCCGTGGTTCAACAGACTGTCGACTATGCGCGTGTGAAGATTAAATACAGCGGCCAGGCTTACGATTACGCCGGTAACCCAGCGTCCAATACCGCCGTGATGCCCGATGGCAGCTTTGACCCGAGTACGGCAGTCGTCAACAACAATGACGGTGGCCAGGGTGGTTTCACCGCCTGGTTGCCGACCGGTTTTCTGGTCATCCCGATGGGTGACCGTTTTGCATTCGGCCTCAGTCAGGTCGTGCCACAAGGGATGCGTACCACCTGGAATGAAAACTCCAAGTTTCGCGACTTTGCCGTCGACACCAAAATCGAAACCGTCGGCCTGACGGGGTCGTTATCGTTCAAGGTGCGTGACGACTTCTCCATCGGTGGTGGCATGATCGTCCAGCGTAGCCAAGGCTTCGTCAGCCAGAACATCGATCTGTTTTCCGCTGCGTCGGTCTCTCCCGGTTTGGGCAATGGGGCGTTTCCGTCGGGTGTCGGCAGCGCGCTGATGCGCGTCAAGGTCGATAACGTCTCCGTTGGCTGGTTTACTGGCGTTGTCTGGAAGCCGACTGATCAAGACTCGTTGGGCCTTAACTACCACGCCAAAATCAAAAACAAGCTGACCGGTAAATACAAGATCCGGGCTGATGCGTTGAACAACGGTTTGATGACCGACGACACCGTCTTCGGTACCGGTAAGACGCTGGTCGAAACGGCGTACCCAGGGCTGAAGTTGTACCCCAACGGCGCCAATGCCAGCACTCAGCTGGATATTCCGGCGACTGCCGCGATCGACTGGGTGCACCAGTTCAACGACCGTTGGACCTTGGGTATCAGCGCCATGTGGACGCAATGGTCGTCCTTCAAGGACCTGACACTCAAGTCCGAGGGCTCGACGATCGTTGCCATTCCTTACAACTATCGGGATGCCTGGATGTACTCCGTGGGTGGCGATTTCAAGGCCACCGATGAGCTGACCCTGCGGGCCGGTGTGGCGTATGACCAAACCCCCACGCGCAACTCGACGCGCGATCCACGTATCCCGGACGGCGATCGTTACTTTGCTTCGCTGGGTGCGGGTTACGACATCAAGGCCATTCCGGGCTTGACGCTGGATGCCGCGTATTCGCACCAGTTTGTTGAGAAGGTCAACATCAAAACCCAAAACGTTGATCGTCTGGGCGGCGGTCGACTGGACGGTACGGCTGAGTCTTCAGGCGACATCGTCAGTCTGTCTGCCACCTACAAGTTTTAAAACCGTTGCGGCCCGAGCACCCAGCGCATCTGGGTGCTCGCGGCTTAACCCCCTGATTGCTGTTCAAGCAGGCTGACGCGTTCAGCCCGTTATTGTTGCGCGAAAGCATTAAATAAAAATTTCAAAACATAATTTGAATTTGTCTTTTCAAGTTTGTAGTGTGGTCTTGCGCCGCCGCTCATTTCGAGTGGCCTGCGCATCGGCCACGCCCTGAATCAAGTAGAGGTATCCCCATGGTTATCTGGTTATTGGTGGGCTTTGCAGCAGCGATTGCCCTGGCGTATCGACAAGCCGTCGCCGCCTTGTGGTTGGGCGCTGGCCTTATCTGGCTGGCAGCGGGTTACCTGTTCAACGTGGTGGCCGGGTTTGGCGCCACCGTCGCGGCGATACTGGTGGTGTTGCCCGCGCTGCTGCTGGCGATCAAGCCCCTGCGCCGTGCGTTGTTGACCAGCAAGGCCCTGGGCCTGTTTCGCACGATCATGCCAGCGATGTCCGACACCGAGCGCGCTGCGATCGAATCCGGCACCGTCTGGTGGGACGCCGAGCTGTTCAGCGGCAAACCCAACTGGGACCGCCTGCTCAAGGCTGCACCGGCCAGCCTCAGCGCTGAAGAACAAGCCTTTCTCGATAACGAGGTCGAGACCCTCTGTGACATTGCCAACGACTGGGAAACCACCCAGGTCTGGCAGGACATGTCCCCCGAAGGCTGGCAGTACACCAAGGACGCCGGATTCCTCGGCATGATTATTCCCAAGCAATATGGCGGCAAAGGCTTCTCCCACTACGCGCATTCGCAGGTGGTGATGAAACTGTCGACGCGCTGCTCGGCGGCGGCGATTTCGGTGATGGTGCCCAACTCCCTCGGCCCGGCCGAACTGCTGCTGCATTACGGCACCGATGCCCAGCGCAATTACTACCTGCCGCGTCTGGCGCGCGGTGAAGACATCCCGTGCTTTGCGCTGACCAGCCCGTATGCCGGTTCCGATGCCGGGGCGATTCCGGACTTGGGCATCGTCTGCAAAGGCGTGCACGAAGGCGAAGAAGTGCTGGGTTTCAAAGTGACCTGGGACAAGCGCTATATCACCCTTGGGCCCATCGCCACGGTGCTGGGCCTGGCGTTCCGTGCCGAAGACCCGGACGGTTTGCTCGGCAAGGCGGGTTCCCTGGGGATTACCTGCGCGTTGATTCCGACGTCCCATCCTGGGGTGAACAGCGGCCGTCGTCACTGGCCTTTGAACGCCGTGTTCCAGAACGGCCCGACCACCGGCAAGGATGTATTTATTCCGCTGGAATGGGTGATCGGTGGCCGCGAACAAGTCGGCAACGGCTGGCGCATGCTGATGGAATGCCTGGCGGCCGGTCGCGCGATATCTCTGCCATCGGCTAACGTCGGCCTGGGCAAGGTCGCGGTACGCGGCACCACCGCCTACGCCGCCATGCGTAAACAGTTCGGCCTGCCCATCGGCAAGTTCGAAGGCGTGCAGGCGCCATTGGCGCGCATGGCCGGGCATTTGTATGCCTGTGACGCGGTGCGCAAGGTCTCGGTGGCGTCCCTGGATGCCGGCGAGAAACCCTCGGTGATCTCGGCCATCGCCAAATACCACGTCACCGAGCGCGCGCGGATCATCGTCAACGACGGCATGGACATCGTCGCCGGCAAGGGCATCTGTATGGGGCCGAATAACTTCCTGGCCCGCGCTTACCAGCAAAGCCCGATTGCGATCACCGTGGAGGGTGCGAACATCATGACCCGTTGCCTGATCATCTTTGGTCAGGGGCTGATCCGCTGCCACCCTTATGTGTTCCGCGAGATGGAAGCGGCGCGCAACCCGGACCGGCGCAAGGCGCTGGAGGCATTCGACAGCGCGATGTTCGGCCATGTGAGTTTTGTGCTGGCCAATACCGTGCGCGCGGCGGTGCATTCGTTGACGGGTGGACGGCTGCTTTCCGTACCGGCCAAGACCGAGCCGGCGCTGGCGTCCTACTACCGCCAGGCCAATCGGCTGTCGGTGGTATTGGCGTTGATCTCGGACGTGTCCATGGGCGTGCTCGGCGGTGCACTCAAGCGCAAGGAAAGTATCACCGGGCGCCTGGGCGATATTCTGTCGCAGCTGTACATCCTGTCCTGCGTGCTCAAGCGCTTTGAGGATGACGGACGGCCCCAGGCAGACCTGCCGCTGGTGCACTGGTCGGCCCAGGACGCGCTGTTGCGTGCCCATGAAGCCCTGGCCGAAGTGCTCGATAACTACCCCTCCAAAGCCGCTGCAGTCGTGGTGCGCGGTTTGAGTTTCCCGTTCGGTATTCCCCTGCGCAAACCCTCGGACCGCTTACTGGCGCAAGTGGCGGATGTGGTGCAAACCCCGGGCGAAACCCGCGACCGCCTGCTGGCCAATTCCTATATTCCACGCCCGGAAATCGACAAGCTGGCTTACGGCGAATTGGGCTTGCGCTTGTTGCCGCAGGTAGAACTGATCGAAGCGCGGCTCAAGTCGGCGGTCAAGCAAGGCCTGATCGAACCGATGCCGATTTGCGCCACGGCCTTCACCGGCTGGCGCGTCAAAGCGCGGGCGCTGGACTTGATCAGTGATGAGGAAGACAGCTTGCTGGGGCGCTATGTGGAATACGCCGACCATGGCATTCAAGTCGACGACTTCCCGCAGGATTTCGGTTTGCTCGAAGCGTTGCAGCAGCGTCAGCAAGCGCTGGAGCCCAAGGCCAAACGCCGCACCCCCCAAGGCGAAAACGCCTCGGTGAACTAGGACAATCGCGGTCCAACTGTGGGAGCTGGCAAGCCAGCCCCCACAGGGGATTGGGTTTACAAGGCAGGATTGTTTTGTGAGTGGGACCTTTTATGAGTGACAGCTACCTATCCTTCGTCAATTCCCCCTGGGGCCGGCGTCTGGCCCAGGCTATCGGCCTGCCGCAACCCTTGCCGTTGCAGCGTCATCGCAGCGGCCAGCCAGGCCTGGCCAACCCGGTGATCGTCGCCGGGGCAGGGCGGCTTGCCTCGCAGGTGCAACAGATTTTCGAGGCCACCGACACCGTCGCCGCCACCCCGGCGACCCTCAAGGCGCCGTCCACGGTCAAGGTACAGGGCGCGGTGTTCGACGCCAGCGGCGTGCTCGACTTGCAGCAGCTCGATGAGCTTTACGTGTTCTTCCACGCCAACGCTAAACGCCTCGGCCACCACGGCCGCGTGGTGGTGCTCGGCACCGCGCCGGAACATTGCCGGGATTTGCCCCAGGCCATTGCCCAGCGCGCCCTTGAAGGCCTGGTGCGTTCGCTGGCCAAGGAACTGCGCCGGGCGATCACCGTGCAACTGATCTACGTCGCCCCAGGTGCCGAAGATGCCCTGGACAGCAGCTTGCGGTTCTTCCTGTCGCGCCGTTCGGCCTATGTGTCGGGGCAAGTGGTGCGCCTGGAAAAACCGGTGGACGGCGCTGTCGCCGTGAACTGGGACAAACCCTTCGTCGGTCGGCGTGCGCTGGTGACGGGTGCTTCCCGTGGGATTGGGCTGGCCATCGCCCAAGTGCTGGCCCGCGACGGCGCGCATGTGGTCTGCGTCGACGTGCCCCAAGCCCAGGAAGCGCTGCGCCAAGCCGCCGAGCGTGTGAACGGCTCAGCCTTGCCGCTGGACATCACCGCCAGCGATGCCGCTGCGCTGTTGCAAGCGCATGTCAGCCAATACGGTGCCTTCGACGTGGTGGTGCACAACGCCGGGATCACCCGCGACAAAACCATCGCCAAGATGACCGAGACGGCTTGGCGCAATGTGCTGGCGGTCAACCTGGAGGCGCCGTTGCAACTGAGTAATGCATTGCTGCAAAAGCAGGGGCTCAATCCTGGCGGGCGGATTGTGTGCGTGTCGTCGATCTCCGGCATTGCCGGCAACCTGGGGCAAAGCAACTACGCCACCTCCAAGGCCGGCGTTATTGGCCTGGTGCAAGGCCTCGCACCGTTGGCCGCAGCGCAGCAGATCACCGTGAATGCCGTGGCGCCGGGGTTCATCGAGACGCAGATGACGGCAAAGATACCGCTGATGATTCGCGAAGCGGGGCGGCGCATGAACTCGATGTCCCAAGGTGGGCAGCCGATTGATGTCGCCGAAACCATTGCCTGGCTGGCGCACCCGGCGTCCGGCGGGGTCAATGGCCAAATCGTACGCGTGTGCGGCCAAAGCCTGCTGGGAGCCTGAGCCATGGACTACGTGACACAGATCATCGACCCGCCACCGTCGCGCACCCGGTTAGTGCTCGATGGCGTGCGTGCGCTGCGCAAACCCAAGCTCGACGGTGCACCGCTGCTGCCCCAAGCGCGGCTGGTGCGCTCGGCGGTGGAACTGTCGGCCAGTGGCATCGCCGCCTATGGTCGCGCTTGTGATTTTCGGCGCGAGCAGGGCGTGCCGTTGTGCTATCCGCACGTGCTGGCCTTCCCGTTGCACCTGATGCTGCTGACGCGGCCCAGCTTTCCTTACCCGGCCAGCGGCATGGTGCACCTGGCCAATCGCATTCGTCAGCACCAGCGCTTGCACGAAGGCCAGGCCTTGCGCCTGGAGGTGTTTTGCCAGCGCTGGGTGGCGCATCCCAAAGGCCAGGCGCTGATCATTGCCACGCGGGCCTACGCCGCCGATGCGCGGGTGTGGGAGAGCGACAGCCTGTACCTGCGTCGCGAGGTGAAAGACCCCGTCGGTGAACCGTGGGATGACGTTTTGCCCTTGCAGGACGACGGGTTGCTGCGCACCCAACGCTGGGTGCTGCCCGCCGACCTGGGCCGCAGGTTTGCCAAGGTGTCGGGGGATTTCAACCCGATCCATACCTCGGTGATCGGTGCAAAAATCTTCGGCTTTCGTCGCGCCATCGCCCATGGCATGTGGACACTTGGCCGCGCCTTGGCGGCCCAGCAACCGCCCGGAGGCCTGGACCAGGCGCAGGCACACTGCGACTTTAAATTGCCGATCCTCCTGCCCGGCCAGGTCGCGCTGTGGAGTCGCCCTGTGACCGGCCCGCGCCGTGAGTTCGAAGTGCGCAGTTTTTCTGGCGATAAACCGCATATGCGCGGGCTGTTTATTTGGAATGAGAACCGTCGATGACTGACTACAGCTTCAACCCGGCCCCGACTCGTCGCGTGGCGATTATCGGCGGCAACCGTATTCCGTTTGCCCGCTCCAATAGCGTGTATGCCCACGACAGCAACCAGGACTTGCTCGTCGCCGCTTTGCAAGGCCTGGTTGAGCGCTACAACCTGCATGGCCAACGCTTGGGCGAGTTTGCCGCAGGCGCGGTGATCAAGCATTCACGGGATTTCAACCTGGCGCGTGAGTCATTGTTGTCCACCACACTGTCGCCCGAAACCCCCGCGTACGACGTGCAACAAGCTTGCGGCACGGGCCTGGAAGCGGCGTTGCTGGTGGCCAATAAAATCGCCCTGGGCCAGATCGAAGTGGGCATTGCCGGGGGCGCCGACACCACCTCCGATGCACCCATCGGCATTAATGAATCTCTGCGCCACACCTTGCTCGCGGCCAATCGCGCCAAGGGCCTGGGTGAGAAGTTGAAAACGCTGCTTAAGGTGCGCCCGGCGATGTTTTTCAAGCCGTTGCTGCCGCGCAATGGCGAGCCGCGTACCGGCTTGTCGATGGGCGAGCACTGCGAAGAAATGGCTAAGCGCTGGCAGATCAAGCGCCTGGCCCAAGACGAGCTGACCCTGACCAGCCATCATCGCCTGGACGCGGCCTACCAACGGGGCTTCTTTGACGACTTGATCAGCCCTTACCGTGGCTTGGCGCGCGACAATAATTTGCGCGCCGATGCCAGCCTGGAAAAACTCGCCGGGCTGTCCCCGGCCTACGACCGCCAGAGCGGCACCCTCACGGCGGGCAACTCCACGCCGCTGACCGATGGCGCCTCGGTGGTGCTGTTGGCCAGTGAAGCATGGGCGGCTGAACAGGGCTGGCCAGTGCTGGCCTACCTGCGCACCGGCGAGACGGCGGCGGTGAGTTTTGTCGACGGCGCTGAGGGCCTGTTAATGGCGCCGGCCTATGCGGTGCCACGCATGCTCAAACGTGAAGGCCTGAGCTTTGCCGACTTCGATTTTTTCGAGATCCACGAAGCCTTCGCCGCGCAGGTGCTGTGCACCCTCAAGGCCTGGGAAGACGCCGATTACTGCCGCGAGCGACTAGGCTTGGACACACCGCTAGGCGCCATCGACCGCAGCAAGATGAATGTCAACGGCGGCTCGCTCGGCTGCGGTCATCCGTTCGCCGCCACGGGTGGCCGGCAACTGGCGGCGCTGGCCAAAACCATCCATGAGAACGGTGGCGGACGCGGCTTGATTTCGATCTGCGCGGCGGGTGGGCTGGGCATTTCCGCCATCGTCGAAAAGTAGCGTTAAAACAATAACAACAAGGAGACTGCCATGAACGCTGTAAGCCTGGAACACGCCGAACGGATCTGGTTGAACGCTTACTTGCCCGGCGTGCCGGCGGACATCGAGTCCGGTATTGAAGACTACCCGTCGCTGCGCGAGGTGTTCCTGGAGCACCTGGAAAAATTTCGCGAGCGCGTTGCCTACGTCAGTATCGGCACCGAAATGACCTATGCCGACTGGCAGGTGCAAGGCATTGCGTTTGCCGCCTGGCTGCAGGGCCAGGGCGTAAAGAAGGGCGATCGCGTGGCGTTGATGATGCCCAACTGCTTGCAGTACCCCATCTGCCTATTGGGCACGATCCTGGCCGGTGCGGTGGTGGTCAACGTCAACCCGTTGTACACCGCCCATGAGCTCAAGCATTTACTCAAGGACAGCGGCGCCGAAACGGTGGTGATCTTCGAAAACTTCGCCCACACCCTGGAAAAGGTCGTGGCCGGCAGCAGCGTCAAGCGCGTGGTCGTGGCGGCCATCGGCGACTTGCTCGGCACCTTGAAGGGCGCGGCGATGAACTTCATCCTGCGCAGCGTGCAAAAGCAGGTGCCCACATTCAACCTGCCGGGCGCCGTGCGCTTCAACAAGGTGCTGAAACAGGGGCGGGCGCTCAATCATCTCCCGGTGGCGATGAACCTCGATGAGCTGGCCTTCCTGCAATACACCGGCGGCACCACGGGGGATGCCAAGGGCGTGATGCTCAGCCACCGCAACATCATCGCCAACCTGCTGCAGGCCAAGGCTTGGGTCGGCGACCAGTTGGACCAAAATAAGCAGGAAACCAATGTCACCTTGCTGCCGCTGTACCACATCTTTTCCCTGACGGTGAACTGCCTGATGTTCATGTGCCTGGGCGGGCGCAACATTCTGATCGCCAACCCGCGTGACGTGAAGCGTGTGCAGATGATCCTGCGCAAAGAGCGCTTTAACGGGATTGCCGGGGTCAACACCTTGTTTAATGGCTTACTGGAAAACAAGCAATTCTGCGCGCGGGACTTTTCCGACCTGCGCATGGTGATCGCGGGCGGCATGGCCACGCACACGGCGGTGGCCAAGCGTTGGAAGGAGGTGACCGGGCTGCCGATCATCGAGGGCTACGGGCTGACCGAATGCTCGCCGGTGGTGAGCATCAGCCCTATCGACATCTCACGCATGCGCGAAATGGCGTTTACCGGCAGCATTGGCGTGCCCTTGCCGTCGACCTGGGTGCGCTTTATGCGCGAGGACGGCGAGTTGGCCGACATCGGTGAACAGGGCGAACTGCAAGTGCGCGGGCCGCAGGTGATGCAGGGTTACTGGAAGCGCCCGAAGGAAACCGCCGAAGTGCTGGATGCTGAGGGCTGGTTGTCGACCGGTGATATCGGCGTGATGGATGAGCGCGGCTATATCCGCCTGGTCGACCGCAAGAAGGACATGATTCTGGTCTCGGGCTTCAACGTGTACCCGAATGAAATCGAAGACGTGGTGGCCTTGCACCCAGGCGTGAGTGAAGTGGCGGCCATCGGCGTGGAAGACGCTGTGACCGGCGAGAAAGTGAAAATCATCGTCGTGCGCAAAGACCCGAACCTGACCCAGGAGCAGATCCTTGCTCACTGCCGGGAATACCTGACAGGGTACAAAGTGCCGCGGTATGTGGAATTTCGCACCACCGAACTGCCCAAGACCACCGTCGGCAAAGTACTGCGCCGCGCCTTGCGCTGATTTACCGGTGTAGGTGATCTAACTGTGGGAGCGGGCTTGCCCGCTCCCACATGGGTGTTGTGTAAATCTAGGCGATCAGTGTTTCCAGGCGGTTGGATTCACCAGGTTTTTCGGCCGCTCACCCGCCAGCGCCGCCAGCAGATTGTCCACCGCGCACTTGGCCATCGCCTCACGTGTTTCGTGGGTCGCCGAGCCAATATGCGGCGTCGCCACCACATTATTCAAACGCAACAACGCCGAGTCATGATTCAACGGCTCGCGCTCAAACACATCCAATCCCGCCGCGCGAATCGTGCGCTGTTGCAGCGCTTCGATCAGGGCTGCTTCATCGACGACTTTGCCGCGCGAGATGTTGATAAAGATCGTCTCCTGGCCCATCAGCGCGAATTCTTCAGCGCCAATTAATTGCTCGGTTTCGGCGGTCAGCGGCAAGGTCAGGCAGACAAAATCAGCTTCCTTGAGCAAGCCCTCCAGGCTGCGGTACTGCGCGCCGAAGCGTTCCTCCACCAACGGCTTGGGCGAGTGGCTGTGGTAAATCACCGGCATGCCAAAACCAAAATGTCCGCGCTGGGCCAAGGCTTCACCGATGCGGCCCATGCCGATGATGCCCAAGGTTTTGCCATGCACGTCGCTGCCGAAATGTGCCGGGCCGATGGTGTTGTTCCATTGGCCGGCACGCACCATGTGGGCCAGTTCGACCACCCGGCGAGCGGTGGCCAGGATCAGCGCGAAGCCGGTATCGGCGGTGGTTTCGGTGAGCACGTCCGGGGTGTTGCTGAGCAGAATGCCGCGTTGGGTCAGGTACTCGATATCGTAATTGTCGACGCCCACCGAGACACTGGCCACCGCCTCAAGAGTTGGGGCCAGGTCGAGCAGCTTGGCATCCAGGCGCAGGCTCGCGCCCAGCAGGCCTTGGGCGTTGGGCAGGGCTTCGCGCAACTTGGCCAGGCCCGGTTCATCGAGCGCCTCAATCAGTGTGACGTCGGCCTGCTCGTGCAGGCGGGCCATCAGTGGTGCGGAGAGCTTTTTATATAAAACCACAGATTTTTTCATCAGGTTTTCACCTTCAATCCAAGAGTGGGCATCGGCGCGCGTACTCGGTCGCTGGCGCCGGGCTTGAGGAAAATTGTCAGTACCACGGCCAGCATCAGGGCACCGCTCATCAGCAGGTACGAGGCGCCGGGCGAACCGGTGCTGCTATTGAGGTAACCCACCAGGTACGAGCCGCCAAAAGAACCGAGCGCGCCCATGCTGTTGATCAGCGCCATGGCGCCACCGGCGACGTTGGCGGGCAGGATCTCAGGGACAATCGCGAAGAACGGCCCGTAGGGCGCATACATGCAGGCCCCGGCGATCACCAGCAGGGTGTAGGACCACCAGAAGTGTTCGGCGCCGAGCACGTAGGAGGCGTAGAACGCGATGGAGGCAATCAGCAAGGGCGGCCACACAAAACGTTTACGTTTTTGCAGTTTGTCCGAGCCCCACGACACTGCGAGCATGCCGATCACGGCCGCCAGGTAAGGCAGTGCCGACAGCCAGCCAGCTTCGACCATGTCCATCTGCAAACCGGCCTTGAGGATCGACGGCAGCCACAACACAAAGCCGTACACGCCGATGCTCCAGCAGAAAAACTGCAGCGCCAGGATGATCACTTTCGGCGAGCGGAAGGCTTCGGCGTAGTTCTTCACCGCTTTGATCCCGACTTGCTCGTCGGCCAGGGCGCTTTCCAGGTCTTTTTTGTGTTGTTCACTCAGCCACTTGGCGTCCGCGGGTTTTTCGTCCGCCAGTTTCCACCAGATAAACGCCCAGATCACCGCCGGTAAACCTTCGATGATAAACATCCAGCGCCAGCTGAAATGCTGCACCAAATAGCCCGAAACCACCGACATCCACAGCATGGTTACCGGGTTGCCGAGGATCAGGAAGGTGTTGGCGCGTGAGCGTTCGGCACGCGTAAACCAGTGGCACAGGTACACCAGCATCGCCGGCATTACTGCGGCTTCAACCACGCCGAGCATGAAGCGAATGGCGATCAACATGTAGGCGTTGGACACCACGCCGGTCAGGGTGGCGAGACCGCCCCAGAGGATCAGGCTGACGAAAATCAGCTTCTTAACGCTGCGTTTTTGCGCGTAGATGGCCCCCGGCACCTGGAAGAAAAAGTACCCGAGGAAGAACAGCGCGCCCAGCAGCGACGACATGCCGGGGGTGATCATCAGGTCTTCGGCCATCCCCGAGGCGGCGGCGAAGCCGTAGTTGGCGCGGTCCAGGTAGGCCAGGCTGTAGGTGATAAACACGATGGGCATGATGTACCACCAGCGGCGGGTGGCGAGTTTCAAGGTATCCATGGAGTTGCTCCTGAGCTTGTTGTAGTTGTGGCAACAGGGTATGGGTCATGCAACGGATCGAGTGGGTAACTGTGAACGCGTGGGTAAACCTTCCATATCGCCGCGGTTCTGCACGGCGCGGCTGCCGATCCAGTTACCGCGTAGTACGGCTTCGCGAAAGCACAGGTTTTCCAATAGCGCGCTGATCATGCCGACAGCAAAACCGTCGCCGGCGCCGACGGTGTCCACCACGTTCGCCACTGGCACGGCGGCGACGAAGCCTTGGTCCATCTGGGTGCGGTAATAGGCGCCGTCCGGCCCAAGCTTGATCGCCACGGCTTCGGCGCCCTGGTCGAGGTAGAACGCGGCGATGTCGGCCGGGTCATCGAAACCGGTGAGCAAGCGACCTTCGCTCAAGCCCGGCAACACCCAATCTGCCAGGGCGGCCAGGGCGTTGATTTCGCCGATCATCTGCGACTGGCTGGCCCATAACGACGGGCGCAGGTTCGGGTCGAATGACACGCTGCGTCCGGCTTTGCGCATTTGCGTCATCAGCTCGCGGGACAGCTCGCGTGTAGCCTCGGACAACGCGGGCGGAATGCCGGTGGCATGCAGGTGCCGCGCTTGCAGCAGCGCGGGGCTGATGGCCGCGATAGACAAATGGCTGGCCGCCGAACCTTTGCGAAAGTACTCCACTTGCGGGTCAGCGCCGGCTTCTTCGCGGGACTTGAATTGAAAGCCGGTCGGATGCTCTGGGTCGACCGCCACATGTCGGCAATCCAAGCCTTCGCTTTTCAACGTGTCGACCACAAAACGCCCCAGGGAATCATCACCGATCCGGCTCAGCCAGGCCACATTGAAACCCAGGCGCGACAAGCCAATGGCGACATTGCTGTCGGCCCCGGCAATGCGTTTATGGAATTGGGCCACCTGGGCCAAATCGCCGGTCTGCTCGGCGACAAACATCGCCATGGTTTCACCAAACGACAGAATATCGATCTCAGACATGGGCATTCTCCGCACGGGGCTGGCCAAGGAGGGCGAGGGTGGCAACCTGTTGCGCGGTGACGTCGATCAGGTCATCGCCTTGCAACGGGAATTCCACAGCCCGGGTAATGCCTTGAGTCATATGTTTGAGCAGTTGTTCCCACAGGTGCAGGTCGGTGGCGCCGGGCGGCAGGGCCACCAGCTTGCCGTCCTGGCGCCGCGCCACGGCCTTGCAGTGCAGGTAACTCACGTGCCGTCCCAACAGCCGCGCAGCGGTGAGGGCGGATTGGTCCTGCCACTGCCAGTTGCCAATGTCGAAGGTCATTTTGACCGGCAGGCCCAGGCGCTCAACGTCAGTGAAAAAACGCTGCATCGGCTCGATCCGCCCGCCGTGCAGAGTCTGGTCGTTCTCTACCAGCAGCTGCACCGGGTGACGGTTGAGCAGGGCGTGCAGGCTTTGCAGGTCGTTGGTGTCGGTGAAGTAGCCAAGGGAGACTTTCAGCCAGCGCGCGCCGAATGCCTGGGCACGGTCCAGCGTGGTGGCGAGTTCGGCATTCGGTTGCGCGCGGCCAGCGACCCAGAGCTCCAGGGGCGAGGAGAACAGCGACTCCAGGCCGTGCGCGGCGGCGGCCTGGGCCAGTGTGGCAGGCTGCTCGGTGGTCAGCAGTTCTTCACGCCATTCGATGCGTTGGGCGCCGGCCGCGCTTAGCAACGCGACAAAACTCAGCTGGCCCTGCTGGCGAACCAGGTCAGCGCCGTAGCTGGAGAGGCTGATGGAGACGGGGTATTTATGCATTATTGTTTACCTCTGAAACCGGTTTCATTTTTCGACGCAGAACAAGTGTGGGAGCTGGCCTGCCTGCGATGACGGTGTGTCAGGCGATTACTGCTTCGTCTGATAAACCGTCATCGCAGGCAAGCCAGCTCCCACAAGGGATTGAGTGGAGCCGCGGATGATTAATGCCGGCAAAAAATCCAGGGTGCGCGTCGGCGCATCATCGCCGCGCAGACGTTTGAGCAAGCAGTCGAACGCGCTGGCGCCAATCGCTTCGGTGGGTTGGGCGAGGGCGGTGATGCCATTGCCCACCAGCGGGTACCAGTCCAAGTCATCCAGGGCAATCAGGCCGACCTCTTCAAACAAGTTGCAGCCCAACGCCTTGAGCGCGTGGGTACAGGCCAGTGCGGCAATGCCGTTGGCGCAGAACAAGGCCTTGGGGCCGGGGTTGGCAAGAAAGGACTGCAAGTGCGTTTCCAGCGCGTTATCCAGTTCCAGCACTGCGCCGGTCAAACCGGGGCGGGCGGCAATTTCGGCGTTGAAACTGGCCTGTCGCTCCAAGCGTGAACTGGTGCCGTCGGCGGCTTCGCTCACCAGCAATACGTCACGATAACCCTGCTGTTGCAGATGTTCGACGGCGATGCGCACGGCTGCGGGATTGTCCAGGCCGACCAAGTCGCTGTGCAGTGGCTCGACTTTACGGTCGACCAGCACCAGCGGCATTTCCTGCTGCAGTTCCAGCAACTGGTCAAGGTGATGGCCGAGGGTGTTCACGATCAGCCCTTCGATGTTGTACGAGCGCAGCGCCGCCAAGTGTTGGCGTTCCTGTTCGTCATCGCGGTCGGTGTTGCACACCACCAGGCTGTAGCCGTGTTGGCGGCAAGCCGTTTCGACGCCGTGCATCACGGCTATGGAATAGGGGTTGCGGATATCGGCCACCAGCATGCCGATTAAACGCGTGCGACCACGTTTCAAACCGCGCGCCATTTGGTTGGGGCGGTAGCCGAGGTCGTCGATGGCCTGTTCGATGCGCAGGGCGATGGCGTCGGAGAGCAGGGCGCGGTCATCCCCGATAAAACGCGACACGCTGGCCTTGGACACACCGGCGCGCTCGGCGACGTCAAGCATGGTCACGCGGCTGCGCTGGGCGGCGGAAAATGGGGTCACGGTGGCGGGCCTTTCTTATTGGAATTTGCGGTCTCTGCAACTGGGTACGCTGCTGAAACCGGTTTCATAAAATGCCAGTCAGCGCCTTTCGTCAAGCAGTATTTAGAAATAGGGAAGTGCGCTAAATCTAGAAAAAGCGACGAACGGACAGGCTTACCTGTTAGTTATGACAGTATCCAGCCATCGGCTTTAGGCGTTTAATTTTTCCATAGCAAACAGGCAGACACTGCTCTCCTGATTCGCCGTGGTGAAACTCATCCTGAGGCCGGAACATGATAACTAAGCAAAAACTCGTTACTCGTTCGCGCTTGTTAATGAAGGCCTCTCCCGCCGAGACCGGGTTAGAACCTGTCACGATCCCAGGTGTGAATACCACCGATGGCAGGGGGGTCGTGCCGCTTGCGCTGTTACTTACGCCGTTGAAAGTGCTTGTTCCCGCCTGGGGGCCAGATCCGAGGCCGGCTCAAGGGGGTGATCCGGGAGATCCGGTTCATATTCTCCAACTTCGTTGGTCCAGTGACGATGGCGACAGGCTTCTCGTTGAGAAAAAGGTCCTGGCGCCGCCGCCGGCAATTCCCGATTTTCACGTGATCGAAATCCCGCTGATTCATTTGCGCAGCAGGTCCCGCGTCGTACAGCTTTACTACACCGTGCTTAGTGGCGAAACGGGGCTGACTCACAACACTTCAAGGGTCACGATCACCATTGACCTGGAAGCGCCAACACTGATCGCACCGACGGACAAGGCCCAATTTGTCGTGCCGCCTATGCCGGCGATCGACGCGCAATATTTGACTAATCATCAACCCACGGCTTTTTACATTCCGGTCTACAACGTCAGGGCACCAAATGACCGGGTTGAGTTCTTTTTGTCCAATACGCCCGAGCCTCCGCTGAAGCCAGCGGATGGGGGCTCGTTGGTGAATTTCAGCACCACCCCATGGACGGCATCATTGAACTCCGATGCGTTTCGCGGCCTGAATGCTGGTCCTGCGTTCGTGTCCTATCGGGTTTATGACGAGACTGGCAATTACAGCAATATGAGTGCGGGCCTGCCCTTCGTGCTGGGCCTGGGCCTGCCGGCTCCGAGCATTCGTCCGCCAATCTACAACGATCAGTTGATCAAGCGCGATGACGCGCGTGTCAATGAAGGCGGGGGAGTGTTTGTACGCATAGACGGTTACCCAGGAGGCTCAGTCGCCGCCCGGCATGAAGTGATCGTGTACTGGGATGATCGCCCGACTACCCGCCGAGTGGTCAGCCAGTTGCCCTTCGACGTGGATATCCCGTGGACTGTTCTCAGGGGGCCGGCTGCAGTTTTGCAGGCACAGACCGTACAGGTCCGTTACGAAATCTACGGTCTCAACCCGACGCCAACGCCCTCGCTGTCCCTTCCAGTCAACGTCAACCTGACGATTGCCGGGCAGGATCACCCCAATGCGCCGGCCTTGTTGAACCCGACGTTGGCGCCGGTGGAAATTGTCGGTCGCACGGCCACCGATACCTTGGGTGATACGGACCGAGGCTATCCCGTACGAGTGCGCGTGCGTCTGTTCGATACGCCGAAGGTGGGGGAGTCGTTGAACCTGTTCTGGGATGGCGTGGGCCCGGTGAGTACCTACTTAGTGCAAGCCGGTGATACCGCAGGCAGCAGGGTGTATTTTCCCGATGTGCCGTGGTCCGTGGTGAATAGCACTTCTGTCACTTCTTATTCCGTGCATTACACCACGACCAATGGCTTTAACGAGCAACGGTCCCCAACGACTAATGTGAGCACCCGGTTTATCCCGCTGCCTGCGCCGGTGATTCAGCACACTCTGTACAATGGTTACTTGAACTGTAATTCGAAAACCGACCTGGTTAACGGCGTGCCCTGGTCAATGCTGGGGAATGGCGTGCGTTGGAAAATACCGGCAAATAGCAATATCCGTGAGGGCGACACCGTAAAGTGTACGTGGCAAGGCTTCAATGAAAATAACTGGAGTACCGTCAACACCAATGTTGTTGTGAGCCGGTCACTACGGTGGGAGCAGGCGAACACAGTCGCGGGGGCAGTTATTGTTTTCGATTCATTTGATAAAGTTTTGCTGCCGTTGCGCAGGTTATGCTCGGCCACTGCTACTTATCAAGTATGGCGTGACGATGAGTTAGTAACTGAGTCACTCCCGGGGAAGGTCAGAGTTGACTTGACCTACGGTTCAAGTCTGTATTGCAGTCCGAATGGCCTCGTCTCTGGATGAGTGACCGAATGTTCATTCGCGTGTGAATTTTTAATGGTTTGTTGTAACGCCTCGCTATTGATAAACAACGTTTATTCAGGAGGCGAAGTGTATCGTGGGCCTCAGTAGTCTAACTGTTCGGAGCAAGATAATGGAACGTACAAACAGAGAAATCATCAATAGCTTTACACCCAAAGATCCTTACTTCTATAAGACAACGCGATTTGAACCTGCTTTGTTTGAAGACCAGGTTCCTGGTTACCCGGGCTTGCTGACGCGTTCGGGTGCAAAGGCGCAGACCACCAATTTGCTTATTCCACTGTGGAGCTCCGCAAGTACTGATCCGGACCATCCGGATATAGTGACGATTCAGATCGCCCGGTATATTGATCTGAGCGGCATGGACGAACAGCAAGAGATTACATATTTCGAGACAAAGGGCGTTAGTTTTCAGCATGAAGTCTCTAATCCGCCCGATCCTGTACCGGTGCCAATACCACAAGCCTATCGTTCCCCTGGGGTGTATTTGATCACTTACCATGTGGATGTCATAGACTCGAATAACTCGAACACATCAGTCGCGCATTTGCTGATTATCGATGAAACGTCGCCCTACGACCGTCCCCGTGTTAATCCGCCTGAACCGATGCTGCCTGTGGGCTTAACAGGGCCTCTGAATCTTGCCTATGTTCAGGCCCAGCCAAACCGGACGGCGATGTTTCCGATTCGTTATAGTGCGTTAGAAGGATGCCAGGAAGGTGATTATCTACTAATGTATTTTGGCTCTTCGGATAAGCCCTACGCGTATGCGCCCCCTAGCCCGGATACAAAGTTTCTGATAGACCCAGCTCGACCTCTGGCTTTTCCACTGCCGGAGAGCGTTATCGCGGCTGAACACAAGAACAACTACGATCTTCGCTACAGAGTATTTGACGCTTGCGGCAATCCATCCGAACTGTCGTACAGCCTGAGCCTGGACGACTTGGCGCAGGCTCCACTGCCAAGCGATTTCTCCTCGCCAACGGTCGATTCGGCAGTCCCTCTTGATGGTCTGCTTGATCGTAACGATGTAGCGGTGGAGAACGGTGCGCGAGTGAGAGTTCCCCGCTTCCAGAATGGTCTGCCGACAGATGAAGTAATCGTTGCGCTGACGTCGCCCTTTGGTACTGTTCGGGTGACTGTGCCGGTTGGTACTGCTAATGCGCCCTCACTACTGGCTCAGTTCTCTCCAGCTGAGATGGCTACACTGTACGGACCTCTTGCTGCGGGCAAGAACCGGGTGCGAGTGGTGGCCTCTTACGTCGTAAGTCGTGGAACAGCCACCTATCCGGCGCCCCCTACGGTGCTGGAGACGCCATTCGATCTGGACCTGTCTGTTGTGGGGCCTGTAGGGCCGCTGATCGTCGGCCCAGGGAACCTGAATCCCAACCTGCCACTGGTGGTGGTCCAGGCAATACGTCCCGGGAACCTATTCGGACCTGACAACCACTTGGAGGCTGCTGACGTAAATCGGCCGGCTAGAGCCCGAATTCCATTATGGACCACGGCCGCATTGCCCGCCGACACACTGCCTTTTGTAGTGACCCTTAATTATGGTGGCCACCAGCTAACGAAGCCCGTAACGGCCATTCCCGCGAGTGGGTTTGTCGATTTCGAGATTGCCTTTAGTGATATCAAAGCGGTGGGCGGTCCTGCTCAGCATGCGTTCTACAGCATCTCTTCCACGGGCAGCGCAAACCCCAGTGTGTCGAGCTCTACATTGGTTACAGTGGACTCTGTGATCCTGCGAATGGACGCGCCAGTTGTTCTTAATAATAACGGTATCATCAACTGCAGTACCCTGGTTCCGCCTGACAATGGCCGACTTAAAATACGTATCCCAGGCTCAGAGTACTTGCAGGCAGGGCAAGTTATTGATGTGAGGTTCCAAGGGTTCCAAAACAATACCCAGACAGCACCTGTCGTGGTCGACGTATCTCGGCCTTTTACCGTGCCCGATGCAGCGGCTGCGCAAAGTGGCTGGGTAGTTGATTTTGATGTAAGTGCGCCAGTGTTGTTTATCCCGATCAACGCCAACCGGTCGCTTTTGACCCAAGGTTCAGCAACGGTTACTACGAGTACCCAGTATCAGGGGCAGACAGTGCCTTCGCTTGTTGGAAACTATCGTGTTCGAGGCTTCCGTCCCGGCACGGCCCCTGCACAATTTTATTGTGGCGGTGGGCTCGTACCTAATTGATTTAGAGCGCTAGGGTCATTACCAAAGAGGGGTGAAACTCTCTTTGGTATGCCTGTATGCGTTGTTTTTTTTACGGTCCATGAGGTGCAGTCTCTTACATCGCATGTTTGTTTTTGCCTGTGATATCGGGATAAGTCCTACATATTTTAGCGGGCTGCTAGTCAATTATGGCGCCGGTTTGATAGGCCGGGTCCCGCGAGATTTAAAGCCCGCCCTGTCGTTTTGTACAGGAACTAGAGGTCCATTATATGTCCGCAGTTTTCAACTTCAAACCTACACCCCTGAGCCTCGCGCTTGCGGCCCCGGCGTTCACGTTATTGTTTCTGGCTGCGCCCTATGCTCAAGCGATACCCGTGAACCAACCTAATACGGCGGTAACGCCCGGGACGGCGCCTATTGATTATGAAATTACGCCAGGGGCGAGCCTGACGGTGTACGGTGCGACGACCAATAAGATTCAAGTCTATGCTGCTGGTTTGACGCTAATGCCGGGCAGCAAAACGTTAGATATCTTTGCAGTACAAGGGTCGACAATAGAGGTTAATAACTCACAGGTGACGGGGAATAGCACGTCCAACCAAGCGATTCATCTCAGGTCCAACAGCAGTGCACTAATCACGAATAACAGCAAGGTCACCAGTGCGACTGGCTGGGGGGTGAGTGTCAACCGAACGTCGGGCGGCACGGATGGTTCATCCATCACCGTAAAAGACAGCAGTGTGACGGGTTCAGGCCGTGGCATTTCGGCCTCTGGCTACAGCACGGTGAATCTGGACAATGCCCAGGTCCAAGCCACGGCTGCGACGGGTGTCGGTTTGGTGCTGCTGAATGCCGACGGTGCGGCAAGGAATAATAGCCGTATCAGTGGCGGCGTCAACGGCGTGAATATGCGCACGGACGGCGAACTGACGCGCACCAATTCTTTAATTCTGGACAATTCCGTCGTCCAAGGGCGAACCGGTTCTGCAATATTGGTAAACCCGGTGGTCGGCACTAACACCCAAGCTGATATTCAAGTACTTAACGGTTCGAACTTGTTGAGCGGTAACGGCGTACTGCTTCAAGTAGACAATAAATCCATAGCCAACATGAACGTCGACAACAGCCGTTTGATCGGCGACGTGGTCATTGGCGCGGGCAGCACCGGCACCGTGCAACTCAACAACAATGCCTCGCTGACCGGCCAGTTGCGCAATGTCCAGCAACTTGACGTCAACGGCAATGCCCAGTGGGTTCTGGTGGGTGACAGCCAGGTCAATACATTGAAAATGAGTGGGGGCAACGTGGTCTTTGGTACCCCAACCCAGTACTTTCAACTCAACACCAACAGCCTGGCCGGCAACGGCACGTTTAAAATGCACACCAACTTCAACACCGGCGAGACCGACCTGTTGAACGTCAATGGCAACGCCGAAGGTAATCACCAACTGTTGATCGGCGCCAGTGGTTCGGAGTTGGCCACCGGCGAAGCCATCAAGGTGGTGCATACCCAAAGCGGCGGCGCCAAGTTTGGGCTGGTGGGCGATACCGTCGACGTCGGCGCTTTCGAATATGGGCTTAAGCAGGAAGGCACCGACTGGTACCTGGACACCGAGAAAAAGGGCACCAGTACCAGCGCCAAGGCAGTGCTGGCACTGGCCAACGCGGCACCGGGCGTATTGCTTGGCGAATCGAGCATCTTGCGTACCCGTATGGGTGAAGTACGCTTTGGCGAAGGCAAGAGCCAAGGCCTGTGGATGCGCGGCTACGGTAACAAGGTTGACGTGGCGGCCAACAGCAACGGCGTTGGCTATTCGCAGAATCAGGCGGGTCTGACCCTCGGTGCAGACTGGGCGGTCGATGAGCTGTGGACATTGGGTGTGATGGGCGGTTACAGCAACTCCACCCTGGGCCTGAGCCGTGGCAGTAGCGGTATGGTCAACAGTTACTATGCCGGTGTGTATGGCATTTTGCGTGATGAGGAGAGCGGTGTGTATGTCGACCTGACGGCCAAGGTTAACCGCCTGAACGGCCAAAGCCAGGTCAATATGAGCGATGGTCAGCGCGCCAAAGGCAAATATACGCAAGATGCGGTGAGTGGGTCGGTAGAAATCGGTAAGAACATCAAGCTCGATGATGACGGTTTGTACCTTGAACCCTTCGCTCAGTTGGCCGTCGCCGCGATTGGCGGCTCCAACTACACGATGGACAACGGCCTGAAGGCCAAGAGCGATCGTGCCACTTCAGCGATCGGCAAGGTGGGTATCACCGCCGGTAAAAATATCCAGCTCGAAAGCGGCGGTATTCTGCAGCCGTACCTGCGTACTGCGGTGGCGCGTGATTTCAGCCCGGACAACAAGGTTTACATCAACGATCAGCAATTTAAAAACAACCTGTCTGGCGGCAGTGTAGAAGTCGCCGGCGGCATGGCTGTTTCGTTGTCGCCAAGCCTGAGTGTGCATGCTGAAGCCACGCACATGAAAGGCAAGGCTTACGATCAGCCTTGGGGTGCGACGGTGGGTGTGCAGTGGGCCTTTTAAAGGGTTCACGCAGTTGAACAGGGGAAGCTTCGGCTTCCCCTTTTTTGTGCGCATCAGATCAGCACCCTCGACCTAACTGAACAACCCTGCCGCAATATTGATCGAGAAACCCAGAATCGCTGTATTGAACACAAAGCCGATCAGCGACTGGCCCAGGACCACTTTGCGCAGGCTGCGCGTGGCCACGCCCACATCGGCGGTTTGCACCGCCACGCCGATGGTGAACGAGAAATACAGGAAGTCCCAGTAGTTGGGGTTGCGCAAACCTTCGGCAAAGCGCAGCGCGGGTTCTTCGCCGTCCCAGGTGTAAAAAAGCCGCGCGTAGTGCACGCTGAAAATCACCCCGGTCAGCAACCATGAGCCAATCACCGTCATGCCGGTAAAACCGTAATGCAGCAGGCGTTCTGTGCTGTCCAAGTCCTTGCTGCCCACCAGGTTCACCGTGATGGTCGCCAGGCTGGCAATCGCCGCGATGCACACCATGAACAGCACCAGCCCGGCGTTTTCATCCTCAATTTCGGCGATGCGTTTTACCTCGTCGGCGTGGGCTCGAGTCACCAGCCATAGCATCAGCAGCAGGTAGGTCCAGACTCCGGCGTTCCAGCCGATGAGGATCTTGCTGATGAGCGTATCGGCAGGCGCCAGGATGCCCACGGCAAGGCCGAGAACGGCGGCACAGGAGAGGCGAGGGTGGGTGCGGGCGAGGAAGGCCATAGGTGCTCACAACAAGAGAGGTTGTGAGCACCATAGCGCATTTTCAGGCGGGTTATGGACGCTTGCGTACGAGCTTCATGACGACCACAAAGAACACGGGCACAAACACCACCGCCAGTGTGGCGGTGATCATCCCGCCGATCACCCCAGTGCCGATGGCCTGCTGGCTTGCCGAGCTGGCGCCGGTGGCAATCGCCAATGGCACCACGCCGAGGATAAAGGCCAGCGAGGTCATGATGATCGGCCGCAAGCGCAGCCGCGCGGCTTTCAACGTGGCCTCAACCAAGTCTTCGCCCTGTTCATACAGGTCTTTGGCAAACTCGATGATCAGGATCGCGTTCTTCGCCGACAAGCCGATGATCGTGATCAAGCCGACCTTGAAGAACACATCGTTTGGCATGCCGCGCAAGCTCACCGCGACTACCGCGCCGAGCACGCCCAGCGGCACCACCAGCAACACCGAGGTCGGGATCGACCAGCTTTCATACAGCGCCGCCAGGCACAGGAACACGATCAGCAGCGACAGGCTCAACAGCAACGGCGCCTGAGAGCCGGATAAGCGTTCCTGCAGCGACAAACCGGTCCATTCCTGGCCCAGCCCTGCGGGCAGTTGGCTGACCAGGCGCTGAATTTCTGTCATGGCCTCGCCCGTGCTGTGCCCCGGCGCCGCTTCGCCGCTGATGGCGATGGCGGGGTAGCCGTTGTAACGGGTCAACTGCGCCGGGCCTTGGGTCCACTTGGCTTCGACAAACGCCGACAACGGCACCATCTTCCCGGCGTTGTTGCGCACGTTGATCTTCAGCAGGTCTGCGACCTGGCTGCGCTGGTCACCTTCGGCCTGCACCATCACCCGCTGCATGCGGCCCTGGTTGGGGAAGTCATTGATGTACGCCGAGCCGATGGCCGACGACAACACATTGCCCACGTCCGCAAAGGAAACGCCCAGTGCGTTGGCTTGTTTGCGGTCCACTTCCAACTGCACTTGCGGTGCTTCGGCCAGGGCGCTTTCACGCACGTTGGCCAGGATCGGGCTCTTCTCGGCGGCGGCCAGCAGTTCGGTACGCGCGGCCATCAACGCGGCATGGCCGACGCCGCCACGGTCCTGCAGGCGGAATTCGAAGCCGCTGGAGGTGCCCAGGCCGTCTACCGGCGGTGGAAGGATCGCGTAGGCAATCGCATCCTTGAGCTCGCTGAAGGCGGCGTTGGCGCGGTCGGCAATCGCCGAGGCCGAATCTTTGCTGCTGCGTTCGGACCAATCCTTCAGCGTGGTAAACGCCAGCGCTGCGTTCTGCCCGGAGCCGGAGAAACTGAAACCCATGATCATGGTGGTATCGCCCACCCCGGGCTCCCCGGCGTTATGCGCCTCGATCTGCTCGGCCACCTGCACCGTGCGGTTCTTGCTCGCACCCGGTGGCAGCTGGATATCGGTGATGGTGTAACCCTGGTCTTCCACCGGCAGGAACGAGGAGGGCAGACGGCTGAACAGCCAACCCAGGCCCACCAGCAACACCAGATAGATCAGCAGGTAACGCCCGCTGCGCTTGAGGGCATAGGCCACCCAGCCTTCGTAGCGGTCGGTAAGGTTTTCAAACCGTTTATTGAACCAGCCGAAGAAACCGCCCTTGGCATGGTGCTCGCCCTTGGCTATCGGTTTGAGCAAGGTCGCGCACAGGGCCGGGGTCAAGGTCAGGGCGAGAAACGCCGAGAACAGGATCGAGGTGGCCATCGACAGCGAGAACTGCTGGTAAATCACCCCCACCGAACCCGGCATGAACGCCATCGGTAGAAACACCGCCACCAGTACCAAGGTGATACCCACGATGGCGCCGCTGATCTGGCCCATGGCTTTGCGAGTGGCGTCCTTGGGTGACAGGCCTTCAGTGACCATAATGCGTTCGACGTTTTCCACCACCACGATCGCATCGTCCACCAGGATGCCAATGGCCAGCACCATGCCGAACATGGTCAGCACGTTGATCGAGAAGCCCAGCAACAGCATGGTGGCAAAGGTGCCCATCAGCGCGATTGGCACCACCAGCGTCGGGATCAGCGTGTAGCGCACGTTCTGCAGGAACAGGAACATCACCGCAAACACCAACGCCATGGCTTCCAGCAAGGTGTAGACCACCTTGGTGATCGAGACTTTGACGAACGGCGAAGTGTCGTACGGAATTTTGTACTCCACGTTGGCCGGGAAGTAGCGCGACAACTCATCCATCTTTGCCCGCACCAGCGTCGCGGTGCTCAGCGCGTTGGCCCCTGGCGACAGCTGCACACTGATGGCGGTCGACGGCTTGCCGTTCAGGCGCGTGGAGAACTGGTATTCCTGACTGCCGATTTCCACCCGCGCCACATCGCCGATACGCACGGTGGAGCCATCGGGGTTGGCCTTGAGCACGATGTCGGCGAATTCTGCGGGTGTCGACAGCTGGCCTTTGACCAGAATCGCGGCGGTGATTTCCTGGGTCTTGGTGCCCGGCAAATCACCAATGCTGCCCGCCGAGACCTGGGCGTTCTGCGCGCTGATAGCAGCGTTGACGTCGGCCGGCGTGAGGTTGAAGCCGATCAGTTTCTGCGGGTCGATCCAAATGCGCATGGCGCGTTCGGCGCCATACAACTGCGCTTTGCCCACACCGTCGAGGCGCTTGAGTTCGTTCATCACGTTGCGCGCCAGGTAATCGCTGAGCGCGACGTCGTCAAGCTTGCCGTCGTTGGACGTCAGGGTCACCAGCAACAGGAAACCGGCGGAGACTTTCTCGACCTGCAAGCCTTGCTGAGTCACGGCTTGTGGCAGGCGCGGCTCCACCGCTTTCAGACGGTTTTGCACATCGACCTGGGCCATTTCCGGGTCGGTGCCCGGCTGAAAGGTCGCAGTGATGGTGGCCGAACCCAGGCTGCTCTGGGATTCGAAATACAGCAGGTGATCGGCGCCGTTGAGCTCCTGCTCGATCAGACTGACCACGCTTTCGTCCAGGGTCTGGGCCGAGGCGCCTGGGTACACCGCGTAGATTTCCACCTTCGGCGGCGCGACGTTGGGGTACTGGGCCACCGGCAACTGTGGGATGGCAATCGCGCCCGCCAGCAGGATAAACAGGGCCACCACCCAGGCGAAGATCGGGCGGTCAATAAAGAACTGCGGCATTAGGTATTCCTTTCCTTAGCGGACAGAGGCCTGGGCACTCGGGGCGGGGCTGTCGTCCACTTCGACGGTTTCACCGGGGCGCGCATGCTGCAGGCCTTCGACGATGATGCGGTCACCGGGCTTGAGGCCGCTGCTGACAATCCAGCGATCCTCGATCACCGCGCCCAGCTCTACGGGTTGCTGGATGACGGTCTGTTCGGCGTCCAACAGCAGCACCATCGGGATACCTGCGCTGTCTCGGGTGATGGCGCGTTGCGGCACGCTGATACCTTGCTTGTCCACGGCTTGTTCCAAGCGCACCCGTACAAAGCTGCCGGGCAGCAGGTCGAGGTCCGGGTTGGGGAACTCGCTGCGCAGGATGATTTGCCCGGTGCCGGGGTCGACGCTGATGTCGGCAAACAGCAATTTGCCTGGCAGCGGGTACAGGCTGCCGTCATCCTCGATCAACGTGGCCTTGGCCTGGTCTTGGCCAACCTGCCTCAAGCTGCCGGCACGGAAGGCGCGGCGCAGGTCGTTGAGTTCGCGGGTGGACTGGGTCAGGTCGGCGTGGATCGGGTCCAGTTGCTGGATGATTGCCAGCGGCGTGGCCTCGTTCTGGCCGACCAGCGCGCCCTCGGTGACCAGCGCGCGGCCGATACGCCCGGAAATCGGTGCGGTCACGGTGGCGTAGCCCAGGTTGAGTTTGGCGCGCTCGACGGCGGCCTTGTTGGCGGCGACTTCGGCGTTAGTCTGGCGCACGGCGGCGCGGGCATTGTCGTAGTCCTGGCCGCTGATGGCGTTGCCTTCCACCAACTGGCTGTAGCGCTGTTCTTGCAGGCGCGCCTGGAATGCATTGGCTTGGGCCTTGCTCAGGTTGGCCTGGGCGCTGTCGAGGTCGGCCTTGAACGGAGCCGGGTCGATGCGAAACAACACGTCGCCCTGTTTCACGTCGTGGCCTTCTTTGAACACGCGCTGCATCACCACGCCGGCGACCCGTGCACGCACTTCGGCAATGCGCGGCGCGGCGATACGCCCGCTCAGCTCGCTGGTGATGGAAAGCGGCTTGGCCTCAAGGGTTTCGATGCGGACTTTGGCCAGGGGCATTTCCGGCGCTTCGTCCGCCGACTGGCCGCACGCGCTCAGGGCGAGTGTCAGGGCCAGCAGGCAAAACGGCGCAAACAGATTCTTCGACATGCTCATATCCCAATATTGACTGGCGCATCCTAAAGACACCTGCGCCGTGGTGCTGTGAAGCTGTGTAGGTCGTCTGTGAAGAAATGTAAGGTGCTGCCCATAGTCGCCTGAGGGCGTATATCCTTGCACAATCCTGCAAACAGCAAAGATCAAATGTGGGCGGGGGCTTGCTCCCGGTGGCGGTGGATCAGCCAATAGATGAGTCAACTCAACCACCGCGATCGGGAGCAAGCCCCCTCCCACATTGGTTTTGTGTATGACCGCCAACAGTATAATTTGGAAACACCATGCCCAACATCCTCCTGGTGGAAGACGACGCCGCACTCTCCGAGCTGATTGCCAGCTACCTGGAGCGCAATGGCTACCACGTCAGTGTGCTCAGCCGTGGCGACCACGTACGCGAACGGGCGCGCCTCAATCCTCCGGATTTGGTGATCCTCGACCTGATGCTGCCGGGCCTTGATGGCTTGCAGGTGTGCCGGCTGCTGCGCGCCGACTCGGCGGGCCTGCCGATCCTGATGCTCACGGCCCGCGATGACAGCCACGATCAGGTGCTGGGCCTGGAAATGGGCGCCGACGACTATGTCACCAAACCGTGCGAGCCGCGCGTGCTACTGGCCCGTGTCCGCACTTTGCTGCGCCGTAGCAGCCTGTCCGAGCCTCAAGTGGCCAACGACCAGATCGTCATGGGCAACCTGTGCATCGACCTGTCGGAGCGCACCGTGACCTGGCGCGAGCAGGCGGTGGAACTGTCCAGCGGTGAATACAACTTGCTGGTGGTGTTGGCCCGGCACGCCGGTGAAGTGCTCAGTCGCGACCAGATCCTGCAACGCCTGCGCGGTATCGAGTTCAACGGCACCGACCGTTCCGTGGACGTGGCTATCTCCAAGCTGCGTCGCAAGTTTGACGACCACGCCGGTGAGGCGCGCAAGATCAAGACCGTGTGGGGCAAGGGCTATCTGTTCAGCCGTTCCGAGTGGGAATGCTGATCCATGTTTCGTGTCCTCCTACGCCTCTACCTGATCACCATCGTCACCTACAGTGCTGCGATTTATCTGATCCCTAAGCTGGTGATCCAGGTGTTCGAGCACCGCTACATGAACTACAACTTCGAGCAAACCCGCGGTCTGCAAAAACTCATCGTCAAGCAGTACCTGCGGGCGCCGGTCGAGCGTTGGTCACAGGTCACCGACCAGTTGGGCCGTGACTTTGCGCCGCTCAAAGTGCAACTGCTGCTGCGCCAGGATGCCAGCTACACGCCAGCAGAAGAACAGTTGCTGGAGCAGGGAAAACCGGTGATTCGCCTGGGCGAGTGGGGCTGGATGGAAGAAATCAGCTCGCCGATCAACCAGCAGTTCGCGGTCAAACTGACCATCCCGCCCGACCCGCTGGATATGAACCTGTTGTACTGGTCGATGAACGTGCTGATCGGCGCTGCGCTGCTGGCCTGCTTGTTGTTCTGGCTGCGCCCGCACTGGCGTGACCTGGAACGCCTGAAAAACACTGCCGCGCAACTGGGTAAGGGCAACCTGGCCGAGCGTACGTGTATTCCTGCCAGCTCCAACATCGGCAGCTTGGCGTCGGTGTTCGACACCATGGCCGACGATGTCGAGCGTCTGCTTAATCAGCAGCGTGACCTGCTTAACGCCGTCTCCCATGAACTGCGCACGCCGTTGACGCGCCTGGATTTCGGCCTGGCGCTGGCGTTGTCCGAAGACTTGCCGCAGGCTAGCCGCGAACGTCTGCAAAGCCTGGTGGCGCACATTCGCGAGTTGGATGAGCTGGTGTTGGAATTGCTCTCCTACAGCCGCCTGCAGAACCCGGCGCAACTGCCGGAGCGGGTCGACGTGGTGCTCGACGAATTTATCGACAGCGTGCTGGGCAGTGTCGATGACGAGTTGGAAAACCCCGAAATTGTCATCGATGTGGCGCTCGATTGTGCCGTGGAGCGCTTCAGCCTTGACCCGCGTCTTACCGCCCGCGCGTTGCAGAACCTGCTGCGTAATGCCATGCGCTACTGCGATAAACGCATCCAGGTGGGCGTTAAGGTGTGCGCCAACGGCTGCGAGATCTGGGTGGATGACGATGGCATCGGCATTCCCGTGGATCAGCGTGAGCGCATTTTCGAACCCTTTTATCGTCTCGACCGCAGCCGCGATCGCGCCACCGGCGGCTTTGGCCTCGGATTGGCCATCAGCCGACGCGCAATGGAAGCTCAAGGCGGCAGCTTGACGGCCATGGCATCGCCCTTGGGTGGGGCGCGGTTTCGGCTGTGGTTGCCCAGCCTCGACTGATCAGAGCACCTTGACGGCACGGCCGATCGCCTGGATCGGCCCGGTTGGTTTGCCGGTGGGCGAGCCTAGCGGGTCTTCCAAGGTCAGTTCGAACAGTTGGTTTGGCGCCAGTGGCGGGAGTTTGTCCAGCGCCACCGACAGGGTTTGGCCTGGCTTGACCAACCCCAGCGATACGGGGCTTTGCCAGCCGTCCGCCTTGGTCCAGAATTGCAGGGCCTTGTCGGCAGGTACTTGCATCACGCCCAGTGGAATCAGCTGCATCTGCTGAGTATTGCTGGCTTGGATCACCCAGCCGGGGGCCTGGCTTTGTGGCGCTACCAGCACCACCACAAAGGTCGCTTCGGCGGTGGGTGGGCGGGTCAGCAGTAGCGCCGCCAATACCAACGAGGTGACCAACCCCGCACCGGCCAGGCCACGCCAGAGTGCCAGCAGGTTCCACCACGGCAGCCGATTTTCGGCGGCGGTATCAGCGGGCGCGACAGTGCGTGCGATGCGCCGCCAGAGCTGGGAGGAGGGCGGCACCGGTTCGGCCAACGCCGTCAGCGGCAACAGGCGCTGCTCCCAAGCGTCGACCGCCGCGCGCAACTCGGCATCCAGAGGTAAGCGCTGTTCAACGTCGGCGCGTTGTTCGGCGGGCAGGGTGCCCAGTACATACTCGCCGGCCAGTTCGTCCAGTGGGTTGCTCATGCCATGCACTCCCGCAGCGCGGCGAGGCTACGTTTGATCCAGGCTTTGACGGTCCCCAATGGGGTGTCCAGTTTCTGTGCAATTTCGCTATGGGAATAGCCGTCGACATAGGCGTGGAGCACGCAACGGCGACGGGCCGGGTCGAGTTGCTCCAGGCAGTGCTGAATCTGCCCTGAGCGCGCGCTGAATTCAACGCTGTTGTCGGCGACTGCAACGTATTCATGTGCTTCGTCCAACGCCACCTCACGGTGAAGGTTACGAACCCCATTCAATGCCAGGTGCCGGGTCACGCTGAACACCCAGCCTCGCGCCGAACCACGGCTGGGGTCGAAGCTCCCGGCGCCGCGCCAGATCTTGATAAAGGCGTCATGCACAATATCTTCGGCCAGGGCTTTGTCCCGGGCAATGCGCATGGCTACGCCGAGCAGGCGGCTGCTGTCGTGCTCATACAGCCGGCGTAGCGCGCGTTGATCGCCACGGGCGCAGGCGCCCAAACAGGCTTCGTAATCAAAAGTGGTTTCGGGCAAGGACACTGTTTTCCGCAGTAAGAGCAAAACCAATGCCCCGACCCAGAGGCCGGGGCGCTACTGCAGCAGCGTAGCTGAAATGGCTCAGTTGGCCGCCCAAAAGATGTAGTCGGCCTGGTACTTCACCACTTCCTGCTTGCCTTTGTTGGCGGTGGTGCACGCGGCGCTCGGCGCCACACCGCCTTTAAGCGCGACCCGCTGGATATAACTCACGCCACTCATTGCACCCTTGCCTTCGGCGGGGTTGGCCTTGACCAATTGATACGGCAGGTTGCCCGTACTCGAAGGTGCTACCGCTAACTGAGTGCCGGTGACCTTCGAGCCGTCGTTGGCTTGCCAGGTAGCTGGCGGGCCGAAGTAGGTGCCTACAGCCTTGCCGCTACGGTCATTGAGCACGGCTTTGGGGCCGACAAAGGTCCATTCGGTTTGGCCGGCAGCGTTGGCTTTGTCTCTGCACTCGTAGGTGATTTCGCCGACGCCAGTGGTCTCCAGCGCAACCTTGTGCCCATCCGGCACCTTGATGCTGTCGGGCAGGCCGGTCTGGGCGAAAACCGCTGGCGCAGCGGCCAGCAGGGCGGTCAGGCAGAACAGTGCTTTAGCGTTCATTGGTGTTTCTCCATTGGGTAAAACAGCGGGGTCACTGTAAGCACTACCCAGGCCGCGCACGATTGGATGCAGTGATTAGAAAATAAATACGCGAGGGCGCACACTGTGCCCCCGCTATACCCGAGGAGAAATTGGCAATGACCGGTGTTCACACGTCTGCTCAACAGGGTTTCTCTACCCAGGCCGTCACCTACGCCCAAGGCCGGCCCGGCTATCCACGACAACTCACCGGCTGGCTGACCGAAGCGCTGCATATCGACGCGCAGTCGACGGTCATCGATCTGGGCGCCGGTACCGGCAAATTCACCCGCTTGCTCAGCGCTCTGGCGCCAACCCTGGTGGCGGTCGAGCCGGTGGAGGCGATGGGCGCGCAGCTTAGTAAACTTCTACCGGATGTGCGCCTGGTCCAGGGCACTGCCGAATCCATTCCTCTGGACGCCGCCGTCGCCGATGCGGTTGTCTGTGCGCAAGCCTTCCATTGGTTTTCCACTGAAGCGGCGCTGGCCGAAATTCACCGTGTACTCAAACCCGACGGGCGCCTGGGGCTGGTGTGGAATGTGCGCGACGAGTCGGTGGATTGGGTCGCTGCCATTACCGACATCATCACGCCCTACGAGGGCGACACGCCGCGCTTTCACACAGGCCGGTGGCTCGAGGCCTTCACTGGCGAGTATTTTTCCGCACCCGAAATGACCTGTTTTGCGTATCAACATGTTGGCAGTCCGCAGGAAGTGATCATCGACCGCTTCCTCTCGGTGAGCTTTATCGCGGTGCTGCCGGCGGCGGCAAAAGCCGCGGTCACCGCGCAACTGCGGGCGCTGATCGACACCCATCCGGCCTTGCGTGGACGCGACACGGTAGCGTTCCCGTATCAGACTCAAGCCTACGTGTGTCATCGGCTGAGGCAAAAAGCATAAAGTCAGATCATATTGATATAAGTCGTTATAAGAAAAATCGCTATCCTGCGGCCAGAAATTTTCAAGGCCGCGGGTAGCTGGAATGGATGTGGGTAATGTTGGGTTTGTAATCGCTGGCCTGATCGTTGGTTTTATCGTCGGCATGACCGGTGTTGGCGGGGGCTCGTTGATGACCCCGATCCTGTTGTGGTTCGGCATCAACCCGGCCACCGCCGTAGGCACCGACCTGTTGTATGCGGCCATCACCAAGTCCGGTGGTGTGCTGGTGCACAGCAAGAACAAGAACATCGACTGGACCATCACCGGCTGGCTGACCCTGGGCAGCGTACCAGCGGTGCTGCTGACGCTGTGGTTCCTCGCCAGCCTGCACACTGATCCGAGTGCGATGAACGCGGTGATCAAGCAGGCGCTGGGTTTTGTGTTGCTGCTGACGGCGCTGGCGATTCTGTTCAAGAAACGTTTGTTGGCCTTTGCCCAGCGTCATGCGGGCGATGACTATCACATGAGCCCGCGTAACTTGAACGCGCTGACGGTGGTGACCGGGGCGGTGCTGGGGACCATGGTTGCGCTGACGTCTATCGGCGCGGGTGCGCTGGGCACGGTGGCGTTGTTTATCCTGTATCCGTTTCTGGCTACGCGGCGGTTGGTTGGGACAGAGATTGCCCACGCGGTGCCGCTGACGCTGGTGGCGGGATTGGGGCATGCCAGCATGGGGAATATGGACTGGCATCTGTTGGGTTTTTTGCTGATGGGGTCGTTGCCCGGGATTTATCTGGGTAGTCATATGACCGGCAAGGTGCCGGATGGTGTGTTGCGGCCGTGTCTGGCGGTGATGTTGATGGGCATTGGGTATAAGTTGGCGTTTTGATTTTCTTTTTGGAGTGAGTACATATCCATTGCTTCGGTAACGGCGGCTCACACCCCCTGCCGGGCTCTTCAGCGGGTATTTACAGGGCAAGTGTTGCCCACCACTGTTGCACCAGCAACAGCACATCCACAAACCAGCATGATCGATGACACCAGCGGCTGCGCACTCCCATGCGGTGATTGTCGCCGCAGCCCGTAGGGTCAGCGCGTTTGCAGAGGGCTGGCACGCTTGCTGCTCAAGCACTGGGTACATTCCTGTGTGCGAGGTACTGCCAGATGATTCAGCAAGCTGTGAAATTTGCCTATTGGGTGCCCAACGTCAGCGGTGGGCTGGTGGTGAGCAAGATTGAGCAACGCACCGATTGGGGCATCGACTACAACCGCAAACTGGCGCAATTGGCGGAAGCGGCCGGCTTTGAATATGGGCTGACGCAAATCCGCTTCACCGCAGGTTACGGCGCCGAAAACCAACATGAGTCTGTGGCGTTCAGCCATGCCTTGCTGGCGGCGACCACCACGCTCAAGGTGATCGCGGCGATTCTGCCCGGCCCGTGGCAACCGGCATTGGCGGCCAAGCAACTGGCAACCATCGACCAGCTCACCAACGGCCGTATCGCGGTGAATATTGTCAGTGGCTGGTTCAAGGGCGAGTTCCACGCGATCGGCGAACACTGGCTGGAACACGATGAGCGTTATCGGCGTTCCGAGGAGTTTATCCGCGCGCTGAAAGGCATCTGGACGCAGGACGATTTCACCTTCAAAGGCGATTTCTACCGCTTCAACAATTACACCCTCAAGCCCAAGCCACTGGGCCAGCCGGAAGTGTTCCAGGGCGGTAGCTCGCGTGCGGCGCGGGACATGGCGGCGCGAGTGTCGGACTGGTACTTCACCAATGGCAACACGCCGGAAGGCATCAAGGCCCAGGTCGATGACATCCGCGCCAAGGCGGCGGCGAATAACCATTCGGTCAACGTTGGCGTAAACGCCTTTGTGATTGCCCGCGACACTGAGGAAGACGCCCGCGCGGTACTCGCCGAGATCATCGACAAGGCCGACCCGCAGGCCGTGAACGCCTTTGGTGACGCAGCCAAACAAGCGGGCAAAGCCTCACCGGAAGGCGAGGGCAACTGGGCCAAGTCCAGCTTTGAAGACTTGGTGCAGTACAACGATGGCTTCAAGACCAACCTGATCGGCACGCCGCAACAGATCGCCGAGCGCATCGTTGCGCTCAAGGCCGTGGGCGTGGACTTGGTGCTGGCCGGCTTCCTGCACTTCCAGGAGGAAGTCGAGTATTTCGGCAAACGCGTATTGCCACTGGTGCGCGAGCTGGAAGCCAAGGCCAGGATCAAGCAGGTGGCCTGAGCCTTTATCGAGCGAAGAGCACGACTGCCGCGCGCAGCTTGTTGCGGCCAAACCGGCACATGCGTTCGAACTCCCCATGGCTGACCGGCAAGTGCTGGCAGTCCAGGGGCTGGCGGTGCTGGCTGTGGTCCACATCCGGGTCGTGCAGGTAGACAAAATCGTCGTCGCAATCGGTGACCATCACCCAGTGCGGCGACTTTGAACGGGTCAGCCGGTAGCTGCTGATCAGCACCAGCGGCTGCCCGCCATCGCGCAGTACCTGCGGTAAATCCAGCGCGCTGCCGACTACCTGTGCGACGTCGCTGCCGGCCAGTTCTTCTTCAAACGCCTCGTGCACCAGGCGCATGACGTCCTTTTTATGAGGGTCGCGCACGCCATCCAGAAATAGCGGCCCGCGCACATTCACTTGCATACGTACGCGAAAACCCCGGCGCCAGGCCGCCAGCGCCAAGCCCTGCGGGCTGCAGCCACCGTGGCCTGCTGTCATGAACACGGTGGTCGCTTCACGCCAGATTTGCAGCTCCTCGCGCCGGCCAGCCACACGCGCAGGCACCAGCGCGCCCATGGCCATCAGCAGGCACGCAGCGCCACAGGTGAAGTCGGTGGTCTGCTGGTAATACGGCACGCAGTGCGGCCGTACGTCCTGGTGCTGGACGATGCGCTTTTCCAGGCGCAGGGCCGGGGCGTGGTCTTCGTAGTAATCGTTGATCAGCGCAAAGCGACGGTAACCATTGCGTTCATACAGGGCAAGGGCGCCGGGGTTGTCGGTGCGCACTTCCAGGCGCAGGTAGGCACAATCATGGGCCACCGCGCAGGTTTCGATACGCGCCAGCAACTGTTTGCCCAGGCCCATGCCGCGTGCGTGCTCGGCGATGGCGATGGAGTACAGGCGCGCCAGCGACGTACCGCGATGGAACAGCACCAGGGCGTAACCGAGCAAACCGTCGTCATTTTCGGCAACCACCAACTGGCCATGGGCGCGGCTGATCATCCACTGAAAGCTGCGCGGCGAGAGCCGGTCGGTAGTGAAACAGTGCTGTTCCAGTGCCACCAATTCGGGCACATCAGCGGGGGTTGCAACGCGAAAGGAAAGAGCCATATGACCGCCGTAAAAGTTGCGTAACGAAACGGGACTTCTCTAAAAGATCGTGCTTAATAGAAAAGGTCGAGTTCTCTAAAGCGGATCAAATATTATGTCGGCGGTACACAGTCATTGGCGTGAAGTATCCGAGCAAACCGTCGCGGCGACAATAACTTCCAGGGAGTATTTTTCTCCTCCCCTCAAAGGTTCCAGCCAAGTCGTGATCATTGTCGAGCGTAAGGAAGATTGGGCCTCCTACTTTCCCAGCGAAGACATCGTCAGCGCCCAGGAATACCTTGAGCAAACCCGCGAGAGTGAGACGGGCAAGCGGGTGCAGGTGATCAACCTGTGCCGTAGCTACAAGTACCTGGGGCATGGTTATTACTGCTCGCTGCTGGCCGAGGCGCGCGGGCACAAGGTGATTCCGTCGGTGCGAACCATTAGCGAACTGACCAAGAAGTCGTTGTATGGTTTGTCGCTGGATGACTTGGATAGAACCCTCGATAAAGCCTTGAGTCACCACCTCTACAGCAATACCGATGGCTTTACCCTGACGCTTTACTTTGGCCGAACCAATATAGAACCGTTGCAGGAGTTGGCCCGTCAGTTATTTGAAACCTTCCCGTGCCCGATTCTGTTAGTTGAGTTTCGCAAGAACAACGGCTGGCACATCGAAGGGGTTAAATCCGGCGTATTGCACAAGTTGCGCGACGACCAGGAAGACCAATTTGCCCACGCCCTCGACAACTTCAGCCGCAAAATCTGGCGCCAGCCGCGCTCACGTCGATTGGCGCGTTACGACCTGGCGATTTTGCACGATCCCCAGGAGCAACTGCCGCCCTCCAACGCCCGCGCCCTGGAAAACTTCGTGCGGGTCGGCAAGGGCTTGGGCATTGATGTGGAACTGATAGAGCGCAAGGATTATTCGCGCCTCGCCGAATACGACGCCTTGCTGATCCGTGAGACCACCAGCGTTGACAACCATACCTACCGCTTTGCCAAGAAGGCTGAAAGCGAAGGCCTGGTGGTGATGGACGACCCGGCGTCGATCCTGCGCTGCACCAACAAGGTCTACCTCACTGACCTGCTCAACAGCCACCAACTGGGCATGCCCGCCACCGAAATCCTGTACAAGGAGCGACCGCAAGATTTCGAGCGGGTCGGCGAGCGTCTGGGCTTCCCGCTGGTACTGAAGATCCCCGACGGCTGCTTCTCGCGCGGTGTGCTCAAGGTGGAAAGCCAGGAGGCGTTACTCAAAGCCACCGCCGAGTTGTTCGAACACTCGGTGCTGTTGCTGGCCCAGGAATTCTTCTACACCGAGTACGACTGGCGCATCGGCGTACTCAACCGCAAGCCGATCTTTGCCTGCCAGTACTTCATGTCCAAGGGCCACTGGCAGATCTACAACCACAAGGCCATCGGCCAGGACATCAACGGCGAATGCCGCACCCTGGCGGTCCACGAAGCGCCCAAGGCGGTGGTGGAACTGGCGGTGAAGACCGCCAACCTGATCGGTGATGGCCTCTACGGGGTCGACCTCAAGCAGTCCGGCGACAAAGTGGTGGTCATCGAGGTCAACGACAACCCCAATATGGACGCCGGCATCGAAGACGCCTACCTGCAAGACGACCTGTATGCCTTGGTGCTGGAGGAGTTTGTGCGGCGCCTGGAGTTGAAGCGCCAAGGCCAGGTGTGGTGACGGGCGATGATCCAGCGCGTTGCGTTAACCGGTGGAACGTTGCGCAGTGGGAGGGCGACGATGCGCTGATCATGCTGTTCAACAACCCCGACCGGCTTCGCCCCACCACTCGGCACCTCGCCTGCGTTCGGCCAGCGTGGTTAACGGGGCGATCCCAGATCAAAAGCCGAGCGCGACGGCCGAGTCGCCGACCTGAGTGGTAGAAGCAGAAGCAGGGCAGAAGCACAGACACCACCCTGTCCACCTGATGTCATGAGATCCAAATGTGGGGGCGAGTTTAGCTCCCAAGATCAGGTCGGTTGTCAGGCCGCCGTTACCTCAGAAATGGATCTGCCCCCAGCTCCAGCCTCTACACTAAGAATCCTCAACCGGTTACCTGCAAGGTCAGCACCTCAAACCCGTCCGCTGTCACCGCCACGGTATGCTCCCACTGCGCCGACAGACTGTTGTCCTTGGTCACCACCGTCCAGCCATCCTTCAAGTTGCGCACCTTGGCGCTGCCCTGGTTCAGCATCGGCTCAATGGTAAACACCATGCCCTCACGCAGTTCCAGCCCGGTGCCGGGGCGGCCGAAGTGCAGGATCTGTGGTTCTTCATGCATCTCACGGCCGATGCCGTGGCCGCAGTATTCACGCACCACGCTGTAGCCGTTAGCCTGCGCATGGCGCTGGATCGCATGGCCGATATCACCCAGGCGCGCACCGGGCTTGACCTGGCGAATGCCGGCCCACATAGCTTCGAAGGTCTTTTCCACCAGGCGCTGCGCTTTGGGTGCCACGTTGCCGATCATGTACATCTTGCTGGAGTCGGCGATAAAACCGCCTTTTTCCAGGGTGATGTCAATGTTGATGATATCGCCGTCCTTGAGCACGTCCTTGGCGTTGGGCATGCCATGGCACACCACCTCGTTGATCGAGGTGTTGATGCAAAAGGGGTAGTCGTATTGCCCCAGGCTTGCCGGGCGAGCGTTCAAGTCGTTGCGGATGAAGGCTTCGACGGCGGCGTCCAGCTCCAGGGTGGAGCGCTTGGCGGCGACCAACCCGTCGAGCATCGTGAACACCTGCGCCAGCAGGCGCCCGGACTCACGCATCACGGCCAATTGTGCGGCAGTCTTGATCATCAGCCGCGCCCCCGGATCAGGTCGGGCTTGTCCAGCAACAGCTTGTTGATCAGCTCGTTGTAGGGCAGGTGCGGGTTGAGTTCGGCGAGCAGGCCGATCTTGATCCAGAACTCGGCCTGGGCGTTGATGGAGCGGTCCATGGCGGCGCTGGCCAGGCGAACCTGTTCGTGCAGTTGGTCGGTGATTTTGACGATACCCATGAGGTTCACTGTGTCAGGTTGATATATAAAGCGTATACGTTTCGTATATCAATCGTAAACCCCCAGCGGCTAAATGGCGGGCGGTGATTGACTTGCGCTGTAACCGCCGGTTAAGTTCAGGGCATGACCTTTCAAGCCTTCCGCAGCCAGCCAAGCATTATTACCGCCATTCCTCACTTGGCGGGATAGCACACGGCTGCACCCAAACCCGCCCTAGAGGCGGGTTTTGTTTGTCCGTCTCCAGAGCCCTTTACAAAAAGCCAGGAGACACCGATGAGCACCTGCACCACACGCGATACCGTCGCCCCAGGACTGCTTGAGCAATACGTAAAAAAGATTCTGGCCGCCCCGGTCTATGACCTGGCGGTGCGCACGCCTTTGCAGGTGGCACCGGCGCTGTCGGCGCTGCTGGGCAATCAGGTATTGCTCAAACGCGAAGACCTGCAACCCACGTTCTCGTTCAAAATTCGCGGCGCCTACAACAAGCTGGTGCAGCTCACGGCCGAGCAAAAAGCGTGCGGCGTGGTGACGGCGTCGGCGGGCAACCATGCGCAAGGTGTGGCGCTGGCGGCGCGGGAGTTGGGGATCAAGGCGCAGATCGTCATGCCGTGCAGCACGCCGGAGTTGAAGGTGCTGGGCGTGCGTTCACGGGGGGCCGAGGCGGTGTTGCACGGGGAGAGCTTTGCGTTCGCCCTGGCCCATGCGTTGCAATTGGCCCAGGCTTCGGGTTGCACCTTTGTATCGCCCTTCGATGACCCGGATGTGATCGCCGGCCAAGGCACCGTAGCGATGGAAATACTGCGTCAGCAACAGGGCCCGCTGGACGCGATCTTTGTGCCGGTGGGCGGCGGTGGCTTGATCGCTGGGATCGCAGCGTACGTCAAATACCTGCGGCCAGAGGTGCGCATCGTTGGTGTCGAGCCCGAGGGCTCCAGTTGCCTGTTGGCAGCGCTGCGTGCGGGCGAGCGCGTGGTGCTGCCCAGTGTCGATGGGTTTGCCGATGGCACCGCCGTGGCGCAGATCGGTGCCTATGGTTTTGAAATCTGCCGCGACTGGGTGGATGAAGTCATCACCGTCAGCAACGACCAGTTGTGCAGCGCCATCAAGCTCATCTACGACGACACGCGCTCCATCACCGAACCCTCAGGCGCCTTGGCCGTCGCGGGCATTCGCCAGTATGTCGAGCAAAACGGTGTGCGCGGAAAAACCCTGGTAGCGGTGAATTCCGGGGCGAATATCAATTTTGATAGTTTGCGACATGTTGCAGAAAGAGTCGCCGCGCACTGTACAACTTAGTGCATAAACGTTTAATCAATGCTATTCGCCGATGATGTGCACCGGGCGAGCAGACTTATATAGCTGCGCGCGTCGCTTATGAGAAAAGGTTACAACGAGAGTGGGTTGTGCCGAGTACGCTTGGTGATTGTAAGCGTCTTCCAAGGTCGGTAAGGCGCGGCAGGCAGGTGCCTGCCGGGTACACGATAATCTGTTGGCAGTCTCATAAAAGGAGAGGTTGGCCATGCTTTCGGAATTAGAACTTCGCAGCATTATTGAAGGAAGTTTCCTGCCTAAACGGTGCGAATGCACCAAAGCCGAAGATGCTTCGTTGACGATCAAAGTCTATGACGACCGCGACCGTGACCGAGTGGATTTGGAAGTCAAAGGTATAAACGCCGACAAACTCGACAGCAGTCGAGCCATTTGCAACCTGATCACCGGGTTGCGTGAAGACCTCAAACACAGTCATTCACCCGCGTTGCAAAGAGCGGGCGGGCGCAGTTATTACTAGCCCCTGGTTTGGTTGAATCACCGAAGAACGCTGGGCCTGGTAAACACCAGGCCCAATACGGTTCTGTTGAATCACCGACGGCTTAATTCTGGAAATCACAGGCTTCGGACAATTTCCGATAGCCCACGTCTTCGATTTTGCCGGCCGTGTCTACAAACTTCATATCCGCGTTGATGACTTTGCAGTCGTTGGTTGGGGTTTCGTTCATGGCAATCACCTTGTCGATGTTTAAGGGCATGCCGTACTTATAGGGCACGGGCTTGGCTGAGGTTTGTTGAGTGTCGGCCTGGGCCAGGCCCGAAATGGCTGCCAGTGCCAAGGCGCCGCCGAGCATCAACGTGCGAAGTTTCATGATGGTTTCTCCACAAGTGGGTACACCTTCACTCTCGGCGGGCGCGATTAACCATCGATTAATTTTGCCGTGGCTGACAAAACCTTCATGAAGTGCTGCGTTCATCCAAGTTGTGCGCGATACGGCAGGTCCGGGCCGGTCTTGCTGCAGGTCAGGGCGGCGGCGCGAATGGCGAAACCGAGCATGGCGTCGATCTGCGCCCGTGTGAGTCGTTGCAGGCCTTCTACAGAGTCAAGCTGCTGCTCGGTCAACCAGGCAATCAACGCCGCCTGGAAGGTATCGCCGGCCCCGACCGTATCGGCCATCACCACCTTGACGGCAGGCGCAGACCAACGGCCATGCTGGCGGCTGAAGACGGTCGCGCCGTCGCCACCACGGGTGAGGAATACCAACTGGCAGCGATGCTGCAACCAGCCTTGCACTACGCTTTCCGGCGACTGGTCGGGGTAGAGCAGGTGCAGGTCTTCGTCGCTGACTTTGATCAGGTCGGCATGCTTGGCCAGCTCGGCCACGCGGTCACGCCACAGTTGAATGTCCGGCTGCGGATTGAGCCGCACGTTGGGGTCAAGGCTGATCAGGCGCTTGCCGCTTTCACGCTTGACCAGCGTGAGCAGGGTGTCGCCGATGGGCTGCACCACCAGCGAAAACGAACCGACGTGCAGGCCGCGAACCTCATGGCCCAACGTGGGCAAGTGCACCACACGCAGTTGGCGGTCGGCACAGCCTTCGCCACGGAAGCTGTATTGCGGTGAGCCATTGGCACCCACAGCGACCATCGCCAGGGTGGTCGGCGCGGGGAACTCCACCAAAAATTGCTCACTGACGCCTTCGTCCTTGAGCACTTGCAGCAAGCGCTGGCCGAGGAAGTCGTTGGACAAGCCGCCAAACAGTCCGGACTCGATGCCCAGGCGGCGCAAACCCACGGCCACGTTGAACGGCGAGCCGCCAGCAATCGCCTTGTAATTGATTTTGGACGCCTGCCCGCTGGCATCTTCTTCGCTGAAAAAATCAAACAGCGCTTCGCCACACACCAGATACATAGTCGTTCGCTCTTAAAGGGTTGCCACGAGTTGTTGATAGCGCGCGTAAGCCTGTTGGTAGGCCCTGACACTGGCCGCCACCGGCAGCGTGCGGCTGGCCGGGTCGACGCTGACGCATTTGTCGCACAAGGCGGCCAGGGATGCGCCGGACTGGCTCCATGCCGCTTGGATCGCCGCGCCGAGAGCGGCGGCTTCGCTTTGTTCGGTGCAGATCACTTCGGTGTTCATGATATCGGCAACCATCTGCCGCCATACCGGGCTCTTCGAGCCACCGCCGATCAGGCGGATGCTGTGGCTTTGCAGGCCGGTCTGGCGCAGCAGGTCCAGGCCATAACGCAGGCCGAAAGTAGTGCCTTCAACCACTGCGCGGCAGAGGTTGGCGCGGGTCAGGTTGGTCATGGTCAGGCCATGCACGCTGCCGGTGGCGTGGGGCAGGGCGGGCACGCGCTCGCCATTGAGAAAGGGCAGCATGCTCACGCCATCGGCGCCAATCGGTGCCTCGGCAACCAAGGCGTTGAAGGTGGCCAGGTCGAGGTCGAACAGTTCGCGGATCACCCCTGTGGCGTTGGTCAGGTTCATCGTGCAAATCAACGGTAACCAACCGCCGCTGGAGGAGCAGAAGGTCGCCACTGACGCTTGTGGGCTCACACTCGGCTGATCGGCAAAGGCATACACGGTCCCGGACGAACCCAGGCTCATGGTGATGACACCGGGGGCGATATTGCCGGTACCGATGGCGCCCATCATGTTGTCCCCACCACCACTGGAAACGCTGGCGTTGGCGTTGATGCCCAGGCGTTCGGCAATGGCCGGCAAGATCGTGCCCACGCTTTGATTCGCCTCGATCAGCTCAGGCAAGGCGGCTTGCAGGCGGCCGCTGGGGTCGATGTGCTGGAGCAGCGCCACGTCCCATGCACGCGTGCGCACGTTGAAATAGCCGGTGCCCGAGGCATCGCCGTATTCGGCGACGGCACGCCCGGTGAGCCAATAGTTGAGGTAGTCGTGGGGCAACAAAATGTGCGCGATGCGCGCGAATACGTCCGGGTGCTGCTCGCGGGTCCACAGCAGTTTGGACACCGTGTAGCCCGGCGCAATCGCCACGCCGAGGCGTTCCAGCGAGCCGCTTTGGCCACCCAGGTGCTCCAGCAGGCGCTGGTTTTGCGGCGCGGTTTCGGTGTCGCACCAGAGTTTCGCCGGGCGCAGTACCTGACCGCTGTCATCGAGCAGCACCAGGCCGTGTTGCTGGCCGGAGACGCCGATGCCGAGAATGTCCTGGCCGTCCACGCCGGCCTGTTGCAACGCGCGGTGCGTGGCTTCGGTAAAGGCGTCCAGCCATTCCTGGGGGGGCTGTTCGCGGCGGCCGTTGGCGCCGCTGATCAACGTATGCGCAGCGGCGCCCAGGCCCAGCACTTTGCCGCTGGTGGCGTCGAGCACGATGGCTTTGGTGCCCTGGGTACCGCAGTCGATGCCGAGGTAAAGGTTTTGCTGGGTCATGGTGGAGTGCTCAGCAGTATTGTTGGAGTGGTAACCCGGTCAAATGTGGGAGGGAGCAAGCCCCTCCCACATTGTTTAAGCCGTTTTCTTCAGGAGTTGTTGCAGTGTTGCTGTAACACCGTTGTCACGCAGGCTTGCATAGCACCGCTCGAACGCTGCCACAAACTCAGGCGAGTTGGGAATAGCGTTACCGAAAATCTCCTCCACGCCCAGCAGGCGTTGGCTGATCAAGGCGTCATCACTCACCAACCCTTGGCAGAACTCTGCGCGCGGGTCTGGAATTTTATACGCCACGCCGTTTTCATCGACACCCTTCAAGTACAACGCCCAAGCGGCAACTACCAACGCAGCACGCTCCGTCTCACGTCCATCGGCAATCAAGCGATTAATCGTCGGCACCGTGAATTTGGGAAACTTCGACGACCCATCCGAGCACACCCGCTCCAGTTGGTCAGCAATCGCCTGATTAGAGAAGCGATCCACCAACGTCTGCTTGTACTCAGTCAGGTCTATGCCTGGCACCGGCGCCAGGTTCGGCGTGACGTCCAAGTCCATGTAAGCGCGCATATACGCCACCAATACCGGGTCATTCATGGTGTCGTGAACAAACCGATAGCCCTTGAGAAAACCCAGGTAAGTCAGGGCCAGGTGGCTGCCATTGAGCAGGCCGATTTTCATCTCTTCGTACGGGGTCACGTCATCGGTGAACTGTACGCCGACCTTTTCCCAGGCCGGGCGGCCGTTGACGAATGTGTCTTCCAGCACCCACTGCACGAAAGGTTCGCACACCACCGGCCAGGCATCGTCGATGCCATGGTCATCATGCAATTGCAGGCGGTGGGCGGTGCTGGTCATCGGCGTGATGCGGTCGACCATGGCGTTCGGGAAGCTCACGTGGGCCTTGATCCAGTCATGCAGCTCGGCGTTGTGCAGGGCGGCGAAGGCCAGCAACGCCTTGCGCGTGACGGCGCCGTTGTGGGGCAGGTTATCGCAGGACATTACGGTAAATGCCGCAACACCGGCCGCACGGCGTTGGGTCAGCGCGGCGCAGATAAAGCCGAACACGGTTTTCGGCGACTTCGGGTGCGCCAGGTCGTGCTGGATCTGCGGCAGGTGAGCCATGAATTCGCCGTTGCTGTCGTCGATGCAGTAGCCGCCTTCGGTGATGGTCAGCGAGACGATACGAATCTGCGGGCTGGCCAGTTTGTCGATCAGTGCCTGGGCGCTGTCTTCGGCCAGTAACATGTCGCTGATCGAGCCGATCACGCGCACTTCGGTGTCGTCGGTGTCACCCAGTTCATACAGGGTGAACAGATAGTCCTGACCGGCAAGGTCATCGCGGGCTTTGCGGTCTTCGCTGCGTAAGCCAACGCCGCAAATGCCCCAGTCGAGGCCCTCACCGGTGTTCATCAGCGCGTCGGTGTAATACGCCTGGTGCGCGCGGTGGAAGCCGCCGACGCCGATATGCGCGATCCCTTGCGTGGTGCTGGTAATGGCGTAGGCCGGGATTTTCACTTGCGGCGCCAGTTGGGTGAGGTTCTGTTTATTCAGTTTCATCACAAGTCTCGCGAAATCAGGCGGCGGCGCGCAGTGGTCGGGTCACGGCCACGCCGTCGGTGTCGAACAGATGGCAGTGCGCCGGGTCCAGGTGCAGCTGCAGGATTTCGCCGTACTGGCTGGCCATGTCGCCGCGAATCCGCATGGTCAGCGGCTCGCCGTTGGCGGTGATGACGTGGCAGAAGGTGTCGCTGCCCAGGCGTTCGCCGACGTCGGCGGTGACGGTCAGCGTGGTTTGCCCTGGCGAGGCGATTTCCAGATGCTCTGGGCGAATGCCCAAGGTCACCGCGCTGCCCACGCTCAGGGTGGCGCCGCTGAGCGGCAGACTAATCAAGGTACCCGCGTCCAACTGGACTTCGCAGCCCTGGCCTTCGACGCGGGTGACTTTGCCCTTGAGGAAGCCCATTTTCGGCGTGCCCAGAAAACCTGCCACAAACAGGTTGGCCGGTTGGTGGTACAGCTCCAGCGGCGAACCGACCTGTTCGATGCGGCCGCTATTGAGTACCACCACTTTGTCGGCCAGGGTCATGGCTTCAACCTGGTCGTGGGTCACGTAGATCATGGTCGCCTGCAGCTCTTTATGCAGGCGCGCCAGTTCCAGGCGCATCTGCACGCGCAGGGCGGCGTCAAGGTTGGACAGCGGCTCATCGAACAGGAAGATTTTCGGATTACGCACAATCGCACGGCCGATGGCCACACGCTGACGCTGGCCACCGGACAGCTGCTTAGGCTTGCGCTCCAGCAACGGGCCGAGTTCGAGAATGCGCGCCGCCTCGCTGACTTTGCTCTCCACCAGCTTCTTGTCGACGCCGGCCAGGTCCAGGGCAAACGACATGTTCTTGCGCACGCTCATGTGCGGATACAGCGCGTAGGTCTGGAATACCATGGCCAAATCGCGCTTGGCCGGGGTGACTTCGGTGATATCGCGGCCATCCAGCTCGATAGTGCCTTCGGTGACTTCCTCAAGGCCCGCGATCAAACGCAGCAGGGTGGATTTACCGCAACCCGACGGGCCGACGAACACCACAAATTCCTTGTCGTTCACTTCCAGGTCAATGCCCTTGATGATCGAGAAACCTTCGAAGCCTTTTTGCAAATTCTTGATTTTGAGGTTGGCCATGATGGGCCTCCGCTTGGAATTATTATTTAACTGCGCCGAAGGACAAACCACGCACCAGCTGTTTCTGGCTGAACCAGCCAAAGATCAGGATCGGCGCACAGGCGAGGGTCGAGACGGCGGACAATTTGGCCCAGAACAAACCTTCGGGGCTGGAGTAAGAGGCGATCAGCGCGGTCAATGGCGCGGCATTCGAGGAGGTCAGGTTCAGCGACCAGAACGCCTCGTTCCAGCACAGGATCAGCGACAGCAGCACGGTAGAGGCCAGGCCGCCCTTGGCGATCGGCAGCAGCACGCGGACCATTTCCTGCCACAGGGTGGCGCCGTCCAGGCGCGCGGCTTCGAGGATGTCCTTGGGGATGTCCTTGAAGTAGGTGTACACCATCCACACCACAATCGGCAGGTTGATCAGGGTGTAGATGATGATCAGCGCAATGCGCGTATCCAGCAGGCCAAGGCTCTTGGCCAGCAGGTAGATCGGCATCAAAACGCCCACCGGCGGCAGCATCTTGGTGGACAGCATCCACAGCAAGGTGCCTTTGGTGCGCTGGGTTTCGTAGAACGCCATGGAGTAGGCAGCCGGCACCGAGATCAGCAGGCACAGGGCAGTGGCGCTGAACGAAATCACCACCGAGTTCCAGGCGTAGGCGAAGTAGTTGCTGCGCTCGTTGATGTGCAGGTAGTTCTCCAGCGTCGGCGTGAAGATGAACTGCGGCGGCGTGGCGAACGCGTCGATTTCGGTCTTGAAGCTGGTCAGCACCATCCAGAAGATCGGGAAGAAAATCAGGATTGCGATGGCCCAGGCCAACGTGCCAAGCAGCAGGCTTTGCAGGCGGCGGGATTGTTGAAGCGTCATGGCGCGGCCCTCAAGGCTTGTCAGTCAGGTTTTTGCCGATCATCCGCACCAGGATGATCGCCGCGATATTGGCGATGACCACGGCGATCAAGCCGCCAGCCGAGGCCATGCCCACGTCGAACTGCACCAGCGCCTGGTTGTAGATCAGGTAGGCGAGGTTGGTCGAGGCGTAGCCGGGACCACCGTTGGTGGTGGTGAAGATTTCGGCGAAGACCGAGAGCAAAAAGATCGTTTCGATCATCACCACCACGGCAATCGGGCGCGCCAGGTGGGGCAGGGTCAGGTGCCAGAAGATCGCGATGGCGCCGGCACCGTCCAGGCGCGCGGCTTCTTTCTGTTCCTGGTCGAGGGACTGCATGGCGGTCATCAGCAGCAGGATGGCGAAGGGCAGCCACTGCCACGACACAATGATGATGATCGACAGCAATGGGTAGTGCGCCAGCCAGTCCACGGGTTCGGCGCCGAACAGCTTCCACACGGCGGCGAGAATCCCCGACACCGGGTGGAAAATCAGGTTCTTCCAGATCAGCGCACCGACGGTGGGCATGATGAAGAACGGCGAAATCAGCATCACCCGCACGATGCCGCGGCCCAGGAACTCGCTGGCCTCCAGCAACGCGCTGATCAACACGCCGAACACCACGCTGATCAGCAACACGCTGCCCACCAGTAACAGGGTGTTGGTGGCGCCAGGCAGGAAGCCCGAGTCGGTGATGAAGTAGGTGAAGTTTTCCAACCCCACGAATTGGTTTTCGCCAGGGTAGAGCAGGTTGTAGCGGATCAGCGAAAAGTACAGGGTCATGCCCAGTGGCACGATCATCCACAGCAGCAGCAAGGCCACCGAGGGGCTGACGAGGAACCAGCCGGGGTTGGCCAGGCGGTTTTTGGGTGTTGTATTCATGGTATTCAAGGCCAATGCAGAGCAAGAATCGGAGTGCAGTCAATGTGGGAGCGGCGGTGCGACGATTCGACTTGCTCGCGAAGGCGGTGTGTCAGCCACAAGTGCATCAACTGGAAGACCGCATTCGCGAGCAAGCCCGCTCCCACATTTACAGAGGTGAGTCAGGGCTATTTGGGATAACCCGCCCGCTTCATTTCACGCTCGGTGGTGGTCTGCGCGGCGCTCAAGGCTTGATCCACCGTCTGTTGACCGGTCAGCGCGCCGGAGAAGAACTTGCCTACCTGAGTACCAATCGCCTGGAACTCAGGAATGGTCACCAACTGGATACCGATATACGGCACCGGCTTGAGGGTCGGTTTGGTCGGGTCGGCAACTTTCAGCGACTCCAGCGTCACCTTGGCGAACGGCGCGGCCTTCATGTATTCGTCGCTGTAGGTCGATTTGCGCGTGCCAGGTGGTACGTTGGCGATGCCGTCGGTCTTGGCTACCAGTTCGCCGTATTCCTTGGACGTTGCCCAGGTGGTGAACACCTTGGCGGCATCCTTGGCTTTGGAACTGGTCGGGATCGCCAGGCTCCAGGAGTACAACCACGAGGTGCCCTTGTCGGTCTTCTCGTGCGGCGCGAAGGTGAAGCCGACGCTGTCAGCGACCTTGCTCTGAGACTTGTCGGTGACGAACGAACCGGCCACGCTGGCGTCCACCCAGATCGCGCACTTGCCACTGTTGAACAGCGCGAGGTTTTCGTTGAAACCGTTGCTGGAAGCACCCGGCGGGCCGGATTTCTTCATGTTGTCTACGTAGAAGTTCAACGCGTCCTTCCATTCCGGACCGTTGAATTCCGGCTGCCATTTTTCATCGAACCAGCGCGCGCCGTAGCCGTTGGCCAGGGTGGTGATCAGCGCCATGTTCTCGCCCCAACCGGCTTTGCCGCGCAGGCACAGGCCGTATTGCTCTTTGCTCTTGTCGGTGAGTTTTGCCGCGAATTCGCCGATCTGGGTCCAGGTCGGGTGCTCGGGCATGGTCAGCCCGGCGTCCTTGAACAGGTCGGTGCGGTAGTAGGTGATCGAACTTTCGGCGTAGAACGGCAGGGCGTACAGCGAACCCTTGACGGACAAACCGTCACGCACCGAAGGGAATACGTCATTGAGGTCGTAGGACGCCGGCAGATCCTTCATCGGCTCCAGCCAACCTTTGGCACCCCACAGTGCAGCTTCGTACATGCCGATGGTCAACACGTCGAACTGTCCGCCTTGGGTGGCGATGTCGGTGGTCAGGCGTTGACGCAGCACGTTTTCTTCGAGCACCACCCAGTTCAGCTTGATCTCCGGATGCTCGGTCTCGAAGGTTTTCGAGAGCTTTTGCATGCGGATCATGTCGCTGTTGTTGACGGTGGCAATGGTCAGGGTTTGCGCGCCAAAGCTGACGGCGCTGAGGGTCATGCATGCAGTCATACACGTCGATGCAAGCAGAGTTTTTGCTGTGAACTTCATCGCGCACTCCATTTCTGCGCCCAGGGGGCTACAGAAGGACAGTTATTGTTGTTGTGTCTTCCTACAAGCAGTCAGGAAGAGTGTGCGTTGATTACAGCCTTGAAATGGGCGTGTGACAAATCCTTGGGCACACTTGAGCTGATACTTTTTTGCACTCGGCAATCGATTGCATGAAACCTTTCAGCAACGCCCGGCCTGGTCAGCCGCTGAACCACCAGGGTCTTGAACCGGGTGATTCAACGGCTTGGCGTAAGTGGGGACTGGCGCGTTGAGGTCTACTAGGCCGGTGTGGCAGGTGTAAATGTCTTCCACTCATGATCGTGCGGGCGACGTGGGTTTGGGAATTTCTCTAGAATCCAGTACCTGTCTTTCATGACTTCAAATTGAGTGACGGTACCCACGGGCGCTTTGACGGGCACGTTCAAGCGTTTTGAGAGCTCTTCCGAAAAGCCGGTACTGCCTGATTTGCAACTGATCATCCTGATATGGGTGGCCCCGGTTTTTTTCAGCATGGGGGCAATCAATTTTGCAAATGCTTCAGGCGAGTGGGACGCTGCGCCTTTCAGATCGCTTTTGAATGTAGCGCCGCCTTTATCACCATGCCCGATGATGTTTAGTCTGATTTCCGTGCTGCCCACTGTCCGGTCCAGAAAGTACTCATACTGACCGTCTTCCGAGGTCGTAAAAGCAATGCTGTTTTTCAGTTTGTCAGCCTCGGACAACGCCTTGAAGGCTTTATATTCACCCATGTTATGCAGCTCTTTTGAGGTGTCTTGAACTTCTGCAGTGCCCGCAATTGTTCGGGTCTTTGGCGGGCCGAAGCGCTTGGGACGGTAGTCGACTGACACCTCTTCATAGATTGGATTTTGCATCGTTCCCCAGTTTACTTTTACTTTTTCACCACTCTTCTTTTCCACATGGTTAAAAATATCCATGTCTCTAATTTGGTTGTTCAGCGCTATCTCTGCCAGTTCTTTCCTGGCGGCTTCAGAAAATTCTGGACGCCGGATTCTGAGTTTTTCAAGGGCTGTTTTGTATATATCTTCCGGGTCCACGGCTGTACCAGATATATACCCTACCTCGACGGTGCCTTCATATCCCTTTACCGGGACGCCAGTGAGCGCGTGCAGTTGTGCCGCCAGAGAGTTGTCACCCCCTTTGGCGGAGTAGCACACCAGCAAGCGAACTTCCGGGTAATCTCGAATGTTAATGCCCCGCCCAATGAGTTCATTATCGAGTTGTTCAGCCGTATAGACTTGTTCACCTTCAGCGACAATCACCGCTGATTGCTCTCCCTCAGGCTCATTGGCATGACCAATGATGTTCAGCCGCTTCACTTCCTGGCCTTTACGATTGTAAGTGTCTACGTTGGTCTGGATTTCCCCGTCCAAAGGTATGATTCTTTCCAGCGGCCCCCCCATCCGAAAGCGCTGTAGGGGCGGGGTGAGCGGTACTGCTTCATCCACCATCACGCTGGCGCCGGTTGCCGGGCTTGTCGATGTGACGGAAGAGGGCTGCGACAATGAGCGTGCCTTGAAGTGGATAAACAACGTTGCCAGGTTGACCAGCAGATCGGTCAGGGCTGCTTGTTTCTTTTGTGCGTCATCGTCGAGCAGGATGCCCAAGTCGCTGATAATGCCTTGAGCCTGCATCATCAAGCCGAGTATGGCGCCGGGGCCGCGCAGCACAGGCAGCACTGAATTGAGCAGCAGGAAACCACCCTCCTTGAGGGATGCCCACCGGCTTTGAGCGTCTGTTGTTGATTGGTGCTCAGCCAGGGTGATCAAGTTCTGGGCATTGGCCTCGTACAGATGCTCCAGCAATTTTCCCTCCTGTAACGTTTGCTGCAGTCGGGTATCGATGGCCAGAGGGTGGGTTTTGTTAAGGGGAACGGACCCCAGGTTCAAACCGAATATCACCAGGTTGGGATGCTTGAAACCGTCGCCGCTGTAGAGTTTTCGCGTGTTTTCATCCGGGAGCCAGGCGAGGATGTCATTTTGCAGCTTGCCTTTGTTCTGTATGGCTTCCAGCAGTGCCTGGCGGGTTGGAAATTGCAGCAGCGGAGCATCGCTGATCAGCGGCCTATACAGAATATGCGGGCCGGTCGTACTGTCCTTGGGTTCGATCAGATAGGCACCTTCCACCTCATCGGGCTTTCCATTGGCTTGATTATCAAAAGCCAGCGGTCGGATGACGATTTCCTTGCCATCAACGACCCTGGGGCCAAGGCCAGGCTTGAACACTTCCTGGATGTACCTGAAACCTGTTGCGTTGAAACCGGACGCTCCCTGGATGCTCAGTTCCAGGGCTTTGAACTGTAGTTCGAGCGGTACTTGCTGAGCGAAAAGTGACTGGCGCTGCGCTTTTTCGGTGGGGTCGTCGAGCAATTGTTTTTTGAGCAAATCCGTGTAGGTTTTGCCAATATCGAGCTCGTCAACGAGCTGCTTGAGCACACCCTCTTTTTCCAGCGTGGGCACTCTGACTTTTATTTCTGCACCGTTCTCATCTTTGAGCCCTGTCTTGAAAAAGACCTCTATCTGGCCATTAGGCAGCCCCGATAAGTTATTGAGGAGCATGTCCGTCAGGCTCATGGTTTGCCGGTCAATGAAGCCGGAGGTCAGCGTTCCATAAGGCACTTTGAAGACCACCTCAAGGTTTGCGGCCGCGTGCGCCGTCAGCTTTTGGTTTTCGGGCAGGCTGTCAAATCGATGCTGCGCAAAACTGCGAATGTCCTCAATGCCGCTGTTGTAGCTGCGGCCTTGGTTAGTTTGGTGGGTGCTTGCCAATCCCAGGCTGAGTTCATGCATGACAAAACGTTCGGCTTCGCCGGCTTTGCTCATCCAGTCGGGTAGAGGGATGGTCCCCTTCGTCGAGCCGTCTGTGCCTGAGCGCGTTGAAGGCGCAGACAAACTGTCGCCCAGATGCTGATCGATGATGATGTCGGCCTGGGCGCTGAACATATTGCCGGTCAGCCTGTCATTCACAGCACCCAAGCTGTTGAGTTCATCCCAGCTCTTAAACGGGGTGATTTTCCCGCTGGGCTCCACTAATAGAAGAATGTCGCGATTGATGTTCGCCAAGTAGCGATGAATCACCATCTTTGGTGCTGTACCGACCAGGCTATAGACGGTGGCCCCTGATGAGTTGGGGTCAGTTGGGGCGGGACGTGTTGCTTCTTCGGGATGTCTTGCGACCATGTCTACGGTCTTGCGCTGCTCATCATCCAGGCCGGGTTGTTTCAGACCGGCCAGTTGCAAGTTGCTTCGCAGAATTCGACTAACCAATGCCCTGTGGCTGCCGGTAAAGGCTGCACCCGCATCAGTGCCCCCAGCGAAGGCCGGCTTATCCCAATACTCACCCATGGCCGTTTCGTAGTAGTGGTTCAGTCGAGCCGGCAATGCATTTATGATACCGCTCAACGCTGACAAATCCAGATCGAGCGGGGTGTCGGCAGAGTTGCCCGTCCGTGCCAGTAGATCAGGACGTGTGTCAAACGCTCTATCGGTGCCTGTGAAGCGCGGGGCCTCCCCACCCGTCAAGTAGTCGAAGACACGTGCCATTAATTGTGTTCGCTTGAATGCACCAGGGGTGTCCGGATCGGGCGTTTCAATAGATATCTGGTTGACGTCGACGTCCAGTGCGGGGGCCGCCTCCTTTATCCAATCGCTTAGCGCGCGCGCGACCACTGAGTAAACATTGGGCTCACCGGCAAACTGACGGCGCGCAATGGCGGCCACCGGGTCAGTGGTGGCGGTTGGCGTTTGCACCGGCGTTTGCACCGGCGTTGTGGCCGGTTGCGCAGGGTTTGGCGGCGCGAGCTGAGGAATGCCAGCTTGACGCTGCAGGGGAGGAAATTTCCCCGGCTCCCGAACCATCTGAAGTGCGAGGTCCTGCTCTGCTTCGTCCTGCATTTGCCTGGCGTGCCGGTATTCGTGTCGACTGGGGCGTGGTGCGTTGGCGTCAGGAGAAAACACGGAGGGGAACCTCATGTTCTCCTGCAATTGACGGATATCCGCGAGCGTCCCGGCTTTTGTATTGGGAACCTGCACGCCGTAAAAGTTACCGACAGCACGCGTAGTGGCGCTGTGTTCGTCTACGTATACAAACGGCTTGTTGTTAGGGCTCAGTTTGCGGGCAGCCATCAAAACGTCGACAGTGGCTTGCTCAAAGCCTGTTTCGTATTTGGAGAAGGTCCTGCGCTTGCCGTTAATGGTGCAATCCAGCCAGCCGCTGGGCGTCACTTTCAGGTTTGAAAGATCAATGTGGTTATTTTTTGCAAACGTGGCAAACGGCTCGCTCTTGAGCGTGTGAGTAAGCCCTGCCCAGAGTTGTCCGAACGTGGAGTTGGCGGGAATATCAGAGACTACCCCGGAGGAGATGGGCTGCTGGCGGCCTGTGCTATTTGAATTGGCCTGTTCCATCAAGGCGGTGGCGAATTTTCCGGCCAGGTCGGCGTCCGCCTGGCGTACCAATGTCTGGGCAGCTTTTTGGACTTTCAGGGAGATTACGTCAGCCGATGTGCTGCGCCGTATCCGCGCTTTATTCGGTTGCCCCTCAACGGGCGCAGGGGATGGGCTTAGGGGGTGGGCAGCAAAGGTCAGGGGTGAGTGCGTCAGGTAACTTCTCATGGGGCATTCCGATTTGGCGACTTTGGGTGAGCAAACAGTCAGGCTGCGGGCTGTTAGCTTGTTGGTCGCCAGAAGGAATGTGTTCCGCCCCATGTATTGCGGGATTTAAGCGAGAGAGGCGAGAGGCGTATCTCAGCAAATGGTCGATTAAGGCCTGCGGCCCTCGAGTTGAAGTGCTAAGCGCCTATCGGCGTCAGGTTCTGATCCGTGAGCCGTTGCACCGCCAGACGTCGGTAATGGGACGGCGTCATGCCCTTGAGTTGCTGAAAACGCCGGTTGAAGTTGGAAATATTGTTAAAACCCGACTCAAAGCACACATCCGTCACGGCTTTGTCGCCATCGGCCAGCAGCTCGCAAGATTTGCTGATGCGTAGCCGGTTAACAAATTCTATAAACGTGCGCCCAGTGGCTTGTTTAAACACCCGCGAGAAATACGTCGGCTTCATCCCCAGGTACTGCGCCACTTCCTCCAGCGACAATTCGCGGGCGTAGTGGGCAAAGATATAGTCCACCGCGCGGTTGGTGCGATCAATGCTGTGCTCGTCGGCCACTTGCGGTGTCGTCCCGCCGGACAGCAGCTGGTAATCCTCACAGGCGCTCAACACCTCCAGCAGAATAAAGAAGTGCCCCAGGCGCGCTATACCTTGGGCGTCTTCAATGCGCTGCATCAAGCTCATGGCTTGGGCGATGGTTTTTTTGCAACGGAACTCGATGCCGTACTGCGCCCGTTCCAACATCGGCGCCAGCGTCTTGAGTTCGGCAAACACTGGGCTGCCCTGTTCAAACAGTTCGTCGGTGAAATTCACCAGCATGTCGCGCTTGGGCACCACCTCGTCTTCCTCCACCTGGCTGATCCAGTTGTGGGGCAGGTTGGGGCCGGTAAGGAATAGGCTTTCGGGGTAGAAGTTACCGATGTAGTCGCCGATAAACACTTTGCCCGAGCTGGCGACGATCAGGTGCAGCTCGTATTCCTTGTGGAAGTGCCAGCGCACCAACGGGCAGGGGAAACCGTGCTGGCGATAGATGATGGACAGGCCGTTGTGATCGTCCATCAACTCGTAGGAAGGGTCGGTAATGCGCATTGCTCGGGTCATGCTGCCGTCGCTTTATTGTGGTTGCTGCGTAGGATAATGCCCCCTTGCGCGCAACCTCGCCAGCGCCAACCTTTACAGGCTGCGGTTTTTTGCCTCGATCCACTGCGACATGTACTGGGTACTTTTATGCGCATGGTGGCGCAGCATGCTGCCGGTGAAGTTGTCCCGGCGATGGGCCGAGAGATTGCTGCGGCACTGCTCCAGGCATTGCACCAGCGCCGGGCCGTGGATGGCCAGGTCGTAGCGACGGGCTAATAACCGGCGGCCATCTTCCTGGGCCTGGGTCCAGCGTTCACGGTCTTGATACAGCGCCACGGCGGCTGCGGCCAGGGCCTGTGCGCTGTGCTCGATCGCACCCGGCCATGGTTGCTCATCGCCCATGCCTTCGGCGCCAATCGGCGTGGTGATATTCGGCGTGCCGCACAGCATGGCGTCGGCCAGCTTGCCCTTGATGCCGGCGCCAAAACGCAGCGGCGCCAGGCAGATACGCGCGGCGCTCATCACCACCAATGCGTCCTCGGCCCAGTTCATCACGTGGAAACCCTGGGCGGGGTTGTGCAGGGCGGTGGCCTTGGGTGGTGTGTAGGAGCCGTAGATATGCAGTTGAGCGCCCGGTAACTGCTGGCGAATCAACGGCCAGAGGCTGTTCTTCATCCACAGCACCGCATCCCAGTTGGGCGCGTGACGGAAATTGCCGATGCTGAGGAAGTGCGCGCGGTCTTCGAACGGTGTGAAGGTCTCCGTCGGCGGCTCCAGCATCAGCGGGCACCAGTGGAGCAGGGCGACCGGCACCTTGAACTGCTCGGTGAGCAGGCGGGCTTCGACGTCGGAGATCATCAGGCTGATGTCGCAGCGCAAAATCGCCGCGATCTCGCGCTTGGCCACATCGGTATCGGCCATCCGTTGAAACTCTTCCAGCAGCGCAGGGGCGAACAACGGGCTGAAGTCATCGTCGTGAGGATGCGCCTTGAGGTGGTCCTTGAGGCGTTGCTGGCGGGCGTCGCGCAGGCTTTGCAGGTCGCAGGTCTCCAACACGCGCAGGGCGTCGGGGCAGTGCTTTTCCACGCGCCAACCGAATTGCTCTTCCATCATGAAGCGGTCGAACAGCACGATATCCGGGGCCAGTTCGCGGATAAAGTCATCGAAACTGCTGTTATTCAGCGCGATGGCGCATTCGTGGATGCCCAATGCTGGCAAGTCGGCCTTGTGCTCGCCGACCGCCGCGGGGCTGGCGAAGGTAACGTCCCAACCTTGTGTAAGAAAAGTCTCAAGTATTTGCATCATGTGCCCGCCAGCAGCCGAGGAACGGGGTTCCGGCCAGACATAACCAATGACCAGGACTGTGGTGGCGGGCTGATTCATCAACAACGGTTTCCTTGCAGGGTGGGCGAAAAGCGCGCAATTAAACCATAGCCGCCGCTAAACGGGCGCAGGCATGACAATTTACGCCGGATGATAGGTAGCTACGGCTGTTTGTGGTTAACTTCCGCCTCTCGAATTCGTTTTATCAAAACCAGCATAAGGATTCCGTTCATGGCTCAAGTCACCCTCCGTGGTACCCCTGTCCAGGTTGAAGGCGAATTGCCTCAAACCGGTTCCACCGCTCCAGATTTCGCCCTGACCACCGTGGAACTGTCGGAAGCGACCCTGAACACTTTCGCCGGCAAGCGCAAAGTGTTGAACATCTTCCCAAGCGTTGACACCCCGACCTGCGCGACTTCGGTGCGCAAGTTCAACGCCCAGGCCAACGATGTGAGCAACACGGTCGTGCTGTGCATCTCCTCCGACCTACCGTTTGCCCAGAAACGTTTCTGCGGCACTGAGGGTCTGGACAACGTGCTGAGCCTGTCGGATTTTCGCGACCCAGGCTTCGCGGTCGACTACGGTGTGTCTATCGTTGATGGCCCACTGAAAGCCCTGACCGCCCGTGCCGTGGTGGTACTGGACGAGAACAACAACGTGCTGCACAGCGAACTGGTCAGCGAAATCGGCCAAGAGCCAAACTACGAAGCGGCCCTGGCTGTTTTGAAGTAACTGTTTCAGCGCATGACTGTCTTTTGGCAGTCACACGTTTGATAGATGATTGCGGCCTGGCCTAGTCCAGGCCGTTTTCATTTAATGTCAGCGGCTTAGCTAAATAGCGACTGGACTAAGGCCAGAAGTTAAACGTTGTAAGTTCAAGGTAAATAGCCGGTAAAGGCGCTTTTCTTAATGCGCCCCAGTGCTTATCTTTCAGCCTCCTAAAGAAGAAGCTCTCGCGCCCAATGGTTGATCACTCCATGCAATCCTCCTCCCGCAACTCCCGTCGCTGGCTGTTCGGCCTGCTCGTGCTGCTGGTTATCATCGGCCTATGCTGGAAGTTCTGGCCCGCCAGCCATAAGGATGGTGCCGCCCAGGAACCGGCCGGGCACACCGGCAAGACGGGGATGGCGCGCCCCGGCTTCGGCGGTTCCACCGGCCCGGTGCCGGTGCGTGTGGCACCGGCGGTGCTGGGGGATTTCCCGGTGTACTACAAGGCTCTGGGCACGGTCACTGCGCTCAACACTATTAATGTACGCAGCCGGGTGGGCGGTGAGCTGGTGAAGATTGCCTTTGAAGAAGGGCAGAGGGTCAAGGCGGGCGACCTGTTGGCCCAAATCGACCCACGCAGCTACCAGAACGCCTTGCTCCAGGCCCAGGGCACCCTGATGCAGAACCAGGCCCAACTGAAAAACGCCCAGGTCGACGTGCAGCGTTACCGCGACCTGTATGCCCAGGACAGCATCGCCAAACAGACCCTGGACACCGCAGAAGCACTTGTCCTGCAATACCAAGGCACGGTCAAGACCAATCAGGGTGCGGTGGACGATGCCAAGCTCAACCTCGAGTTCACCAAGATCCGTGCGCCGATCAGCGGCCGGGTAGGCTTGCGTCAGGTCGATGTGGGCAATCTGGTGGCCGCCAACGACACCACCTTCCTCGCGGTAATCACCCAGACCCAGCCGATCAGCGTGGTGTTCACCCTGCCGGAAAATACCCTGGACACCGTGCTCGCCCGTTACCGCGCCGGCAACAAGCTGCCGGTGGAGGTCTGGGACCGTGGCGACACGAAAAAACAGGCCGTTGGCGTGCTGCAGAGCCTGGATAACCAGATCGACGTGACCACCGGCACCCTGAAATTCAAGGGTCGCTTCGATAACAATGACCAGGCGCTGTTCCCCAACCAGTTCGTTAACGTGCACCTGCTCGCTGATACCTTGCATAACGTGGTGCTGGCACCGTCCGCTGCGATCCAGTTCGGCAACAACGGCACCTTCGTCTACAAGCTCGACGGCGACAAGAAGGTCAAGGTCCAGCCCTTGGTAGTCGGCGATACCGATGGCGACAACACCGTGATCAAGGAAGGGTTGGTCGCAGGTGACCGCGTCGTCATGGAAGGCACTGACCGCTTGAAGGACGGCAGCGAAATCGAAGTGGTCAACGACAGCAGTGAAGTGCCGACCACGCCGACTGAGCACCTGCAAGGCAAACCCGCGGCGAAAGGGGAGACCGGCGCTGACGCCGGCAAGGCGCAAAAGGTCGGTTCATGAACCTGTCACGCCTGTTTATCCTTCGCCCGGTTGCCACCACGCTGAGCATGCTGGCGATTGTCCTGGCCGGTATCATTTCGTATCGCTTGCTGCCGGTTTCGGCGTTGCCCCAGGTGGATTACCCGACGATCCGGGTAATGACCCTGTACCCCGGCGCCAGCCCGGATGTAATGACCAGCGCGGTAACCGCGCCGCTTGAGCGCCAGTTCGGGCAAATGCCTGGGCTGACTCAGATGGCGTCGACCAGCTCCGGCGGTGCGTCGGTGCTCACGTTGCGTTTCAACCTCGACATCAATATGGATGTCGCCGAGCAACAGGTGCAGGCCGCGATCAACGCCGCGACCAACCTGCTGCCCAAGGATTTACCGGCGCCGCCGGTGTACAACAAGGTCAACCCGGCGGACACCCCAGTGTTGACCCTGGCGATCACGTCCAAGACCATGCTGCTGCCCAAGCTCAACGATTTGGTCGATACGCGCATGGCGCAAAAAATCGCCCAGATCAGTGGCGTCGGCATGGTCAGCATCGCCGGTGGCCAGCGCCAGGCCGTGCGGATCAAGGTCAACCCCGAGGCCCTGGCCGCCAATGGCTTGAACCTGTCGGACGTGCGCAGCCTGATCGCCGCCTCCAACGTCAACCAGCCCAAGGGCAACTTCGACGGCCCCACGCGGGTGTCGATGCTCGACGCCAACGACCAGTTGGTCTCGCCCCAGCAATATGCCGAATTGATCCTGGCCTACAACAACGGCGCGCCGTTACGCCTTAAAGATGTGGCGCAGATCGTTGACGGCGCCGAAAACGAGCGCCTCGCCGCCTGGGCCAACGAGAACCAGGCTGTGCTGTTGAATGTCCAGCGCCAGCCGGGCGCCAACGTGATTGAGGTCGTCGATCGCATCAAGGCGTTGCTGCCGAGCATCACCGACAACCTGCCGGCCGGCCTGGATGTGACGGTGCTCACCGACCGTACCCAGACCATCCGCGCGTCGGTCACCGATGTGCAACACGAATTGCTGATCGCCATTGCCCTGGTGGTGATGGTGACGTTCCTGTTCCTGCGCCGCTTCAGCGCCACGATCATTCCGTCGATTGCCGTACCGCTGTCGCTGATCGGCACCTTCGGCGTGATGTACCTGGCGGGTTTCTCCATCAACAACCTGACGCTGATGGCGCTGACCATCGCCACTGGCTTTGTGGTGGACGATGCCATCGTGATGCTGGAGAACATCTCGCGTCACATCGAAGAGGGCGAGACGCCGCTCAATGCTGCGCTCAAGGGCGCCAAGCAGATCGGCTTCACCTTGATTTCCCTGACGCTGTCGTTGATTGCGGTGTTGATCCCGCTGCTGTTCATGGCTGACGTGGTCGGGCGGTTATTCCGCGAATTCGCCATTACCCTGGCGGTGGCAATCCTGATTTCCCTGGTGGTCTCGCTGACCCTGACGCCGATGATGTGCGCGCGCCTGCTCAAGCGTGAACCCAAGGAAGAAGACCAGAGCCGTTTCTACAAAGCCAGCGGCGCCTGGATCGACTGGTTGATCGCGCGTTATGCAAGCCTGTTGCAGTGGGTACTCAAGCATCAGCCGCTGACTCTGCTGGTGGCCATCGCCACCCTGGGCCTGACCGTGGTGCTTTATCTGGTGGTACCCAAAGGCTTTTTCCCGGTGCAAGACACCGGGGTGATCCAGGGGATCTCCGAGGCGCCGCAGTCGATTTCGTTTGCCGCCATGAGCCAGCGCCAACAAGAGTTGGCCAAGGTCATCCTGGCTGACCCTGCGGTTGAAAGCCTGTCGTCCTATATCGGCGTGGATGGCGACAACGCCACGCTCAACAGTGGGCGCTTGTTGATCAACCTCAAGGCCCACGGCCAGCGTGACCTCAGCGCGGCGCAGGTGATCACACGGTTGCAGCCGCAAATCGACAAACTGGTGGGTATTCGTCTGTTCATGCAGCCGGTGCAAGACCTGACCATCGAAGACCGCGTCAGCCGCACCCAGTACCAATTCAGCATGTCCTCGCCCGACGCCGAGCTCTTGGCGCTGTGGAGTGACAAGCTGGTACACGCCCTCAGCCAATTGCCGGAACTCACCGACGTCGCCAGCGACCTGCAGGACAAAGGCCTGCAGGTGTACCTGGTGATCGACCGCGATGCCGCCTCCCGCCTGGGTGTGAGTGTATCGACCATCACCGACGCGCTGTACGATGCCTTCGGCCAGCGGCAGATTTCCACCATTTACACCCAGGCCAGCCAATACCGCGTGGTGCTGCAGGCGCAGTCCGGTGAAACCCTTGGCCCAGCGGCGCTGAACCAGATCCACGTGAAAACCACCGACGGCGGCCAAGTACGGCTATCGAGCCTGGCCCACGTGGAGCAGCGCCAGGCGCAGTTGGCGATCTCGCATATCGGCCAGTTCCCTGCGGTGATGATGTCGTTCAACCTGGCCCCCGGCGTCGCGCTCGGTAAAGGTGTGGAGCTGATCAACCAGACCCAGAAAGACATCGGCATGCCGATCGGCGTGCAGACCCAATTCCAGGGCGCGGCGCAGGCCTTCGAGGCGTCGCTGTCGAGCACCTTGCTGTTGATCCTGGCGGCAGTGGTGACCATGTACATCGTGCTCGGCGTGCTCTATGAGAGCTATATCCACCCGATCACCATCCTTTCGACGTTGCCATCCGCTGCCGTGGGGGCCTTGCTGGCGTTGCTGCTCAGCGGCAATGACCTGGGCATGATCGCGATCATCGGCATCATCTTGCTGATCGGCATCGTGAAAAAGAACGCGATCATGATGATCGACTTCGCCCTCGACGCCGAACGCAATCATGGCCTGGACCCGCAAACCGCGATCTATCAGGCAGCGCTGTTGCGTTTCCGGCCGATTCTGATGACCACCCTGGCGGCGTTGTTTGGTGCGGTGCCGTTGATGTTGGCCACCGGTTCCGGCGCCGAGTTGCGCCAGCCGCTGGGCCTGGTGATGGTCGGCGGCTTGCTGGTGAGCCAGGTCTTGACCCTGTTCACCACGCCGGTGATCTACCTGTACTTTGATCGCCTGGGCCGTCGCTGGCGTAAAGAGCCGCAAAGCCTGGAGCCGGTTGAGTCATGAACCTGTCCGGACCGTTTATTCGCCGGCCGGTAGCGACCATGCTGCTGAGCCTGGCGATCATGTTGCTGGGCGGCGTCAGCTTCAACTTGCTGCCAGTGTCGCCGTTGCCGCAGATCGACTTTCCGGTGATCGTGGTCTCGGCCAGCTTGCCCGGCGCCAGCCCCGAAGTCATGGCGTCCACCGTGGCCACGCCGTTGGAACGCTCATTCGGCGCGATTGCTGGCATCACCACCATGAGCAGTTCGTCGAGCCAGGGCTCAACGCGAGTGATCCTCGCGTTTGACTCCGACCGAGATATCAACGGCGCCGCGCGGGAAGTGCAGGCGGCGATCAACGCCTCGCGTAACTTATTGCCCAGCGGTATGCGCAGCATGCCGACCTACAAAAAGATCAACCCGTCCCAAGCACCGATCATGGTGCTTTCGCTGACCTCCGATGTGCTGCAAAAGGGCCAGCTGTATGACCTGGCTTCGACGATTCTCTCGCAAAGCCTGTCGCAGGTGCCGGGTGTGGGCGAAGTGCAGATCGGTGGCAGCTCGTTGCCGGCGGTGCGTATCGAGCTGGAACCCAAGGCCCTCGACCAGTACGGCGTGGCCCTGGACGATGTGCGCAACACCATCGCCAACGCTAACCAACGCCGGCCCAAGGGTTCGCTGGAAGACGGCGAGCGTAACTGGCAGATTCAGGCCAACGACCAACTGGAAAAGGCCAAGGATTACGAACCGCTGCTGATTCGCTACCAGAACGGCGCGGCCTTGCGCCTGGGCGATGTGGCGAAGATCAGCGACGGTGTGGAAGACCGCTACAACAGCGGTTTTTTCAACAATGATTCGGCGGTGTTGCTGGTGATCAACCGCCAGTCCGGCGCCAACATCATCGAGACGGTCCGACAGATCAAGGCGCAGTTGCCGGCGTTGCAGGCGGTGCTGCCGTCCAGCGTCAAGCTCAACCTGGCCATGGACCGCTCGCCGGTGATCACCGCCACCTTGCATGAAGCCGAGATGACCTTGCTGATTGCCGTGGCCCTGGTGGTGCTGGTGGTGTACCTGTTCCTGGGTAACTTCCGTGCCTCGTTGATCCCGACCCTGGCGGTGCCGGTGTCGTTGGTGGGCACCTTTGCGGTGATGTACCTGTTCGGTTTCTCGTTGAACAACTTCTCGCTGATGGCATTGATCCTGGCCACCGGTTTGGTGGTGGACGATGCCATCGTGGTGCTGGAGAACATTTCCCGGCATATCGACGACGGCGTGCCGCCGATGAAGGCCGCGTACCTGGGCGCGCAGGAAGTCGGCTTTACCTTGCTGTCGATGAACGTGTCGCTGGTGGCGGTGTTCCTGTCCATCCTATTTATGGGCGGCATCGTCGCAAACCTGTTCCGTGAGTTTTCGATCACCTTGTCGGCGGCGATCATCGTTTCGCTGATCGTCTCGCTGACCTTGACCCCGATGCTCTGTGCACGTTGGCTCAAGCCACACGTCAAAGGCCAGATGACCGGTTTGCAGCGCTGGAGCCACAGGATCAACGAGCGCATGGTTGCGGCATATGCCACCAGCCTGGACTGGGTGCTGCGCCACCGGCGCCTGACCCTGCTCAGCTTGTTGCTCACTGTGGGCGTGAACATCGCGCTGTACGTGGTGGTGCCGAAAACCTTTATGCCGCAGCAGGACACCGGCCAGTTGATCGGTTTTGTGCGCGGCGACGACGGGCTGTCTTTCAGTGTGATGCAGCCCAAGATGGAGATCTTCCGCAAGGCGGTCCTCAAAGACCCGGCGGTGCTCAGCGTGGCCGGCTTTATCGGCGGCAACAGCGGCACCAACAACGCGGTGATGCTGGTGCGCCTAAAGCCGATCGCTGAGCGCAAGCTCTCCGCCCAGGCGGTGATCGAGCGCCTGCGTAAAGAAGTTCCGCGGGTGCCGGGTGGGCGCCTGTTTCTGATGGCCGACCAAGACCTGCAATTTGGCGGCAGTCGCGACCAGACCAGCGCGCAATACTCCTACATCCTGCAAAGCGGCGACTTGGCCGCATTGCGCCTGTGGTACCCGAAAGTGGTCGCGGCCATGCGTGAGCTGCCGGAGTTGACCGCCATCGACGCCCGCGAGGGCCGTGGGGCGGCGCAGGTGACGCTGGTGGTCGACCGCGACCAGGCCAAGCGCCTGGGCATCGACATGAACATGGTCACGGCAGTGTTGAACAACGCCTACAGCCAGCGGCAGATTTCCACCATCTATGACAGCCTCAACCAGTACCAGGTGGTGATGGAGGTCAACCCCAAATATGCCCAAGACCCGATCACCCTGAACCAGATGCAGGTGATCACGTCCACCGGCGCCCGGGTGCCGCTGTCGACCATTGCCCATTACGAAAACAGCCTGGCCGATGACCGCGTAAGCCATGAAGGCCAGTTCGCCTCGGAAGACATTGCCTTCGACATGGCGCCTGGGGTGACGGTGGAGCAGGGCACGGCCGCCATCGAGCGGGCGATTGCCAAGGTGGGCTTGCCCGAAGATGTGATCGCCAAGATGGCCGGCACCGCCGACGCGTTCGCGGCTACCCAGAAAGGCCAGCCGTTCATGATCCTCGGCGCGCTGGTGGCGGTGTACCTGGTGCTGGGTATCTTGTATGAAAGCTATATTCACCCGCTGACCATCCTCTCGACCTTGCCGTCGGCCGGTGTCGGCGCGTTGCTCTCGATCTACTTGCTGGGCGGCGAGTTCAGCCTGATCTCGCTGCTGGGGTTGTTCCTGCTGATCGGCGTGGTGAAGAAGAACGCGATCCTGATGATCGACCTGGCCCTGCAACTGGAGCGTCACGACGGCATGAGCCCGTTGGAATCAATTCGCAGTGCCTGCCTGTTGCGGCTGCGGCCGATCCTGATGACCACCCTCGCCGCGATTCTCGGCGCCTTGCCATTGCTGCTCGGCTCCGGCGACGGCGCTGAAATGCGCCAGCCGCTGGGCCTGACCATTATCGGCGGCCTGGTGTTCAGCCAGATCCTGACCCTTTACACCACTCCGGTGGTTTACCTCTATCTCGACCGCGCGCGCCACCGTTTCAACGCCTGGCGCGGTGTGCGTACCGATGCTGCCTTGGACACTGCGCTATGACCGATTCAACGAATGCCAAATTGGCCATGAGCATGCCCCGTGGTTCCCGCGTCGCCAGCCTGGTGCTGTGCGGGGCGTTGCTCAGCGCCTGTGCCATCGGCCCCGATTACAAGCGCCCGGAGGTGATCGAACCGGTGCAATTCAAGGAGGCCCAGGGCTGGCGCCAGGCGACGCCGAGTGACGCCCTGGCGCGTGGCGCCTGGTGGGAGCTGTATGGCGACCGTCAGCTGAATGACTTGGTGACGCGCCTGAACAACGCCAACCAGACCGTGGCCCAGGCCGAAGCACGTTTTCGCCAGGCCCAGGCCCAAGTGCGCAGCGCGCGCGGCGCGTTCTTCCCGACGGTGGACTTGAGCGCCGGGAAGACCCGTGCCAGCCAAGGCACCGGCAGCAGTAACGCGAGCCTCAGCAGTTCCAGCAGCGGCATCCGCGACACCCTAAACGCGCAACTGGGCGTGAGCTGGGAGGCAGATGTGTGGGGCAAACTGCGCCGTGGCTTGGAAGCCAATGAAGCCACCGCCGAGGCCAGTTCGGCGGACCTGGCAGCGATGCGCTTGAGCCAGCAATCGGAGTTGGTGCAGGACTATCTGCAATTGCGTGTCATGGATGAACAGACGCGTTTGTTGCAAGCCACGTTGGACACTTACCAGCGCTCGCTCAAAATGACGGAAAACCAGTACCGCGCGGGTGTGTCCGGCAAGGATGCGATTGCCCAGGCGCAAACCCAGCTCAAGACTACCCAGGCGAGCCTGATTGATTTGATCTGGCAGCGGGCTCAGTTAGAGAACGCCATTGCGGTGTTGATCGGCGAGGCGCCGGCCAACTTCAACCTGGCGGTGAGCAAGGACATCCCGGCCTTGCCGCAGATTCCGGTGAGCCTGCCGTCGCAACTGCTGGAACGGCGTCCGGATATTGCTTCGGCTGAGCGTTCGGTGATCGCTGCGAACGCGAATATCGGGGTGGCCAAGGCGGCCTATTATCCTGACTTGACCTTGAGCCTGGCGGGCGGGTATTCCAGCAGCACCTATGCCGATTGGATCAGTTTGCCCAATCGCTTCTGGTCGGTTGGGCCGAAGTTGGCGATGACGCTGTTCGACGGTGGGCAGCGGTCGGCGGAGGTTGATCGGACCGTGGCGTCGTATGACGAGACAGTGGCCAAGTATCGCCAGACGGTGCTGGATGGGTTCCGTGAAGTGGAAAACTACATGGTGCAGCTCAAGGTGCTGGAAGACGAGGCGGTGGTGAGTAATGAGGCCTTGGATGCAGCGCGCGAGTCGCTGCGGTTGACCGAGAACCAGTATAAGGCTGGGTTGATTGCTTATCTGGATGTGGTGACGGTGCAGGCGACGGCGCTTAGTAATGAGCGGACCGTGCTGACGTTGCTGCAAACGCGGTTGGTGGCCAGTGTGCAGTTGATTGCTGCCTTGGGGGGTGGGTGGGATGGGCAGACGGCGGTTGCTGGCAAGGAGTGACTGAGTACATATCCGTTATTTAGGTAACGGTATCCGTAGGGTTCCGCTCTTACCCAAACAACGGATATGTACACGAATCCACCCCCCCACCTCACCATTCCCAAGCCAGCAAATTGACGTCAAAGCGCCACTAATGGCCCCTTGATAATTAATCAACTGTCCAATAATTATTCTCGCTACAATCGCCTGCTTTGCCACCTGGCACGGGCGTTCCACGCCCGTCAGTCTTGAGAAGCCGCATGCTGATTGGTAGTTATTCCCCCTCCCTGGTCGTGATCTCCCTGTTCGTCGCGATCCTGGCGTCCTACACCGCGTTAGACCTCGCCGGCCGCATCGCGACCGCCAAGGGGCGCGCGGTTTATGTATGGATGACGGGCGGTGCATTGGCGATGGGCGTAGGCATCTGGTCCATGCACTTTATCGGCATGTTGGCCTTGCGCCTGCCATTTGCGCTCGGCTTTGACCTGGGCATCACTGCGTTGTCGCTACTGATCGCGGTGTTATCCAGCGGCTTTGCGCTATGGCTGGTCAGCCAACCACGCCTGCCCGCGTGGCAACTGGCGTTTGGCGCGCTGATCATGGGGACGGGCATCAGCAGCATGCACTACACCGGCATGGCCGCCATGCGTATGACCCCAGGGATCGACTACGATCCAACCCTGTTCGGCGCCTCGTTGTTGATCGCAGTGGTAGCCTCCGGCGCTGCCCTGTGGATCGCTTTCAACCTGCGTCGCAACACCCCTTACGTGCGCTTGGCGCGCGGTGGGGCAGCGGTGGTGATGGGCATTGCAATTGTCGGCATGCATTACACCGGCATGGCCGCCGCGCAGTTTGATGACAACAGTTTCTGTGGTGCTGCGCTGTCGGGCGTGAGCGGTAAGGGCTTGGACAACTTGGTGTTGGTCACCACGCTGGCGGTGTTGACCATCGCGTTGCTGACCTCGCTGCTCGATGCCCGGCTGGAAGCGCGCACCGGCGTGCTCGCGGACTCCCTGACCCTGGCCAACCAGGAACTGACTCACCTGGCCCTGCATGACATGCTCACCGGCCTGCCCAATCGCACGTTACTCGCCGACCGTATTCAACAAGCCATCCAAGCCGTGAACGAACAGGGCGGCTGCTTTGCCCTGATGTTTATCGACCTGGATGGGTTCAAGCCGGTTAACGACGCTTTCGGTCATCACATGGGCGACCAATTGCTGCGCGAAGTGGGCCAGCGTCTGCGCGAGGACCTGCGTAGCCAGGACACCTTGGCGCGGATCGGCGGTGACGAATTTGTGTTGCTGGTGCAATTAACACAGCCGGACGATGCCATGGGCCTGGCCGAACGCCAGGTCGGCTTGATCAATCGTGCGTTCAAGGTTGCTGAGCATGAGCTGAAAATTTCCGCCAGCATTGGCATTGCGCTGTTCCCCGGCAATGGCAGCACCCCCCAGGAACTGTTGATGAATGCCGACGCCGCGATGTATCACGCCAAGGGCATGGGCAAGAACGGCTACAGTTTCTTTGATGTGTCGATGAACACCAATGCGCGCAAACAACTGCAGTTGTTGCAGGACCTGCGCAATGCCCTTGAACACGAGCAATTACGCCTGTATTACCAGCCCAAGTTTGATGCGGCCAGCGGTCGGCCGATCGGTGCCGAAGCGCTACTGCGCTGGGAGCATCCGCAGCAGGGTTTATTGTTGCCGGCCGCGTTTATCGAGCTGGCGGAAAAGACCGGGTTGATCATTCCCATCGGTGAATGGGTGCTGAACGAAGCCTGTCGCCAGATGCGTGTGTGGTACACGCAGGGCTATGAAGACTGGCGCATTGCGGTGAATCTGTCGGCCCTGCAGTTCTGCCATGCCGGGTTGGTCAACAGTGTCGCGGCTGTCCTCGAGTATCATCAGTTACCGGCCAACAGTCTGACCCTGGAAATCACCGAAACTACCGCGATGAGCGATGCCGATGCGAGTATGGCAGTGTTACAGCAGCTGTCGGACATGGGCGTGGACCTGTCCATCGATGACTTCGGCACCGGTTATTCCAGCCTGATGTACCTCAAACGTCTGCCGGCTAACGAGTTGAAAATTGACCGCGGTTTTGTCCGCGATCTGGAACACGACAGCGACGACGCCGCGATTGTCTCGGCTATCGTTGCCCTCGGCCAGGCCCTTGGGCTGCGAATCGTCGCCGAAGGCGTGGAGACCGATGTGCAGCAAAGCTTCCTGACCCGCTTGGGCTGCAACTCCCTGCAAGGCTACCTGTTGGGGCATCCGCTGCCGGCCGACGGTTTCATGGCCGACATCCAACGTGCCGAAGCCGCTGTCGCGCCTGACAAAAGCCGTGAGTGACGGGTATTCTTGGCTCCAACCCTAACCATCAGGTTGAATCAGGAGGCCACACGCATGGACAAAGTCATCATCATCACCGGGGGCAGCCGTGGCATCGGCGCCGAGACCGCATTGCTGGCTGCTCGCGAGGGCTACCGTATCTGCATCAACTACCAGTCCGACGAAAAAGCCGCCCATAGTGTGCTGGAACAGATTCGCGGCCTGGGTGCCCAGGCGATTGCGGTGCGTGCGGATATCAGCATCGAAGATGAAGTGATCGCGCTGTTCAGTCGCGTGGATGCCGAACTGGGCCGTGTCACTGCGTTGGTGAACAACGCTGGCACCGTAGGGCACAAGTCGCGGGTCGATGAGATGTCTGAATTTCGCATCTTGAAGATCATGAAGACCAACGTGCTCGGGCCGATCCTGTGCGCCAAGCATGCGGTGCTGCGCATGTCACCCAAGCATGGCGGACAAGGCGGCAGTATCGTCAACGTGTCGTCGGTGGCGGCGCGCCTGGGTTCGCCGGGTGAATACGTCGACTATGCGGCCTCCAAAGGCGCGCTGGACACCTTTACCATCGGCCTGTCGAAAGAGGTGGCGGGCGAAGGGATTCGCGTCAATGCGGTGCGCCCCGGCTATATCTTTACCGACTTCCACGCCCTCAGTGGTGACCCGGACCGCGTCAGCAAACTGGAGTCGGGCATTCCCATGGCCCGTGGCGGGCGCCCCGATGAAGTGGCGGAGGCGATTATCTGGTTGCTGTCGGATAAGGCTTCCTACACCACCGGGACGTTTTTGGATTTAGGCGGCGGGCGTTAACGATTCGATCTTCAGGTCGCCAGACTGCGCAGCACTTCATACCCTTGGCGGGAAAAGGCGGTGAGCAGCCCGGCTTCTGAGTTTTCTACGCTGCCATAGCCACGTTTGTCGAAACCATCAATGCGGCCGTTGCGGCTATGACTGCCATTGAGGACACGATCGTCCACGTTGTCGATGAACCGCAATACTTTGTCCAAGTCGCAGGCTGCATCGGCCCTGGCCTCGGGGTCTGGATTGGCGTCAGTCCAGTCGCCGACCTGCTTCATAAGGTCATCACTGATCTGGTAATGATCGCGCCCTTCCAGGAAGTGTTTCATTACCGGGCTTTGCTCGATAATCCGGTCTGCCGAGCGATGGTCAGCCGTCGGGCGGCCAGCAGGTCCTGTCATCTCGCGTAGTTGATTCTGCTCGGCCGCATGCATGTAGTGGGGTGGGATGGGCAGCAGTGCGTGGCGGCCAGGTGTGGATATGCTCACGGAAAACCTCCAAGTTGAACCAGGGATAGCACACTTCGCTATTTACGAAGAGTGTGCCTTGTGTGTGGTTTTTTCCCATGTTGGTTCCGGCCTAGAACGACCGCACAATCCGCCCCAGCGTTACCATCGCCTGCTCCGACGCCTCGGTCCACGGGCTGCCATAGTTCAAGCGAATGCAATTCCTGAAGCGCTGGGTTGCCGAAAATATTGGCCCTGGCGCAATGCTGATGCCTTGCGCCAAGGCCATCTGGAACAGCTTCAGTGAGTCAATTTGCTCCGGCAATTCCAGCCACAAAAAATACCCGCCGGCCGGCTGGCTGACCCGGGTCTGTGCCGGGAAGTAACGGGCGATGGCCGCCAGCATGGCGCTTTGCTGTTCCTCCAGCGCATAGCGCAATTTACGCAGGTGCCGGTCGTAGCCGCCGTGTTGCAGGTAATCGGCAATGGCCGCCTGGGCCGGCATCGAGGGGCACAACGAGGTCATCAACTTCAAGCGCTCGACCTTCTGCGCATAGCGCCCGGCCGCTACCCAGCCGACGCGGTAACCCGGGGCCAGGCTCTTGGCAAAGGAGCCGCAGTGCATGACCAAACCTTCGGTATCGAAGGCTTTGGCCGGTTTCGGCGCGTGTTGCCCGTAATACAACTCTGCATAGACATCATCTTCGATCAGTGGCACTTGATGGCCGCGCAGCAGTTCCACCAGCGCCTGTTTCTTGGCTTCCGGCAGGGTGGCGCCCATGGGGTTCTGGAAGCTGGTCATGGTCCAGCAGGCCTTGATCGGGTAGCGCTCAAGGCTTTGCGCCAAGGCGTTGAGGTCGATGCCATCACGCGGGTGCACGGGGATTTCCACCGCTTTTAGCTTCAGGCGCTCAAGTACTTGCAGGCAGGCATAAAAGGCCGGCGCTTCAATAGCGACCAGGTCGCCCGGCTCGGTCACAGCCTGCAGGCACAGGTTCAGCGCTTCGAGGGCGCCGTTGGTGATCAGCAGTTCTTCCATGGGCAGCATCAGGCCGCCGACCATGTAACGCAGGGCAATTTGCCTGCGCAGTTGCGGGTTGCCGGGGGACATGTCGGTGACCACCAGGCGGGGGTCCATCTCGCGGCTGGCACTGGCCAGGGAGCGGGCCAGGCGCGGCAGCGGAAACAGCATCGGGCTGGGGAAGGCCGAGCCGAAGGGCACGGTGTTGGGGTCCTTGATGGAATCGAGCACCGAGAACACCAGTTCGCTCACATCCACCTCTGTGGACTCATGCACGTGCTCGCTCACCACTGGCTCGGAAAACGGACTCGGCGCATGGGTGTTGACGAAGTAACCGGAACGCGGTCGTGCGCGAATCAGGCCGCGGCGCTCCAGCAGGTAGTAAGCCTGGAACACCGTGGACGGGCTGACGCCGTAGGTCTGGCTTGCATAGCGTACCGACGGCACCCGCTGGCCGGGCCCGAGGACGCCGGAGCGGATCAGTTCTGCGATGTCATCGGCGAATTTTTCGTAGCGTTTCATGGAAACCTTAAACAATTTCAGCGTGGGGACACTGGCATAAAATGGGCCCTCGGCGCGTTCAAAACGCAGACCTCAGCGGTTCATCGGCGCCACGAAGCGGCTGTCGGCAGCACTGTAGATCCACGGCTCGTCCACATCTGTGACTTTGAATCGCAGGGTTTGCGAACTGCTCGCCGGTTTGTCTGCCAACAACGCCACCGACACGGGTACATCGCTGATTTCCCCTGGCGCCAGGCTGATCTCGGTCTTGCCTTGTAACTGGAAGCCGTCGGCCTCGACCAGCTCCAGACGGTAGTCCTGGCGCTGCTGGGTCTTGTTGATGACCTTGAGGCTGTAGATGTTTTCGATCAGTCCCTGGCTGTTTTCGCGGAACATGCCACGGTCCTTGGTCACGTCGAGCGACACCATCGGCCGCCCCACCAACGCCATGACTAACGCGCCAATCATCACCAGCAACACAGCACTGTAGCCGATCAGCCTCGGCCTGAGCAGGTGAGTCTTGCCACCTTGCAGTTGGTGTTCGGAGGAATATCTCACCAGGCCACGGGCATAACCCATTTTGTCCATGATCGAATCGCAAGCGTCGATGCAGGCCGCGCAGCCGATACATTCCATCTGCAGGCCGTCACGGATGTCGATGCCGGTGGGGCACACTTGCACGCACAGCTGGCAGTCGATGCAGTCACCGAGGCCGACGTCGGCAGGCGTCACCTCACGTTTGCGTGGCCCGCGGTGTTCTCCCCGTGCCGTGTCGTAGGAGATGGTCAGGGTGTCTTTGTCGAACATCACGCTCTGGAAGCGTGCATACGGGCACATGTGCATGCACACCGCTTCACGCAGCCAGCCAGCATTGAGGTAGGTGGCAGCGGTGAAGAACAAGACCCAGAACAGGCTTACACCGCCCATTTGCCAGGTCAGCAACTCCAAGGCCAAAGGGCGAATGGGCGTGAAGTAACCGACGAAGGTCAGCCCGGTGAGCACGCTGATGCCCAGCCACAAAGTATGTTTGGCTGAGCGTCGCACCAGTTTGTTCAGGCTCCACGGCGCCGCTTGCAGCTTGATGCGCTGGTTGCGTTCGCCTTCGGTGACTTTCTCACACCACATGAACAGCCAGGTAAACGAGCTTTGCGGACAGGTGTAGCCGCACCACACGCGGCCGGCGAACACGGTGATAGCGAACAAGCCGAAGGCGCAGATGATCAGCAGTGCCGACAGCAGGATGAAGTCCTGTGGCCAGAAGGTTGCACCGAATATGTGGAATTTGCTTTCGGCCAAGTCCCACAGCACCGCTTGGCGCCCACCCCAGCTCAGCCACACAGTCCCGAAAAAGGTCAGGAACAGCACAGCGGCGCCGCTTACGCGCAAGGTGCGGAACAGGCCGCTGAAACTACGGGTATGGATCAGGTTGTCGCTCGATTTGGCCTTCACCTTCTTTGGGTGTATGGGCTCAAAGGTTTCCACGGTTGGGATTCTTTCGCTCATGGTCATTCGCTCATCAGCCTCCATCAGGCGAATGAACTATGCACGGCGCTCTGTTTGCATAACAGGCTCAGCTATGGCGATAAAAAGCGGATCAGATTGTGTACGCCCGCAGGCCTGCGACGATCTGCTGCACCCGGTGGCGCCTGGAGTGCAGCGTTATTGAGCGGGTGCTGATACAGATCAATTAAATCACCGAATCACTGTCGGTCGCCTTCAGGTGTCTGCGCCCGTCTATGGCGCCGGCGACGGTCAAGGCGTCGGCCTCGGCTTCGGTGATGTAGATCCGTTCCTCATTCAACACCACGAAAGACATGGCCTTGAGGCTGTCGGTACTCACCGTCACTTCAGGTGTGGGCAGGCTGCATTCCGGGCCGATTTCGTCGACCTTGAAGTAGCACGTCTGGTTGTCAATGCGTACAGGCATGGTGATGTCCTTTTCCATAGGCGTGGGATCGTTAGGGTTTGCGGTGTGGCCAAGCGTTCAAGGCAACTGACTGGCGGTCGCCGCTGTCCATCTGTTTACCAACCCTGAAAAAGGAGCGCTTCCATGGACGCCTGGTGGCAAGACGTGTGGCAAACCCTGCACGCTGAATTCGCCGACATTGGCGATGCCAAGCAACTCACCCAGATTACCGTGCGCCTGCTGATCGCCGCGATCCTGGGCGGCATTCTCGGCTTTGAGCGCGAGCACAAGGGCAAGGCGGCGGGCGTACGTACCCACATGCTGGTGGCATTGGGCGCGGCATTGTTTGTGTTGGTGCCACAGATGTCCGGCAATCAAGCCGATGCCATGAGCCGGGTGGTGCAGGGGGTAATCGCGGGGGTAGGGTTTCTCGGTGCTGGCACGATCCTCAAAGGCAAGGAAGATGAGGAGGGCCAGTATGTCAGAGGCCTGACCACCGCTGCCGGCCTGTGGATGACCGCTGCGATTGGCGTGGCTGCCGGTATGGGACGCGAATCGACAGCAGTGCTCAGTACGCTGTTGGCCTTGATGGTGTTCAGTGTGATGCCTCGGATCGTCAGAGCTTTCGAGAGCAATGATGATCATCGATCAGGCTAATAGGTGCTTTTCTTTCACCTGGCCGAATATCGTTGCAACCAATGCGGGCTCGCCTCGGTTGCCTGAACTCACCAGAACACTGGCGTTATTGGCGCGCGAGTATTTCACGTGTATTTCGCCGCTGGCGCCCGATAGCTGGTTGACGCACTGCAGCGGTTTAGTGAGTGGCCTGCGAATACCGGTGACGTCGAGTTTGTCTCGATCAGTTACGAAGTTGTTGATTTCGCAGGGGGGCAAGGGTGGATTCGACCATCAGGGGCCGCTCGTGGCCTGTGGTTCGACAGCCAGCAATATGCTGACCTCACGAGCGGACGCTGGACGGGCGAGACGTGCGTCAAAGGACGACCGGCGGCTCGCTTGTTGGGGGTTCCTGCACCGGCGGCGGCTCATTCTCAGGGGGTTCCTGTTCAGGAATCGGCGGCGCCTCAGTCGGCGGCAGGCTCGGGTCGTCAATGTTGGGGTCAGGTGTTTCAGCCGGAATCGGGATATTCATCGGTATGGCCTCCTTTGTGCTTTGCTCTATCGGTGGACAACCGCCGGGGAGTTTTGATTCCCCCCGCTCAATGGCGACATATCCACCTGAACTTTTCCACGGGCAGCAGGTTCGGACCTATTACGGCCCTGCTCAGGGAGAGTGCTGCCGTATCAGAATTCGGATCAAGCAAAGAGCGTCCACAGGGCGTAAGGGGAAGATGCTCGATGACTGCTGAAACACTCGCTCCAGATGATTCTTTATTGCCACTGTCCCAGGCGCTGTTGTTGCCCAGGATTGCTATCGAAAGCACCGCGCCCGTGATCGACGGCGGCGAATTTGCGGTAAAGGCGGTGGTTGGCCAACGCGTCAACGTCACCAGCAAGGTGTTTGCCGATGGTCATGACACGCTCGCCGTGCTGGTTCGCTGGCGCCCGCTGCAGGATGAAAGCTGGCACAGCGTGGTCATGGCCGACGTGGGTAACAATGGCTGGGAAGGCGCGTTTACTGTGACCCAGCAAGGCCCCCACGAATATTGCATCGAAGCCTGGATCGATACGTTCGCCAGCTTCTGCTACGAGTTGCGCAAGAAGCACGAGGCCGGGGTGCCGGTGAGCCTGGAGTTGCAGGAAGGCCGCAGCCTGGTGTTGCAGGCGGCCGAGCGCAGTGACAATGAACTGCGCGAGCGTCTGATGCTGTTGCACCACGAACTGTCCGGCCTGCTGGAAACCGAGCAGGTCGCGCAATTCCTGCACGAAGACAGTGCGCACTTGATGACCCAGGCCGACCATCGCGCCTACTTAAGTGTCAGCCCCGCCTATCTGATTGATGTCGAGCGTGAGGCTGCGCAGTTTGCCAGTTGGTACGAGTTGTTTCCCCGCTCTATCACCGACGATCCTGCACGCCACGGCACCTTCAACGATGTGCACTCACGGCTTTCGATGATCCATGACATGGGCTTTGACGTACTGTACTTCCCGCCCATCCACCCGATTGGACGCAGCCATCGCAAAGGCAAGAATAATTCCCTGACGGCGGGCCCGGATGACCCAGGCAGCCCGTACGCGATTGGCAGTGAGGAGGGTGGCCATGAAGCCATTCACCCACAACTGGGCAGCCGTGATGACTTCCGGCGCCTGGTCAAGGCCGCCGCTGACCACGGCCTGGAAATCGCGCTCGACTTCGCGATCCAGTGCTCCCAAGACCACCCGTGGCTTAAACAGCACCCTGGCTGGTTCAACTGGCGCCCGGACGGCACGATCAAATACGCGGAAAACCCGCCGAAAAAATACCAGGACATCGTTAACGTTGATTTCTACGCTGCCGACTCGATCCCGAGCCTGTGGACAGAGCTGCGCGACGTTGTGGTGGGTTGGGTGGAAGAGGGCGTGAAGACCTTTCGCGTCGATAACCCGCACACCAAGCCGCTGCCATTCTGGCAATGGCTGATCAGTGATGTGCGCGCCAAGCACCCGGACGTCATCTTCCTGGCCGAGGCGTTTACCACGCCAGCGATGATGGCGCGCCTGGGCAAGGTCGGGTACTCGCAGAGTTACACCTATTTCACCTGGCGCAACACCAAGGCGGAACTGAGCGAATACTTCGCGCAATTGAATGACTCACCGTGGCGCGAGTGCTACCGGCCGAACTTTTTCGTCAATACGCCGGATATCAACCCAGGCTTCTTGCATGAGTCGGGCCGCTCGGGCTTTCTGATCCGCGCCGCGCTCGCCACCATGGGCTCGGGCCTGTGGGGCATGTATTCGGGTTTCGAGCTGTGCGAAGCGGCGCCTGTGCCGGGCAAGGAAGAGTACTTGGATTCGGAGAAGTACGAGATCCGCCCGCGCGACTTCACGGCGACCGGCAACATCATTGCCGAGATCGCCCAGCTCAACCGCATTCGTCGTCAGAACCCGGCGTTGCAAACGCACCTGGGCTTGAAGCTCTACAACGCTTGGAACGACAACATCCTGTACTTCGGCAAGCGCAGTGAAGACGCCAGCAATTTCGTTCTCGTCGCCGTCAACCTTGACCCTTTCAACGCCCAGGAGGCGCATTTTGAGTTACCGCTGTGGGAAATGGGCTTGCCCGATGATGCCCAGACCCAAGGCGAAGACTTGATGAGCGGCCATCGCTGGACCTGGTACGGCAAGACCCAGTGGACGCGCCTTGACCCGCAGATGCCGTTTGGCATCTGGAGAATCACCGTTTCCTGAGCCCGGCGACGTTCCAAGTGTGGCAGGGGAGCAAGCCCCGCTCCACATTGATCCGGTTTAGTTCGCAAGATTTCTCGAATTTTCAGGAGTATCCAATGGCGAAGAAACCCAAGGCTGCCACCTTCATTAAAGACCCGCTCTGGTACAAGGACGCGGTGATCTACCAGGTTCACGTCAAGTCCTATTTCGACTCCAACAACGACGGCATCGGTGATTTTCCTGGGCTGATCGCCAAGCTCGACTACATCGCCGACCTGGGCGTGAACACCATCTGGCTGTTGCCGTTCTACCCCTCGCCACGCCGTGATGATGGCTATGACATCGCCGAATATCGAGGTGTGCACAGCGATTACGGGACCCTGGCCGACGCCAAGCGTTTTATCGCCGAAGCCCACAAGCGCGGGCTGCGGGTTATTACCGAACTGGTGATCAACCACACCTCCGATCAGCACCCTTGGTTCCAGCGCGCGCGCAAAGCCAAGCCAGGTTCGGCGGCAAGGGACTTCTATGTGTGGTCCGACGACGACCAGAAATACGACGGCACCCGCATCATCTTCCTCGACACCGAGAAGTCCAACTGGACCTGGGACCCGGTCGCCGGCCAGTACTTCTGGCACCGGTTCTATTCGCACCAGCCGGACCTCAACTTCGATAACCCGCAGGTGATGAAAGCGGTGCTGTCGGTGATGCGCTACTGGCTGGACATGGGCATAGACGGCCTGCGCCTGGATGCTATCCCGTACTTGATCGAGCGCGACGGCACCAACAACGAGAACCTGCCGGAAACCCACGATGTCCTCAAACAGATCCGCGCCGAGATCGACGCGCATTACCCGGACCGCATGCTGCTCGCTGAAGCTAACCAGTGGCCGGAAGACACGCAGCTGTACTTTGGCGACAAAAAAGGCGATGACGGCGATGAGTGCCATATGGCGTTCCATTTTCCGCTGATGCCGCGCATGTACATGGCCTTGGCCCAGGAAGATCGCTTTCCCATTACCGATATTCTCCGTCAAACCCCGGAGATCCCCGCCAACTGCCAATGGGCGATCTTCCTGCGCAACCATGATGAGCTGACCCTGGAAATGGTCACTGATAAAGAGCGCGACTACCTGTGGAACTACTACGCGGCTGACCGCCGCGCGCGGATCAACCTGGGCATTCGTCGGCGCCTGGCGCCGTTGGTGGAGCGTGACCGCCGCCGTGTGGAGTTGCTCAACAGCCTGTTGCTGTCGATGCCGGGCACACCGACCCTGTATTACGGCGATGAAATCGGCATGGGCGACAACATCTACCTGGGCGATCGCGACGGCGTGCGCACGCCGATGCAGTGGTCTATCGACCGTAACGGTGGCTTCTCACGCGCCGACCCGGCCAGCCTGGTGTTGCCGCCGATCATGGACCCGCTTTACGGCTATCAGTCGGTCAACGTCGAAACTCAAGCCCAGGACCCGCATTCGCTGCTGAACTGGACTCGGCGCATGCTCGCGGTGCGCAAGCAGTCCAAGGCCTTTGGCCGTGGCAGCTTGAAAATGCTCTCGCCGAGCAACCGCCGCATCCTGGCTTATACCCGTGAATTCACTGGGGAAGACGGGCGTACTGAACTCATCCTGTGCGTGGCCAACGTGTCGCGCAGTGCCCAGGCCGCCGAGCTGGACTTGTCGGCCTTTGCGGGCATGGTGCCGGTAGAGATGCTTGGCGGTAATGCATTTCCACCGATCGGCCAACTGAATTTCCTGCTGACCCTGGCGCCGTACGGGTTCTATTGGTTCGTGCTGGCGGCGGAAAACCAGATGCCAAGCTGGCATGTGGAGCCGGCGCAAAGCATTCCGGACTTCACCACGCTGGTGCTGAAAAAACGCATGGAAGAGTTACTCGAAGAATCCTGCCGCACCACGCTGGAGCAGACGTCGCTACCCGCCTGGTTGCCCAAGCGTCGCTGGTTTGCCGGCAAAGACACGGCCATCGACAGTGTGCGCATTGCCTACGGCGTGCGCTTTGGTGACCCGCAGCACCCAGTGCTACTCAGTGAGATCTTGGTGAGCAGCGGTGGTCAGGTTAATCGCTATCAACTGCCGTTCGGCTTTCTCGGGGAAGACCAGTTCACCAGTGCCTTGCCGCAGCAATTGGCGTTGGCCCGTGTGCGCCGTGCGCGTCAGGTTGGCTTGGTGACTGATGCGTTCAGCCTCGAACACTTTATCCGCGCGGTCATTCAAGGCTTGCAGGCTGGCACAGTGCTTAACACCCGCGACGGCGACCTGCGCTTTGAGGCCACCGCGCATCTGGCTAAGTTGCAATTGAGCGAGGAGTCGCAGGTGCGCTACCTCGCGGCCGAGCAGTCCAACAGTTCGGTGGTGGTGGGTGAGAGCCTGGTGCTCAAACTCATCCGTAAAGTCGCCGCCGGAGTGCACCCGGAGCTGGAAATGAGCGCCTACTTGACCGCAGCCGGTTACCCGAATATCTCGCCGTTGCTGGGTTCGATGATTCGCCGTGATGCCCAAGGGGAAGACAACCTGCTGATGATCGCCCAGGGCTATCTCAGCAACCAGGGGGATGCCTGGTCCTGGACCCAAAACAGCCTGGAGCGCGCGATCCGCGACGAACTGGCTGAAGCCATTTCCGAACAGGAGCAACACTACAACGCACTGGGCGAGCTGCAAGACTTCGCCGGTCTGCTCGGCCAGCGCCTGGGTGAAATGCACGTGGTGTTGGCGGCGAAAACCACCGACATGGACTTCAAGCCGCAAACCACCACTCTCAAGGACACCCAGGCCTGGGCCAAGGATGTCGGCGCGCAGATCGACCGTGCGCTGGACTTGCTCAAGCTCCATCAAAACCTATTGAACCCAGCCGATCAGGCGCTGGTCAGTGAATTGCTGGCACAGAAAAAAGCCATCGGCAGTCACGTCCAAGCTTTGGCGAAAGCCACGGCAGGCGGCTTGCGGATTCGTGTCCACGGTGACTTGCACCTGGGTCAGGTGCTGGTGGTCAAAGGCGATGCCTACTTGATTGACTTTGAAGGCGAACCGGCGCGCCCGCTGCATGAACGGCGCGGCAAACACAGCCCGTACAAAGATGTGAGCGGCGTGCTGCGCTCGTTCGATTACGCGGCCGCCATGGCCTTGAATGTGCAAGGGGTGGATCACTCGCCCGAAGCGGATATCGCCCGCAAACGCGTGACCGACCGTTACCTGGGCGAAGCGCGTGAGGCATTTACCCAGGCTTACCATCAGGCGACGACTACACTGGCGCATGACTGGCAGGATGCCAAAGGCCAGAGCGCCGCGCTAACGTTGTTCAGCCTGGAAAAGGCTGCGTACGAAGTGGCCTACGAAGCGGAAAACCGCCCGACCTGGTTGCCGGTGCCGTTGCAAGGTTTGCACGGCCTGCTCAGCGGGCTAACACCTATATCGAAAACTGCACGCGGTGGGGAGACGTCATGAGCTTTACAAATAAAGAACCGCTGCAACCGAAGTTGACTGCAATGCCGGCGCCAAAGGACATCGAGGCACTGGTTCGCGCCGAGCACCCTGATCCGTTCTCGATTCTGGGGCCACATGATGACGAGCACGGTGGGCAGTTTATCCGCGCGTTTCTGCCAGAGGCCTTGAGTGTTCAAGTATTGGCGCGCGCCAGCGGTGAGCCGATCGGCAGCCTGGAAGCGACCCAGGTGCCGGGCTTGTTTGTCGGGCATTTCGCCACTCGCCAGGGTTACCTGCTGAAAATCCAGTGGGCCGGCGGTGAGCAGATCACCGAAGACCCTTACAGCTTCAACCAATTGCTCCTCGGTGAAATGGACCTTTACCTGTTTGCCGAAGGCAATCACCGTGACCTCGGCAGTTGCCTGGGCGCCCAGGTGACCAGCGTCGATGGCATACAGGGCGTGCGCTTCGCCGTCTGGGCGCCAAATGCTCGGCGTGTGTCAGTGGTGGGTGATTTCAATATATGGGATGGCCGTCGCCATCCGATGCGCTTGCGTCACCCATCGGGAGTGTGGGAAATCTTTATCCCGCGCTTGCAGCCCGGTGCGGCCTACAAGTATGAAATTCTCGGCGCCAACGGGATTTTGCCGCTCAAGGCCGACCCGATGGCACTCGCTACCCAACTACCGCCGGACACCGCCTCGAAAGTCGCCGCGCCGTTGCAGGTGGACTGGCAAGACCACGAGTGGATGCAGACGCGTGCCGACAAGCAAAAGCCCACGGCGCCGCTGTCGATCTATGAATTGCACGTGGGCTCCTGGCAATGCGAGCTGGACGAGGCCGGCGAAGTGTCCCGTCAGTACGGTTGGCGCGAACTGGCCGAGCGCTTGATTCCGTATGTGCAGCAATTGGGCTTTACCCATATTGAGCTGATGCCGATCATGGAGCACCCGTTCGGCGGCTCATGGGGCTACCAGGCGCTGTCGCAGTTCGCACCGAGCGCGCGTTTTGGTTCACCGGAAGATTTCGGCTTTTTCGTCAATGCCCTGCACCTGGCCAATATCGGCGTGATCCTCGACTGGGTGCCGGCGCATTTCCCGACCGACACTCACGGTTTGGCCCAGTTCGACGGCACCGCGCTGTACGAATATGCCAACCCGCTCGAAGGCTTCCACCAGGATTGGGACACGCTGATCTACAACCTGGGCCGCACGGAAGTGCACGGTTTTATGCTGGCCTCGGCGCTGCACTGGCTTAAGCATTTCCATGTCGACGGTTTACGCGTGGATGCAGTGGCTTCAATGCTCTATCGCGACTATTCGCGCAAGGCTGGGGAGTGGGTGCCCAATCGCTATGGCGGTCGTGAGAACCTGGAAGCCATCGACTTCCTGCGCCACCTGAACGATGTGGTGGCCCTGGAAGCAGCGGGCGCGTTGGTGATTGCCGAAGAATCCACGGCGTGGCCGGGTGTCAGCCAGAGCACCCAGCAAGGTGGCCTGGGCTTTAACTACAAGTGGAACATGGGCTGGATGCACGATTCGTTGCATTACATCCAGCAAGACCCGGTGTATCGCGCTCATCATCACAATGAGCTGAGTTTCGGCCTGGTCTATGCCTGGTCCGAGCGTTTTATCCTGCCGATCTCTCACGATGAAGTGGTGCACGGCAAACACTCGTTGATCGACAAGATGCCCGGTGACCGCTGGCAGAAGTTCGCCAACCTGCGGGCCTACCTGAGCTTCATGTGGATGCACCCCGGCAAAAAACTGCTGTTCATGGGGTGCGAATTCGGCCAATGGCGCGAGTGGAACCACGACCAGCAACTGGACTGGTACCTGCTGCAATATCCCGAACACCGGGGCGTGCAAAAGCTGGTTGGCGACCTCAACCGCCTCTACCGTGAAGAGCCCTCGCTGCACGAACAGGATGATGCGCCTCAAGGCTTCCAATGGTTGATTGGCGACGACGCAATTAACAGTGTTTATGCCTGGTTGCGGTGGAGCAGGGACGGCAAGCCGGTACTGGTCGTCGCCAACTTCACCCCGGTGCCACGTGAAGCCTATTGCGTGGGTGTGCCGATTGCCGGGCGCTGGAGCGAGGTGATAAACAGTGATGCCGATACGTACGCTGGCTCCAATTACGGTAATGGGGGAGAGGTGTTTACCCGAGATGAACCGCACCATGGGCAACCGGTGTCGCTGTCGTTGAATTTGCCGCCATTGGGCGTGTTGATCCTGCGGCCGGAACTGCTTTAAAGGCTCTATCATGGCGGATTCTGTTGTCCGCGCTACTGGCAGGGTGCCACAATGGCGCCTTTGTCGTGGCAGTCGAAACAGGCGTACTTCATGAATGGCCTTGGACGTGGGCAGGACCAAGATGGCTTTATCGAAAAGCAGGTGCGAACTGACCGTTTGCACCAGTTGTTTCGCCAATCGTTCTCCGCGATTTTCGGCAGTTATCTGGCCGCCATCATGCTTTGCTGGCTGTGTTGGGATCGCTTTGACCACGAGGTCATGCTGGTCTGGCTTTCAGTGCTGACGGTGACCTCGCTGTTGCGGATCAAGATGTTCCTGGAATGGTTTCGTTGTCCCACTAACAAGCGTACGCCCCAGCGTTGGGAGCGCCGTTACTGGGTGACGCTGATGCTGTCGGCGGGCGTGTGGGGCATTGGCGCATTGGCGGTGATGCCCATGGACGACCGTGTCTCCCAAGTGCTGGTCATGCTGTTTGCCGTGGGCATGTCGGTCAGCGCCGTTTCGTGTTATTCGGCCTATCGTTATATGACGCTGGGCTCCATGGCCCTGGTGCTGTTTCCGTGCACAGTGTGGCTGCTGTTCCAGCCTTCGCCGATGCAGGTGGGTATGGCCATTGCTGTGCTGGTGTTCTCAACCTTCGTCGCCAGTGCCACGTGCAAGCTTTCGGATGCCCTGGAAAAAGCCTTTCGCCTGACGCGACAAATGGAGCGTGCGCACACTATTTCGGCGCGCGCCGCCGAGACCGACGAACTCACTGGTTTGATGAATCGGCGCGCTTTTTTCGAACACGCTCAGGTGCTGTACGAGCAATGCCGCCACAATCAGCAACCGCTGTGCGCGCTGATGCTGGACATGGATCACTTCAAGGCTATCAACGACACCTATGGCCACCAGGCTGGCGACCAAGTGTTGCGTCAAATTGGCGGCGTGATCAGCGCGTCGTTTCGTCAGGCTGATGTGTATGGCCGCCTTGGAGGCGAGGAGTTTGCCGTGTTGTTGCCCAATACCTCATTGGAAACCGCGCGGGGTATCGCCGAGCAACTGGTCAAGGCGATTTCGGGCATGGCCTGCGAACCGGTGCAGGGCTTGACCGCGAGCCTCGGGGTTGCCACTACGCGCAGCCTCGACCAAGACCTGCATAGCCTGATGAATACCGCTGACAAGGCGCTGTACCGCGCCAAGGCCATGGGCCGTAACCAGGTCGCGGTGGCGGAGTAAGCGTCAGCTCGACTGCATTGACTTGGCCAACGCGCGTGCCACCTGATCGGCAGAGTAGGGCTTGGCCAGGAACTCGACACCTTCGTAACCACTGTCAGCCAGCTCTTCGCTGTAGCCTGATGTAAGAACCACCGGCAGGTCGGGCCGCCTTTGGCGCAACAGCTTGGCCATCGCCACGCCGGTCATGCCCGGCATCACCACATCCGAAAAAATCGCGTCGAACGCCATGCCATCCGGGCCGGCCAGCGCCAGTGCCTGCTCGGCATGGGTGGCCCAGGTGGTCTGGTAGCCCAGGTCCTGCAAGATCTGATTGGCGAAACGCCCGACTTCCAGGTTGTCTTCGACGATCAGAATGTGGCGCAGCGCGGTGTTGTGAGCCGAGCTGTGGTCGCCCTGCGGCGCGATGGGCTGCACAGCCTGCGGTTTGGCTTCGGGCAGGTAAAGGGTGAAGACGCTGCCTTGGCCAACGTGGCTGGCCACATCAATGTTACCGCCCGACTGCTTGGCAAACCCGAACACCTGCGACAGACCAAGACCTGTGCCTTTGCCGATGGCCTTGGTGGTGAAAAAAGGCTCGAAAATACGTTCGACGGTGCCGCTGCCGATCCCGATGCCGGTGTCGGCCAACGCAATGGCCACAAACGGCTGGTGGGCTTCGGCATCGCCACGAATGCGTGGCAGCGCCGCCACGGTCGACACCCGCAGCGTCAGCGTGCCTTGACCTTCCATGGCGTCGCGGGCATTCAGTGCGATATTGATCAGTGCGGTTTCAAACTGGCTGGGGTCGACGCGCACATGGCACGAGCGCTCCGGCAACTCGACCTGCACATGGATGCGGGCGCCGGTCAGGCTTTCGAGCATCTCGCCGATGTTCCTGACCCGAACGCACACATCGAAGACTTCCGGGTTGAGCGGTTGGCGACGGGCAAAGGCGAGCAACTGACTGGTGAGCTTGCTGGCGCGCTCAACCGTGTCAGAAACGGCGCTCATGTAGCGTTGGCGCCGCTCCTCGGACAGCCCCGGCTGGCGCAGGAAATCCACCGAGGAGCGAATGATCGTCAACAAATTGTTGAAGTCATGGGCCACGCCGCCGGTCAATTGGCCAATGGCTTCGAGCTTTTGCGACTGGTGCAATGCCGCCTCGGCTTGGGTCAAGGCGCTGGTGCGTTCCTCTACGCGTTGCTCTAGGGTGGCGTTCAGTTCGGTAATGGCGGCCAAGCCCTCGCGCACGGCGGCGTCGGCGCGCACGCGTTCGATGTGCGCCCAGGAGCGCTCGGTGACTTCACCCACCAACGCCAGGTCGTAAGGCGACCAGACGCGTGCGCAATGGTGATGCACGGACATCAGCGCGGTCAGGCGCCCGTCCTTGATCAACGGTAAGCACACGGTCGCCGTGACGCCCAACGCCTGGTAGGCCGCTGACTCTTCGGGGGTGAATTCCATGCGGTTGTCACTCACCACAAACGGTTCACCCGCCCGCAGGCAACGCACGGCCCGTTCCCCGAACGCCGCCAGGCTGTAACGCCCGACAATACTCGGCGAACCGGGTGCCGCCCAGTTGCCCCGGATCGTGAAGCCGTCTTCGTCGGCATCCATGTCGGCGTAAGCGCAGTTGGACACGTGCAGGTGCTCGGCCAACAGGCGCGTGGTGGTGGTCATGATGGCTTCAGCGTCTGTGGCGCTGGCCACCGCGCTGCCGATGGCGTCCAGCACCGTTAAGCGGCGGGCGAAAAACACGGTGGCGGTGGTCTCGGTGACGGTGTCGAGCATGCCGACGACCTTGCCCAGCGAGTCGCGAATCGGGCTGTAGCAAAAGGTGAAATAAGCTTGTTCGGCACCTGCACCGCGCTCGATCACCAGCGGATAGTTGTCGATATAGGTCGCATGCCCTTCAAAGGCGGCGTTGGCTATAGGGCTGATCTCTTCCCAGACTTCGCTCCACACCTCACTGAACGGGCGCCCCAATGCCTCGGGTTTGTCGCCTAAGATCGGGATAAACGCGTCGTTGTAGAGCATGATCAGAGACGGTCCCCAATTGATGGATTGGGGAAAGCTTGAGGCAAAGCACAGCGCTACCGTGGTTTTGAGTACATCGGGCCATTGCTCCAGCGGGCCTAATGGCGTAGCGGCCCAATTATACTGACGAACCCTCTCAGCCATGTCGCTGCTGCCTTGCAGCCAATTCATCATCGAGTGAACACCTTAATTACCACGGTCTCTGGGGCGCTGGAATGTGTCAGCACATCTGAGCTACAGACCTGAATCAGCGCCGCCAGTTCAGCGCTATTATCCATGAGATGGCAATTTGATGCTCCATTCAAATGAAGGGGTAAGTGCGGCGGGATCTACGCCGCCGATCCGCGATTATTTCGCGCCGAAAACCGCCGTCCAATAAATCCCCGCATCACTCTTCGGGTCCATGGCGTAAGCGGCGCCGAGTTCGCGAAATTGCGGGTTCATCAAGTTGGCGCAATGGCCGGGGCTGGCGAGCCATCCGTCGACTACCTTGCGCGGAGTGTCGAGGCCCGCTGCGATGTTTTCGCCGATGTTCTTTGCGATATACCCGGCCAATTCTGCACGATCGCCAGGGGTGCGTCCGTCGTGGTCGAGGTGGTCGAAGAAGTTGCCGTTGGCCATATTGCGTGTATGGCTGTTGGCGGCACCGGCCAGGTCGTCGTTCCACGACAATGGTGTGGTCGCCGTGAACGTTTGGCTGCCACATTGACGGGGTGTTTGACGGGCAGCGTTGACCAGGTTGAGCAATTGCTTGCCCTCGGTTTGCCAATCGCCCAGGCCGCTGGAGAGCAGCGGGCGCGCGAGCACGATGCGCCAGTCCTGGCCGCTGTTGCTCACGCCGATGTCGACATATTGCGGGTCGAGTACCACGCGGCAGAAGCTTTCGCGCACCGCCTTCATCGCCGCCTCGGCGTTTTTGGGGCCGGACAGGCTGATAGCCTGCACATTGACCATCGGGTACGCGGCCCGCGCCAAGGCCTGCTGCAAGTCGCCGACATTGGTGGCCGGCAGCACCAGCCGCGTATCGCTGGCCAGCGGCGGCAGTTCCTGGGAACCTTGGTCACCGCAGCGCTGCACCTGGCTGCGGTATTGATTGATCTGTTGCACCAACTGACTTTCTTCATTCGCCATCGCGCTGGCGCAGAACGCCAGACTGGCGGCCAGCGTCGTAAGACCCATCATCAATGACAGCACGCGCATGGACATTACCCTTGAGCTTGAAAGTGCCCATGATGCGCGATTTAACCCGGTGTGGCGCAACGCCTTTTTTGTTTTTTTGCCTCAACGGGTGTTCTGCAGGCCGTTTACGGCACTGTGGCGGCGCCAGGCAACGGTGCCAGCGATGGCAATCAGTGCCAGCGCGACGGCGAAGGTCGCGTGCAGGCCATTAGCCACGGTCTGCGCCGTCGCGCGAGTCACATCGGGGCTGGCCCAGGCAAACACCGCGCCCAGTCCCCACGCGCCGAAAATCAGGCCGAGGTTGCGTGACAGGTTCAGCAAGCCGGAGACTGCGCCTCGGCGTGACGTGTCGACATCGCTCATCACCGCGGTATTGTTGGCGGCCTGGAACAGGCTGTAGCCCATCGTCAGCAGCATCAGCGCGGCAAGGTAAGCCAGCAGTCCCGAGGCCAACGACAGCGACAGTGCACCGAGGGCCATGACGCCCAACCCCGTGAGGGTCATGCGCTGGCTGCCCAGGCGGTCGGTGAGATGGCCTGCAGGCACGCCGGTGATGGCTGAGACGCAGGGCCCGACGGCCATCGCCAGGCCCATCCAGGCAGCGTCCAGGCCCAGGCTACGGGAGAGATAGAACGGCCCGACCACGAAGGTGGTCATGATCACTGCTGATACTAAGGCACTCATGGCCAACCCGGCGCGCAAGTTCAGGTCTCGTAATGGCGACCAAAATGTGTCGCGCGCAGCCAGGGGCTGGCTCTGCCGATCCACCGGCAAATAGCGCCAGGCGAGGGTGGCGGCCAGCAAGCCCAGTGGCACGCCTACCAGAAACAACGCGCGCCAGCCCCACACACTGAGCAGCACGCCGCCGACGCTGGGGCCCATGGCCGTGCCCACGGCTGACATCGTGCCGAGCAAGCCCATTACGCGGCCGGTGCGTTGCTGGGTGACTGTGTCGCCGACCATTGCCAGGGTCATTGCCATCATGATCGCGGCGCCCAGGCCTTGCAGGATGCGCGCGCCAATCAGCCATTCAAGCGTGGGCGCGAAGCTGCACGACGCGCAGGCCAAGGCGAACAGCAACAAACCGGCGAGCAGCAACCGACGCCGACCCAGCCGGTCGCCGAGCCTTCCGGCGCTGACAATCACTGCCGTGATCGCCAGCAGGTACGCCAGCACCACCCATTGCACCGCGTGAAACGACGCCTCAAACACCTGCGCCAAACGGGGCAGGCCGACATTGGCGATGCTGGTGCCGAGTGAGGCGAGCAACATGGACAGCGACAGGCTGACGAGACTGCCTTTTGAGGCGGGATGCATGGGGAAATTCCTTGAATGAACGCAGCTGTCGCAACTCTACGTCGTCGCCTAATATGGCGGAAGGCGCATGATTTGCAGTCTATACCTGCGTCTAACGCCTTATGAGGATTGCCGATGCCTGATCTCAACCTGCTGATCACCCTGGATGTGCTGTTGACCGAAGGCAGCGTTGCGCGCGCTGCCCAGCGCCTGCGTCTGAGCCCGTCAGCCATGAGTCGCGCACTGGCACGCTTGCGCGAAACCACCGGTGACCCGTTGCTGGTGCGCGCCGGTCGCGGCCTGGTGCCGACGCCGCGCGCCGTGGCGCTGCGTGAACAGGTCGGCCGGCTGGTGCAGGAGGCCCAGGCCGTGCTGCGCCCCGCACAATCCTTGGACATGGGTCAGGTGACGCGCACGTTCACACTGCGTGCCAGTGAGGAATTCGTAGAAAACCTTGGCCCGGCGTTGCTGGCGCGTATCGCCCAAGAGGCACCCGGCGTGCGGCTGCGCTTCGTCAACAAGACCGACAACGACTACGCCCTGCTGCGCGAAGGCAGCGTCGACCTGGCCATCGGCGTGGTCGACCCTGGCGCGAGCCCCGAGGTGCTGACCCAGGCGCTGTTTCGTGATCGCCTGGTCGGCGTGGTTCGCAGCGGCCACCCATTGAGCCAGGGTGAGGTCAGCGCAGCGCGTTTTGCCCAGGGCCAGCACGTTTACGTATCAAGGCGCGGGCTCGAGCGTGGCCAGGTTGACGACGCCCTGCAAGCCCAGGGTCTCGCGCGCGACATCAGCACCATCGTCGCCGGGTTCGCCACCGCCATTGCCCTGGCCCGTGACACCGACTTGATTGCGAGCGTGCCCGAACGCTACACCGCCCATCAGCGCGAAGGGTTGTACAGCTTTGCGCTGCCGTTCGCGATACCGACGTTTACCGTGGCGATGCTCTGGCATCCACGCTTGGATGCCGACCTGGCCCATCGCTGGTTGCGCAGCTGTTTGCGTGAGGTGTGCGGGCAATGAACCGACCGCAGCAGGTACAATCGCCGCTGCCTTGACGCGAAACCCCAGGAATTTGCATGTTCAGCCTTACCCGCTACACCACGCCGTGCCCCGAGCCGATCAACAGCCAGATCCTGCAGATGGTGGTGGATAACCTCACCGACATCAGCAGCGTCGCATTGCCGCCGAGTAACCTGCTCTACAACATTTATCAGTACGCCGTCGGCTTTGAGGTGCACCGGTATCTTGAAGCGCTGGATGGCTCGAAGGGCATTGCCGTTGAGCTGGTTGTGGCAATGGATGAAGAAAAGCTGGTTGGCTTCTGCCTCTATCTGCCGGTGAAAGATGATCCACAAGCCTGCGGTATCGCGTTCATGGCGGTTCAGGCGGGTTTGCGCCGCCAGGGTGTGGCACGCGCAATGCTGCAGGAGGTGCTGGCGCGCTATCCCCACGCCGAGTTGGCATGTGCTGTGGAAAAGGTCCCGGCGTTCACCGCCATGGGCTTTCAAGTGCGCGGTGCGCGGGGCACACAGGTGCTGATGAACACGCGCAGCTATGGCACTGATGGGTTGATGGGCGTGCTCGACGTGGCGGCTATCTATAGTTCGCTGGAAGTGCGGCAGATTCATACGTACCTGCTGCAAAAGCACGGCAAGCGGGCGATGGTGGACGCGGAGAAACAGCGCGATCGGCACCTTGACCAACTGGCGCGCAAGGTTCAGCGGTTTATCGCTGAACGCTAGTGGCAAGTGGGCTAAACACGCCCGCGATTGACCATGGCCAGGATCGTCGCCAGCAACTCCTGCTGCGCCTCGTCACGGCTGATCTCGCCACTCACGGCTGCCTGGGACAAGGCCTCCGCCGCGCCGAGCATCGCCCGCAACCCGGCCTGGGACACTGTGGCTCGCGGCGCAAACGGTGCCAGGGCAGCGCGGCATTTGTCGAGGAAGATCGCCTCGCACTTGCGCTTGAGGGTTTCCAGCTCTGGCGAACAGCTCAGAGCGGCAACCACTCCCGGAATTTCCCGGCCCTGCAGCAACACGCAATCGACATAGCACGAGGCGATCACCTGTGCGCGTTCATCCAGTGTGGCGCCGCGGGTGTCGAGGGCCTCGGCAAATACTTGGTTCTGACGCCCGTCGAAGTCTTCATATAGCGCGGCGAGTAACCCTGCACGGGTGACGAAATGGTCATACACCACCGGCTTGGTAACGCCCGCCAGTACCGCCAGGCGGCCCAGGGTCAGGGCTTCGGTGCCTTCCTCGCGCACCAGTTGCCAAGCCACGTCGAGCAATTGGCGCAGGCGATCCTCGCGTGAAAGACGGCGGCGTGGGGCAGGGGATTCAGTGCTTGACATGCTTATATACCAAAAGTAACTTAAATGGCGTAACTTACCAAAAGTAGCTTATCCTAGGCCGAAAGGGAGTCCTTGTCATGCACGCACTAATCGTTGTTGCTCATCACGACCCACAATCGCTCACCCACGGCCTCGCCGCACAGGTGGCGGCGGGGCTGACAGCCTCAGGCCACACCTTCGAGATCGCCGACCTCGCCGCCGAAGGTTTCGACCCGCGCTACAACGGCGCCGACCATCGCGTACACCGCAGCCGTGCCATCCCGCCTGCCGACGTGCTTGCCGAACAAGCGCGCCTGGACCGCGCGGACGCCCTGGTTCTCGCGTTCCCGATCTATTGGTGGTCGCTGCCGGCCTTGCTCAAAGGCTGGATCGACCGCGTATTCGTCAACGGCTGGGCCATCGACTACGGCCCCGATACGCCGGTGGTTAAAAAGCTGCGGCACTTGCAGGTGCACCTGCTGGCGCTCGGCGCGGCGGATGCCGGCGCATTTGATCGCCACGGCTATGCCAAGGCGATGCGCACGCAGATCGACTACGGGATCTTTGATTACTGCGGGGCGCAGGTGGTGACGTCCGAGTTGCTGTTGGAATCTGAAGGCGGTAGCGCCCAAGCGCATTTGCACACGGCGAAAGCCGTAGGGCAGGGGCTGTTTCAGGGCGAGGCTGTAGCGGGCTGATTCAACCTTCGCGAAACAGATCGTGGGCATCCAGCAACCGGTAAGCAATCTCCGGGCGTTTCTCCATGCTGCGACGAATCGCTGCCGGAATTGATTGCCGGCTCTTGCGGCACATGCCCGGCAGGTCGTCGATGACGATCTGAATCCCGCGCATGCTCTTGACCTCGGTGTGGCCTGGTGCGACATGCACACGAATGCCCAATAGCTCGTACATCCGCTGCTGCAGGTGTTCTAGGTCTTGCAGGCTCTTGAGGTCTTCGAGGCGTTCGATCAGCTTTTTCTCCTCCTGGCGCGTCAGGTTGAGAATGCGCAAGTCGGCGTCGGGCGTCTGCAGCAACTTTTCACGCTCGCAGACACAAGCGCCGGGTGGGCAGGGTTGGCGAATTGTCATGTGCTTGCCCTCCCCGAACCGACGCGGCTGCTTCAGTAGCTCAGTGCGACCCCAAGGCTGCCCAAGGCCTTCCAGTACTCAGGATAGGTCTTGGCCACGCAGTCCGGGTCTTGAATACGGATTCCCGATACTTTCAACCCGGCCAGCGCAAAGCACATGGCGATGCGATGGTCGGCGTGGGTGTCGATCAGCGCGTTGCACGCGGTGCCGGCCAGTGCAGGGTCGCTGGCGACCAGCAGGTCGTCGCCTTCGATGGTCGCAATGCCCGGGCGAATTTCGTTGAGGCCGTCGTGCAGCGCCTGCACGCGGTCGCATTCCTTCACACGCAGGTTGGTCAGCTCGGTGAAACGCACCGGGGTGTTGTTGAAGGCGGCGAGTACCGCCAGCGTCGGGATCGCGTCCTGCATCTGCGAGCCGACTACCGTGGCCTGCATGTTCGGGAACTGCGCGATCACGGCTTGCGCCTTGGCATCCGGTTGGGTGAAGTCTTGCGCGGCGACGCCGATGTCGATGTGCCCGCCGGTCAACACTTCGGCGGCCCACAAATAGGTGGCCGCAGAGGCGTCGGGTTCGATCAAGTAATCATGCGCGGTGTAGCCGGTCGGGGCCACACGCCAGGTGGTGTCGTCGACCACTTCGACCTGCGCGCCGAAGGCCCGCATGCAATCCAGGGTCAGGTCCACATAGCCGCGCGCGCCAATCTCCTTGCCAGTCAGCGCCACTTCAATCGGCGCCGCGCCACAGGCGGCGAGCATCAGCAGGGCAGACACGTATTGACTGGACAAGCCTCCATCGATTTCAAAGCGCTTGGCCTGGACTTTGCCCAAACCATGCACGGTCACTGGTGGGCAGCCGGTGGGGCTGTCGACGCGGATACCGTTCTGGCCAAGGGTCGCCAGCAGCGGGCCGATCGGACGCTTTTGCATGTAGTCGTCGCCGTCCAGCACCACGGTGCCTTCGACCGTCGCTACGGCTGCGGTGAGAAAGCGCATGGCGGTGCCGGCATTGCCGAGGAACAACGGCTGCGCTGGTAATTGCAGCTTGCCGCAGCCAGTGACGACGAAGGTGGTGTCGTCCGGCTCGTCGATGGTCACGCCCATCTGGCGCAGGGCCACGGACATGTGGCGGGTATCATCGCTTTTCAGCGCACCGCTCAATCGGCTGGTGCCCTTGGCCAGGGCCGCCAGCAACAAGGCGCGGTTGGTAATGGATTTGGAGCCGGGGGGCGCAACCTTGCCGTTCAGGGGGAAATTGGGCGGTGTAACGGTCACGGTTTTCTGCGAACTCAAGGTACAAGGCTCCTGATCAAGGCAAGGTGGCGTGGAGTGGCCGACGGGCGGACCCGAATAATCAGCCAAACACGCCACGCTTGTCGAGCGGGGATCGTTGTACGGCGCGTATTTGCGGCGTGATCAGCTTATGGACACTGCTTGTAGCTGTATCGCCCTTCACTGGGTAGGACAAGTAACTCTTCCTATGCAGGGCAATAGCCTTTACTCCGCGATACTTGACCGATGTACGAGCTTTCCGAGAGAAGCAGCGCCGCCCACGTCTCCCGGGGCTATTGTCGGCTTATCACGAAGGATGGCGGGGCTCCCAAGCAGCGCATCAGTCGCGCCCAATTGAAGGCCAAGCCGTTCTTTGAAGACTTCTACACCCAGGTGCCTTACTACCAGCACGCCGATGAGGTGAAAGCCAAGGCCGTGCATCAAGTGATGTTGCCCAAGGGCAAGAAAGGTCGGCACGTAGTGGTACGGATGTGGATCGTGGCCAACACCGGCAACGCGTTCTATCAGGTGTTTGACCTGGGCTTCAAGTAAGCCCGGCTCAGCGCTGGCTCAACCAGTAGTCATGTAGCGCCCGTGCAGCCGGTTCGATTGCGCTGGCCCGCTGTTGATGGGCGTTTACATCCAGGTCCGCCGGCAATTCGAAGTTGTCTTGCTCGGCGCACCAGGAAATTTTCTCCAGTTGCCCGGCCTGTTCGGCGGGCAATTCGGGCCAGTTGCCGATCGTGGCACCGCGGATATAGCCAAAGCACCATTCCTCCGCGAGCGTTACGGCTTGGCCCTGATGGTCTGTTTCGTCGAAACGCGCCTTGAACGCCTGGGCATCGGTCGCCAGTTGCGCTGCCAGCGTATTCATGTGGCGCACGCACAGTTCCAGGAAACGCTGGGCCTCTTCCACGCTTTCCCAGTCCGGGTTCTGCCCGCCCCAGATCGCCGGGAACCATTCATCGACTTCCACTTGGGCCGGGCTTGAGACCAGTGCGGTGAAGTAGCCGTCGAGTTCGGCCAGGTTCAGCACCGAATGATCGTCGCCGTACTTGAGCAGGGTGTCTTCGATGAATTCGAAATCGGCGGGGGCCAGGGGGTGGGCGTGCATGGCAATTCCTTTGGGCGTCGAGCGCCGCTGCGGGCGGCTTAAAGCGTGAAGGATGGCGCTTAGGCTGGCTTTTTTCCAGCCTTTTCACCGTGCTGGCACAGCTTGCTCACGCACATCGCACCCACCGCCGCGAGAATGATCGGCACCAGAAAGTCATGCTCGATCCGGGTGAACTCCGCCACCAGCACAATCGCCGTCAGCGGCATGTTCATGCTCGCCGCCAGAAACGCCGCCGCACCGATGATCGCAAACGCGCCCAGCGGCACGCCGGGCCACACCAGGCTCCAGGCGCCGCCGAGGATGATCGCCAGCAACGCGCCATTGGCCAGGCCTGGGGTCAGCAACCCGCCCTCGGCGCCGGCGCGCAGGCTGCTGGCCGTGATCAGCACTTTGACCAGCAGCAAGATGGCGGCCAGGCCGATGGTCAGCTCATTGTCGAAACCCAGCTGCGCCGGGCCTTTGCCGTTGCCAAGGATCTGCGGCAGCAGCATCGCCAGCCCACCGATGAGGGTGAAGTTGATCAACGACAGCACCGGCAGCCGCCAGCCGCGCGCCGCATTGGCCCTGGCGGCACCGGTAAAGCGGCTGAAACCGTAAGCTGCCACGCCAAACACCGGGCCGCAGACCACGGCCCAGGCGATCAATGCCGGGCTTAGCACAAAATGCGGCACTGCGTATTGCGCCTCCGCGCCGAGCCCGACCCACGCCACCGCCGCCGCCATCGCCGACGTCGCCAACGCAATAATCGCCGCCGGCCAACTGAATGCACCCAGCAGCCCTTCCAGCACAAACACCGCGCCACCCAACGGCACGTTGTACACCGCCGCCAGCCCGGCACCCGCGCCGCAGGCGACGATCAACCGATGCATGCCGGGTTCCAGCCGCGCACGTTGCGACAACCACGTCGCCGCCAGCGCGCCAACCTCACGCGGCGCCACTTCACGGCCCAATGGCGAACCGAGGGCCACGGTAATGATCTGCAGGATGGCGTGGGCGAGGGTGGTCTTGGGCGGCATGATCGGTCGCTTTTGCGAGACGGCCTGCTTGATGCTCACCAACGGGCGCCCGTAGCGATAGATCGTCCACCAGCCCACGCCTGCGACCAGCCCGCAGATCACTAACACTCGTAAGCGCCGCTGCGGCGCCGCTGCCGTGACGCCCCATAAAAAGGTTTCATGGCTGACCAGGCTGTCGAGACTGTAGCCGTAGGCCAGGTGCTGAATACCATGCAGCAGCAACGCGAGGAGCAGCCCACCCATGCCGGCGCTAACGCCGGTCAGCACGACCACCAGGGCCAGCATCAACGAGGAACGCAACGTGGGCGGCATAGGCGGCTCCAAGCAAGGTCCTTGATTGTATAGCCGATAATGCGGGCCCTTTGGGGTGAAATGTATCGGCGCTGCAGGCAGCCCGCGCCCACAACATTTCATTACGTTTGCCAGTCCCGTTTTTGGCCGATGCGCCGTCGCGCTCCCTTGTTATAGTTCGGGCCTTATCACTCGCCAGTCAGGGATCACTGCCATGTCCGAATACCAAGCTTTCGTCGTCGAACTCACCGGCAACGTTGCCCATGTGCAGATCAACCGCCCGGAAAAGATCAACGCGATGAACGCGGCGTTCTGGAGCGAAATCATCGACATCTTCCAGTGGGTCGACGACACCGACGCTGTGCGCGCCGTAGTGCTCAGCGGCGCCGGCAAGCATTTTTCTTCCGGCATCGACCTGATGCTGCTGGCTTCGGTGGCCAACGCGTTCGGCAAGGACGTAGGCCGCAACGCGCGCCTGTTGCGTCGCAAGATCCTCGAACTGCAGGCCTCGTTCAACGCCGTCGACACGTGCCGCAAACCGGTACTGGCGGCGATTCACGGCTATTGCATCGGCGGCGCCATTGACCTGATCAGCGCCTGTGACATGCGCTATGCGGCAGACGACGCGCAATTCTCGATCAAGGAAATCGATATCGGCATGGCCGCCGACGTCGGCACCTTGCAGCGCCTGCCGCGCATTGTCGGCGACGGCATGTTGCGTGAGCTGGCTTACACCGGCCGCCCATTCGGCGCCGAAGAAGCGCGCAGCATCGGCTTGGTCAATCGCGTGTATGCGGACTACGACAGCCTGTTGGCTGGCGTCATGGAAATCGCCCAGCAGATCGCCGCCAAATCGCCGATTGCCGTGACCGGCACCAAGGCCATGATCAGCTATATGCGTGACCATACGGTCAATGATGGTTTGGAATACGTTGCCACTTGGAACTCGGCTATGTTGCAATCCAACGACCTGCGCGTGGCCATCGCGGCCCATATGAGCAAGCAGAAACCCGAATTCGTGGATTGACTGACATGACCCCAGGCTGGATTACCACAACGCTGCTGGACAACGACACCCCCGGTGGCTGGGCCGTCGCGCGCAGCCGCGAAGGTTTTTTGCATGACACCAACGGCCCGCTGTTTCCGCGCGAATGGCTCAAGCGCCAGGACCTGTCGGTGTTCGCCGAACACGGCATCGGGCACCTCGACGGCGAACCGGTGTACTTGCTGGAGCTGAATTCGGCCAGCGACGTGCCGGGCTGCAGTTGGCAGGGCCTGCGCGGCTTCATGCTGCAAGGCGACCACACACTGTACAAAGTGCTCGGTTATGCCGCGCAAATCGGCACCTGGGCCCGGGAGCACCGGTTTTGCGGCAGTTGCGGCCAGGCGATGGTGCAGGTGCCGCGCGAGCGCGCGATGTTTTGCCAGGCCTGCGACCTGCGCAGCTACCCGCGCATTTCGCCGAGCATGATTGTGCTGGTGACCCGTGGTGACGAGGTCCTGCTGGCGCGCTCGCCGCGCTTTGTGACCGGGGTCTACAGCACCCTGGCCGGGTTTGCCGAACCGGGTGAATCAGCCGAAGACTGCCTGGTCCGCGAGGTGCGCGAAGAAGTGCAGGTGGAGGTCAAGAACATCCAGTACATGGGCAGCCAGTGCTGGCCTTTCCCGCATTCGATGATGTTGGGCTTTCATGCCGAATACGCCGGGGGCGACATCGTGCCCCAGGCCGATGAGATCGAAGACGCGCAGTGGTTCAACATCCACGAGCTGCCGCCGTTGCCGGCGTCACGCTCGATTGCGCGTTACCTGATCGACCTCTATTTGGCCCGCCGTTTAGGCCACGCTGAACCAGTGCTGCCAGGCTAGTCGCACCGTCAGGCCGAGGACCACGGTGATAAACACCGGGCGAATGAATTTGGCGCCGCCGCTGATCGCGCTGCGTGCGCCAAAGAACGCGCCACCCATCACCGAAAAACCCATCGCCAGGCCGACGATCCAGTCCACCGAACCGTTGAAGATGAACACCGAGAGCGCCGCCGCGTTGCTGACGAAGTTCATGCTGCGCGCCACGCCGCTGGCTTTGACCAGGTCGATGGGGTGCAGCAGCATCGTGCTCACCGTCCAGAACGCGCCAGTACCGGGGCCGGCCACGCCGTCGTAAAAGCCCAGGCCGAAGCCTTGGGTGCTTTGCCATTTCTTCTTGATCGGCGCGTTGGCATCCAGCGGTGCCTTGGGCGTGCCACCGAACAGCAGGTAAATACCGCAGCCGAATACGATTACCGGGAGCATTTTGTTCAAGGTTTCAGCGGGTAGGTAGTGGGCGACTACAGCACCGGCGAGGGCGCCGATCAGGGTGCCGACGATGGCGTGCACCCATTGACGCGGGTGAAACAGCTTGCGCCGGTAAAAAGTGAAACTGGCGGTGGCGGAGCCGAAGGTGGAGCTCAGTTTGTTGGTGCCCAGTACCAGGTGCGGCGGCATGCCAGCGGTGAGCAGGGCCGGTGTGGTGAGCAGGCCGCCACCACCGGCGATGGCGTCGATGAAGCCGGCGATGAACGCGACGACGGCCAGAATGGCGAGGGTGGTGAGGTCTACGCTGAGTTCGAAGGGCATGGGCAGGGCTTATTATTGGCAGGGTACAGCGAAGGGGCTGTACCGAAGGCCTGCATCTTACCTGTCAGATTGATGCAGATCCAAATGTGGAAGGGAGCTTGCTCCCGATTGCAGTGTGCCAGTCACTTAGTGCATTGACTGATCCACCACTATCGGGAGCAAGCTCCCTCCCGCTTTTTCACGTGTGCCCAGGTTGTTATTTGTGGGTGCCGATCCACTCCAGCGCTGTGCGCCACACACAAATCCCGAGGAAATAAGCCGACATCAGCGACCACAGCCCGAAGGTCCACGGGTTGGTGTTCGGATAATCCACCACCATCAAAAAGCTGCACAACAGCCAGATCGTGGTAACGGCGATGTTGATCGGCATAAACCGTTTTACCCGAAACGGATGCAAAAACTTCATCGGCGTCACGGTCAACAGTGCCAGGCCGATCACCGTCAGCAAGGTGACCCAGGCTTGCGGCTGGATAATGTAAACGCACAGAGCAACCACGTTCCAGGCAGCAGGAAAGCCGACAAAGTAGTTGTCTTTACTCTTCATGTTCACATTGCAGAAGCAGAACAACGACGACACCAGAATCACTGATACGGTGAACAGGTGAGTAAAGTCCGGCAGATCGATATAGCGGTAAATAAACAGCGCCGGAATAAACACATACGTCAGGTAGTCAATCACCAGGTCCAGCACCGAGCCGTCGAAGCTCGGTAATACCGTACTGACATTCACCCGCCGCGCCAGGGAGCCGTCAACCCCATCGACCACCAGCGCCAGGCCCAGCCAGAGCAGGCAAGCCTTGGGTGAGTTTTCCAGCAGGGCCAACGTGGCCAGAAAGGCCAGCACCACACCCGTGGCGGTAAAGCCGTGGGCGCCCCAGGCTTTGAGTCTGGCTACATGCAGGGTCGATATCACGGGCGGTTCTCCAAAAGGTGAAACGGGGCAGCCGACGACGTAACGCCGTCGAGTCTGGCCAGGGAATGCAGGTATCGACCGGGAAGGGGGGGATAAGGTTCACCACCCCGGTGCATCACTTAGCGTAGCAAGCGTAGGGCGTTTCAGCATCACCCCTGACGGAACACCAGCGCCTTCAGGCCACATTGCGCATCAATGTCCGGAAACTCAGGTGGGTTTTGCAGCCTCTCGACAAAGCGCAGGCCCGGTGCTTCGCGGGTTACGCCGTCGATCAGAAAATCTTCGCCAAACGCCGGGTCGTTCATGCACGCCAGTACGGTGCCCTGTGGCGTGAGCAAATCCGGCAAACGGCGCAGTACGCGCTGGTAGTCCTTGGTCAGCAGGAAGCTGCCTTTCTGGAAGGACGGCGGGTCGATGATCACCAGGTCATAAGGGCCGCTGTGGGTGACTTTGGCCCAGGATTTGAATAGGTCGTGGCCCAGAAACGTGACTTTGCTCAGGTCATGGCCATTCAGGCGATGGTTGTCACGGCCACGGCTAAGGGCACCACGCGCCATGTCCAGGTTCACCACGTGATCGGCGCCGCCGTCGATGGCCGCCACCGAGAACCCGCAAGTGTATGCAAACAAGTTCAGCACGCGCTGGCCCTTGGCCTGTTCGCGCACCCAGTTGCGGCCATAGCGCATGTCGAGGAACAGCCCGCAGTTCTGCTTTTTACCCAAGTCGATCAGGTAACGCAGGCCACCTTCGGTGATGGTCAGTTCATCAATCGCCTCGCCGACCAGCCATTCGGTGGTGCTTAGCGGCAGGTAGCGGTGCTGCAGGGCGACCGTGTGCGCACCGTGTCGGGCCCATTCGAACTCGACCAACAGCTGTTTCAAAGCGTCCAGCTGCGCGGCCTCGGGTTCCTTGAACAAGGCGACCAGCACCACGCCTTGCAACCCGTCCACCGTCAGTTGTTCCAGGCCCGGCCAGCAACGGCCACGACCGTGGAACAGGCGTCGGGTCTCTGCGGGTGGGGGGGCCAGGGCGGTGAGCAGGTGGGCGTGCAGGGTGGCGAGTGCGTCTGGGGTCATCGGTCAGCGTCGGTCATTGAACGGGCGGCATTTTAAACACAATTGCCGCCCGCCGGGGTTACCTGCGTCCTGTGCAGTGGCTCGTGCACTGCAGCGCCGCCTGCTTGAGCAGCACCAATGAACCTGCCAGCAGCACCACGTCCTTGATCAGGAACGAGGTGGCGCCACCCATGGCAGGGAACCCGCCCGCCGAAGCTTCCCAGCCGCCGGGGGTGCTCAGGATCATGCTGACGGTGGTCAGGTAAGTCACGCAGGAGGCAGCTGCCGCTAACAGTGCGACCCGCGGGGACCAAGCGCCGATGGCCAGGCCCAGGCCAATGGCCCATTCACTGGCGCCCAGTGCATAGCTGGCCCCCTGGACCCCAAACACGGCGTACATCCACGACATGAGCGGGCTGTTGCCAATCAGCGGGAGCAACGCCTGAGCTTCGTAGTCGAACCATTTGGAGTAGCCGAAGATGAAAAAAATCAGCACCAGCGCCCAGCGCATGAATTCGATTTCAAACGGGCGATGAAGAAAGCGAGAAAATATCTGCGGGTACATAGCGTGTCCTTAATACAAGGTGAGAGGTGCACTACTAGAGAGCGCTGTGGGCCATGCGTTACAACCCTTGGGTTTTTTTTCGCAGCGCGCCCGGCATTTATGCCCGCGCCGACCTGGAAGGCCACCTGAGTGAAAACGACCTGGCGCACTATCGTCAGCAGATAGGAGGGCCAAAGACCGGCGCACGCGGGCTTTGTGCTGGCGGCGCTGGCGGAGCAGGGGAGTTTGGAGTCGCGGGTTTGCCAGGAAGCGATTGGACGGTCTGGCTTGCAGACGGCGCGGGATGGGTTCTGGCTCTGCTGACTGACGCAAATCCAAATGGGGTGCTTGTTAGGCTGTGGCGATCAGGGCTGGCCCAAATGCCTCTTTCAGAAACACCGGTGCGATGTAGCGCTCGTAGTGCGCCTCTGACAACAGGAAAAACTCCCGATCAATCGCATCACGCAAATCTGCCAAACTGCGTTCACGAAACGCCGGCAGCAACGTCAACCCATACGCATCCAGTTTAGAAATCACCCGCGCGCCCCGTGCAATAAGCTGATACGCCCAACAGTACGGCGACTGAAGCGGCATAAAGCGAATCTTGCGGTCTTCCAACTGCTGGCGCAGGCGTTGCGGGTCGAGCACTTCAAGTTTGCTGCACATCACCTGCACCAGCAACTGCTCCAGGCGCAGCCAAACAGCCTGCTTTTCGTCGGCGTTGTAGCCATTCCACTGAATCACCTCATGGTGATAACGCTTGCAGCCCCGGCAGACCAGGTCACCGTAAACGGTGGAGCAGAGGCCGACGCAGGGGGTCTTGATGGTTTGATTGGGCATAAAGGGTAATTTGCAAAATCTGTAGAACATCGCGGACCCAGGTGGGAGCGGGCTTGCTCCCACCTTTTCAGATCTGCGTCGTAGTTAGTCCCAGCTCAGCGCGCCGCCGGTTTGATACTCGATCACGCGGGTCTCGAAGAAGTTCTTCTCTTTCTTCAAGTCCATGATCTCGCTCATCCAAGGGAACGGGTTAGTCGTGCCTGGATACTCTTCTTTCAAGCCAATCTGCGACAAACGACGGTTCGCGATGAACTTCAGATAATCCTCCATCATCGCCGCATTCATCCCCAACACCCCACGCGGCATGGTGTCACGCGCGTACTCGATCTCCAACTGAGTCCCTTGCAGGATCATCTGGGTCGCTTCTTCCTTCATCTCGGCATCCCACAAATGCGGGTTTTCGATTTTGATCTGGTTGATCACG
>NZ_VXCW01000013.1:0-164229 GCF_052850675.1 Pseudomonas sp. 1152_12 | reverse complement strand
ACGGTCGCACCGAACCTCCTGTAAACCCGCTTGGTGATCTCCTGTTTGCTGTGGCCGAGCAGCAGGCTGGCATCCCCGATATCTAGGACTTCTGAAGCTGCCTTGGGCCGGATGTCGCGGAACTGAAACCCTTCAATCTTTGCAGCTAGCTGCGGGTCGCTAGTTTCGAAAGCGCTTTACTACGCTCTTTTCCGAGCTTTATCCCGGCGCAAACGCACCATCCCCTTCGTCATCCGCTTCCCATGCCTGTTGATCATAGGTACATGGATGGATTGCAGGCATTCCTTTCGGTAATCTCCCTGACCAGTCCCCCCAGACTATTTTCTCTCCCTCCTGCTTCCGTGCACTGTACTCCTCAACCTCTGTGGCCAGCAGCCCGGATGCTGCTGCCACATTTCGAGTGGGAAAAGGTTGCGAAGTCGCTATAAGAGCTGTCTTTTGCAACCAGTCCGCAAAAAAACCAGGTGCCCAGCCATGACCATAACCCAGCAGCACTTGGGGTAGATTCTCCAGAACACTGGTCGCCAAGCCAGCTTTTTTGTTTGCGTGTTGAACGCGGCCATGGGCCGGAATGCGATTGTTGGGTGCGCCAAGGGTAGGGCATGCAATTCAATATGCTCAAGCGAGCGGGCGGGCGAATTAATTGAGCTCCGAAGCAAGGTACTCGGTTTCAAGATCAAGAAGGTCACGTCTTCTGTTCTTAATGCGCTTGGCAGGAATGCCAAAATATATTCCCCAGGGCTCGGTCGATTTTGTAACCATCGACATCGCCCCTACAGAGCACCCCTCAGCGAGGTCTACGCCTGGAAGCACGATTGAGTTGGTGCCTATGATGACGTGCCGACCAATATTGATCGGGCTTTTGGTTTCGGATTTGTAGGTGCTGGGGACGGTTGGGTTTGTCAACGTTTTTCCCGAGTAATCATCTGATTGAGTAAACACTTGGCACCCATAAGCCAGGCCGGAAAAGTCTTCCATCGTCACTCCTGACTCCCCCCCGGCCACGTTGCTGAAAATAGCAATGTGCACGTTCCGGCCCAGCGTCACCGTTCCTGAGATCACGCAAAAATCATCGATGCGGCTGTTGTCGCCAATTGAAAGTTGATCGCAATTGTAGAGGGAGGCTTTGTCGCTGATCTTCACATTCTTGCCAAGCTTCTTGAAACCCATTTCCTTGAGTTGAGTATCTGTCAGAAATGCCATATGGCTGTCCCCCTGTTGGCAATGTCAAAAATCCTGTCTTTATACAGGGCACTAATGCTAAGCGCGAGTGGGCCGAGGAAACCCTCTGTTCGCAAAAGAGGTGCCGATGCCGTATAGAGATGCGACAAAATCCAGCGGTACTTTTCGTTATAGTTTGAGGTCGTTCGATCAAAAACTGCTCGTCACCCGTCCGGTATTAATAGCTCTATTGGACGGGACTAATGGGATGATTCCAGCCTTTTCATTCGCTGGGACTTTTTGCCATCAATCGCGACCATGTCGCCAGCAATAAGTGTGGCGCCGCGACAAATGGCTAGCTTTTCACTCAGCCTGAATCGCGGGATTTTTTACAGGGTTTCCCCGCTTACTTGAACAAACCACCGATTGTGTTGAGCGCCTCCGCTGCCTTGTTCACGTTTTGCTGGCGCCGCCGATTCGGTTGCCAGCCAGCACCCCGATAACTGACGACCACAAAGGGCCAACGAGCCCAGCTATTGCGCCGGGTTTTGCAGGGCGTGTGGCGATGAAAAAGCCTGTCGCGTGGTTAGGATGATGGGTAGGCATCGGGGAACCAGCGTTGTGCGAGTTTGACCTTGATCTGCAACGACTCAAGCGCTTTCTGGCATTCGAGCGCACGGTCTGCGGCGTTTGGGATGTTGGGCCAGTTATTTTCTCTAGAGGCTACCTGCTGATAGGCCGCTTCGTATTCCTCACTGGGGCCTGCGATGAGCCTGGCTGCCTTCACATAGTCGGCCGCAAGGTCGGCGGGCACAGCCCCGCAGGTGAATTTTGCCCGGGAATACATCAAAGCATCGGTTGCCCCGGTTAGTTTTCCGTCGAGTGGGGGCGTTGCGGCCACCGACAGCGTGGGGAAGGCCAGCAGCGTAGCGATTATCAAGGTGCGTCCGTTCATTGCAATCTTCCTGAAAATTTAAAGTGGGGCGTTCTACCGCCTCTGCGGATTCAACTCAGCAATTGAAAACCGGTGCATAGCGCTCTTCGCGTTTCTTGAAGTGAATGGGCGCCATGGGGACTTTCTCGCCATTCACGAAAATATCCGCAAAGGTCAGGGTAAAATCGTCGATGTCGTCGTTGCTCAATGGTATGCCGTGAGTGCCCGGGCTGAATGTTTGCCTGGGATCGAAGCCGGTTTCCAGTTGCTTGACCGTTATCGGGTAAGTCTTACCGGACGCCAATTGCACGGTGACGACCGGCGACGCGGCGCTGACCCAAAGCGGAGTGTCTGCGCTGGGATGTCGCGGATTATAGAGGCGGCCAAACAGTCGAAGTTCCGGCTTCACTGAATGCTGTTTGCTCCGCCAGCTGTAGGTGCCCGGCGGTGCCACATACACCAGCAGGTGAACCCCATTGAGTTCTGCAGATAACGGCTCAAAGCTCATCGCAGCTTTTGGGCCGGGGCAGGTTCGGCTGAGCAGGGCGTTCTTACCGATAGAAGAGTGCGGATGCAGATAGGGGCCGGTGCTGCATCCCGCGACCAGTAGCAAGAACGAAGACAGAAAGTATTTGTGCATCAGGCCAAGTCCATTTGCTGAGGTGAGGGCGGGCATTAAAGCATCTCCTTCTTGTCTGAAGGCCCTGTGATGACTCGACTCAATAGGCAACCCGTCTAGATCAATGGTTTCACGACGATTCAGGGTTGCCACCTGCGGTTTTGATCGCTAACCTGAAAATGTTTGAATTGTTACGAATAATTTCGGGTGCAGCCTTATTGGGGTTGTGCGACTTCAGGACGAGGAACGAAAGATGTTTTCACACGAAGGTCCCGCAATAGAGCTGTTGTTATTTATTTTTAGCTTGGCAGGCCTGCTTTTGCTCGTCTGGGTTATTCACCATTTATACGAGCGAAAGACCGGGAAAGGCGTTAAAAAACAACAAAGTCGCGACGAGAGCCGCTCGACCTAGGCTGTCGCAGGACGGTGATGGCGGTTGGCTGATGCGCCTGGCCGCCAGCAAAGTGGCGCTTTTTCAACCGCTGGCGCAGGTTTTGTGGGCGATGGGTTACGCAAACACAGCGTTTTGGAGCGCAGTACAGAAGCGGCCGGAGGTCGCGAAGTGACAGGGCTGCGACCTCGACGGTTTCTCCGGCGCCCGACGAGCGCGAAAGGCTGGGCAGATAAATCAGCGCGGGCGCGGCACTGTGAAGGGGCTCGACCAATGGCCCATATCCGCAGCGTCCATTTCTGCTTTAGTGCAGCCTAGACGCTTGGCTCGCTCCAGGGTCGCCCAGATTTCGCCACCCGAGTCCGCAGGTCTCCCCTGCAGTTTGAGCACGAACGTGTGGCCTTCGACGACATTGCTCGTTCCCGCGCACTCCCGGACGCGCTGTTGTTCAGAGGTGGGCATCGGGGCATTCAGGCGGGCTTGCGCACTCTCTGAAAGTTGGGGCGGCTTGGCGCTGCAACCTGCAAGGGCAAGTGCTAGTAGGACTGGTGTTACTCGCATTTCAATTCCCTGTGTTGCTTCTATAAACCCGGTGATCGCCGGATCACTGTCATTTGGCCGCTTGAGGCTTTAGACGCTTCATCGACCATCGCACGACATCGCCCCCAGCATCGTTACCCGAGGCCCAAACTGCGGAAGTAGTGAGCGCCATCTCAAGCGTGTCACCCTGAAAGCGCCCAGTAAAAGTTTGAGTGGTGGTGGCCTGAAGAACGCCCTTATCGTTTCTATTGACGATGATTCGCTCGCCCTTTATTGAGTCGCCTTCACGGGTAAACGCGGTCGGGTGGTCAACGCCAGGATGGTCATGGGTGTAGTAAGCCCAGCGCTGCATCACCACGTCCCGAGTTTCCTTGGTCCGCCACCAGATAAACTGTTTGTCGTCCTTGAAGTAAACGTAAACCTGGTACCCGTACCGGGTGGGGTCTTCTTTCTCTGCATACCAAACCCCATCCGGCACTTGATAGCGTGGGGCGGTGGTGCAACCTGCGAGCAGCACGCCGATTAAAAGACCCAGAAATGGCTTTTTCATGAATTCCCTTTCAGTGCAGACAAGCATCACACACCGATGCTGAGGTGATTGATGGTGTCTGAATTAGAACATTTTTCTCGGCTGAGAAAGTACGGCGTTGCGATCCAAATCGCAGGCAAAGAAAAGCCCACGATGGGGGCGCGGGCTTAAAGGTGTTCGCTTAGGAGCTGAATTGAGACTAGGCGCCCAACTGTGAAAACCGCGTGAAATATGCGTGCGTATTGCAGTTTTTTGCACCAATGTCGTCAGTTCACGTACGGTGCAGGTTCCTACTCCAACCTACACAACGGTGTGTTCATGTCAGATGAAGTGCGACTTGTCGTCCTTATCAATACCCAGCCCGGCAAAGGTTCGCAGCAGCTCGCGGCGTTTGCGCAACTGGCCCCGCAGGTTCGCGCCGAGCACGGTTGCTTGCAATACGATTTACACCCGGTTGTCGGCAACAACGACAGTTTTGTGTTGATCGAGAAGTGGGCCTCCAAAGCCGCGCTGGATGCCCACCACGTGGCAGCGCACGGGGTGGAAGCGGCCAGGCACAATGCGTCTTTTCGTGCCGGGCCCGCGACCGTTTTGCGGTTAGAGGAGGCGGTGTAAGTTCACAACTGCACCCGCCGCAGCCTGCCACTCAATGGCACTACCGTATGGTCGGGCCTTGGCAGCGGTCTGCCTGTCAATCCCATACCCTCGCTCACTAACACGGCCCCCTGCACTCGACACAGGTTGGACGGCGTATCCAGACCGCGCGCGAGTACTTCAACCTGGCCACTGTGCAGGTTGCAGCGCAACAATCGCCCGCTGAATCGTGTAAAGCCGCCCTGCAATGGCTCGCCGTTCCAGTTTGGCGGCAAGGGTTGTTGCAGGTGGCTGCACAATTCCAGCACCAGCAGGTTGCCCTGCGGGCACCACGCCAACCCGGTAGGCAGTTGCAGGCCGCGTATCACCACCTCGATTTGCCCGCTGCTCGGTTGCACTCGAATTACCTGCCCGGCGTAGTCGGCAAAGTCGATGCCTTTACGGGCCGGGTCGCCGTGCAGCTCGCCGGAAAACAGGCTGATCAATACCGCGTCTGTTTGCGGTTCATACACCAGGGTGACGGGCACCGCTTCCTGGCCCTGATCCAATGCAGGCAGTTGCGCCAGCACCTGCTCCTGCTCGCTGTTGCTAAATTCGACCAATTGGTTGGTATCGGGTTTCACCGCCAACCAACTGCGTCGTGTCGGGTGGTAGCACAATGCATTCAGGTTGCCATGGCTGTGGAAAACCGGCTCGGGTGGGCTGTATTGCAGGTCGAGCAGCTTGGAGCCGCCGATATAATCGGTCTGGCTGGCCAGGCAGCGCCCGTCACCACAGGCAATGTCGGACAGCCCCATAATTTCATCACGCAGCATGCGCACCTGCATGTTCATGCTGCGAAAACCCTGGGCGACGACTTCGCTGGGCCCGTAGGCGCCAGGTTGCTGCGGGTCAGGGTGCAGCCGGCTGATGCGGCCGCTGAATGGCTGGTCCGCTGAACCTGAGCCAGCTTCCGCCAACAACAGGCTGCCATCGGCCTGCAGGCACACGCCGCGTGGGTTGAGCAAACCTTCAGCGATGAAGGTGCTAGGGCGTAGGGCTTCAATGGGTTGAGCAGGGATATGCGGGGTCATCGGGTTTGCCTCCTATTGCGGCGGCTGCCATGGGCTGCCGGTGAGATAGGCGCGCAGCAGTGCGCGCTGGGCGGGGGACATCGAGCGCACAACCGGCATGAACAGCGTGGTGCCTTTGTAGGCATCCGAGGTGCGCGCGAGGATGGCGTTTTTCGCCGCCATGATCGCGTCGGGCTGGTTCAGTGGCACGTAGCGCGACATGGCGGGGAAGGCCAGGTAGTGAAAACGCAGTACGTTGGGGTACACCTGTTCCCACGTGATGGTGCTGCCCTTGGCGATGCCGAAGTCGGTTTGCGCGTACTTGCGCAAGTTGGTGAAGAACGCGCCGTTGCTCACCCCATTGGCCGTGCAGGTCAGCGCCACAAATCCCGCCTGGGCGGCGCTGCCAGGTTTAAGCGTGACGGGAAAGCTGACGGCCTGCTGGCCAGCACTCACCGTCAGCGAACTTGGGAAGTTGAGGAAGTCGATGTATTGCTTCTGTTCGTAAACCCCCGGCGCGCTGGCGTCCAGACTGACTGTTGTGGCTTTCGGCACTGGCCCGCCGAGGTAGCGAACCTGCAAATTGATCGTCAGGCCGTTGGGGTAATCCTCCAGGTACAGGTTGCGCTGGTCGGCATACACCCGATAGATGGATTCGCTCGCGCTAAGCGTCTTGCCTGCCACCGGGTTGGGACCGGTGATCTGTAGCGGCGTGGTCTTGACTGCTTGCTGCTGGCTGGCATTCAGGGGCACGTCGACGATGCCACCGTACACGTAGTAATTGACCAACGGGCTGGCCGTTGGGTTGAGCGTTATCAGCGCGGCGGTGCCAGCTGAAATCGTCACCGGCCCATAGTTCGCATTTGGCCCGATAGGGCTGGTGATGTCGTCGCGCACGGCACGGAAGGTTTGTTTGGGAATTACATTGACCATGTCCAGGCTCAGCAAACCGTTATTGCCCAGTGCCGCGTAGGCGGCGTTGCCCGTGGATGCATTGATCAATTGCCGCCCCGGCTGACAACTCAGCGGCTCGCCGGCAAAGGCCGGCGCCAGTGTACCGATGACCCGGCCGATACTCGGGTTAGGCGTGTATTTACCGGCGGCGTAATCAGCATCGAGTTGTGCGGTGGTCATCTGCGGGCACATCTCGAACATCACGAAGCGCAAGACGATGCCTGTTGCGCCTGGCGCTTGAATGATCGCCTTGAGGCCACTGCTGTTCTTATTCCAGCTGACGATATTGCTCAGCGGGAAGGTCAGCTGGAAAGTGCCGCTGGCATGGAACGAGCCTGGCGCGTCCATCTTCGCCGGTTCCAGCACACGGGTGGTCACGTCGAAACTGCTGCACACCGCATTGCAACGAATCAGCAGCTGGATATTGTCGTTTGCGCCGATTTGCAGGCCGCCGACAAATATCTGCGTGGTGGTTGAGGCACTAGGGTCGAGGTCGACCATCATCGGGCCGGACACCGGTCCTTGGCCGGTCGCCGGGTCCACCGAGCCGAGCAGGTACACCGGCTGGCCGACCTGATCACCCGTGGTGCTGATGTTGCCGGGGTTGCCTTGGGAGCTGATCAAGGCGTTCTGCATGTCCACCACATGCTGGCCGTAATGGTTCCAGCCGCCGGCGGTGTAGTAGTTGCCAGTGGGTGCGTTGATCATGTTGTTCAACTGGTCGTCGGTGTACGACTGCGCACCGGGCGCCAGGGTTGACGTGGTCAGGTCGAAGAGCGGCCATTCCTCATTGCCGTTGAACGGAATGGTCGGCGAGTTGTTCGGCAAGCTCACGTCCGTGCGGATGCCGCCCCAGAAATTCAGTCGTGGTCCATTGAGGATGCTCATGGTCTATTCCTTGTCCGTGGCGTGAGGGGTAAGAGGCGGGTTGGCGAATTTGAACAGGTACGAGAAGTCCGACTTGAACGGGCTCTTTACCGGTGTCGCCATGGAGTGGCAGTTCATGCAACTGCTGTTGGGCTGGATATAGCTTTCCATGGTCACGTTGGCCGACAGCGCCGGGGTTGGCTGCCCCAGCGGGTTGCTCGGGTTGTTCGGCATCAACGGGCGCTGGGTGGTGATCAACTGGTAATACTTCAACACGCTGCGTTGCAGCCCAGGGTGGGTGCGGTAGTTGTTGTTCACCCAACCGGTGACGTCGGCAATCGGCGTCACGCGGTTCAGCGGGTTGGGCGTCTGGAACGTGGTGCCGGGTTTGGGGACGCAGACCAGTTGCGTGCCCTGGGTTTGCCAGTTGCACGGCGACTGGTTAAGCGCGGCAGCGGGCGCGGCCGCGTTGAAATAGGAATACGCCGTGCCGGTCACCGGTTGGTCGACCCACTGGCCGTTCACCATGGCTTTGGGCGGCACGTTTTCGACCTGCTCGAAGGTTGACCAGATCCACTGTGGGTAACCGTTGACCTTGGTGATGATGTGCAAGCCCACCAACCCCAGGTACGCCTCGCCGACACCCATGCGCTGGCCCTGGCTGTTGAACCGCGCTACGCGCGCGAACTGCGTCAGGTAATGGCTGGCATTGTCCCGGGCGGTGAGGATGCGCCAGCTGGATTTGACCTCGATGACCCCATTGGGGAAGTTGATGGTGCTGGCTTTGGACACCACATTCGCGTTGTAGAAATTGTTGCCGACGATGTAGTTGTAGGACGCTTGGTTAGCCGAGATATCGTAGTAGGTCGGGTTACCCGCCTGATCGATCAGCCAGCCACCCACCGCCTGGTCGATGGAGTTGACCAGCGAGCTGTTCTTCAGCGCCGCGATGTTGATGATGCCCAGGCTTCGGGCGGTCAGCGGGCTGTTCCACGGCCCTGGATTGGCGGCCCCCGGCAGGAAGATTTCGCTGACCGTCTTGTAGGTTTGCCACACGGTATAGCCCGAATCGCCTGGCTGTTTGCTGCAATTGGGCGTGCCACGTTGCCCGTCCTGTGCTGGCCAGTTCAAGGCGATAAACAGCTGCCAGCTGTATTGGTCGAACTGATCCTGGCTGGCGGTGGCGGCCGGTGCGCTGGTGGGCGGCTGGCAGTTGAGTTGCGTGGCCTGCGTCGACGGCTGAGGCGCTTCCCGCGCCAGGGCTGACAGGCTGACCAGCCCGAGTAACATCACACTCAATAACGTTTTCATGGCGATACGTCCTTGTGGTCAGGGGTGGCGCTGCATGAGCCGGTTCCACTGGGCCTTATGCCCGTTGCTCTGTGAAGCCGGTGGCTCAAACAATTGGCACGGCGGCGGGTTCGATGGGCACATGGCGGCCACTTGCGCCCAGGTCTGCGCTGGGTCGGGTTTGGCGATGCGAAAGTTCGTGTAGTTCTGGCTCACGATTGGCGCATTCGCGACGCTCACGTCCCCGGAAAAGAAGAACGACTGCGGCAGGCGGTAGGGCGGTTTGCCGGTCTGCTGTTGGTTAAAGGCATACCCGAACAGAATCGGCCCCGCCGGTGAGATCAGGTCCAAGGCATAGGCCTGCACACTGCCACTTAGGTTTTTGCTGCGCTCGGCGCTGTAGGGCAGGTGTTCGATAAAGTCCTGGCGCGGCGGATGGTTCATTGGTGAAAACATGCAGCAGGCCGGCATATCTTTCGGGCGGTCCTGCGGGTAGGTCAGGAAGTACGCCTTGTTACCCAGGGACACGAACGAGCAGCTGTAGTTGTTGTTCTTGATTGGGAAGATCGGCAGGCAGTACTTCTCGTAGTGCTCCATCATCGCGCCGAAACCGTCGCCGTCGGCTGGGATGTAGGTGCTGTCGTAGTAGCTGGTCCCGCGCGAGACGGTGTAGTCCGAAGGCTTGAGTGTGGAGGGTGGGTTGCTGTAAGGCGGTGGGTTGTTCTGGTAGTTGTTCATCACCCGGTACATCGTCCAATCGCTGATCCATTGCGCCGGGAAAAACGGATCGGACGGGTCGCTGGGCGCACGTTTGGCGATGCAGTTGCCGTTCTGTGCATTACAGCCTGCGCTGTTGTGCACCCCATTGGTGAAGTACACGGCGCCGCTGTCGCCCTGGGCAAACGCAGCGGAGCTCAGCAGCAGTAGCAACAGCAGTCGGTTCAAGAGGCTGGCGTTCATACAACACTCCTTTGAAAACCGGGTGACAGGCGCGTCACCCAGTGGTCCTGTTTGCGGCCTACTGGTAGTCACTCATGTTGAGTGGGATAGGCGGATAGTTGCGTTTGACCAGGGCCTGCGCCCACAGCTCCAGCACGGCGCGACGGCTTTGCGGCATGTCGCGTGTGATGGGCATGGCCAGGGTGCTTTCCTCCTGGTACTCCTTGCTGATCAACACAATCAGTTGGTCGACGGCGCCCTCGATGCGCGTCAGGTTATTGAGCGGCATGTACTTGCTCATGATCGGGTACAGGTAATAGAACGGCTGCAAGATGAACGGGTAGATGAAGGTCTCCCAGATCAGTTTGCCGGCGTCTTCACGCTGATAAATCAGGTTCCAGGCGTTGACGAAGTCCTGCTGCATCTGCGGTTCCAGCGGCAGCACGCGCAACGGTGCGAGGAAGTCGGTAAAGGCCTGGTTGAGCGGGAAGCTGAACGGAATCACCGGTGCCTGCTGACCGTCCTGCACAAAGAAACGCAAGGTCGGAAAGCCTGGCGCCTGAGCCGTGACGGTCAGGTTGGCGATGCCATTGGCGTCGGTTTGAATCTTGGTCACGCTGTATTGCACGTTGCTGTTCAGCGGGTCTTGCAACGTGCCTTGCAGGGCAATCGGGTTGGCGAACTTGAGCGTCGGGCTCAAAGCGACAGCGGCGGGTGTCGGCAGAAATTGCTGGTAGGTCACCGGCGTCGTCTGATCGGCTGACACCGCGAGTCGGGTCGCCATGAGCTGGCGGCCGGTGCCTTCGGTGATCTGGCCGAGCAGGGTGTTCGCACCGCTAAATTGCGGCAGGCACGGGCTGTTATTGGCCGGGTTCTGCGGGTCGTTGTTGAACAGCGAAAAGTCCGCCGCGTTGCTGAACGCCAGGTAGTAATCGGTGGTGCACAACATGTAGGCATTGCCGTATTCGGCCACCCACAATGTGGTGCCGGCCGGCGCAGGCTGGCCGTCGTATTGCACCATGACCTGCAGCGTCTTGGTGTCGCCCACGTCGATGAAACTGGCGCTCTCTACCACCTCGGCGGTCCACATTTGCTGGGTCGCGGCGATGATTGGCGTGGTGCCTGGCTGTTGCAATTCCAGGCTGCCCGTCTGCAATTGCGCCTGGGCTTCGACGGTCAGCGGCAGGTCGAGGATGCCGGCGCGTTTGTCGAACGCCAATTGCTGGTAGTCGTCATAGCCGAAGCTTGCCAATGGGCTGAATTGTGCGCCCTGGCGGATACCAATCTGATAGTTACCGGCTTGATACTTGGCAGCCACAGGAATGTCGGCTTTGCTGTCGATGGGATAGAACGGGAAGGCATTGCCCAGGTCCAGCGACAAGGTAGTGCCATGGGCCTGGGCCGAGATCACGCCCAACTGGACCTGGCTGGTGGTGCCCGGTGAGGTTTTGTAGATGGGCACTTTTTGTGCCGGCACCAGGCGCCGGCCCGCTGGCGCAGTGGGGAATTCGTCTTCAAACCATAGCCCCAGGCTGCCCACGGTACGGCTATAGGCCGGGTTGAAGAAAATATCACCGACGTTATCCAGCGCCTGTTGATACATAGCCTGCACGTTGGCCTGGGCTTCGGGCGTGGAGCTGTGGGTATCGATGGGCGGGTAGTTGTTGAAGATACCGTTCTTGTCGTAGCACGTCAGGTAGGTGGTAAAGCGGAACATCAGCCCCTTGGCATTTTGTTGCGCCATCTGCGTCTGCAGGTTTTGCAGCAAGGCCGAGTTGCCGATCACCCATGCCAGGTTTTCCTTCGGGAAGCACGTCTGCCACGTGGTGGTCACGTACGCCAGGCCGCCGAGGTTGGCCCAGTTGAAGTTGAGGAAACGGTCGAGCATGCGGTGCTCGCGGGTGAGCGTCAGGCCGCATTCGGCGTTACCCAGTACCAACTTGTCGAAGTACAACGCGGTGAAGGTGTTCTGCCACGGGCTCACGTCGACAAAGCGCGCCGGGGAATTCGGCGCGCCGCCAAACGGATTGCCGAGCAACTGATAACTTTGATTGATCAGCGGGTCCTCGCTCACATAACCACCGTCAGGCAACTCGCCGCCGGTGATCACCGACTGGGTCTGGTTGTAGCTCACGGTGCCGCAGGCGTTGTCGCCGAACAGGTTCCATTCGCCGGGGATCATCGGCGAAGTCAGCTGCCCGGCATTGCCCGGCACCTGCATCACGTAGTCGGGTACGGCGGCGGGTGCCAGTGGCGCGATGGTCCACGGCAGCAGGTTGCTGGCGGCGTTCAGCGGCGTGATCTTGAAGGCTTCCAGGAACCGCCAGTTCATCTGCATTTTCACCGCATCGTAGAGCGGGTACATGTCGTTATTGTTGGCGGTCGGCGGGTTCCAGAACATATGGCCGCCCAGGTAGATACGCGGGAAATTCAATACGCTCATGTGAGGCTCCTTAGCGTTGCCACTGGGCGCGTTTGAGCGACCAGACAAAGTCCAGTTTGTGATAGCCGACAAAGTCGGAGGCCGGCAGTTCGGCGGTGGGGTAGACGATGCCGCCCTGTTTTTTGAGGGCGAAATTGAAGTAGCCCTTGCTCGGCGAATACGCGGCGGTGCTGTGGCAGGCGAAGCACGAAGACATGCTCTGGAACGCCGATTCCAACTGGGAGTTGGCGAGCAGGGTGGGCGTGGTGTTGGACTGCACGCCGATCAGCTCGTACTGCGCCAGCGCCGGGTAGCTCGCCTGGAAACTGGTGTTGACCGGTTGCGCCGCCGTGGTTGGCCCGGTGCTGTTGGTCATCGGTGTGGGCGGGATCGCGTTGGTCACGGTGTACTTGCCGTTGTTGCGGTTTTCGAAGGTGGTCCACACCCAGTCAGGGTTGAGTTTGTTGATCACGTGCAAGCCGCTCAACGCGGCATAACCAACCACGTACTCACTGCCTTGTTGGTAGTAGGTCTGGGCGATGTAGTAGCCGTCGTTGGCCAGTTGCTGCTGATAGGTCGGGTTGTTGCCGATCCACAGCCAGGCGGCCTTGAGTTCCCAGGCGGTGGAGGGAAAGTTCAGGTCGCTGGTCAACGCGGCCTGGCCATTCACGTTGTAGACCTTCTGCTGCACGATGTAGTTGAAGGTGTCCGGCCCCATCAGCAGCTGGAAGCGCACCGCCTGGCCTTGCTGGGCTTGCGGCACTTGCCCGCCCATTTCCAGGATCAGCCCGTCCACCTGTTGCGTGGCATTGAGGTTGTGGAACATGCGGTTGACGTTCATGCCCATCGCCTGGGCTTGCGTCAGTACGGCGGGTGGCACGGGTACGCGCTGTGCGTAGGTCAGGGGTTGCGCGCCGTTGGTCAGGTAGACCTGATCCGACGGCTTCATGGTTTCCCAGACCCGGTCAGGGCTTTGTACCGCAGTGGGTTGGTTGAGGCAGGCAAACCAGTTCCAGGCCAGGGTTTCCGGGCTCTGGGTGAAGGTTGCCCGGGTCTTGTCAATGTCGTCACCAAACTGCAAGAAATCCGTGCAGTCGAAGGACGTGTTTGCGCCTTGAGCCTGGGCCAATCCGGCCAGTGCACTCAAGACAGTGATAGATAAGGCTCGCCGCATGGAAGCTCCTTGGCATTGGCCAGTTCAACGTGTGGGCGCCCCAGGAAATGCTCCAGGAGCAGTTGCTTCACTGCCGTCGCCGCAAGGTGTTGCGGTAACGCCAGATCACAATTGGTGATCAGCAGTGGGCCGGTCTCCACGCTACGGGGCAAGCGGCCGTGGCTGCCGCGAACCAGTGTGGTGTTCAGCGGGATCAGGTCCATGTAGTAGCGAAAGCCGAGTTTTTTCTGCAGCAGGCGCCACGCGACTTTCAGCGTGGGGAAGCGAATTGCCGGGTCGATGAACAGCTCGACCGGGTCGTAGCCGGGCTTACGGTGGATGTCCACGGTGCGCGCAAAGTCGGGTGCCTTGCGCTCGTCCAGCCAGTAGTAGTAATCAAACCAGTAGCCCGCTGCGGCCACGGCCACCAACTCACCGCTGCGCGGGTGATCCAGCTGCCAGGTGTGTTGCTCGGTGTGGTCCAGCACCTGCTCGATACCGGGCTGGCCTTGCAGCAAAGCTTTGACGCGGGGGATGTCCTGCGCCTGCTTCACATACACATGCGCGATCTGATGATCGGCCACCGCAAACGCCGCACTGGCGCCCGGGTCGAGCAATTCCCAGCTCAGGGATTGGCGCACGTGCAACAGACCTTCGGCGCGCAGTACGCGGTTGATTGATACCGATTGTTCGACGGCTTCGATGCCGTATTCAGAGAGCACCATCACCGCCGCGCCCTGCGCCTCGGCGAAGCTCAGCAAGCGCCCTACCTCGGCGTCGATGGCGCGTACTTCATCGGCAATTGACGGATGATCAGGTCCCACGCGCTGCAGGCTGTAGTCGAGATGAGGCAGGTAAATCAATTGCAGGTGGGGGCGATTGATCTGGAACTCGGCCATCGCGCAATCGACGATCCAGCGGCTCGACGCAATGCCCGCCGCCGGCCCCCAGAAGCCATGAAAGGGGAACTCGCCGATTTGCGCTTCGATCTGCTCATGCAGCCCGGGCGGCGACGAATACAGGCCAAACTGCTTGCGCCCATCGGCCGGGTAATGCGGGCGCGGGGTGATCGCGGCGTCCACGTCGGCGTACATGTTGTACCACCAGAACAACTGGCTGCAGCGAAAGCCTGGGAGCTCACGCTTGAGCGTGTGCCAAACCTTCTCACCCTGGATCAGCGCGTTGGGCTGCAGCCAAAAACGCACTTCAGCCTGGTCGCGAAAGTACCAGCCATTGCCGACAATCCCGTGCTGCGAGGGTGGCGTGCCGGTGAGGAACGAGGCCTGCACGGTCGAAGTGACGGCGGGGAACACGGGTTGCAGGGTGGCCATCTGGGCGGTCTTGAGCAGTGCATTGATATGCGGCGTCGCCTCACCCAGCAGCGACGGCGTCAGCCCGACCACATTGATCAGCAGCAGCGGTTGCTCAGAGGGCATCGGCGTAGGCCTCCTGCACGTGCAGCAGGTTGCGCTGGCGCAGCTGCTCTTCGACCCAGCGCAGTTCGGCGGCGATGCCCTCCAACTGAGCACGCTCGGTGTCGGGCCGCAGCTCAAAGGGCAGCACGCCCCAGCTGTAGGTTTCCACCTCCAGCACCGGGCGAAAATCGCCGTGGGCGGCCAGGTAGTCGAAGGTCTGAGCCAGGGCCACCTGGCTGCCTCTGAGTTCCGGCAACAGCAGGTGTTCGCTGAACAGTGGGATGTGGAAATGGATGCGCAGTTCGTTGAACCCGGCGCAATGCGCCAGGGCGGCGGGCAGGTCTGGCCACGCCACTCGGTGGCCGCCTGCATCGAGCGCCTTTACTTGGTGCAGGTAAGTGATTTCGGCAAAGGTGCTCAAGGTCTTGAGCACGTGTTCGCGGCGGTCTTCGTCGTCAGACGGCAGCCGGCAAATCAGCGCGTTGGACAGCTGAATCTTGCCCACCGGCACCCGCGCCTGATGCAGCCTTTGCAGCGACTGATAGCAGTCTTCGAACATCACCGCCTGGTGGCACACATCAAAGCACAGTGCCAGGTACGTATGGTTTGGGTCCATGGCTTGTCGACGCTGGAAAAACGCGATGGCCTGCTCGGTGCTTTCCAGCACGCAATCCGGCTCCATCTCCAGGCAGAACACGATTTTCTTGCCGGTTTCCCAATGCAGGCTGGCGAGTGCAGCGGTGAGTTGGCTCAGATGCTCGTCGGCGCGCGCCTGCAAGGCCTCGGTCCACGTGGCGGCGTAACCCAGCGGCACCGTGGAAATCACGCCGTGGCGGCAGTCGGGCGGCAACGCATGGGCGAGGATGCGCGCCAGGTCCAAGCTGTAGGCCAGCCGCAGCGGGTCGGCCCAATTGGGCAGGTACACCTCGGCTTTCACCGCGCCCTGGTGAAATTCGCCATAGGGAAAGCCGTTCAGCGACGTCAGGCGCACACCGCTGTGGTTGAGCAAGTGCAGGAACTGCGCACGCGCTGATTCTTGCTGTAACTGCGCCGCCGCATGGGCGCAAATCCACAGGCCGCTGTCCTGTTCCTCCAACCCGCGCAGACGGCGCACGCCTTGAAAGTGCTGCTTGATCGAGGCGCGTAACCCCGCCAGGTCTCGGGTCGGGTGCACATTGCTGCAATACCCGACCTGCGCGGCCGTCCAGCCGCTGCCGGCACTCATTTGACCACCGGGTCCTGGCCGCGCAGGGCCGAATTTTCCTGCCATTGCTTGCGCTGGTCGATGGGCAACGGTGTGCTGACCAGTGCCTTGTCCAACTGGCCGCTCTGGGCAAAAAAGTCCACTGGGTTGTGGAACAGCACCTGTTCTACCTGGGCTTCGCTGAAGCCTGCGGCCAACATCGCCTGGCCGGTCTTGGGCACTTTAAGTGGGTCGCTGATGCCCCAATCCGCCGCGCTGTTAACCACCATTTTTTCGGTGCCGTATTCCTTGAGCAGGGCGACCATACGCTGCTCCGACATCTTGGTGTTGGGGTAGATGGAATGGCCGCGCCAACATTCGCTGTCGAGCACCAGCGGTAAGGTCAGTTCGTTGAGGTGGTCGATGATCACCAAGTGCTCGGCGATTCCGACTTCGCGGATCACCGCCAGGGTGCGTTGGGTGCCGCCGATCTTGTCGCGGTGCGGCGTGTGTACCAGCACTGGCAGGTTGAATTGCTTGGCCAGCTCAAGCTGCGCGGCAAGAAAGCGATCTTCTTCCGGGGTGATGTCGTCGTAGCCGATTTCGCCGATCGCGACCACGCCATCTTTCACCAGGTAGCGCGGCAGAATCTCGAGCACTTCATTGGCGATCGACAGGTCATTCGCTTCTTTGGGGTTCAGGCCAATGGTGCAGAAATGATGGATGCCGAACATGCTCGCGCGAAAGCGTTCCCAACCCAGCAGCGTGTCGAAGTAGTCGACAAAACTGCCGACGCTGGTACGCGCCTGGCCCTGCCAGAATGCCGGTTCGATGACCCCGGTGATGCCAGCGGCCGCCATGTTCTGGTAGTCGTCGGTGGTGCGGCTGACCATGTGAATATGCGGATCGAAGTACTTGAGCATGGTGAATCCTCGTCAAGGGAAGGCGATGTACGTCAGTGCAGGTAGGCGTGCCATTCCACCGGCAAGCGCAAGCCGCGCAGGCGCTGCTGTTGTGCCGGGCTGAGCAGGTCGAAAGCGATCACTTTGGGCAGTCCGGCGGACACGCTTCGTTCGGCCGCGAGCTGTTCGTCGAGCAGGTCGAGGGCCAGTTGGTTGAGCGTGACGCTGTGGCGTTGCGTGAGGCCGGTCAGGCGCCCGACGTCGAGGCCCATGCCGAGTGCCTTGAGCACCAGTTGGTGAAAGGCGCGCTCCGCGTAGTGGCGTGACGGGTAGGCCGTGTCGAGTGCGAGGGCGGCAAACACCTGCGGGTTGCTGGTGCGCCCGGCTTGCAAGGCCAGTTCCAGGCACTCGCCGTCGCTGTCGAGCCAGTCGAGCGCGCTGAGCAGGGCGATTTTTTCCTGATCGTCGCCCCACAGGAACAGCTGGCGCAGCAGCGGCAACTGCTCGTCGGCCGGGGTGTGTTCCAGCGCCTGGGCTAATACCAACGCACGCGCCAGCGCGACATCAGGGGCCGGCAGATGACGCTTGCACTGGCCGCTGAACAACGCCGCCGTGGCGGCGTCCGGTCGCTGGGCAAGCTGCGTCTGGGTGTGCTGCCACCAGTGCAATGCGGCGGGGGGCAGTTGTTGTTGAAGGGCTTGGCGATGTTCGGCGAGGCAATCCTGGCGCATGTTCATGTCGGCTTGATCCAACGCTGAAAGTGGGGGAGCAGAAAAAACACCAGCACACATAACAGGCTGCCCAACGGCTGGTTGGCCACCGCCAGCACCAGTGCGTCGAACAGTGGCAAGGCCGCCAGCCCAGCCCCGATAAAGGCGCGGACCTGGCGCTGTTGCGGGTTGGCCAGGTGCTTCCAGTAATGCCAGCCCAGCCAGCCCAACCACAGCAACAACACCGGCCAGAACCACAGCGTGCTGGAATAGAACGCCAGGGCCAGCGGGCTCAGCATCAGCAGCAACGGCAGGCGGCTGATCAACTGGTTGCGGTGTTCCTGGCGGGCCAGGTAGGTCAAACCGCTGATGTACACCCCAAGCAGGACCGCGCAAAGCCAGATCGGCTCCGGCGGCACCGCCAGGCTCGCCGCTGCCGTGAGGTACAGCGCCGAGCGACAGGCGCCCATCAGCCACACGCTGTGGGCGTATTTTTTGTGCAGCAGGTTGTAGCCGAAGATGCAGCCCACCAACAGCACCACACTGCCGAGCAGCCAATGCGGCTCGTCAATCAAACGGCTCAGGCCCAGCACCGCCACGGCGGCGAGTATCAGCAACAGCGCGGTGGCCAGGCCGACTTGCTGGCGGCTGGCCAAACCCAGGGTGATCGGGCGCGGGTTGTGGTGTTGCTGGTCCCAGTCGGCATCAAGCCAATCGTTGAGCAGCATGCCGGCCAGGTAGAGTAACGACAGCGTGATCAACAACAGCCCCCACACCAGCGACGACGGCGGCGCCAGGGCGCCGGCGCTACTGGCGAGCAGTGCAGCGGCAAGGGTGTTGGTCCACACCGTGGGCAGGTTGGAGACCCGGCCGAGGGTCAGCCAGGTTTTCATCGGGCTCACTGTGCGTAACCCTCGCCCAGGGGCAGCGCCGCATCGCTGCATGACGACAGCCGGTGCAGCGCCGCCTGCATCTTCGCGCTGTCGATTTCATGCAGGTCCACCGACTGGCCGATGCGGTTGAGCATTGGGATCGACAACTGCCCGCCCAAGTGTTGGCGGAACTCCTCCAGGCCCAGCAGCAGTGGCGAGCGGCCCTGTGTGTCGATCAAGCTCAGCTCCGGCGGGCACAGGTTGAAGCCCAGCTTGTGCAACAGATTCATCACCCGTTGCGTGTCGGTATCGCTCAGCAGGCCCAGGGCATTGGCATACAACCCATCCAACGCCATGCCCACCGCGACCGCTTCGCCATGGCGCAGCCGGTGGTGGCTGAGGTTCTCCAGTTTGTGCGCGGCCCAGTGCCCGTAATCCAGCGGCCGACCATTGCCGCGTTCGAACGGGTCGCCGGCACCGGTGATGTGCGCCAGGTGCAGCTCGGCGCAGCGGCGAATCGCGTAACGGCTGGCTGGGTGATCGAAGCGGGCGAGGGCGTCGGCGTGCTGCTCCATCCACTCGAAAAACGCCTGGTCCTTGATCAATGCCACCTTGACCGCCTCGGCCAGCCCGGCGATCTGGTCGCGGCGGGTCAGGCTGGTGAGCAGCTGGAAGTCATTGATCACCGCCGTGGCGGGGTAGAAGGCGCCCAGCAGGTTTTTCTGGCCGAAGGCATTAATGCCGTTTTTTACGCCAATACCGGCGTCGTTCTGGGCCAGCACGGTGCTGGGGATACGGATCAGGCGAATGCCGCGGTGGAAGGTGGCGCAGGCGTAGCCCACCGCATCCAGTACCGCGCCGCCGCCCAGGGCCAACACGTAGCAGTGCCGGTCCAAGCCGTGTCGCAGCATATCGCTGTAGAGCTGCTCCAGCACTTGCGCGTTTTTGCTCAGCTCACCGGCTGGCACGGCGATGGGCGCGGCTTGCACGTGAAGGTCGGCATGGGCGGCGAAGTAGGCGTCGATCTGCGCCAGCAACAGGGGGGCGCTGTGCAGCAGTTGTTCATCGGCAAACACCATCACCTTCACTGGCCCGCTGGGTGGGTGAGTGAGCTGCTGATGCAGGCACGGGTTGAGCGGGTCGAACAGGTGGTCGGTGAAGATCACCGGGTAGTCGTAATGCACCTCGAATCGCCCACGCAGCGGTTGATCCACAACGGGCTTGCGTTTGAGCAGGCTATAACCGGCCACAAACGCCAGCGGCAACACCATGCTGGCGAGCAGAGTGACCAGCAGCGCGTGCTGCTCGATCAGCAGCGTGCCGATGGCCGTGTAGGCGAGTGCCAGCCCTGCATTGGCTAATGTGGTAATCAGCAAAAATGCGCGCAGTGGATAACGTTGCATCCCAGCGGCCACCACCGAAGTTTCCGCCAACACTGGCACACCACGCAGGCAGATCAACGACAGCGTACCCAGCCGATACGCCAACTGCCCAGGCTGGCGCTGATGCAGCCCAAGGCGGCCTGACAGCAACCGAAAATAACCGGCCCCCAGCGCATAACCCAGCCCGGCGCCAAGGCACAGACCGATGAAAATCACCAGGTAACCGGCGAGGCTGCCGAGTACGGCCACCGTCAGCAGCGCGACCATGCTCGACGGCACCGGCAGCACCACGTCGAGGGCGAGCAGGGCGATCAGCAGCAGAGCCAGGTTGAATGCTTGGGCGGGTGTCGAGGGTTGGTACAGGTTAAGGTGAGTCAGGAACGCCTGGATCTGTTGTTCAAACAACAGGAAGCTGGCAATCACCAGCACAGAAAAGCCCATCAACGACAGCCAAAAATGCGTGGCTGGCCCCTTTTTCGAAAACGCACGATACCACCGGCTGCGCTTCATCAAAGCATCCCTTTTGAGAGTTAAGACTTAAATTCCGTGTCACTGTTAAGCGCTGTTTTTAGAGCAATAAAACCCCTTGCCTGGAGGGCGGGTTGTATGCGTAATGGCTGATGGCTTTCATGCTATCCATGAACTTAGCCGGTTGTGGTTGTTTTGCAAGTTTGCGAAGGGAAGTGTTTGAAAATGGTGTTTTAGCAGGCGCAGTCAGGAGGGATTTATTCACTGTTTACAATTAGTTGTATGGACTTTTCTCGGATGTCAATAATCTGTTGTTCATGGCCCTTTTTCGTAACAGCTTAATAAATAAATCACGCTGTTCGTTCTGTTGATTATTGCTCTTGGCTATAGTTAACGTTGCCAGTGGCTAGTGGTTGGGAACGGTTCCGCTTAACTCGGTGAGGGGTTAAGGCGCCGTGTCTGGAACTGCCCGATACACCGCGACCTGGTCCGAACGAATGGTCTCTTTCAACGTATAAGTCGAGCCTGTTTCGATCTTGACCTTCCATTGTTGCGCCGCCTGGGACGCGTTGGCGTTAAAGGCGGCGTTCGGGACTGCGGCGAAGGTGTCGTAGCGATACAGGGTGTAGGGCACGCTCGGCTTCAAACCGGAAACCGTCACGGTCAGTGCCAACGCGGCAGACGGAGGCCGGGTATTGGCGTGTTGCGCCATCGGCGGTTGCTCGGCGATCACCTCGGTCCACAGCCGCACCGGCAGCGTCAGGCCGTCGTGATCGATGATGCCGGTCACAGCCACGCCGTACTGCCGTTTGCGTGGCAGGGAATACAGCGCCTGTGACGGCGTGTTGGCCTCCTGGCGGTTGGCCTGGAAACGGTCGAACGAGTAGTGATACCGATACGCCGGGGCGCCGTCGGGTGACCAGAGGCCGTTATCGCTCAGGGCCAGCACGTCGTCGGGGTAAGCGTGCGGCGGTAACGTCAGCGGGTATTTCGACGAGACGCCGATCACCGGCACGATATGGTCGTACTGTGCGTCGCCGGCCGCCGCCTCAGTGGAGCCTTCGAACGCGTGCATGTTTTCATACACACCGATGATCACCGGATAACCGGCCAATACATTGCCCTTTAACCACGTCAGGAAGGCGTAGGCGTCCAGCGTGCTGACACTGTTCCACTGCACCGTCTGCAAATGCATCCGTGCGGCGGCGGCGCCATCGTTCACACCTACGAGCAACTGGCTCTTCGCTTTGGACTGGTCAATACCGGGGCTGGCAATGGCCCGGGCGTCATATTGGGAAACGTATTGGCCGTAGTAGAGCCCGGCGCTGACGAAGGCCACTTCACCGCAGTAACCGAAGTTCGCCGTCCACTGCAGACGCGGCGGGATATCGTTCTTCACGCGGGCGGCGCCAACGTCTTGAGTCCAGAGCCCAGCGGGCAACAACAGGACCATGAGTAGCACGCGTGGGTTGAGGGCCAACATGTCGATCGCCTTTGAACGTAGGGCTGATCAGGTTATCGACTCTCGGTGGAGTTTCCCGTGAGGTTGTGTGGAGATTCGATGAGGTCCATGCCCACGCTTGGGGGCCGACTTCAATTGCCCACGAAGCGAAAACCACCGGATAGCTTGTCCTTCAGAAACCCCACCAAGGCAGTCACCGACTTCGGCACATGCGGTGAGTACGGCCGAATCAAGTAAATCTCATCGGCAAACGCGCCTTTGAGCGCCCAGCCCCTGAGCACCTGCACCAACGTGCCACTGGCCAGCGCGGCCTGCGCACTGAAATCCGGGAGCAGGGCGATGCCCAAGTGGTTGAGCGCCGAGTCACGTAGGGCTTCGCTGTTGTTGGTGGAAAAGCTGCCGGCGATCGGCACGGTGATGCGCTCGATTTTTTTGCCGCCGCGTTCGAAGGTCCACGCGGGCTGGTCGGTGCCCCGTGGGTAGTACAGGCAGTTATGTGCGCTGAGATCGCCGGGGTCGCGCGGTTCACCGTGTTGTTGCAGGTAGTCCCGTGTGGCGACCAGCACCGAGCCGGTGTCGCACAGTTTCCACGCCACATGGGTTTCTGGCACCTGGAAGCCGTGCCGCACGGCCAGGTCGTAGCCTTCGGCCGCCAGCGAACTCAGGGCATCCGACACATCCAGTTGGATGCGCACCTGCGGGTAAAGCTGCAGGAACTCGGACAGGAGCGGCACCAGTTGTTGCCGGGCAAACGCCACCGGTGCGGTGAGGCGCACCAGGCCGCGAATCTCTCCGGCAGAGTCGCGCACCGACGAGAAACTACGGGCGATGTGTTCGTAGGCGCTGCGCACGTCGCGGGTCAATGACAGGCCCGCGTCGGTTAGCCGTACACTGCGTGTGGTGCGGGTGACCAGCCGGGTGCCGGTGGCTTTTTCCAAATCGGAAATTCGCTGGCTCACGGCGGACTTGCTCACGCCCAGGCGCGCCGCAGCGGCGGTGTAGGTGCCTTGTTCCTCAAGCACCGATAACCAGTGAATGTGCGTCCACAACCCCTCGATCTCAGCCTTTTCCATGATTCTATTGTTCGCCTAAAAGGACAATCAGTTCTGGATTCTGCTCTGGTTTGGAACAAACCGAAAGCCTATTGTGGGCTCCAACGTTACCGACCTGGGATCAACTGCCATGAGCACCACCCTCGAGCACTACATCAACGACCAGCGCGTTTCCCGCGATGATCGCTATCAGGATGTCTACAACCCGGCTACCGGTGAAGTGACTGGTCGCGTCGCCTTGGCCAGCCGCCAGACAGTGGGTGAAGCCGTCGCCGCCGCCCAGGCCGCCTTCGCCAGTTGGGCCGACACCCCGCCGATCCGTCGTGCCCGCGTATTGTTCGAATACCTGCACCTGCTGCGTGACCGCAAAGATGACCTGGCGCGCATCATCGTTGCCGAACACGGCAAGGTATTCACCGACGCCCAGGGCGAAGTCGACCGTGGCATCGATATTCTCGAATTCGCGTGCGGCATTCCGAACCTGCTCAAGGGCGAACATTCCGACCAGGTTTCGCGGGGCATGGACAACTGGACGATGCGCCAGCCTCTGGGTGTGGTCGCTGGCGTGACGCCGTTCAACTTCCCGGTGATGGTGCCGATGTGGATGTACCCGATCGCCATCGCGGCGGGCAACACCTTCATCCTCAAGCCCAGCCCGACTGACCCGAGCGCGTCGCTGTTCATGGCCGAGTTGCTGCGCGAAGCTGGCTTGCCCAAAGGCGTGTTCAACGTCGTGCAGGGCGACAAGGAGTCAGTGGATGCGCTGATCGAGCACCCGGACGTTAAGGCTGTGAGCTTTGTCGGCTCCACGCCGATTGCGCAGTACATCTACGAGACCGGTGCGCGCAACGGTAAGCGCGTGCAAGGGCTGGGCGGCGCGAAAAACCACATGGTGGTGATGCCCGACGCGGACATCGAAAAAACCGTCGATGCGTTGATGGGCGCAGCTTACGGCAGTGCCGGCGAGCGCTGCATGGCGATCTCGGTGGCGGTGCTGGTGGGCGATGTGGGCGACAAAGTGATCGCCGCGTTGACCGAGCGCGCCAAGCTACTGCGCATCACCGACGGCCGCGATTTAAAGGCCGAGATGGGCCCGATCGTTTCGCGCGCGGCACTGGAGCGCATCAGCGGCTACATCGAACAAGGCGTGCAAGCCGGCGCGCAATTGCTGCTCGATGGGCGTGACTACGTGCCCACCGAACCCGGCCTGGAAAATGGCTTCTGGCTCGGCGCGACCTTGTTCGATCATGTGACGAAAGACATGAGTATCTACCGCGAAGAAATCTTCGGCCCGGTGCTGGCCTGTGTGCGCGTGGATGACTTTGCCGAGGCGATTAAACTGGTCAATGACCACGAGTTCGGCAACGGCGTCAGCTGCTTTACCCGCGACGGCAACATCGCCCGCGAATTTGCGCGACGTATCGAAGTGGGCATGGTCGGCATCAACGTGCCGATTCCGGTACCGATGGCCTGGCACGGTTTTGGTGGCTGGAAGAAGAGCTTGTTTGGTGACATGCATGCCTACGGCACTGAAGGCGTGCGCTTCTACACCAAGCAGAAGTCGATCATGCAGCGTTGGTCGGAGAGTATTGAGCAGGGCGCGGAGTTTGCGATGCCGGTGTCTAAATAGTTCGCTAGCACCGTAGTTCAACTGTGGGAGCGGGCTTACTCGCGAATGCGGCGTATCAGTCAACACATTTGGCGACTGACACCCTGCATTCGCGAGCAAGCCCGCTCCCACATTTTTTACCGTTTTTCAGGTTTCAGGCACTTGATCGAGCGGTCCACCGTCGTCCTGGCCATTTCCAGCAAATGCCACACCGCCAGAATCTTCGCCCGTTCGGGACTTGCCAGCTTCTCACTGCAATTGAGCGTGGTGGCTGCAGCGCTGTCGAGCAAACTCGCGGTTTAGAGCAAAGGGTCTTCGAAGCTCAAGTCTTCGATTTGAACACCTTGGGTAGGCAGGTAATGGTCGATGGCGCGGTTGAACGCGGCGCGGGCTTTGGCTGAGCTGCGGGGTGGGTCGGGGACGACTTTATTCATGGTGTAACTCCGTAATGGCTTAGGAGTCGACACCCGTCGCGACTAAACGAATGGGGGGCGGCTGTACGCAGGTTAGTCGACCGGCCATCACGGAAAATCCGGCGCACCCGAAGGTGCCCTGCGCACAGCCACCATAAAACTGATGGAAGACCGTGCACGTGATGAAAGGTCGGGCGACTAAACCCGATCACTGATGAGCAGTGACGGATCGCAGACTAGCCATCGATTCCAACAGGCACAAGGCGGCAGGGATTGTCTAGGAAACGTCCTGCAATTAAAAGAGACACGGCTTGCTGGCCCTTTACAAAGCATGACTAAGTGCCAGCCATTTACCGCCGTCCCGCCCGCGTACTCACATCGACCCACACCGCCAGCACCAGAATGCTGCCCTTCACAATCATCTGCCAGTAGCTGTCCACGTCCAGCATCGACATCCCATTGTCCAGGCTGGTAATCACCAACGCCCCGAGTAACGCGCCATACACCGTGCCGGAGCCGCCACGCATGGAGGTGCCGCCGATAAAACAGGCGGCGATGGCGTCGAGTTCGCCCATGTTGCCCGCCGAGGGCGAACCGGCGGCGAGGCGGGCGGTGTTGACCATGCCGGCGAGCGCGCACATCACGCCCATGATGCCGAAGATCCACAGCTTTACCGCCTGCACATTGATGCCGGACAGGCGCGTGGCCTCCATGTTGCTGCCCACCGCATACACGCGGCGACCGAACACGGTCTGGCTGGTGACGTAACTGAACACGCCGAGCAGCACCAGCAACAACAGCACCGGCACCGGAATACCGTCGTAGCTGTTGAGGGTGGTGACGAAGCCCGCCAGCACGGCGCCGATCAGGGCCACGCGTAATACATCGCGTGCCAAGGCGTGGGCGGCCAGGCCATGCAACGCGCGGTTGCGCCGTTGTTTCCAGGTCAGGAGCAGCGTCAAGGCGAAGAGCAACACGCCGAGCCCCACGCCGACGTTGTGCGGCAGATACCCTTGGCCCACGTACACCAGCGACGGCGACACGGGCGCAATGGTGGTGCCGCCGGTGATGCCCAGCAGAATCCCGCGAAACGCCAGCATGCCGCCCAGGCCGACAATGAACGAAGGTATACGCAGGTAGGCCGTCATATAGCCGTTGGCCAAGCCGATCATCAAGCCGCACAGCGCCACCAGGCTCAGGTTGGCCAGCAGCGGCAGGTGATAGACCACGTCCAGAATCGCCGCCAGGCCGCCCAATAACCCGAGCAACGAGCCCACTGACAGATCGATCTCGCCGCTGATGATCACCAGCACCATGCCACATGCCAGAATCCCGGTGATGGACATCTGCCGCAGCAGGTTGGAGAGGTTGCGCGGCGTCACAAAGCCGCCTTCGGTCTGCCAGCTGAAAAACAGCCAGATGATCGCCACGGCAATCATCAGGGCAAGCATTTTGTAGCGTGTGAAAAGCTGTTTGACCTGATTCATCTACGCGGTCTTCCCAGTGTTGTTGTGTTGGCTGAGCGCGGCGGCGAGCACCTGTTCCTGGGTCAGGCCTTGGTTGACGAAGTCGCCCCGCAACTGACCTTCACCGATCACCAGCACGCGGTTGGACACGCCCAGCACTTCGGCCAGCTCCGACGAAACCATAATGATCGACACGCCCTCGGCAGCCAGTGCGCCCATCAGCTTGTAGATTTCGTATTTGGCGCCCACGTCGACCCCGCGTGTGGGCTCATCGAGGATCAGCACACGCGGCTTGGCCATGAGCATTTTCGCCAGCACGGCCTTTTGTTGATTGCCTCCGGAGAGGCTGGTGATCGGCAAGAACGGGCTGGCGGTCTTGAGGTGCATGCGCGCGATTTGCTGGTCGATGCTGCCCAGTTCGGCCTCGGCGTCGATACGGGTCAGGCGTGCGTAGCTGTTGAGTACCGCCAGGGTGATGTTCTGGCCCACCCCGAAGTCGGGAATGATGCCTTGGCGCTTGCGGTCCTCGGGCACCATGCACAGCCCGGCGCGAATCGATCTGAGCGGCGTGCGTGTGTCGATCAGTTGGCCGTCCAGCCACACCTCGCCGGTGTAGCGGCCGGGGTAGGCACCGAACAGCGCCGATACCAGCTCCGTGCGCCCGGCACCCACCAGCCCGGCAATGCCGAGGATTTCGCCGCGCTTGAGCACGAAGGAAATATTGTCGACGCGCTTGCGCTTGGGGTTGTCGACGTCATAGCAGGTGACATTGCGTGCCTCGAAAATCACCTCGCCCACTTCATGCGGCTCGGTGGGGTAGAGGTTGCTCATTTCGCGCCCGACCATTTGCGTGATGATCTGCGGGATATCCATATCGGCCATGGCGGTGGTCGCAATGTGTTGACCATCGCGGATCACCGCGATGGTGTCGCACACCGCCGCGACTTCATCGAGCTTGTGGGAAATGTACACGCAGGCTACACCTTTAGCCTTGAGGCCTCGGATGATGTCGAGCAGCACCTCGATTTCCGAGCGGGTCAGGGCCGAGGAGGGCTCGTCGAGAATCAACAGGCGCGTCTGTTTGTTCAAGGCCTTGGCGATTTCCACCAGTTGCTGGTAGCCGCCGCCGTACTGTGAAACCGGCAGCGCCACGTTGATGTCCGGCACCTTGAGTTCGCGCATTAACGCTTCGGCGCGCTGCAGCATCGCCGGGTAGTTCATACGCCCGCCGGGCAGGGTCAGTTCGTGGCCCATAAAGATGTTTTCGGCCACCGACAGGTCCGGCACCAGCGTCAGTTCCTGGTGGATAATGACGATGCCCGCCGCCTCGGTTTCGCTGATTGATTGGGCCTTGAGGGGCTGCCCATCCCAGAGGATTTCACCGTCCCAGGTGCCATACGGGTAAACCGCCGACAGCACCTTCATCAAGGTGGACTTCCCCGCACCGTTTTCACCGCACAGGCCGACGCATTCCCCCGGTCGCACCTTGATGTCGATGCCGTTCAGTGCCTTGACACCGCCAAAGGTTTTGACGATGCCGTTCATTTGCAGCAAGTAGTCGGCCATGGCGGTCACTGCCCGGCAATCTGCTCTTTGGTATAGAACCCGTCTTTCTCCAGCAGATCGATATTGGCCTTGGTCAACGGCGTAGGCGTGAGCAGGATGGTGTCGACCTTCTTGCTGCCGTTGTCGTATTGCGAGCTGTAGGTGGGTTTCTCATTGCGCGCCAGTTGCACCGAGAGTTTCGCCGCTTCTGAGGCGATCAGTTTGAGGGGCTTATACACGGTCATCGTTTGGGTGCCGTCAATCACGCGTTTGACGGCGGCGAGGTCGGCGTCCTGGCCGGAAATCGGCACCTTGCCCGCGAGTTTCTGCGCGGCCAGGGCCTGGATCGCGCCGCCGGCGGTGGCGTCGTTGGAGGCGACGATGGCGTCGATTTTGTTGTTGTTTCGGGTCAGGGCGTTTTCGACGATGCTCAAGGCTTCGGTGGGGTTCCATTCTTTAACCCACTGTTGGCCGACAACCTTGATGTCGCCTTTGTCGATGGCCGGCTGCAACACTTTCATCTGGCCTTCGCGCAGCACCTTGGCGTTGTTGTCGGTGGGCGCGCCGCCGAGCAGGAAGTAGTTACCTTTGGGGGCCGCTTGCAGCACGCCGTTGGCCTGCATCTCGCCGACTTTTTCGTTATCGAAGGAAATGTAGGCGTCGATATCGGCGTTGAGGATCAGGCGATCATAGGACACCACCTTGATGCCGGCCTTCTTGGCTTCAGCGACGGCGTTGGTCAGCACGGTGGCGTTGAACGGCACGATAACGATCACATCGACGCCTCGGGAGATGAGGTTTTCGATCTGCGAGATTTGCTTTTGTTCATTGGCGTCCGCGGACTGTACGAAGACCTTGGCGTCGAGTTTTTCGGCTGCGGCGACGAAGTAATCACGGTCACGGGACCAGCGTTCCAGGCGCAAATCGTCAATGGAGAAACCGATTTTTGGATGGGCGGAATCGGCCATCACCGGCAGCGTGAGCAGGGCCAGGGCAGTGGCGAGCAACGTGCGTTTAAATAATTTCATAGTGGTGCGTCCTTTTATTGTTGTTGGAAAGACACGGTGTGACGACTGTAGGCGAACACTGTCGTTGTGGCGAGCGGGCCCAGCAGTCACAGGCACACATCCTCTCAGGGATAGATAAACCGATTGACCACCCCTTCAAGCATTTCCTGGCGACCACTCACGGCCTGCGGGTTCAGCTCGTTTGCGAAGGCGTGCTCGGCCAGCGACTCCAGGCTGAACTCACCGGCCAATACAGCCCGGCCCAATGGCTGGTCCCAACCGGCATAACGCTGGTCCTTGAAGTGCTGCAGCCGGTCGTTCTGCAGCATTGCCGCTGCGCGCTCCAGTGCCAGCGCCAGCACATCCATGGCGGCGACGTGGCCGTGGAACAGGTCGACATCGTCCAGGCTCTGGCGGCGTACTTTGGAATCGAAGTTGTAGCCACCGTTCTTGAAACCACCGGCCTTGAGGATTTCGTAGGTGGCGAGGGTCATCTCCTCGACGCTGTTCGGGAACTGGTCGGTGTCCCAGCCGTTCTGCGGGTCGCCACGGTTGGCGTCGATACTGCCGAAAATCCCCAGGGACACGGCGGTGGCGATCTCATGATGAAAACTGTGACCGGCAAGGGTCGCGTGGTTGGCCTCGATGTTCACTTTGATCTCGTGTTCCAGGCCGTACTCATGCAGGAAACCGAACACCGTGGCGCTGTCGTAATCGTATTGGTGCTTGGTTGGCTCCTGGGGCTTGGGCTCAATCAACAAGTCGCCCTTGAAGCCGATCTTGTGCTTGTGCTCCACCACCATGCGCATAAAACGTCCGAGCTGTTCGCGCTCGCGTTTCAGGTCAGTATTGAGCAGGGTTTCGTAGCCCTCGCGGCCGCCCCACAGCACATAGTTGGCACCCTTGAGCCGCAGCGTCGCGTTCATCGCGCTGAATACCTGCGCGGCGGCGAAGGCGAATACCTCCGGGTCCGGGTTGCTGGCCGCACCGGCGGCAAAGCGCGGGTTGCTGAAGCAGTTGGCGGTGCCCCACAGCAATTTGATGCCGGTCTGTTCCTGGTGGCGCTCCAGGTGGTCAACCATTAGCGCAAAATGGTTGCGGTATTCCTTGATCGAGGTGCCTTCGGGGGCGACGTCCGTGTCGTGAAAGCTGTAGTAATCAACGCCCAGTTTGGAGAAAAACTCGAACGCCGCTTCCGCCTTGCCGATGGCCAGTTCCATCGGCTCGCCGCTGCGCTGCCATGGGCGTTTGAAGGTGCCTGCACCAAACATATCCGCCCCCGGCCACACAAAGGTATGCCAATAACAGGCGGCCATGCGCAGGTGCTCGCGCATGGGTTTGCCGAGGATGATTTTGTTGGCGTCATAGTGGCGAAAGGCGAGGGCAGCGTCGCTGCTGGGGCCTTCGAAGCGAACCTTCTCGACACCGGGGAAGTACGGCATGGCGATTTCCTTATTGTTCTTGGCGGTGACGCGATACTAGCAACGGCATCGGGCCTGCCGATTATGAAAATCACCAAGGCGTGGTGCGATTTTGAGTAGAGAGGTCTAGGCTGTGATGACTGGCTTTAAGGATAAAAACAATGAAAACCCTTCCGCCTGTTCACCGCATTGCCCTGCTGTTCAATGGCAGCAAGATTTACGACCGCGGCATCATTACCGGCATCGGTAATTACCTGAGCAGCACGCGCGTGTCGTGGGATCTGTTCCTTGAGGAGGACTTTTTGTGTCGCCTCAAAGGCATAGAGCGCTGGCAGGGCGACGGCATCATTGCCGACTTTGACGACCCGCTGATCGGCGAGGCGCTGGCCGACATCAAGCTTCCCGTGGTTGCAGTGGGCGGCTCCTATCAGGATGCGCGCGCCTACCCCACGGGCATTCCCTATGTCGCCACTGACAACCATGCGTTGATGAAGATGGCGTACGAGCATTTGATCGAGGCCGGCCTGAGCCGCTTCGCCTGCTTCAGTCTGCCGCAAGCCCAGGCCAATCGCTGGGCCCAGGAACGCGAGAAAGCCTTCCGCAGTCTGTTGCAACGTGATGGCCTGCATGTCGAGGTCTATCGCGGCCTGGGCACCAGCGCGCCGTTGTGGGACAGCGCCGTGGAGCAACAGATTGCCTGGCTGCACAGTTTGCCCAAGCCCATCGGCATCATCGCCGTCACCGACGCCCGTGCGCGGCAACTGCTGCAAGCCTGCCTCACGGCTGGCATCGCAGTGCCGGAACAAGTGGCATTGATTGGCATCGACAATGACCCGCTGACCCGCACGCTGACGCGGGTGCCGTTGAGCTCAGTTATCCAGGGCACCGAGACCATGGGCCGCACCGCCGCCGCGCTGCTGCACCAGATGCTGCACGGCAAACCCTGCGCGGGCACGCAGATTCTGGTGCCGCCGGATGCGATCAATGTGCAGGCGTCCAGCTTGCATCAACCGTTGGGCAATCCGTACGTGATGCAGGCGCTGTTGTTCATTCGCCAGTACGCCTGCCAAGGCATCAAGACCGCCCAAGTGGCGGCCTATGTCGGTGTGTCGCGCTCCTCCCTGGAATCACACTTTCGCAAGGTGCGTGGGTGCAGCGTGCACGACGAAATCCTGCGTTTCAAACTCGCGGCCGCCGCCAAGGGCCTGGAAAACCAAGCCCTGGCGATTGCCGACATCGCGACGCGCTGCGGCTTTAAATCGGCGCAGTACCTGCACACGGTGTTTCGGCGCGAGTTTGGGTGTACGCCGCGGGAGTATCAGCAGAACGGGGATCAAGTGTGGCAGGGGGCTTGCTCCCAATAGCAATGCTTTAGTCAATGAATAAAGTGACTGACCCTCCGCTATCGGGAGCAAGCCCCCTCCCACATGTTTCATCGTATTCAGACGTTTAGAACACGGCCTTGACCTGCAAGCCGAGTACCAGGGCGTTGTCGATACCCACACCGGAAAACGCCCCCGGTTCGATGATGTGCTGCACATCCGGGCGCAGGGTCAGCCACGGTGTGGCCTGATAGCTGTAGCTGAGTTCGATCAACTGCTCGGCATTGTTCAAGTTGGGGTAGTCCGCCCCCGCGCGAACACAGGGTTATTCTGGCAAGGCGTAGGCGATCACGTAGTCGCCACGGTCGGTGGACTGGCGCGCACCGCCGGCGGTAATGACGATGTACTGCTTACCGGTTGTCGGCGACACATACGTCATCGGGCCGCCTTGGCTGCCGACGGGCAGGCGGGCTTTCCAGATTTCCTCACCGTTGCCGCTGTTGAAGGCGCGCAGGTAGAAATCCTGGGTGCCAGCGATAAAGATCAGGCCGCCCTGGGTCGACAGGGTGCCGCCCAGGGTCGGCAGGCCGACCTTGATCGGCAGGTGCATGCGAATGCCCAAGGGGCCGGTGTCTTCCACCGTGCCGACCGGCACTTGCCAGGCGATCTGCTGGGTCTTCATGTCGATGGCGGTGAGGGTGCCGAACGGCGGCGCCTGGCACGGAATGCCGGCCACCGAGAGGAAGCGGTTTTTGTTCACCGCATATGGCGTGCCTTTGAGCGGCACGGCGCCCATGCCGGTGTTCAGCGCTTCGCCACCGGACGAGGCCTGGGCCTTGTTCTGCGAGGGCAGCATCTGGATCCATAGGCCCAGGCGCATATCGTTGACGAAGATAAAACCGTGCACCGGGTCGGTGGAAATGCTGCCCCAGTTCATGCCGCCCAGTGAGCCTGGGAAACTCAGCGATTTATCGGTGCCCGGCGCGGTGTACAGGCCGTCGTAACGCATGCCCTTGAAGTCGATGCGGCACAGCAACTGGTCGTACGGCGTGGCACCCCACATGTCCGATTCGCTCAGCGTCTGCGCGCCGATCTGCGGCATGCCGACCGATTTTGGCTGGGTCAACGAGTAAGGCTCGTTAGGGATGTTCGCGGCTTTGACCGGGACTTCCTTGACGTCGGTCAGCGGCTTGCCGGTGGCGCGGTCGAGCACATAAATCTGGCCGGCCTTGGTGCCGATCACCACTGCCGGCACGGCCTTGTCGCTGCCCGGCGGGGTGAAGTCGATCAGGCTTGGCTGCATCGGCAGGTCGAAGTCCCAGAGGTCATTGTGGACGGTCTGGTACACCCACTTTTCGGCGCCGGTGGAGGCGTCCAGCGCCAGCACCGAGGCGCCGTATTTGTGATTGAGCTGGGTGCGTTCCACGCCATAGATGTCGGTGGAGGCGCTGCCCATTGGCAGGAAAACAGTGTTCATCAGCGGGTCGTAAGACATCGGCGCCCAGCTGTTCGGCGGACTGCGCACATAGGTGCTGCCGGCGGCAGGGGCTTGTTTGTCTTCGGGGTTGCCCGGGTCGAAGGCCCAGCGCATTTGGCCGGTGATCACATCGAAACCACGGATCACGCCACCCGGCATATCGGTTTGTACGTTATCGGCGACACGACCACCGACGACGACGGTGGTGCCAGCCATCAACGGTGCCGACGACAGTTGGTAGTAGCTGTCCGGTACATCACCCAGGCCGGCTTTCAAGTCCACCTGGCCGTGGCTGCCGAAGTCTTCGCAGAATTTGCCGGTGTCGGCGTCCACCGCGATCAGGCGTGCATCAATGGTGTTGGTCAGCAGGCGACGTTGGCATTGCGCACCGGCAGGCACGCTGGCGGCAACGATGGGCGAACTGTTCGGCTGGGTCGGTTGGTCGATGGGCGCGGTGGCATCGAAATAGGCAATGCCGCGGCAACGCTGCCATACCGCCGACTTGGCGTTGACTTCGTTCTTCCACAGCTCTTTGCCGGTGTCGGCATCCAAGGCGATCAGGTTGTTGTGCGGCGTGCAGATGAATACCTTGTTGCCGATCTGCAGGGGCGTCAGTTGGTCTTCGGCGCCGTTGCCGTCGCTGAGCGCCACGTCACCGGTGTGGTAGGTCCACGCCACTTTGAGTGTGTTCACGGTGTCGCGGTTGATCTGGTCCAGCGCGGCAAAACGGCTGCCGCCTTCGGTGTTGCCGTAATGCGCCCAGTCTTTCTGAGCATCGGCTGCGTTTACTGGGGTGATGCCAGGGCCTTTACCCGTGGGTGCCACGCTGGGGTGGGCGACGAACATATTGCCTGCCGCCACGGCCACGCCCACTGCCAACACCGCTGCAGTGCCGTACGCGCCGCGTGCAGACCGGCCGGCGAGCAGCGGATAGACCAGCGCCACCACCACGCCAATCACTGCAAACATGAACAAGCGCGAGAACAACGGCCAGTACACCAGGCCTACCTCCGCCACCGCCCAGAGGGCCGTGCCGAGCAGAAAAACGGCGAACAGCCACGCGCCGGCCGGTTGGCGACGGGCGATCAGCACGCCGGAAATGGCCATGGCTACGCCACCGATCAGGAAGTACCAGGAACCGCCCAGGCTGACCAATTTGGCGCCGCCAACGGCCAGGGCCACGCCGAGCAGGGCAATGACAATGCCCAGACCCAGCAGTAGATATCGTGAGGCGCCAGCGCCGCGGGATGCTCGTTTCATGTCGACAGGACTCGAAGGTGAGTGACTAGATGTCGAATGTTAGCAAGATAAGTAACTGGTTAGTACATTTTGCTCGGTAATAGTCTTTTACTGGCTTTGGGATGATGGGATGTCATTGTGGCGAGCCTGCTCGCCACAGAGCGTTCTCTTTTCAGCCCAAGGGGGCGAGAAACGTGCCTACGCACGCCATGCACGCTTCACGTTCCTCAACATGCGGCATATGGCTGGACTGCTCGAAAATCTGCCAGCGCACGTCGCTGATGCCGTCGGCAAACGGTTGCACGGTGGCCGGTGTCGCCTCATCGAAACGTCCGGAGATCAGCAGCGTCGGCACCTGGATCTGCGACAGGCGATCAATGATCGTCCAGTTGCGCAGGCTGCCGATCACATGGAATTCGGTAGGGCCATTCATCGCGTGGTAGACGGTGGGGTCGTCCTTGATGGCGGCATTGGTACGCGCAACGTCGGCAGGCTCCGGTTGGATACGGCACACATGCCGCGCGTAAAACACCTCTGCGGCGGCATGGTATTCGGCGCTGTCGGTGGTGCCCGCAACCTCATGGCGTAGCAACGTCGCCTGCACCTCGGGCGGTAATGCCTGGCGCAGTTCATTGGCGGCCGCGCACCACAAATCCATCGACGCTGGCGAGTTGGCAATAATCAGCGCCTTCAAGCCGACCGGCTGGCGTACCGCGTGCTCGGCGCCGAGCATGCCGCCCCAGGACTGGCCCAGCAGCGCGTAGTCGCTGATCTCAAGGTGCTCGACCAAATTGTCCAGCTCCGCGAGGAACAATTCCACGCTCCAGAACTCCGCGCAGGCGTCGGGCAAGTGCGTCGAGCGGCCATTGCCGACTTGGTCGTAGTGCACCACCGCGCGACCGGTCGCGGCCAGGTCTTTGAAACTGTCGACGTAATCATGGGTACAGCCCGGGCCGCCGTGGGCAACGATCAAGGGCAGGCGCCCTGAACTCAAGTCACCGGTGACCCGGAACCACGTCCGATAGCCACGGAAATCGGCATAACCTTCGCGTACCTGCATGCTCTGTACCTCTTTGTGATCAATGCGGTACAGGCTAGCCAAAACGGCGGGTCATGTGCACTGGTAGAAATGATAGGTTCTCAGGTGCGTACCAGGCGGTAGTGCAAACCACGCGCCACGGCTTCGACGTGCTGGCTGCCACTGGGCTTGGTGGTACTGATCTACTTCAAGGCCGGCGGGCGCTCGACCGAGCTGAAGGTGGATGCGCAATTGGGCTGAGCAGCTCAGGCGGTGAGTGGCTCACCGCCTCGTTACCGAACTAGAACTTGAAACGCCCCACCAATCCTTTGAGCTGACCGGAAATATCGGTCAAGCGGCCTGAACCGGTTTGCGCCGAGTGGGCAAAGCCTTCCACCAACTGCGCATCGGCATGGATCTGCGCGATGTGCCGGTTGATCTCTTCAGCCACTTGGTGCTGCTCCTCGGCGGCGGTGGCGATCTGGGTGTTCTGGTCGCGAATCGAGTCCACCGAGCCACGGATCTTGTCGAAGCTGTCACGGGCCTGTTGGATGCGTTCCACGCTGGTGTGCGACACCAGCAGGCTGCCTTGCATTTGCTGGGTGACTTCCTGGGTGCGGCGGGCAAGGTTGCCCAGCAGACTGTCGATCTCGCCGGTGGAGTCGGCGGTGCGCCGGGCCAGGGCGCGTACCTCGTCGGCGACCACGGCGAAACCACGGCCCTGATCGCCCGCGCGCGCAGCCTCAATGGCCGCGTTGAGCGCCAGCAGGTTGGTTTGTTCGGCGATGGAGCGAATGGTGTCGAGGATGGTGTTGATGTTCTGGCTGTCCTGCTCGAGCAACTGCATGGTATGGGTCGACTTTTGCAGGTCCTCGCTCAGTTTGAGCACACTGCCGGTGGCTTCGCCGATATGTTGCTGGCCGTCGTGCACGTCGCGGTAGCCTTCGTCGGCACTCGACGCGGCAGCGCTGCACGAGCGCGCGACTTCGTTGGCGGTGGCCACCATTTCGTTGAAGGCGGTGCTCACCAATTCCACCGCTTCACGCTGGCGGCCAGCGGCCTGGTTCATGTTATGCGCCACTTCGCTGGTGTCGGCGGCGGCCGCTTGCAGGTCGGTGGAGGCACTGCCGATGCGCTGCACCAGCTGCGCGATCATGCTCAGGAACTGGTTGAACCAACCCGCCAGGCTGGCGGTTTCGTCTTTGCCCTCGACCTTGAGTTGGCGCGTCAGGTCGCCTTCACCTTCGGCAATCTCTTGCAGGCCATCGGCGACCCCACGAATCGGGCGCACGATGACCCGGGCGAAGCTGGCGCCCACTATCGCGAACACCACCGCCAGTGCTGCCGCGATTGCCGCGATCAGCCAAGTAAGGCTGGAGGCCTGCGCCATCACTTCATCGCGTTTGATCAAGCCGATAAAGCGCCAGCCCAAGTCCTTGGAACTGACCACGTTGGCCATGTAGGTCACGCCATTGATGTCGACCTGGGCCACGCCATCGCCGCGCTTGGCCAGCTCGGCGTAGTTGGCACCCAGGTCAGCCATTGGCTTGAAGTTATGTTTGGCATCGCTGGGGTCCACCAATACGTTGCCATTGGCTTCCACCAGCATCAGGTAGCCACTGTCGCCAAGCTTGATATTTCTCACCAGCTCGGTGAGTTGCTTGAGCGAAACGTCCAGGCCAACCACGCCCAGCACGTTGCCGTTGGCGTCGGCGACGGTGTGCACGGTACCGATCAGCGACACATCGTCCGGGGCCCAATAATAGGCGCCGGTGCGCACGGTTTTGCCCGGTGCGGCGATAGCGGCCTGGTACCAGGGGCGTACACGTGGGTCGTAGTTGTTCAGTTTTGTGTCATCAGGCCAACTGGCGTAGCCGCCGTCCTTCAAGCCCAGGGACAGGTAAGCGGTGCTCGGGTGGCTCTTGGCGAACTGGTCGAAAATTGCCAGCAGCTCGGTGTTCGTTGGGGTCAACGGGATTTGCGCCGCATCGGCGCCGGCGTAGCTCTTGAGGTCTTTGGCCGCAACAACGCGCGGGTCCTTGGCCACGTACTCGACGTTCTGGCTGATGCCGTCGAAGAACTGCTTCATGCCATTGTCGATCTGACGAATCTCACGGCCACTACTGTCGAGGAAATTCGCCAGGGCGCCCTCGCGCAGGTTCAATACAACGAGCACGGCAACCAGGATAACCGGCACGCACGCGATAGCGGCAAACGCCCAGGTCAGCTTTTGCTTGATATTCATGACTTCTCCCGCGGGTATTTATAGTTTTGGCAAGGGGAAACGTTAGTGCTGAGCGTCGCATGTGTTTTCAGGAGTGTAGCCGCCCATGCTTACCCCGATATATCGGCCGGGGCAGCGGGCACTTGAGGCATCAGGTGATGCGCAGATGGGGTTAGCTGATGCGCTCGCCACCCAGCGCGTCACGCTGCATCGACTGCAAGTTTTTTTCGATGGTTTCGCAGATGGTTTCCATCTGGATCTGGTGTTCACTGGAGTGAAACGGGCTTTGCAGATCGGTGCCGATGCGCTCGATGGCCAGCAACATAAAGCCCACCACCGTGGAGGCCAGCGGGGTGAACCAGCCCAGGGATTCCACCAGGCCGACCGGTACGATCAGGCAGAACAGCGAAATGAACAGCCGTGGGAAATACACGTAAGGGTAGGGCAGCGGTGTGTTGGCGATGCGCTCCATGCCGCCTTGGGCGTTGGACAGGTCCACCAGGGTTGATTCCAGTCGCGCCAGGCGAATGCTGTCGAGGTGCCCGCTCTTGTACTCCTTGGCCAGCAGCGCCGCCGAACCGGTGAGGATGTCATTGGCAAAGTTGTTGGTGGCGCCGTTGCGCGCGAATTCTTCGGCAGGGATAAAAGCGCGCACTTCGTCCGGGCAAGGTTTGCCCCTGAGGTGTGCCGCCAGGCAATTTACATACGCCACATGCCGGCGCAGCAGGGTGGCTTTGATCGGGTTTACTTCGCCGTCCGCATCATCCAGTAGGGTCAGCACCTGGCGGGCAAAGCTACGCGAGTTGTTCACCATCGCACCCCACAATGTGCGGGCCTCCCACCAGCGGTTATAGGCGCTGCTGTTGCGAAAACTGATCAGCACCACCAGCGCCGAACCGAGCAGCGTCAACGGCATCAGCGGCAAATTGATCTTGGTGGTGAGAAACAGCATGAAATCTACCGTGACGGCGACATCCCACAACAACAGCCAGAACAAGGCCCAGCCCACATAGCCCATGGTCTTGATGATCAGGCGGTATTTTTTGATGATGGCGGCTTTCAAACGAGGACCTCGTGGCGAGCGGTAAACAACTATGCCTTAGCTCGGACGCCCGTTTAGGAGCAAAGGTTCGCGTTGCGCCTGAATCGTTTAAGTTGCATGTGACTCTGTTTCAAACGCTCACTTACTAGGTGCGTCGGCTAGCCAGGAATTTTCGAAGAAGACTGCGTTGATTTTTACACTGCAAAGATTCGGCGATTTTTGATAAATCGGGCATTCAGGTCATCCGCCGCTTTTTAGAACCTGCCACTTTTGATGACGGCTAAATATGCGTATATGCATTTAATTATTTGCGCCAATGCATATTTGCACCTATGGTTACTTCGAGCCAGATCGGAACGCGCCCTCGAATACGGGCATCCCGGAACGTCGATAGCTCAGCAACACCGCTGCACCTTTACACGCTGGACGCGTGTTTTCATTCATGGAGGATTGAAAAATGTTAACCCCTGAAACAACCCGGTTCACCGGCGATACACAGCCCAACTGCCTGGTCGGCCATCTGCTCGACCCGCAATTGGTCGAGGTTGAAGCGGCGCATCAGCCCAAAGCAATGGCGGCCGCCAGCCTGAACTTCAGCATGCAGAAACAAACCCAGACCAATTGGTGTTGGGCGGCGGTATCCGCATCGGTCGGTAACTACTACGGCACCGGGTCCTGGACCCAATGCGGTGTGGCCAGCACCGCGCTGGACCGCAACTGCTGCAACCAGCCGCGCCCCTGCAACGTCTACGGCTATTTGGACTCCGCTTTGCGGATCACGCGCAGCTACAACGGCATGAGTCAAGGCTCGCTGCAGATGTCGGCGATCCAGAACCAGCTCAACAGGGGCCGACCCATCGGTTTGCGTTGCGCCTGGTACGGTGGCGGTGCGCACTTTCTGGTGATCTATGGCACCAACGGCAACTACCTGTTGATCGCAGATTCGATCTACGGCTATTCGACCCGCGCCCTGAACTCGTTCCCTGGTTCGTATAACGGCGGCGGCAATTGGACCAACACTTACTTCACTGCAAAAAACTGAGGAGGGCTGCATCATGCAACTGACTTATCCAAAGGCGCCCTCCAATGGCGTACAGGTACTGCGTCCAGCGCTGCAAACCGCGCTGCAAACCCAGGGATTCGGCATCAATCGCCAATTTGCGGCCGCGGTGCCGGGCCAAATCAGGCTGAGCGAAGGCTATCGTGGCTACTCGCTCAGCCTGGAGGACCTGAGTCTCGGTAAAGGCCTGAAAGACGCTGAGGTCGGCGATTGGCATTACTTGGTCTTTGCCGATGGAGCGACGATCGCCGACGCGCAATTAGCCGACGTTCGCGGGCATGTGGAGTTCGCCTCGCTCAACCACGGGACCTTGGCAGCGGCGACGGTGGATGCGCTTAAACTGGCGGAGCAGTCGGCGCAATTGCAGGGTAAAACCGTGGAGCTGCGCGTGTTGTTCATCTCGGCACTGCACGTTGTGGCGATCTGGCTGCACGCCGACGGCGAAGAGGTGCTGATCCCGATTGAGCCGACCCCCAAGGCGCTTGCGGTTACTCAGCTGTACAGTGAGGCGGCGCTGCTGGCGGTGCTCAAGCCGGCGGCTGATCAGGCCCGTCAGCGCTTCGACGCGGACACCCGTGGGGAGTTGGGCGGTTGATAAAACCCTAGGGTAAAAAACCCGGACAGTGTCCGGGTTTTTTTATCCAAACGATTCAGCTAACGCAGGTCCGCCCGGCGTGATACGGGCTCAGATGCGGGCGGAGCAAAATTCACAGAGTTTTTTTGAGATTATCCGGCGGTTTTTTTCTACTGGGTTCGGCTAATGTTTTTTCATGTTTCCACTGACGGCGTAAAGACCGTATTTTCTGAAACGCACGCTGGGTGGTATTGATCCAGCCAGTCGGTCTTGGATCTACCAGCATACTGAGCGCCCGCGCATAATCCAGTGCCAGGCCTGGCGTCCACGCCATGGTTTGTGCACGTTTGCGGATTTGAATGGCCACCCATAATTCTGGTGTGGTGAACATTTTCCCCAGAATACGGTAGACCCCGTAATGCCCCCATATACGCCCTACAGCCCCTTCCAGAGCCGCTTCAAGAACCTGTATGACGCTGCTGGAACAATTGCGGTGGGTGAGGTTATAGGTGGTGTCTTTACGGTAGGTCTGCCAAAAGTTATGCAAGTGCTGCGGGTCATAGTTACGTAGATGTACTTGAACGGTAGAAGGGCACCATGCCTGCGACTCCGTGAGGTAATCGGACTGGAATTCTCCCGGCATATCGTTTTCTTCGGTGGCCCGCAATAGGCGCATGAACTGGTCAGGCGAATGCTCGATGTCCTCCGCTGGGTAAAGGCTCACATACAGACCATCCGGTGCTTGCAGTGCGGCGTGCCCCGTTGATATCACCCCATTCTTGTCCACGGCGGCTATATATCGTTCTATCAGTGGACGGCGCACAACTTCAGCATTCGCCACACCGAGGGGCGTCCATATATGGACGATAAGGGCCTGGTCATTGTCACCTTTAGCACCGTCGCGCTCGGTTGGTTGTTTGTGACTTGGCCCGGGAATGGGGCTCTGCGCATCCTCCTCAAGCGCAGGGTTAGCAACCATGCGGCGGGCGCGGCCAGCAACAAGCAGCATATTCCAGCCGGCAAAAAACAAGCCTAACCCGAGGCAGTAAGGGACCGTGCCGATATAGCCTGTCGGGTAGGGTTGAAAGAAGAACACGGCCAAAGCGATTTCGACCGCGCCGCCGAACATTGCGATACGCCAGGTTCGGTAGCGGACAACATAAGCGGACACGATCTGCAGTAAGCCGTCGGCTAAAAACAGCGTGCCGAATATCATCGAAAGAATGAAGTTGCCGTGGTGGTGGCCCGCCAGGATCAGTGATGCAGCCGTCACGAAAGAGAAGCCTTTGAGGTAGCGAAGCTTGCGCTGCCCGACGATCCCACTGTGTGCCACGACCAACGTCGCACTGCCCTCGATCAACAGTAACCAGGCGAAGGGGTTTATCGGGAAATACAACGCGTCATCGAGTGCATCAATAAATACGATGCTCCCGCAAAGGACGCCGACACCCCCAATGACGGTCAGCGTGCGCCAATATGACCGAAGGTAATCAATCCCTAATAGCAGTATGACCAGCCTGACCATTGCGCCGTCCTCTACCCTTGAACCATTGTATTAAACCGGCAGTGGTCACTTGCCCATCTGGGTTTTGAGTCCCCCTGAGCGTAGACGATAGATTTACAGCGGGGTCAGCACATTCATCACCGTGTCCAGTGCCACCCGTGTGTCATCCAGTTGCACCAGTGAGGCGTGCCGGGCGCCGAGGGCGTCGCGGTTTTGGATGGCGGTAAGGATCGCCTTGTGGCGCGGCAGGCTCAGGCCCTGGATGTCAGGGCGGCGGTTGGTGATGTTGATCGACTCGCGCAGCGGCAGCGACAGCATGTTGCACATGTAGGCGAGCAGGTCGTTGCGGGTGGCCTCGGCGATGGCGCGGTGGAAGTCCAGGTCGGCCTGCAGCAGCGCATCGTGGGTCTTGGCGGTTTCCATACCCAGGTAGGCTTGTTCGATGGTGGCGATGTCTTCAGCGGTGGCGGTGGTCGCGGCCATGGCGGCGATTTCCGGTTCGAGGATGCGTCGTACGCCCGCCAGGGTGTTGAAGAACTCACTGTGGGGCGTGGACTGCATCAGCCAGGACAACACGTCCGGGTCCAGCAGGTGCCATTTCAAGCGTGGCCGCACCACTGCGCCCACCCGTGGCTTGGAATACACCAGGCCCTTGGCGCTGAGCACCCGCGTCGCCTCACGCAACACCGAGCGACTGACCTTGTACTCCTCACACAGCGTGGCCTCCATGGGCAGGCGTTCTTCGGGTTTGAAACGGCCGGAAACGATGTGCATGCCCAAGTCCTGAACGATCTGGGCATGCATGCTCTTGCGTGGCTTGGGCGGCTGGTGATCCATAACGAACGGGAGGCTCTGGCTAAATAGGCGGCATCATAGCATCCCAATTAGTGGGAATGACGGGGGACTTCAGCCCCACGGCAGCCTACCAGGAAGTCAAAGTCACAGCCTTGGTCGGCCTGCAGCACATGGTCGATGTACAGCTGGCGGTAACCGCCGACGATCAGCTTTTGCGGCGGCGCCAGGTCGGCCATGCGCGCCGCCAGCTCTGCGTCGGGAATGTCCAGGTGCAGGCGGCCATTGGCGCAGTCGAGTTCGATCCAGTCGCCTTCCTGCACCGTGGCCAGCGGCCCGCCGGCAGCGGCTTCCGGCGCCACGTGCAGCACCACCGTGCCGTAGGCGGTGCCGCTCATGCGCGCGTCGGAAATACGCACCATATCGGTCACGCCCTGGGCCAGCAGTTTGGCCGGCAAACCCATGTTGCCGACTTCGGCCATGCCCGGGTAGCCCTTGGGCCCGCAGTTCTTCATGACCAGGATCGAGTTGGCATCCACGTCCAGCGCCGGATCGTTGATGCGCGCCTTGTACATGTCGAAGTCCTCGAACACCACCGCCCGGCCACGGTGCTGCATCAACTGCGCACTGGCGGCCGACGGCTTGAGCACGGCGCCCAACGGGGCCAGGTTACCGCGCAGCACACAGATACCGCCATCGGCGCGAATCGGGTTGTCGAGGGTGCGGATCACTTCGTCCTGGCCATAGATCGGCGAGTCCTGGGTGTTCTCGCCCAGGGACTTGCCGTTGACGGTCAAGGCATTCGGGTGCGGGATCAGGTTGGCTTCGCCCAGGCGGCGCAGCACGGCAGGCAGGCCGCCGGCGTAATAGAACTCCTCCATCAGGAAACGTCCCGAGGGTTGCAGGTCGACGATGGTTGGTATGCCACGGCCCATGCGTGTCCAGTCATCGAGGTCGAGCTCGACGCCGATACGCCCGGCGATGGCTTTCAAGTGGATCACCGCGTTGGTCGAGCCGCCGATGGCCGCATTCACGCGGATCGCGTTTTCAAACGCTTCCTTGGTGAGGATCTTCGACAGCTTCAAGTCTTCGCGCACCATCTCTACCGCACGCATGCCGGACATGTGCGCCAGCACATACCGCCGCGCATCCACCGCCGGGATCGCCGCGTTGTGGGGCAGGGAGGTACCCAGTGCCTCGGCCATGCAGGCCATGGTCGATGCGGTGCCCATGGTGTTACAGGTGCCGGCCGAGCGCGACATGCCGCCTTCGGCTGCGAGGAAGTCGTCCAGGGTGATGGTGCCGGCCTTGACCTGCTCGCTGAGCTGCCACACCACCGTGCCGGAGCCGATGTCCTGGCCTTTGTGCTTACCGTTGAGCATTGGCCCCCCGGTGACCACGATGGTGGGCACGTCGCAACTGGCCGCGCCCATCAGCAGCGCCGGAGTGGTTTTGTCGCAGCCGGTGAGCAGCACCACGCCATCGATGGGGTTGCCGCGAATCGCTTCTTCCACGTCCATGCTTGCCAGGTTGCGTGTGAGCATGGCGGTGGGGCGCAGGTTGGATTCGCCGTTGGAGAACACCGGGAATTCCACCGGGAAGCCACCGGCCTCGATCACGCCGCGTTTGACGTGCTCGGCAATCTGGCGCAAGTGCGCGTTGCACGGCGTCAGCTCCGACCACGTGTTGCAGATACCGATGATCGGTTTGCCATGAAACTGATGGTCAGCAATGCCCTGGTTCTTCATCCAACTGCGGTACATGAAGCCGTTCTTGTCGGCGGTGCCAAACCACTGGGCGGAGCGGAGGGCGGGCTTTTTATCAGGCATGATGACTTCTCTTATTGTATGACTATATGTTCTATGATCGGCTAAACATAAGCGCTAAATCTAGGCTTTGGAAGTGTTGTTTTGCAAATAGTCATACTATATAGTCGACTTCAATTAAGCCGTGGCCCTTGCGTAATGTCGCCAGAGGCGGCCCCCGAGCTTCTATAAAAACAACAATCGGAGATCGACCCATGAGCCAGGAGCTGCGGCTTATACGGCGCATCACGCTGAAGCTGATTCCCTTCCTGATCCTGCTGTACCTGATCGCCTACGTTGATCGCTCGGCCGTGGGTTTCGCCAAGTTGCACATGGGCGCCGATGTCGGCATCGGTGATGCGGCGTATGGTTTGGGCGCAGGGCTGTTCTTCATTGGCTACTTTCTGTTCGAGATTCCCAGCAACCTGATGCTCGATCGCTTCGGCGCGCGGCGTTGGTTTGCGCGCATCATGCTGACCTGGGGCGCCATCACCATTGGTATGGCTTTCGTGCAAGGGCCGCACAGTTTTTACGTGATGCGCTTTTTGCTCGGCGCGGCGGAGGCGGGTTTCTTTCCGGGCGTGCTGTACTACATCACCCAGTGGTATCCGGTGCGCCATCGCGGCAAGATCCTCGGGCTGTTCATCCTCTCCCAGCCCATTGCGATGATGATCACCGGCCCCGTGTCCGGCGGCTTGTTGGGCATGGACGGGGTCCTCGGCCTGCACGGCTGGCAGTGGCTGTTCATCGTCATTGGCACCCCGGCGCTGCTGCTGACCTGGCCGGTGCTGCGCTTCCTGCCGGATGGCCCCACGCAGGTCAAGTGGATGAGCGAGGATGAAAAAACCTGGCTCACCGCTGAGCTGAGCAAAGACCTGCAAGCCTACGGCCAGACCCGCCACGGCAACCCGCTGAATGCCCTCAAGGACAAGCGCGTGTTGCTGCTGGCGCTGTTCTACCTGCCGGTGACTTTGAGCATTTATGGGCTCGGCTTGTGGCTGCCGACGCTGATCAAGTCGTTCGGCGGCAGTGACTTGGTCACCGGTTTCGTCTCGGCGGTGCCGTACATCTTCGGCATCATCGGGCTGCTGATTATTCCGCGCAGTTCCGACCGTTTGAATGATCGCTACGGCCACCTCGCCGTGCTCTATGTGTTGGGCGCCATCGGCCTGTTCTTGAGTGCCTGGTTGAGTGTGCCAGTGCTGCAAATGGCCGCGCTGTGCCTGGCGGCGTCCGCGCTGTTTTCTTGCACCGCGGTGTTCTGGACCCTGCCCGGGCGCTTCTTCGCTGGCGCCAGTGCGGCGGCGGGCATTGCCCTGATCAACTCGGTGGGCAACCTCGGCGGCTATATCGGCCCGTTCGTGATCGGCGCGCTCAAGGAGTACACCGGCAACCTGGCCTCAGGCTTGTACTTCCTGTCGGGTGTGATGGTGTTCGGGTTGCTGCTGACCGGCGTGGTCTACCGCGTGCTGGAACGCAGGCATGTGCTGCCCACTGACCAATTCGCCGCCAGTGCGCGTGGCGCTACACGTACCTGATCAAGGAGAGGCTGCATGCGTTTAGTTCAGTTTGAGTTACGTAACGGTGAGCGTCGCGTTGGCGTGGTGCAAGGCAGCCGACTAAGAGCGGTGCGCACAGCGTGCAGCGTGCGTGAGTTGGCGCTGGCCGCCATCGATGCTGGCGTGGGCCTGGCGCAACAGGTCAAGCGCCTGGGCCTGGGCGACAGCTACGACTACGCGGCATTGCTGGCCGAGCTGAGAATCCTGCCGCCACTCGATCACCCGGACCCGGCACATATGCTGATCAGCGGCACCGGACTGACCCACTTGGGCAGTGCCTCAGCGCGGGACAAGATGCACCAACAGGCCGGTGACGACATAGCCGTGACCGACACCATGCGCATCTTCCAATGGGGCGTGGAGGGCGGCAAGCCGGCGGCTGGCCAAGTCGGTGTGCAACCGGAGTGGTTCTACAAGGGCGACGGCAGTATTGTCGTGCGCCCAGGCCAGGCTTTCCCGGTTCCGCCGTTTGCTGAAGACGCCGGTGAAGAGCCTGAAATCGGCGGTCTCTACGTGATCGGCCACGACCGTAAGCCCTATCGCCTGGGCTTCGCCGTGGGCAACGAATTCTCCGACCATGTGATGGAACGCAAGAACTACCTGTACCTGGCGCACTCCAAATTGCGCAGCTGCAGTTATGGCCCGGAACTGCGCGTGGGCGAGTTGCCCCAGCACTTAGCGGGCACCAGCCGCATCCTGCGTGACGGCGTAGTGATCTGGCAGAACGAATTCCTCAGTGGCGAGGCCAACATGTGCCACAGCCTGGAAAACCTTGAGTATCACCACTTTAAATACAGTCAATTCCTCACCCCGGGGGATGTGCACATTCATTTCTTCGGCACCGCCACGCTGTCATTCGCGGACGGGATACGTACCCAGCCGGGTGACGTGTTCGAGATCAACCAGACCGAATTCGGTGCGCCGCTGGTCAACCCTGTCGGCCGTGCTGATGCGGCATTCGAGCCTGGCAATGTCATCACCCTTTAAGGAGATCAACATGACCCCGTTTCTCGGCCACAACTACATCGGTGGCCAACGCAGCGCCAAGGGCAGCGTCACGCTCAAAAGTATTGACGCCAGTACAGGCGAAGCGTTGCCCCAGGACTTCTATCAGGCCACGCCCGAAGAAGTCGATGCCGCCGCCAAGGCCGCCGCTGCGGCTTACCCGTCTTATCGCATGCTGAGTGCGTCGCGCCGCGCGCAGTTCCTGGATGCGGTGGCCGATGAGCTGGACGCGCTGGGGGATGATTTCGTCGCACTGGTTTGCCGCGAAACCGCGTTGCCCGCTGCACGTATAAAAGGCGAGCGCGGACGTACCAGCGGCCAGATGCGCCTGTTCGCAACAGTGCTGCGGCGCGGTGATTTCTACGGCGCGCGCATCGACAAAGGGTTGCCCGAGCGCCAACCGTTGCCACGCCCGGACCTGCGCCAATACCGCATCGGCCTTGGCCCGGTGGCGGTGTTTGGCGCGAGCAACTTCCCCCTGGCATTTTCTACCGCCGGTGGCGACACCGCAGCCGCGCTGGCGGCAGGTTGCCCGGTGGTGTTCAAGGCCCACAGCGGGCATATGGCTACGGCTGAGCAGGTCGCCGATGCAATCCTGCGGGCGGCCGTGGCGACCGAGATGCCGGCGGGCGTGTTTAATATGATCTTCGGTGGCGGCGTCGGTGAGGCGCTGGTCAAGCACCCGGCGATCCAGGCCGTCGGCTTTACCGGCTCGCTCAAGGGTGGCCGCGCCTTATGCGACATGGCGGCGGCACGCCCGCAGCCGATCCCGGTGTTTGCCGAGATGTCGAGCATTAACCCGGTGATCGTATTGCCCCAGGCGCTACACGCGCGAGCCGAAACGATAGCCCGAGACCTGACCGCCTCGGTGGTGCAGGGCTGTGGCCAGTTTTGCACCAACCCCGGTTTGGTGATCGGTATCGCTTCGCCGCAGTTCACTGCATTCACCCAGCAGGTGGCCCGATTGGTCGGCGATCAACCGGCGCAAACCATGCTCAACGCCGGCACCCTGAGCAGCTATGCCAAAGGCTTGGAAAAGCTGCTCGCACACCCAGGTATCGAGCATCTGGCGGGCAGCGCCCCAGCGGGAAATCAGGCGCAGCCGCAGCTGTTCAAAGCCGACGCCAGACTGTTGATCGACGGCGATGAAGTACTGCAAGAGGAAGTGTTCGGCCCGACCACGGTATTCGTCGAAGTGGCCGACGCTGCTCAACTCAGCAGCGCTCTGCACGGCTTGCACGGTCAACTGACGGCAACCATTATTGGTGAGCCGGCCGATTTTGAGCAGTTCACCGAACTGACGCCGTTGCTGGAACATAAGGTCGGCCGCATCCTGCTCAATGGCTACCCAACCGGCGTTGAAGTGTGCGACTCGATGGTTCACGGCGGGCCATACCCCGCCACTTCGGATGCACGAGGCACCTCGGTCGGCACCCTGGCCATCGACCGTTTTCTGCGCCCCGTGTGCTTGCAGAATTACCCTGATAGCCTGCTGCCCGACGCGTTGAAAAACGCTAATCCATTGCGTATCCAGCGGCTGGTGGATGGCACGCCATCGCGCGAGCCGCTGTAAAAGCCAGGAGGTTTTATGTCGTGTACCGCAGTCACTGCGCACCGTGCACAGTTGGGCGAAGGCCCGTTCTGGGACGTGCCCACCCAGGCGCTGTACTGGGTCAATATCGTCGGCAAACAGGCGCTGCGCCTGATGGATGGGCACTTGCAGATATGGCAGTTGTCCGAGCACGTCTCGGCTTTTATCCCCTGTGAAAGTGGCGGTGCGTTGGTCACGCTGAGCAGTGGTGTGTATCGGCTGGACCTGGAAACCGAAGCCCTGACCCTGCTGTGCGTGGCCGACCCGCAACCCGGCAACCGTGGCAATGAAGCGCGCTGCGATGCCCAGGGCCGCCTGTGGCTGGGCACCATGCAGAACAACATTGGCGAGCAGGGTGAAGACCTGCCGATGACGCAACGTGCCGGTGGCCTGTTTCGCATTGATGCCGATGCGCAGGTCACGCCGTTGCTGCAGGGCCTGGGCATTCCCAACACCCTGCTGTGGAGCGAGGACGGCACCCAGGTGCATTTCGGCGACAGCATGGACGGCACGCTTTATCGGCACGTGATCCAGGACGGCGGCCAACTCGCCCCGGCGCAAGTCTGGTTTGGCCCGCATGCGCGCGGTGGGCCGGACGGCTCGGCGATGGACAGCCAAGGCTATATCTGGAACGCGCGTTGGGACGGCAGTTGCCTGCTGCGCCTGACGCCGGACGGTGCAGTGGACCGCGTCATTGAACTGCCCGTCAGCCGCCCCACCAGTTGTGTCTTCGGTGGTCCGAATCTCACCACGCTCTATATCACTAGTGCCGCCAGCCCCTTGGATCACCCTTTGGATGGCGCGGTATTGGCCATCGAGGTCGACGTGCCAGGCAAACCCTGTCACCGCTTTGCCGGTTAAATCCTGACATTCAAAAACAACAACAAGGAGTCACCTGTATGAATCGTCGTCGTGGTTTACGTTCCCTGTGCTGCGCCGCTGTGGCGGTGTCGGCCCTGAGCTTGAGCGGCCTGTTGCTGGCCGCTGAAGAAGTGAAGATCGGTTTTCTGGTCAAGCAGGCTGAAGAGCCGTGGTTCCAGACCGAATGGGCCTTTGCCGAAAAAGCCGGCAAGGAGCATGGCTTTAAGGTGATCAAGATCGCAGTGCCGGATGGCGAGAAAACCCTGTCGGCCATTGACAGCCTCGCCGCCAACGGCGCCAAGGGGTTTGTGATCTGTCCGCCGGACGTGTCCCTCGGGCCTGCCATCGTTGCTAAGGCCAAGGCGAACGGCCTGAAAGTGATTGCAGTGGATGATCGCTTCGTCGATGCCAAGGGCGACTTCATGGAGGACGTGCCGTACCTGGGCATGGCGGCGTTTGAAGTCGGCCAGAAGCAGGGTGCCGCGATGGCGGCTGAAGCGAAAAAACGCGGCTGGGACTGGAAGGACACCTATGCGGTGATCAACACCTTCAACGAACTCGATACCGGTAAAAAGCGCACCGACGGTTCGGTCAAATCCCTCGAAGACGCGGGCTTCCCCAAGGATCACATCCTGTTCACCGCCGCCAAGACCCTCGATGTACCCGGCAGCATGGACGCCACCAACTCGGCTTTGGTCAAACTGCCCAGCGGAGCCAAGAACCTGATTATCGGCGGCATGAACGACAACACCGTGCTCGGCGGCGTGCGCGCTACCGAAACGGCCGGGTTTGCCGCCACCAATGTGATCGGCATCGGCATTAATGGCACCGACGCAATTGGCGAACTGAAGAAAGCCAATAGCGGCTTCTTCGGCTCGATGCTGCCCAGCCCGCACATCGAAGGCTACAACACCGCGAAGATGATGTTCGACTGGGTCACCACCGGCAAGGAACCACCGAAGTACACCGCCATGGATGAAGTGACGCTGATCACCCGCGAAAACTTCAAGCAGGAACTGGAAAAAATCGGCCTCTGGAACTGAGGGGATCAAGAGGTGTGAAGGCGCTTGCTCTCGATGGCGGGGTGTCAGTCGGCAGAGGCTTTGACTGCCACACGGCCATTGGGAGCACGCCCCCTTCCAGCCATTAGTCGGCGGAGAATTTGAACACGGTGTTCTGAGTGTAGGTTTGCCCTGGGTTCAAGCGGGTCGAGGCAAAGGTGGGCTGGTTTGGCGCGTCCGGGAAGTGCTGGGTTTCTAGGGTGAACGCGCTCCAGTGTGCATAGGTTTTGCCCGCTTTACCCTTGACCGTACCATCCAGGAAGTTGCTGGTATAGAACTGCACGCCAGGCTCGGAGGTGTAGAGCTGCAAACGTCGACCGGACGCCGGGTCGTGTATATCGGCGGCAAGTTGCTTGATATCGCCTTTGGTATCCAGTGCCCAGTTGAAGTCAAACCCGCCTTGCTTTGGCTCGGCGAACTTGAGCTGCGGGTGGTCGTCCTTGAGGTGCTGGCCGATAGGCGTAGGTTTGAGGAAATCCATCGGTGTGCCTTTGACCGGAGCTAATTCGCCGGTGGGAATCAAGGTGGCGTTCACCGGCGTGTAGTGGCTGGCGTGCAAGGTCGCCACTTGCTTGAGGATGTCGCCATTGCCCGCGCCGGCAAGGTTGAAGTAGCTGTGGTTGGTGAGGTTTAGCACCGTGGGTTTATCGGTGGTGGCCGTGTAGTCGATGTGCAGTTCGTTTTTATCGTTGAGGCGGTAGGTGACCTCGGTCTTCAGATTGCCGGGGAAGCCCATTTCACCGTCCTTGGACAGGTAGCTCAGCTTCACGCCGACCGAATCCTTGCCCTTGATCGGCTCGGCGTGCCACACGTGTTTGTCGAACCCCTGCGCGCCGCCATGCAGCGAGTTGGGACCGTCGTTGAGCGGCACTTGGTAGCGTTTGCCGTCCAGTTCGAAGGTTCCGCCGGCGAGGCGATTGCCGAAACGCCCGATGGTCGCCCCGAAAAACGCCGTGCCACTCTGGTAGCCCTGAACGTCGTCGAAACCGAGCACCACGTCATCGACCTTGCCGTTTTTATCCGGCACTTTCAGCGACTGCAAAACGCCGCCGTAGGTGATTACCGTGGCTTGCATGCCATGGCTGTTGCGCAAAATGTACTGCTCGACGGCGGTGCCGTCGTTGGTTGTGCCGAAAGGCTTGTGCTCGCTGGTAAGCCCTGCGGCTTGGGCGCCGCCGCTGGCAATCAGCATGGACAGGGCGAGGCCCGAAAGCAGGTGTCGAGGGTGCTTCATGGTCGAACTTCCTTTTGTTGTTTTGAGTGGAATAGTTCTACTAATGTGCGATATTTCGTCGAGGTGACAGCGGATTTATAGCCTTTGACAGCGGTTGCGTAAAATAAAATAAGACTAATTGAGCGAGGCAGTCGTTATATGAGTACTGAGCAGGCGGTTTATCCCGACCTCAAGGGTAAGGTCGTATTGATTTCCGGAGGGGCCTCGGGCATTGGCGAATTCATGGTGCGTGCTTTCGCCGCGCAGGGCGCCAAGGTGGCCTTCGTGGACCGCGCGCAAAGCCAGGGCGAGCGGCTGGAGGCACTGTTGCGTGCTCAGGGGCACCCCGTCGAGTTCGTGTGCTGTGACATCACCGATGAGATCGCCTACAAAGCGGCGATAGCGCGGTTTGAACAGTCGCTGGGGCCGATCACCGTGCTGGTCAATAACGCGGCCAACGATGTGCGTCACAGTCTGGACGAAGTCGATTCGCAAATGTTCGACAGGTTGATCGCGGTCAACCTTAAACACGCCTTCTTTGCTGCCAAGGCGGTGGTGCCGATGATGAAAAGCGCCGGCGGTGGGGCGATCATCAACTTGGGCTCGGTCGGCTGGATGATGGCCTCCGCTGGCTATCCGGTGTACGCAGCCAGCAAGGCGGCGGCCCATGGCATGACCCGCGCGCTGGCGCGAGAATTGGGCCCCAGTGGTATCCGGGTCAACACCTTGGTGCCCGGCTGGGTCATGACGGAAAAACAGCTGGCGATGTGGGTGGACGACGCGGCTAAAGAACTGATCAGCCGCAGCCAGTGCCTGCCAGGCAGTGTGTTGCCGGAACACATCGCCAACATGGCGTTGTTTCTCGCCTCCGACGTGTCGGCGATGTGTTCGGCGCAGAACTTTATTGTGGATGGCGGCTGGGTCTAGGCCCGTTACTCGATGGGGTACTGCTTGAAGGCTGGGTGCTGTTCCAGCTGGCGGGCGTGGCGTTGCAGGTTGGGAAACGCATCAGCGTTGAGCAGCGTCGGCAGCTTGAGTTGGGTAAACGACCAAGTCACGGCCGCCGTCAGCGCGGCCTGATTCAGGTAGTCGCCGGTAGCCTGGGCCAGGTGTTTTTCCAGCAGCGAATACGCGGCCAGCAACTGTTCGGTCACCCGCTCGAGCCACGGTTCATGCTGTTTTTCCGCGGGGCGCAGGTGGTGCTCGTAGACGATCTGTACGGTCTTCTCACAGGCCGCCAGGGCCAGCCCGAGCACTTGCAGGTGCTGAGCGCGGGCGTCAGGGGTGTGTGGCAGAAGTTTCTTATCGGTGGGCGCCAGGGTTTCGAGGTAATCCAGGATCAGGCTGGAATCCATCAGCACCGTTCCATCATCCAGCACCAGCGTGGGCGCCTTGACCACCGGGTTGATCTGGGCGAACTCAGCGTAGGTGCTGAACACCGAGAGTGGCTCGTGCACGAATTGCACCCCATGCAGCTCCAGGGAAATTGCCACGCGACGCACGTAAGGCGAGTCCAGCATGCCGACTAGTTTCATGAAGCCTCCATTGCTCTACGGTGTTGGGCTCACGAGATTAAGGGGGGCGGGGCGGCCTGCGCAATGGCCTCGCGCAGTGGTTGATAGGCCTGCACGAGTTGCTCCAGGCTGAACGCCAGGTTGCGCCCGCTGGGGTTGGGCAGCACCCATACCGACGCGCCAGCAAATAACTGCGCTTGCGGCCCCCACTCAATGTGCCGTTGGCCGGACAACGTGCTGTAGCCGACTTTGCCGAGAAACGCTATGAAGCGTGGCTGGCAACGGCGGATTTTCTGTTCAAGCGCCATCGACGCGTCCTTGAATTCATGCTGCGCCACTTCCCCTGCGCTGGCCGTCGGCCGTTCCACCAGCGTGGTTAGCCCGCAGTGATACTGCAACAGTGTGTGGCCATCTTCCGGGCGAATCTCGTGGGGCGTAAAACCGGCCAAATGCAACGTGCGCCAGAAGCGATTGCTGCGATTGGCAAAGTGCTGGCCGAGCGCGGCGGAGCCTTTGCCTGGGTTGATGCCGCAGAACACCACGTGCAGGTGGTCGGCGAGGATGTCTTCAAGGCGGTCGCTCATGGTGGTTCTGCCTGTAAATGGGTCAGTAGCCACTCAGTAAAGCGGCGCGCGCGAATCATTTTCACTGTCGTGATGGGTCAAAAGGGCCCTGCCGGGACCACGAATGGTGGCGTCTACCAGCGCTGTGAGCAAGCCATCTTCCTGCGTTGCGGCGCAATACGCCGATGGCCGGTCGACCGCGCGTTATCGCCAGCGCGCCGTGGCCTACCTGGATGGGGTGGCTGCCCAAGTGGCGGCGCTGAAAGCCAAGCGTAGTATGTGGCAATTGCAAACCCGGCAATTGAGCGCCAATGTGACCCTGATTAAAGTGCTGGGCGGCGGATGGGACGTGGCCCCATTGGCTGCGTCGAACCCTATTAATTGAAACCAAGGAGAAGTCAGCATGACCGAGTACGTACCCCCGAAAGTTTGGACCTGGGACACTGAAAGCGGCGGTACTTTCGCCAGCATCAACCGGCCTATAGCAGGCGCAACGCATGAGCAGGATTTGCCGCTGGGCAAGCACCCGCTGCAACTGTATTCCCTGGCCACGCCCAATGGGCAGAAGGTCACCATTTTGCTCGAAGAGCTGTTGGCCCTGGGGCATGTCGGTGCTGAGTACGATGCTTGGTTGATCAAGATCGGTGACGGTGATCAGTTTGGTAGCGGGTTTGTGGCGGTGAACCCGAACTCGAAGATCCCTGCGTTGCTGGATCGCAGTGGTGATACGCCGATTCGCGTGTTTGAGTCGGGTGCGATTTTGCAGTACCTGGCAGAGAAGTTTGCGGTGTTCTTCCCCACCGAACCTGCGGCGCGTGCGGAGTGTTTGTCGTGGTTGTTCTGGCAGATGGGCAGCGCGCCTTACTTGGGCGGCGGCTTTGGGCATTTTTATGCATATGCGCCGAGCAAGATGGAGTATCCGATTAATCGGTTTGCCATGGAGACTAAGCGTCAGTTGGATGTGTTGGATCAACGCTTGGCGGTGAGTGAGTACATCGCCGGGGATGAGTACACCATTGCCGATATAGCGATTTGGCCTTGGTATGGTGGGTTGGTCAAAGGTCGTTTATATGGGGCGTCGGCGGAGTTTCTGTCGGTGCATGAATATAAGCATGTGCTGCGTTGGGCGGATGCGATTGAAGCCAGGCCAGCGGTGCAGCGTGGGCGGCGGGTTAACCGGATTTCCGGGGAGGCTTCGGAGCAGTTGCGCGAACGGCATGATGCGAGTGACTTGGACTGACGGGGCGTGTTGGGGGGGAGTACATAGCCGTTGCTGCGGTAAGGGCGGAACCACTATCAGCTATCACCCAAATAACGGATACGCCCCCCACCCCCCCCCAGCTTTACTTGAGCGCTGCCAACTGCTTCCAATCAATTGCAAACCGCGCCAAGTACTTGCGCAATCGGTCCGCGTCATTTGGTTGGGCCTTGGCCTGGCGTGATACGCCGAACAATCGGCGGCCAGCATCGGACAAGCTATCTGCTTGTAAGCACACCTCAATCACCGCCTTCAGTTGCAGTTGGTCAAACAAGTCCAGATCCGCAGGCAGCAAGGCTTGCCACTTAGCCTGTGGCGCAGACAAGCCCCAGGCGTAACGCAAACGTTGGATTTCCTCTTCAACCTGGGCCTCATCAATACGCCCGCTGTCGGCGAGGGTGGCCATGCGCGTGATCGAGGCAGATAGCTCACGGAAGTTACCCAGCCAGGCTGCTTCGCTGGAGCAGGCGAACGCCAAGTAACGGCGTCGCGCCTCCAGGTTGAAGCGCACGCGACGACCTTGCTCGCGGGCGTGGCGCTCCAGTTCGAAGTCGATATTGGGTTCGATATCTTCACGTCGGCCCGCCAGGCCGGGCAGGTCAAAGGTCCATAGATTGATACGCGCGTAGAGGTCTTCGCGAAACAGCCCTTGGGCCACACGCTCGCGCAGGTCGCGGTGGGTGCCAGCAATGATCAGGAAATCACTGGCCACTTCCTGGTCGGCGCCCAGTGGGTAGAACCGTTTCTCTTCGATGGCCTTGAGCAGCATCGCCTGCTCATCCAGCCCCAGCTCGCCGATTTCATCGAGAAACAGCATGCCGCCATCCGCCGCGCGCAGCAGGCCGTCGCGGGCATTTTGCGCGCCGGTGAAGGCGCCTTTGATGTGGCCGAACAGCGCCGACATCGCACCATCGCCGCGCAGGGTGGCGCAGTTCACTTCAACAAAGCGGCCCTGGATTTGGTGGCGGCTGCGCTTGAGCTCGTAGAGGCGCCGGGCGAGGAATGACTTGCCCGCACCGGTGGGGCCGATCAGCAGCATTGGCGCCTTGGAGCGCACGGCCACGCGCTCGATCTGCTCGATGGAACCGTTGAAGGCGCTATTGCGGGTGGCAATCCCCGACTTGAGAAACGCCAGGCCTTCCAGACGTTTTTCGGCAAAGCGCGAGGCGATGCGGTCGTAGCGCGACAGGTCGAGGTCGATCAGTGTGTGGGTGCCGCTCGCTGGCGCGGTTTCGTCTCTGCGGCGCGCTGGCGCGGTCTGGATCAGGCGCGCGGGCAGGTTGCGCGCTTCGGTCAGCAGGAACCAGCAGATCTGCGCGACGTGGGTGCCCGTGGTGATGTGCACGAGGTAGTCCTCGTGTTCGGTATTGAAGGCATAGTCGGTGGTGAAGTCGTGCAGCGCGGCGTAGACCTCCTCGAAGTCCCAGGGGTTTTGCAGCGGCATGGCGTGCAGGCGTACCTCGGTGTGCGGGGAAATCTGCAGGATGTCGGCGCGCACCCGTTCGGCGAGGCTGACGTCGCGGGCATCGACGTCGTGGATCAGCTCCAGGCGATCAATCAGCACATCCGCTTGCTGGCACAGGCCGACGCTGGGGCGCCAGTAGTTCCAGCGGTTGGCGCCCTTGCCGACGCGATCCAGCTTGGACCCAATAAACCCGATGGCGACGGTGCGCTTGCGTTGCATAGCTAGACCAAAATATAAATGACGATATACCAGGATATAAATTAGCCGGTGAGCTTGTCACCGCTTTTCGATATTTAACGCTGGGTATTCTTAAATAACGATATAAAACAAACAGATATGAATTTTCAGTGGGTTCGTAAAAAAACCGGCACGCCTGCTGCTTTAGCTCAACCAACGCCGCAGTGACGGCTTTCAAAAAAGAATCGAGACGATGCAAGAGAAGACCTACCAACTGCTGGAAGTGGCCAACGGCAAGCCGATCAAACTTTGGACCGAGGGCGTGCCCGTGGAACCTGAAGCCCGTCAGCAACTGATGAACACCGCCAAGATGCCGTTTATCTTCAAGCACCTCGCGGTGATGCCGGACGTGCATCTGGGCAAGGGCTCCACCATCGGCAGTGTGATCCCCACGGTGGGCGCGATTATCCCGGCGGCGGTGGGCTTGGACATCGGCTGCGGCATGATTGCCGCGCGTACGACGCTGACCGCCAGCGACTTGCCGGACAACCTCCACGGGTTGCGCTGTGCCATCGAAGCCGCCGTGCCCCATGGCCGCACGCGTAGCCGTAAAGGTCGCGACAAAGGTGCTTGGGAAGACGTGCCTGCCCAGGCTGATCAGGTCTGGGCGACGCTGCACCCCAGGTTCAAGGCGATCACTGATAAGTACCCGCAGCTGGAGCGCAGCAACAACCGTCAGCATTTGGGCACGCTCGGCACCGGTAACCACTTTGTTGAGGTGTGCCTGGATGAAGCCAACCGTGTCTGGTTCATGTTGCACAGTGGTTCGCGCGGCGTGGGCAACGCCATCGGTAACTTGTTTATCCAGTTGGCTCAGGCAGATATGCGTCAGCACCTGGCCAACTTGCCGGACCGCGACCTGGCCTATTTCGAAGAAGGCAGCCAGCACTTCGATGACTACGTGCAAGCCGTGGGGTGGGCCCAGGATTTTGCCCGCCAAAACCGCGAGTTGATGATGCGCGCGGTGGTCCAGGCCACACGCCAAGTCATCAGCAAGCCGTTTGAAGTGGCGCTGGAAGCGGTGAACTGCCATCACAACTACGTGCAAAAAGAGCGGCACTTTGGAGCGGAAATTCTGGTGACGCGCAAGGGCGCTGTGTCGGCGAAGAAGGGCGAGCTGGGGATTATTCCGGGTTCCATGGGCGCGAAAAGCTTCATCGTGCGCGGCCTGGGCAACGAAGAATCGTTCTGCTCATGCAGCCATGGCGCTGGCCGCATCATGAGCCGCACCAAGGCGAAGAATACCTTCACCGTGGCTGACCAGATTCGTGCCACGGCCCATGTGGAGTGCCGCAAGGACGCCGATGTGATTGATGAAATTCCGATGGCCTACAAGGACATCGACAACGTTATGCATGCCCAGCGCGAGCTGGTGGAAGTGCTGCACACCTTGCGTCAGGTAGTGTGCGTAAAAGGTTAACAGGGGAACAACGATGGAAAAGGAACAACGCCACCCATTGAGCGACGCCATGCGTGCGCGAGTGCTGGATGAGTTGGCACGCATAGAGCGCGAGCGCAACGTGACCGTGTTGTATGCCTGTGAGTCGGGCAGCCGGGCCTGGGGGTTTGCCTCTACCGACAGCGACTACGACGTGCGCTTTGTCTACGTGGAGAAACCCGATTGGTTTATGCAGGTGGATACGCCGCGGGACGTGATCGAGCGCCCGCTGGACGACGAGCTGGATGTCAGCGGTTGGGAGCTGCGTAAGACCTTGGGCCTGTTACGCAAGTCCAACCCCACGTTGCTGGAGTGGCTGGATTCGCCACTGGTGTATCGCCAGGAAACCCAGGCGACGGCGCAACTACGGGCTTTGGCTGAAGCGTTCTACAGCCCGCCGGCGGCGCGTAATCATTATTTGTCGATGGCCAAGAAGAATTTTCGCGGTTACCTGCAAGGCGACGAGGTGCGGTTCAAGAAGTACTTCTATGTACTGCGGCCATTGCTGGCGGTGCGTTGGATCGATCTGGGCCTGGGGCGACCGCCGATGACCTTCGCTGATCTGCTTGGCACAGTGGATGACCCGCAACTGCTCGACGAAGTGGCAACGCTGCTCGCTCTCAAGCGCAATGCCGGTGAAGCCGCTTATGGCCCACGGCGCCCAGCGCTGCATGAATTTATCCTGCGCGAACTGGAACGCAGCGTGCCGGTATTGCCACGCACGCAAGCAGACTCACAACGGCTGGACCAGTACCTGCGGGACACCGTCAAACGCTACGCATAAGGATGAACATGAAACAGGACGTGATTGAACTCGACGGCGCCATCGGCGGTGGCCAGGTGTTGCGCAGTGGCTTGAGCCTGGCAATGGTGACCGGGCTGACGTTGCGCATCAAAAACATCCGCGCCAAACGCAGCCGGCCCGGCTTGATGCGCCAACACCTGACTGCGGTGCTGGCCGCCGCCCAGGTGTGTGGCGCCACGGTGCAAGGCGCTGAACTGGGGTCGCAAACCCTGCTGTTCGAGCCCGGGCCGATTCAAGGCGGTGACTACCGCTTTGCCATTGGCACGGCCGGTAGCTGCACCCTGGTGTTGCAGACGTTGTTACCGGCGCTGTTGCGCGCACCGAACGCCAGCCGCGTGATGATCAGCGGCGGCACCCATAACCCGCTGGCGCCGCCGGTGGACTTTTTGCAGCGGGCCTGGCTGCCGCTGTTGCGGCGCATGGGCGCGCGTGTCGAATTGAACCTGAACCGGCATGGTTTCGTCCCGGCTGGCGGCGGTGAGATTGAGGCGTTTATCCAGCCATCGCCGTTGCTGCCGTTGCAGCTGATGCAGCGCGGCACGTTGCTGGAAAGACGCGCCATCACCCTGAATGCCGGGCTGCCTGCCCAAGTGAGCGAGCGTGAGTTCAAACGCGTCCGCCAGCGTCTGGGCTTCACCGAGGCACAGTTATTCCCCGTTGAGATCGACCCGCAGCAGGGGCCGGGCAATGTGCTGATGCTGGAGTATGCGTACACGCACGTCACCGAGGTGTTCAGCGCGTTTGGCATGGCGAGTGTGCGTGCCGAGAGTGTGGCCGATGGAGCTATCGATCAGGCGCTAGAGTGGCAAGGCACTGACACGGCGGTGGGCGAGCACCTGGCGGATCAGTTGCTGTTGCCGATGGCGTTGGCAGGCGGCGGCCGCTTTACCACGCCGCACATGAGCGAGCATTTGCACAGCAACATGACGGTGATCCAGCGTTTCCTGCCGGTAGTGATTGAGAGCCGCGTGCGCGAAGAGGGCGGGTTGCTGGTTGAGTGTCGGGTGCGTTAGCGATGCTCCGAGGTTACGCTCTGCGGCGGGATGCACCCAGTGCCGCAGAGGATCAAGCGCATCGACGCTCTGCAATTGCCCCTGCGCCGCCGCCGTCTGGCGCGGGTGTCAATCTGTCACCGCAGGCCCACGGTACTAGCTCAATGCGCTTTAACTCAACAGCCCGGCGCTGACCGCCACGATCAAGAAGATCCCCAGCAGCGCGCGGTAGATCACGAACGGCCAGGTGGAGAACCGCTCCAGGAACTTCATCAGGCCCCAGATCGCGAAGAACGCCGAGACGCTGGCGACCGCCAGGCCAAAGATCAAGTGCGACCAGGCGTGGGCGGGCAGGTCGGCGTGCAGCAGCACCCACAACTCTTTCAATCCGGCGAGGGCGATGGCGGGCAGGCCCAGCAGGAAGGAAAAGCGCGCGGCTTCTTCCCGCTTGAAGTTGAGGAACAGCGCGGCGGTCAGGGTGGAGCCGGAACGCGACACACCGGGAATCAGCGCGCCAATCTGCGCGATGCCGACAATTAGTGCATCGCGCAGGCGCATCTGGCTCATGTCGCGGGTGTGGCGTGCACGCAGCTCGGCGACTGCGAGTAGCACCGCCATCACCACGCAGGAAATGCCGATCACCATCAGGCCGCGCAACGGCGAGTTGCAGGTATTTAAGGTCGAAGACAGCGCCAGGCCGGCAATCCCAATCGGAATAGTTGCCAACACAATCGCCACGGCCAGCTTGAACCAGCGGTCGTTGTAGTCGCGCCGGCGCACTGCGCTGATGCTGCCGGTGGTGACCTGGCGCACATCGCGCCAGAAATAACTGACCACGGCCGCCAGTGCCGCCAACTGCATCGCCGCCGAAAAGGCCGAGCCCGGGTCTTGCCAGCCGAGCAGGGCGGGCACCACGCGCATGTGCGCCGTGGACGATACAGGTAACAATTCGGTAATGCCCTGGATCACGCCCAGGATGAAGATCTGCAGGTAGTCCAGGGAGGCAAAGCCCACATCCAGACCGGCGGAACAGACGTTGGTCAAAGTACATGTCCTTGAAAAAGAGGCTTGAGAAAACAGCGGGTTGGACAAAGTTTATTCTAAATGTTTCAGGATTTTGGTCCGCCCCAGACAAATCCGCAATCGGTTCAGCAAATAGAAAGGTTATGCAATGTATTGGCCTGCGCTAACCTTTTGTGAACAATGGTGGCCTGCATTTTTGACCGAGAGCCCCATGCCTGAAACCACCGTCGAATTGATCCAGACCGGCCCCGATGCATCTGAGCTGATCCGCAATCTTTACCAGTACTACGCCTATGAGTCCTCGGACTGGGAGCAGGAAGATGTCGAGGTGGACGGCCGTTTCTACATCCATGACGAACACCTGAGCCGCTACTGGCAAGACCCGCAATGGAGCGCCAACCTGCTGCTGGTGGATGGCTATATCGCCGGCTTCCTGCTGATTGAAGGCAGCGAAATACCGGGCATCGACGCCCTCGAGTTGGCCGACCTGTTCATTCTCAAACGCTACCGCCGCAAAGGCATCGGCCGTGCCATCGCCACTCAGGTATTGAGCAGTGGAGAGGCCAATTGGCTGGTGCGCTTTTACGATCAGGACGAAGTGTCCCAGGCATTCTGGCGTGCAGTACTGGACGACCTGCCGCGCCCGGCGCAGACGATCGAGCTGGAGGATGATCCGCAATTGGTGAGTTACCTGATCACGCGAGCGGCGCTGCATTAAATGCGATGTTGAACTTAAGTGGGCAAGGCGGCTCCTAGGTTCATCGGCCGCTGCGGCCCTGAATTTCACAAGGATGCGAAATGAGCACGTTCTCTTCGTTCAAGTGTGTCGTGTGTGCTGTCGTAGTGCTGACTTTGGGCGGTTGCCTGACGATGTCGGGTAACTACAAGGTCACGGCCGTCGACGCCACGGGCGCTCCGGTCAAGATGGAGTTCACGACCCAAGGCCGGGGCATTTACTCTATCCGCAATGCGTTCTGCATGAATAACCCGAAGGGCACGGTCACCATCCGTGACCTGGACACGGGTGAAGAACTCACGAGCGAAAGCCCTTATCACTGTCGCTAGGTCTTAACCCGAGGGCTTGCGGGCGCGCGTTGGTTTCATCTCCCAAAGAGGCTTCGGCCTCTTTTTTGTTGCTTGGAAAACCATTAGGGAAACTCCGATCAACTGGCGGTGAGCGTGCTGTTAGTCGAAACGAAAACGACTTTCAGCGTTGCTTAGCGCAGAAAGGCCCGTCCGCACTGCTTCGTCGGGCTTTTGAGCCCAGCTCCCCGCGTTTTCCTCGCCATGTAGCAGCTCAGCGACTTGGGTTGCGTTGGCAACACTCGCGGCTGTGCCGTGGGCGTGGTGAACCCGCCCTGACTCCACATAGGCGCCGATATGGGCCTTCATTCCCAAGTAGTGTGGGTTACCTTTTTGGGACTGATGCATCTCAGGATAACGCTTGCCGTCCTCGTTCTTGGTTGAGCTGGGAGCATGAATAATCGTGGTATCGACGATAGTGCCCTGGCGCAGGGACAGGCTCATGCGTGGCTCGGGTCAGGTGGTGAAGGTGTATTTCAGCACATCTGAGGACTTGTTCGGAGTTTCCTTGGTGACGGCGGTATTGGTTTCTGCAGTGTTTTTATGTGCACAAAAAAACATTTACAAGCTTCGCGCATGCTGTGAATATGTCCCGGCGAATTTAAAAAAACAAAAAACACCTGCGGCACTGATCCCATTCAGGCCATAACAACAACGACCTCATACAGGCTTGAAGCCGGCTCCTGCCTCAGGCCGGTTTTCTCAGCGAAGGAGAACATCTCCCGTGAATCGCTTACTCAATGGCACGCTGTGCGCCACCCTCGCACTGGGCGCCGGCCTCGTGCAGGCCCAGACCACCTTACGCGTTGGCTTGAATGCCGACATCCGCAGCACCGAGCCGGGCGTCAACCGTGACGAAAACACCGACACCGTGATGCTGCACATCGTCGAAGGCCTGGTGGCCCACCGCGAGGATGCTTCCGTCGGCCCGTTGCTGGCCCGCGAGGTGCAACGCTCCGATGACGGTATGACCTACACCTTCACATTGCGCGAAGGCGTGCACTTCCAGAACGGCGCGACCTTGACTGCAAGTGATGTGAAGTGGACCTGGGAGCGCTACCTCAACCCCAAGAGCCAATGGCGCTGCCTGGCCGAATTCGATGGGCGTGGCGGGGCGAAAATTACCGCCATCGACACGCCGGACCCGCTCACCGTGGTGTTTCACCTGGACCAGCCCAGCGGCCTGTTCCTCGCCTCGATGGCGCGCCCCGATTGCGGGGGCAGCGGCATCCTGCACCCCGATTCGCTGGCCGCCGATGGTAGCTGGAAAGCCCCTGTCGGCACTGGCCCGTTCAGCCTTACCGAATGGAAACCTGGGCAATACGTGGCGCTGTCGCGCTTCAACGACTACAGCCCACGTGACGAAGCCGGGCCGGATGGCTTCACGGGTAAGAAGCAGGCGCTGGTCGACGGGGTGCGCTTTATGGTGATTCCCGACCCGTCCTCGGCCAAGGCGGCGTTGATGTCCAACAATATCGACCTGCTGCCCAACGTCAGCGCCAGCGATGCCCAGGAGCTGAAAGCCACGCCGGGCGTGCAGATTTCGTTCAGCCCGATCATGGCTATCTGTGGGTTGCTGTTTCAGACCAACGACCCGTTGCTCAAGGACGTGCGTATTCGCAAGGCCATTGCCCACTCCCTGGATTACGGGCAGATGGTCAACGCGCTGACCAATGGCACCTCCGAGCCGAATAATTCGGCCATCGCGCAAACCAGCCCCTTCTACAGCGCCACCGCCAAGCACGGCTATAGCTATGACCCGCAAGAAGCCCGGCGCCTATTGAAAGAGGCCGGTTACCACGGCCAGCCGATCAAGATGATCGTCAACAAACGCTATTCGCAGATGTTCGACATGGGCCTGCTCAGCCAGGCGATGGCGGTGACCAGCGGCTTGAATATCCAGATGGAAACCCTGGAGTGGGGCACACAGCTGGAGCGCTACCAGAGCGGCAATTACCAGATGATGGCGTTCTCTTATTCCTCGCGCCTGGACCCGGCCACCAGCTTTGATTCGCTGATGGGCGACAAGAGCAAGGAACCGCGCAAGGTCTGGGACAACCCCCAGGCCCAGGCGGTATTGCGTGACGCGGTGCGCGAGAGCGATACGGCCAAGCGTCAGGCGCTGTTTAACCAACTGCACACGATGATGATCCACGACACCCCCATGGTGATCATCTACAACGGCACGGTCGCCGCAGCGCTGCGTGACAGCGTGCAGGGCTTCCATTCTTGGCCGGTGTCTTCGCCACGGTTGTGGGGCGTCAGCCTCGCAGCGCAATAACGAGGCCTGAGCATGTTGCGTTTTATTCTGCAAAAACTCGGCATGGCGATTCCCACGCTGCTGCTGATCTCGGTGATGGTGTTCGCGCTGATTCGCCTGATCCCGGGCGACCCGGCGCTGCTGATGCTCGGCGACATGGCCGACCCGCAAAGCCTCGCTGATATGCGCCATACCCTGGGCCTGGATCACTCGCTGGTCACCCAGTTCCTGATCTGGTTCAAGGCGGTGTTGAGCTTCGACCTGGGGTTTTCGATCAGCACCAAGCAGGCGGTTTTACCGCTGATTCTCGACCGCTTCAGCGTCAGCGCGACCATCGTGTTGGTGGCGGTGTTGTTCGCCACGCTGATCGCGGTGCCGATTGGTTTGATCGCCGCGTGGAAACAAAACAGCGCGCTCGACCTTGGCCTGGTGTCCGTCGCCACGTTGCTGCTGTCGATCCCCAGTTTCTGGCTCGGCCTGCTGTTGCTGCATGCGTTCGGCATCCAGCTGGGCTGGTTGCCGGTGGTGGGCTACGTGAGTTTTGCCCAGGCGCCTTGGCAAGCGATCAGCTACATGGTGCTGCCGGTGGTGACCCTGACGTTGGTCGAAGTCGGTGCGATTACGCGCATGGCGCGGGCCAGCACCATCGAAGTGCTACGCCTGGAATACATCGCCCACGCCCGGGCCAAAGGCTTGTCGGAGCGTACGGTGTTGTGGAAACACGCCTTGCCAAACGCCTTCGCCCCGACCTGGACATTGGTGGGGTTGATCCTCGGCAACCTGCTGGGCGGCATCGCCGTGCTGGAAACCGTGTTTACCTTGCCCGGTATTGGCCGCTTGATGGTGGATGCGATTTTCGCCCGTGATTACCCAGTGCTGCAGGGCTGCCTGCTGCTGATCACCTTTGTCTACGTGCTGGTCAACCTGTGTGTGGATCTGCTCTATCCGCTGTTCGATCCAAGGGTGAAGTTATGAGTTCAACTATTGCCGTGCCCGTAGGGGTCAAGCGTCGGCGCGTGTGGGCGCCAGCCAACGCCTTGATTGGTGGCGGGCTGCTGGTGGCGTTGATTGCCTTGGCGTTGATGGGGTGGGTGTGGTCGCCGTTCGACCCGCTGAAGATCGACCTGATGTCGCGCTTCCAGGCGCCCTCGGCCAGCCACTGGCTGGGCACCGACGAATTCGGCCGCGATGTGTTCAGCCGTCTGTTGATCGGTGCGCGCACCAGCCTGTGGGTGAGTTTGCTTTCGGTGAGCGTCGCCGTGCTGGCGGGCACCTTGATCGGCATGCTCGCCGGTTACTTGCGCGGCTGGACCGACCGCGTGCTGATGATGTTCAACGATGCGCTGCTGGCGTTTCCCGGCATCCTCATGGCGCTGGGCATCATGGCAATCATCGGCGCCAGTAAGTACGGCATCGTCTTGGCCTTGGGCATCGCCTACACGCCGTCGGTGGTGCGCGTGGTGCGCGGCACCGTGTTGTCCCTGCGTGAGCTTGAGTACATCGAGGCCTCGCGGGTGATCGGTAATTCGGAGCTGTACACCATGCTGCGGCACATCGCCCCCAATTGCCTGGCGCCGTTATGCGTGCTGGCCACCAGCATGTTCGGCTGGGCGCTGCTCTCCGAAAGCGCGCTGAGCTTCCTTGGCCTTGGCGTGCCGCCGCCGGCCGCCACCTGGGGCAACATGCTTGCCAGCAGCCGGCCATACATCGCCTCGGCACCTTGGCTGGGGGTGTTCCCTGGGCTGTTTATCTGCCTGGCGTTATTGGCGATCAACCTGTTTGGCGACGCCCTGCGTGATCGTCTTGACCCCCGGATGAGGAAGTGAACATGCCCGCCACTCCTGTGTTGTTGAATGTACAAAACCTCAAGATCCGTGTGGGTGAAGACGGCCCGTTAGCGGTGGATGACCTGAGTTTCAGCATCGCGCCGGGGGAGATTGTGGCGCTGGTGGGTGAGTCCGGCAGCGGCAAGACCATGGCCGCCCGCGCCGCCATTGGTTTGCTGCCGTTGCCCATGCAAGTGTGTGGCGGGCGCCTGGACTTCCAGGGGCGCGACCTGGCCAGTGTCAGCACCGAGGAACTGCGGGCGATTCGCGGTGCGAGTATCGGCATGGTGTTCCAGGAGCCGATGGTGTCACTCAACCCGGCCTTGAAAATCGGCCAACAGATGAGCGAAGCGCTCAGGCTGCACACCGATCTTGACGCTGCGCAGATCCGCGAACGTTGCTTGACCATGCTGCGCCGCATCGGCATCCAAGCAGCCGAGCGTTGCCTGGAGTCCTATCCGCACCAGTTCTCTGGCGGCATGCGCCAGCGCATCATGCTGGCTTCAGTGATGCTGCTGCGCCCGGCGCTGTTGATCGCCGACGAACCCACCACCGCGCTGGACTGCCTGGCGCAACTGGACGTGATCGAGCTGATGCTGGAGCTGACTCGCGAGCAGGGCACGGCCATCCTGTTTATCAGCCATGACCTGTCGCTGGTCGCTCGTTATGCGCACAAAGTGGTGGTGATGCGCCGCGGCCAGGCGGTGGAGCAGGGCAGCACCGACGACGTCCTGCTGGCACCCAAGGCCGAGTACACCCGCCAACTGCTCGAAGCGTTGCCAAGGCGTGGCGCGTTAGCGGCGTTGCCGGCCAGCAACGGGCCGTTAGTGGAGGTTGATCGCGTGTGCATCGAACATCCCGGGCCGACTTCATTTTGGGGTAGGCGCCAGTTCAACCGCGTGGTGCATTCGGCCAGTTTGGTGATTGCCCCGGGTGAAACCCTGGCGCTGGTCGGTGGCAGCGGTTCGGGCAAGACCACGCTGGGCCGCTCGCTGGTAGGGCTGATCAAACCCTGCGCCGGGGCGATCCGCTTCAAGGGCGTGGACATTCTCAAGGCCGCCAACCGTGCCCATCGGCTGCAATGCCAGATGATCTTCCAGGACCCGTATTCATCCCTGAACCCACGGATGAAAATCGGCGAAATCCTTGCCGAGCCGTTACGCCACGAACCCGGCCTGAATGCCGCCGAGCGCCGTGAGCGGGTCACCCAAACCTTGCAGGATGTTGGCCTGGATGAGCAGTTCGTTGAACGCTTTCCCCATCAGTTATCCGGCGGGCAGCGCCAGCGCGTGGCAATCGGCCGAGCCCTGGTGCGTCATCCGCAATTGGTGATCGCCGATGAGCCGATTTCGGCGCTGGACATGACCATCCAGAAACAGATCCTCGAACTGTTCGAGCGTTTGCAGGCGCAGTACGGCTTTGCCTGCCTGTTCATCTCCCATGACTTGGCGGCGGTGGAGCGCATCGCCCATCGGGTGGCGGTGATGCACCAGGGCCAGGTGGTGGAAGTGGGCGCACGTGAGCAGATTTTCGATCACCCGCAGCACCCGTACACCCGCCAATTGCTGGCCGCCGCCAGCCCCTTGAAGCAACTGCCGGACGGCGGCTACCGAATACGACCGGCTATTTAACCCCCTGATTTCACCCAGCGCGCAGGCCTTTTTAACCTGCGTGATGGGGAATGTCGTACCCAAAAAACAATAAGACCTACTTACCGATAACGACTGCCAGGAGCCAAGAACATGCATAACAACAACCTAAACCTGATCTTGAAGGGCGTCGGCCTCATGAGCGGGGGCCTGCTGTGCGCCCCGGCCCAGGCTGAATTCCTCAAGGACGGCAAGGCAGACCTGGGCCTGAAGAACTACTACTTCAACCGCGACTACCGCGAAGGTGCGGGGCAATCCAAGCGTGAGGAATGGGCTCAGGGTTTTATCCTCAACCTCAAGTCAGGCTTTACCGAAGGCACTGTCGGGTTTGGTGTAGATGTGGTCGGGATGCTCGGCGTGAAACTCGACTCCAGCCCGGATCGCTCGGGCTCCGGTTTGTTGTCGCGGGATAACGACGCCACGCCGGGCAAGCCGAGTTACTCCAAGCGCGCGCATGACGAGTACTCCAAGTACGGCGTGACCGGCAAAGTGCGTGTTGCCCAGAGCGAGTTGCGCAGCGGCTACCTGCTGCCGGACTTGCCGATTTTGCAGCCCAACACCAGCCGGCTGTTCCCGCAGACCTTCCGCGGCACCCAAGCGACCTCCACAGACATCGCCGGGCTTGCGTTGATTGGCGGGCAGATCGACCAGACCAAGCAGCGAGAGTCCACCGAATACGAAGATATGGGGCTGACCAGCCAGAGCGGGGCCTACAAGAGCACTGCCAAGAGTGATCGTTTGCGCTTTGTCGGCGGCGATTACAAGCTCACGCCGGGTATGACCCTCAGTTATCACTTTGCGCAGTTGGAGGATATCTACCAGCAGCACTTTGTTGGGGTGAAGAACAGCTTTGCGCTGGGTGGCGGCACGCTCAAGACGGATATCCGTTATTTCGATGCGGACAAGTCGGGGTCGGGGTTGGCGGGCAAGGTGGATAACCGTGCGCTGAGTACGCGAGCGATGTTCAGCTACAAGGGGCACAGCTTTGGCGGGGGTTATCAGGAGCAGTACGGGGCGACACCGTTCACCTATGTGAACGGGACCAATACGTATCTGTTTTCCGAGTACCAGTTGAGCAATTTTTCGCAGACCAATGAGCGGGTCTGGCATGCGCGGTATGACTTTGACTTTACAGCGTTGGGGGTGCCGGGGCTGACGTTTTCTACGCGTTGGGCCAAAGGGGATCAGGCGCAGGTGAGGGGGTTTGCGGGGGAGGGGCGTGAGTGGGAGCGGGATATTGACGTGGGGTATGTGTTTCAGACCGGGGCGCTGAAAGGGATTTCGTTGCGGTGGCGCAACGCGTTGAGCAAGGCCAATTATCAGCGTGACACGAATGAAAACCGCGTGATCGTCGGTTATACCGTGGCGCTTTGGTGATGACCGTGTTCTGGGAGGGGTGTGCCAGGGCTAACTGTGGGCGCTGGCTTGCCTGCGTTGATGGCCGGCAAACCCACCCATATTGGGCTGACACACCACGGTCAGAATGTGGGAGCGGCCATCACCGCAGCAACGGATATGCCCCCAATCAGAACGCCAAAAACGCATCATCCCTTATTCCGCGCCACCCGCAACTTACTCGCCACATCCAAGTGCCGATGCAACAACGTCGAGGCCCACTCATTATCGCCTTGCTCCAAGGCATCCAGAATCGCCAGGTGCTCCTGGCACGAAACCCTGACCCGCTCCACATTGCTCACCGTGTGGAACTCGGTCAACCGACGCAACCGGTTCTGCTGCTGGATCGCCTGCAAGATATAGCCATTACCGGACGCCGCCGCCAGCAGTTCATGGAACTCCGCGTTGCACTCGATAAAACGCTGCCCATCAACCTTGCCCTCCAGCAGTTCCATTTGCCGCTCACGGCAGCGGCGGAATTGCTCAGGGCTGATCTTGAACGTCGGCTCCAACAACCCAGCCGGTTCCAGCAGCATGCGAAAGCGGTAGCTCTCAAAGCGCGTTTGCGGGCTGTTCAGCGTCGGCAAAAACTGCCAGCCATGCCCGTGTTTGCGCTGCATCACACCTTCGTCGGACAGGCGCAGCAAGCACCGGCGCAGCACACTTTTGCCGACGCCGTAGCGGCGCAGCAAATCGCTCTCGGAGATCTGGTCGGGCAGCACCTGGTTCAAGCGGTCGTCGATCAGTCGCGTGTAGAACTGGTCCTCTTCGTTGTGCAACTCACTGACCTGTTGCGCCAGGCCAGCGCCAGCGTTCAGGGGCACGCGAAAGCCCTGTTGCGCCAACGGCTCGATGGCTTTCTGTTCGGCCAGGTACGACAGCGCACTGCGGATCGGCGAGCGCGATACACCCAGGCGCTGGGCCAGTTCGACTTCTTTGAGGTGCATACCGGGTTGCAGGTCGCCATTGGCGATGGCGGTAAGGATCTGGCCGGCGACTTTGGTCTGCAGCGAGGTGAGTTGGGACATGGCGCGAAGTCGTTCCAGTGACAGGGGAGGCAAGGATACCCGGAAAACTGAATTATAGGCGGTGCAAATACATCAGGGCCGCAGCGAACAAATCTTTATCTGCATTATTTGAGATGTAAAAACATCATCGAGGACCCATCATGACCTACATTCCGCTGCCCAGGGCCTTGCCCCATGAACGCGGTGTCGACCCGGCCGGCATTGTCGACTTCCTCCAGGCCATCAGCGAGGCGGGCCTTGAGCTGCACAGTTTCATGCTGTACCGCCAAGGCGCGGTGGTAGCCGAGGCCTTCTGGCAGCCTTATTCGGCGCACCGCATGCATGTGCAGCATTCGGCAACCAAGAGCTGGACCGCCACCGCGATCGGCCTGTTGGTGGACGACGAGCGCCTGCGGCTCGACGCCAAGGTCGTTAGTTTTTTCCCCGAGCTGTGCCCGCGACCCATCAGTGCCAACCTCGCGGCCATGACCGTGGAAGATTTGCTGACCATGCGCACCGGCCATACCCGCGGTATTTCCGGCGGCGACTGGCGTAACCTGCAAAGCAGTTGGGTCGAAGCCTTTCTCAATGAACCGGTAGACGAGCCGCCGGGCCATTCGTTTATCTACAGCAGTGCCTCCAGTTTCATGCTCTCGGCGATTGTCACCCAAGTGACCGGGCAGACGATGTATGCCTTGTTGCAGGCGCGTGTCCTCGATTATCTGGGACTTGATAGGCTCGAATGGGACCTGGCGCCGGGTGGTTTCAACTCGGGCGGCAACGGTCTGAGCTGTACCAGTGAGGACGCGTTGAAGTTCGGTGTACTGCACCTCAACCACGGCCAGTGGCAGGGCCGCCAGTTGTTGTCGCCGCAGTGGGTGGCGCAGGCCACGCGCAACCAGGTGCAAGACGTGTGGATGGGGGAATTCGACGGCAAGCAGTACCTGCCGCGCGACAAGAATAGGGCCAACGACGCCCAGCGCGAAGGTTACGGCTACCAGTGGTGGATGACCGAGCACGGCGGCTATTACGCCTCCGGGGTGTTCGGCCAGCAATGCATCGTGCTGCCGCAGCAGGACACGGTGATTGTGTTCACCTGCGGCCTGCGCCTGGGCGAGAAACGTTTGCACAAAGCGCTGTGGCAGCATCTGTTCCCGGCCTTGGGGCGTACTGCTGTGGATGCTCAAGCCAGCCAGGCGCAACTGGGCGCATTGATCGACGGCCTGCGCCAGCCCGCGCTGCAAGGCTTGCAAACCTCGCCCGCCAGCGCCGCGCTGCAAGGCCGTTTCGCTATCGAGCCGAATGAAGACGGTGTGCGCGAGTTGGCCTTTGAACTCAAGGGCGAGTACTGCGATTTCACCCTGATCGACCACCGTGGTACCCACCACGTACGCGCCGGTTTTCAGCAGCCGATTGAAACCACCACCAGCATCACCGGCAATTACCTGCACCACCAATATCAACCGGAGCAAACGCCCGTCGTGGCCGAGGCGCGTTGGACGCCCGAGGGCGAGTTGCGTATGCACTGGCGTTTTGTCGAAACCGCCTTCGGTGACCACGTCAGCTGCCGCGTGCAGCACGGCTGCCTGCACTTCGAGCGTGGCGTCAACACCAATGCCGGAGCCCTGCAACGCCCGACCCTGATCGGCACGCGAATCCAGTCTTAAGGAGTACAACCAATGACCTCCTCCCTGTGGGCACCCTTTACCGCAATGCGCCCCTTCAATCGCCAGCCGATGCTGTTTGATCGTGCGGCCGGCATGCACTACACCACCACCGAGGGGCGCGATGTGCTCGATGCCATGGCTGGGCTTTGGTGCGTCAATGCCGGCCACGGCCAGCCGCGTATCGTCGAGGCGATTCGTGAAGCGGCGGGGCGCCTGGACTTCGTGTCCTCCTTCAAGATGAGCCACCCGGCCGCGCTGACCCTGGCTGATCGTTTGGTGGCCATAGCCCCGAATGGCCTGGACAAAGTGTTCTTCACCAACTCCGGTTCTGAAGCGGTAGACACCGCGTTGAAGATCGCTCGCGCCTACCATCAGGCGCGCGGCGACTGCCGCCGCACCAAGCTGATCGGCCGCGCCAAGGGCTATCACGGCATGGGGTTTGGCGGGCTGTCAGTGTCGGGAATTGGCCGGCAGAAGCGTGACTTCGGCCCATTGCTCGGCGATGTGGCGCACTTGCCGTTACCGTATGACGCGGGCTCGCGTTTCAGCCGCGGCCAACCGGAGCAGGGCGCGCACTATGCCGATGCGCTGTTGCAACTGCTGGAAATCCACGACCCGGCGACCGTGGCGGCGGTGATTGTCGAGCCGGTGACCGGTTCCGGTGGTGTCTATGCACCGCCCCTGGGTTACCTGCAAACACTGCGCGAGATCTGCGACCGCCATGGCGTGCTGTTGATTTTTGATGAGGTGATCACCGGCTTCGGTCGTGTCGGCCACGGCTTTGCTGCTCAAACCTTCGGTGTCACGCCGGACTTGATCACCCTGGCCAAGGGCCTCACCAACGGCGCAGTGCCCATGGGCGGCGTGTTGGTCAGTGGCGCGGTGTACGAGGCCTTTATGCAAGGCCCGGAACAGGCCATTGAGTTGATGCATGGCTACACCTATTCGGCTCACCCTTTAGCCTGCGCCGCCGGCTTGGCAACGTTGGAAGTACATAAAGAGCTTGGTATCAACGCGCATGTCCAGCGCATTGCTCCGCTGTGGCAAACCCGCGCGCTGGCGTTGCGCGAGCAATCTTGGGTGCTGGACGTGCGCGCGATTGGTTTGCTCTGCGCCGTTGAACTCAAACCCCGCGACGGTGCGCCGGGCGCGCGAGCCGGGGAGGTGGCGCAGCGCTGTTTCGACGCGGGCGTGCTGGTGCGCGCATCCGGGGAAAACATCGTGCTGTCGCCGCCGTTGATCATCACTGAAGAACAGATCGCGCTGATTTTCCGCACCTTGGGTGATGCACTTGAGGCGACGCGATGAACCCGCTGGATTTCTATATCGACGGCCAGTGGGTCAAGCCCTTGGGGACCGAGACCTTGGCGGTGATCAACCCGTCCACCGAGTGCGCCATCGCCAGCATCAGCCTGGGCTCCCGCGCCGACCTGGACCTGGCGGTGGCGGCGGCCAGGCGCGCTTTCGACAGTTACAGTCAGTGGACTCGAGAGCAACGCTTGGCGCTGCTGGCGGTGATCATCGACGGTTACTGCCAACACAGCGAAGCCCTCGCGCAGTGCGTGCACGAAGAGATGGGCGCACCTTTGTCCCTGGCGCGCAGCGCACACGTGCCGGCAGGCCTTGGTCATCTGCAACGGGCTTATGAGCTGTTGAAAGACTATGAGTTTGATCGCGCCCATGGCAGCACGCTGATCAGCCGCGAACCGATTGGCGTGTGTGGCCTGATCACACCGTGGAACTGGCCGCTGAACCAGCTCACCTGCAAGCTCGCCCCGGCCTTGGCAGCGGGCTGCACGCTGGTGCTAAAACCCAGCGAGAAGGCGCCGCTGTCGGCCATGTTGCTGGCCGATATCCTGCATCGGGCGGGGGTGCCCAAGGGCGTGTTCAACCTGGTCAATGGCGATGGCCCGACCCTCGGTGACGGCATCGCCCGGCACGCTGATATCGACATGGTCTCCTTCACCGGCTCCACCGGCGCCGGGATTGCAGTGGCCAAGGCGGCGGCGGAGACAGTCAAGCGCGTTTCCCAAGAATTGGGCGGCAAGTCGGCCAACCTGATCCTCGCGGACGCGGATCTCGATGCGGCGGTGTGCCACGGTGTCAGCAGCTGTTTTCGCAACAGTGGGCAGTCGTGCAACGCACCGACGCGCCTACTGATCCCACGAGCCATGCAGGCGCGTGCGGTACAGATTGCCCGGGAGGTGGCGGCGCAGGTGTGTTTTGACGACAGCAACCCGGCCACGGCCATGGGGCCGCTGGCCAATCAGGCGCAGTTCGAACGGGTGCAGGCGTTGTTGGGGGCAGTGGATCAGCCACCGGTGTGCGGCGGCGTGGGCCGACCCGACGGCGTGACGACTGGTTTTTACACGCGGCCCACGGTGTTCGCCGATGTCGACCCACAACTGCCGATTGCCCGCGAGGAAGTGTTCGGGCCGGTGCTGGTGATCATTCCTTACGACAGCGAGGAGCAGGCCATAGCGATTGCCAATGACAGTCCCTATGGCCTCTCCGGTTACGTGGCCGCCGGCACCCTGGAACGCGCGCGGTCCATCGCTCGGCGCTTGCGCACCGGCATGGTCCATCTCAATGGCAGCAAGGCCGACAATGGCGCGCCGTTTGGCGGGTACAAGCAGTCGGGCAACGGGCGTGAGTGGGGCGTGTTTGGCTTGGAGGATTACCTGGAGGTGAAGTCGATGTTCGGCTACGCACCTAGCCCCGATGCCGATTAGTCAAGCGGACGCGATTCCCAAAGCCGCGAAGATCAAATGTGGGGTTTGTCCCGCGTTGGGCTGCGAAGCATACCCGTAACCTGCCGACGCGGTTTGTCAGTGATGCCGCGGCGCCTGGATTGGGAGCGCTTCGCGCTCCAACTCGGGGCAAGCCCACTCGTCACAACACGCGGGCTTGCGATGGTGGCACTGCGCCTAACTCGGGTTGAACAGCACCTGCTGCATCGCCTGTGGCGGCTGCCCGAATGCGCGCAGAAACGCCTGGCGCATGCGCTCGCGATCACCAAAACCAGTTTCGCGGGCCACCACTTCGACCGGATGACGACTGGTTTCCATCATCGCCCGCGCAGCTTCCACGCGCAGCGACTCGATGGCCTTGGCCGGCGTCTGCCCGGTTTCTTCGCGAAACACCCGGCTGAATTGGCGTGGGCTCAGCCGGGCCACGTCGGCCAAGGCTTCCACTGACAGGTCATGGGTGAGGTTCTCGCGGGCGTAGGCCAGTGCCAGTTGCACGCGGTCGGATTTTGGGTCCAGTTCCAACAAGGCCGACAACTGCGACTGTTCACTGCCGCGGCGCTGGGCAATCACCAATTTGCGCGCAATACGCCGGGCGAGGTCGCTGCCTAAGTCGGCCTCGACCATCGCCAGTGCCATGTCCACACCGGCGCTCATGCCTGCGCCGGTCCAGATCTGGCCGTCGACCACGAATAGTTTGTCTTCTTCCAGCTGGATATCCGGGTAGCGTTTGCGAAATGCCGGTGCGTGAATCCAGTGGGTGGTGGTGCGCTTGCCTTCGAGCAAACCGGCTTCGGCCAATACGAAAATGCCCATGCACAGCGAGGCCACGCGCCGCGACTGCGCGGAGGCGGCCTTGACCAATTCGAGCAGGTTGGCCTCGGGCAGGCGAAATTCCAGATAGCCGCTGACGATCAGCGTGTCATAGCCCTGCGGCCGAATCGGCGTGGTATTCACCGAAAAACCTTGGGAGGTCATGACCGCGCCGCCACGCTCCGACACCAGGTGGAACTCATAGGCCGGCTCGCCGCGCAGCAGGTTCGCGCACTCGAACACCGAGCCCAGGCTGAGGCTCAGGGACTGGAAGTTCGGGTAAGCCATCAGCGCAACGCTGTGCATTGTCATTCTCCAAGGGGCGCAGGAGTGGGGATTGTCGGCGGGTGCCGGGCAAACGGCAACTGCCTTTGCAGCGTGTCCGGAATCCTTGCGGATATGACATTGTTGAAGTTTTTCTCGGCGCCTAACATCCCCTCAACGAACTAGACGACTGGTCTAATCGGACGGGATGAATGATGACTAACGAGACTAAAAGTGCAAGGCAGACGATTCTGGATTCGGCGCAATTGCTGGTGAGCCGCAAAGGGTTTTCTGCGGTGGGGTTGAACGAAATACTTCAAGCCGCCGATGTACCGAAAGGTTCGTTTTATCACTACTTCAGCTCCAAAGATGCGTTCGGTGTTGTCCTGCTCGATACCTATTTCGACCACTACGTGAAAGGCATAGAGCAACTGTTCCAGCAAACCGAGCTGTCCGCAGCGGCCAGGTTAATGCGCTATTGGCACACCTGGATCGACAATCAGACCGGCTGCACCGACGCGGGCAAATGTCTTGCCGTCAAACTCGGTGCTGAGGTGTCAGACCTTTCAGAGCCGATGCGTTTGGCCCTGCAGCGCGGCACTGCGCGCACCATCGCCTTGCTTGCCGAGGCCTTGCAAAACGGCCTCGAAGACGGCTCGCTGACGGTCCGGCAACACCCCGAAAGCCTGGCCCAACGCCTGTATGCGTTGTGGTTGGGGACCAGCGTCATGAGCAAGATCACCCGAACATCCGCGCCTTTTGATCAGGCGTTGCTGCTGACCCAACAGCTGTTGGGTTGCCCTGAACCTACTGACAATCACATCGATCGAGGCACTGGAAAATGAAAGTATTAATGGTACTGACCTCTCACGACCAGCTTGGCAATACCGGTCGTAAAACCGGCTTCTGGCTCGAAGAATTTGCTGCACCCTATTACACGTTCAAGGACGCCGGCGCCGAGTTGGTGCTGGCATCCCCAGCCGGTGGGCAACCACCGTTGGACCCGGTCAGTGATCAGCCGGACGCGCAAACCGAACAAACCCGGCGTTTTGCAGCCGACCCGGCGGCCCAGCAGGCGCTGGCCAACACCGTCAAGCTTGAGTCGGTCAACGCCGACGACTTCGACACGGTGTTCTACCCAGGTGGTCATGGGCCGTTGTGGGACTTGGCGCAATCGCCTGTTTCCATCGCGCTGATCGAGTCGTTCGAACGTGCCGGCAAGCCCATCGGCTTTGTCTGCCATGCGCCGGGCGCGCTGCGTCACGTCAAGGCAGTCAATGGCGAGCCGCTGGTCAAGGGGCGCCGTGTTACCGGCTTCTCCAACGCCGAAGAGGTCGCTGTGGGCTTGACCGATGTGGTGCCGTTCCTGATTGAAGATGATTTCAAGGCACTCGGCGGCCGCTATGAAAAGGGCGCTGATTGGCAATCCTTTGTGCTCGAAGATGGTTTGCTGGTCACCGGGCAGAACCCGGCCAGTTCCAGCGACGTTGCTGAAGTCCTGCTGAAACTCACCGCCTAAATTAACTAAGCACTGTATGGATTGGCGGCTCTCAGGAGCCGCCAACGCTTTAGTGCGCCTTGAATTTGGATATTTTCAAATGACTAGCCGTTTAAATACCCCAGTCAAACTGGGTCATCACATGTTGAATAACCGTGTTGTTTTGCCGCCCCTGACCCGTCAACGCAGCGCGCAACCCGGCGATATCGCCACCGACCTGATGGCCGAGTATTACCGTCAGCGCGCCACGGCCGGCTTCATGGTCAGCGAAGGCACGCAAATCGAGCCGCGCGGCCAGGGCTACGCCTGGACGCCGGGGATCTACAGCCCGGCGCAGATCGACGGCTGGCGCAAAGTGACCGACGCGGTGCACGCCGAAGGTGGGGTGATCTTTGCGCAACTCTGGCATGTTGGCCGTGTGTCCCACAATGCGCTGCAGCCGGAGGGGGCCGCGCCGGTTGCGCCGTCTGCGTTGGCGGCGCTGCAAGCCAAGGCGTTTATCGAAACCGGCCCTGGTGTCGGCGAGTTGAAGCAGCCGCCCGTACCGCGTGCGTTGAGCACACTGGAAATTGAGGCGTTGGTAGGGCATTACGCCCAGGCCGCGCGCAATGCGTTGGATGCCGGCTTTGATGGCGTGGAAATCCACGCCGCCAATGGGTATTTGGTCAATCAGTTCATCTCGGCCCACGCCAACCAGCGTGATGACGAGTACGGTGGCTCGTTGCACAACCGCCTGCGTTTTCTGCGCGAGATTGTCGAAGCCGTGACCGCCGTGGTCGGGCCGGAGCGTCTCGGCGTGCGTTTTTCACCGCTGTTCAGCGGCACCGATCAAGACCGCGTTTACATCGGCCTGGTGGAAGAGGACCCGCATCACACCTACATCGAAGCGATCAAGGTGCTCGAAGCGTCCGGCATCGCCTACGTGTCCATCGCCGAAGCCGACTGGGACAATGCCCCCGACTTGCCGGAAACCTTCCGCCAGGCCGTGCGCAGCACCTTCAGTGGGCGGATCATCTACGCCGGCCGCTACACCGCAGAGCGCGGTGCGAAACTGGTAGCGGCGGGGTTGGCTGACTTGATCGCGTTCGGGCGCCCGTTCATTGCCAACCCGGACTTGCCGCAGCGCCTGTTCAATGGCTGGCCGCTGAACGCGCTGCGGGCTGAAGGCATGTACGGCGGCTCGGCGCTGGGTTATACCGATTACCCGGTGTATGCCGAGTAAGCGAGTTGGCTTGATTTGAGTGGCGAGGGAGTCAGCTTCCTCGCCACCGGTGGGCAAGGTGTCTTCACTTCACCTGCAACACAATCTTGCCAATATGGTCGCCGCCTTCCATCCGCGCATGGGCTTGGGCGGCGTCGGTGTATTCGTAGACCTTGTCGATGATCGGCAGGCAGCGCCCGGCCGACAGCACCGGCCACACGTATTCGCGCAGTTGTTCGGCGATGGCGGCCTTTTCTTCCTGGGTGCGTGCGCGCAGCAACGAACCGGTGATGACGGCGCGTTTGCCGAGGATGGTCAACAGGTCGACATCGTTGGCCTTGCCGCCGCCGAGGAAACCCAGCATCACCAAATGCCCGTCCATGGCCAGGGCCTTGAGATTGTTGTTGAGGTAGGAGGCTCCCATGATGTCGAGGATCACATTCACGCCCTTGTCACCGGTTTTCTTGGCGATGACGTCGGCGAAGTCCTGCTCGCGGTAATTGATCGGTTCGGCGCCCAGCTTGGCAATTGCCGCGCATTTGTCGGCACTGCCGGCGGTGGCGAAGGCGTGGATGCCGAACTCGCGGCAGAGCATCAACGCCGTGGTGCCGATGCCGCTGGTGCCGCCATGAATCAAGGCTCGCTGGCCTTTGTGCGCGCCGCCGAGGCCGAATAGGTTGGCCCAGACGGTGAAGAAGGTTTCCGGCACGGCAGCCGCTTGAATCCAGTCCATGCCCTGCGGGATCGGCAGCGCCTGGCTCGCGGGCACGGCGCAAAACTGCGCATAACCCCCGCCATTGGTCAGGGCGCAGACCTTATCGCCAAGCGTGTATTCATTCACACCGGCACCCAGCGCGACCACTTCACCGGCCACTTCCAGGCCTGGGATCGGGCTCATGCCCGGTTTCATCGGGTATTTGCCGGCGCGCTGCAAGGCGTCTGGGCGGTTGACCCCGGCGGCGTGCACGCGAATCAGGATCTCGCCTGGGCCTGCCACTGGCACGTCGGCGCGACGTGGTTGCAGGACCTCGGGGCCACCGGGCGTGGTGATTTCGATCAGGGTCATTTCTTTAGGGAGCGACATTTGCGATTACCTGCAGCGATGAGCGTATGAGTTGGGACCGCCTCCGGCAGTCGCCGGTTCAGCTGCATCCTATCGAAGGGCGGCATCTAACAAAAAAAGCCGGGCAAGCCCGGCCGAAAACAAGGTGAGGGTGGTTCAGGTGTTCAGCGCGTCAGGAACGCCAACAAGTCTTCGTTCAACTGCTGGGTGTGGGTGGCTGCGAAGCCGTGTGGCGCATCCTCGTACACCTTCAACTGTGCGCCCTTGATCATCTCGGCCGCGACTTTGCCGGTGGTCTCGAACGGCACGACCTGATCGCCGTCACCGTGGATGGCCAGGGTTGGCACGTCGATCTTGGCCATGTCCGGGCGGAAATCGGTCTCGGAGAATGCAGTGACGCAATCCACGGTGGACTTGAGCGACGCCAGCAGGGCGATTTGCAGGGTTTGCGTCAGTACGCCCTGGGGGTAACACCGGACGAAGGGCTTGTACGCCTGTGCTCGGTTGAACGGTTCAGCGTCTATATTGGTCCACTGACCTCTACCGTCAGTTCAACAGGTGAACCAAATGGCCAAGACATACAGCTACGCCGCGCGGGATTCCAAGGATGCACTTAAACCCTTTACCTTCGAACGCCGCGCGCCAGGGGCCGATGACGTCCAGATCGACATACTCTATTGCGGCGTGTGCCACTCCGACCTGCACACCGCACGTAACGAGTGGCACAACACCTTGTACCCGTCGGTGCCCGGCCACGAAATCGTCGGCCGCGTCACCGCCGTCGGCGCCGATGTGAAGACGTTCAAGGTCGGTGATTTGGCCGGTGTCGGTTGTATGGTCGACAGCTGTCAGCACTGCGCGTCCTGTGCCGAGGGCGAGGAGCAATACTGCGAGAACGGTTTTACCGGCACCTACAACGGCCCGGTGTTCGGCGGCGAAAATACCTTTGGCGGCTACTCGGACAGCATCGTGGTCAAAGCGAAGTTTGTATTGCGTATCTCCCACGATGATTCGAACCTGGCGGCCGTGGCGCCGCTGCTGTGCGCAGGGATCACCACGTACTCGCCGTTGCATCACTGGAAGGTTGGCCCTGGCAAGAAAGTCGGTGTAGTCGGCCTCGGTGGGTTAGGGCATATGGCGGTGAAAATCGCGCATGCCATGGGCGCGCATGTCACGTTATTCACGACCTCGCCGAACAAACGTGAAGATGGGCTGCGTTTGGGGGCTGACCAAGTGGTGGTTTCGAAGAACCCGGACGAAATGGCCAAAGTTGCCAACAGTCTGGACTTCATTCTCAACACCGTCGCAGCGCCGCACGACCTGGATGCGTTTCTCAATCTGCTCAAGCGTGACGGCACCATGACGTTGGTCGGCGCGCCCGACAGCCCGCACCCGTCGCCTTCGGTGTTCAATCTGATTTTCAAGCGCCGCAGCCTGGCGGGTTCGTTGATCGGTGGCATCCAGGAAACCCAGGATATGCTGGATTTCTGCGCCAAGCATAAGATTGTCTCGGACATTGAGATGATCGATATTCAGGGTATCAACGAGGCGTACGAGCGGATGCTCAAGGGTGATGTGAAGTATCGCTTTGTCATTGATATGGAGAGTTTGAAGAAGGAAAGCCGCGCGGCTTGATAGCATCTCGCTTTTTTGTGGGAGCGGGCTTGCTCGCGAATGCGCTGGGTCAGTTACAAATAAGCTGACTGGTTTGCCGCTTTCGTGAGCAAGCCCGCTCCCACTTTTGATTGGGCTCAGCCTTCAAAATCAGGTCGACTGCCATCCGGACCCGGCTTTGCGGGTGCTTGTGTTTTTTCAGGCCGAAAGATGCTCATACAAAATAGTCGCACCCACCAGCATCAACACCACGCCACCCACCAACTCAGCACGCTTGCCCACCACGGTACCCAGCACCCGCCCAAGCATCATGCCGATGGTCACCATGGTCATGGTTGCAAGCCCAATCGCCGCCGAAGCCACCAAGATATTCACGTCGACAAACGCCAAGCCCACACCGACGGCCAGCGCATCAATACTGGTAGCAAAGGCTGTGACAGCCAGGATCATGAACGAGTGCTGCGTCGGTTTCTCAACCTCGTCATCGTCCACCTTGAGCCCGTTGTAAATAAGGATAAGGGAAATGGGGTACACGGTAAGGCTTCCAGTCGGGCTGTATGAGTCAACGACACAACCACACGCCCGACTTTAGGCATGGAGGTGTCGCTGGTCTCACCAACCAAAACGGTGTTCGCACCACGGCAGGTTGCCGAATATGTTGATACGAACGCTTCTGAGCAGGTCAGAAGCCGGTTACTCCCCAACGAAGGGCCGCAGCATAGACGCTCAAATATAAAAAACCGTCAACGCCCCGCAAATACGGGAGCACGACGCTCATTACATCTCTACCGTTTGTCGGCTAATTTTTGTTGTGAGCCGCTTACCTGACGTCGAAGAGTGGTGCCCGTTGAGCAAGCGCCGGTCAGGCAAAGCAAGCACTTATCGCGTCCACAGGGGGGCTTGTCAAAAAAAAGCAAGACAGCGACGTGAACCACGAGATTGAAAACGAGGATGCCTAAATGCCAGCATGGGCTATTGTCGTACCGCTAGATGCATTTTAAGACGGATCAAGGCGCAACCTTTGTTTAAATCGATGATCAATAAAACGCGCGCTTCGACGTTGATTAAACTGCAAAAAAAAGCAGACTAAGTTCTTCGTGGGCAGGCACGTGCCTGCCATGCCTTAATGGTTTACTGCGTAAAGGAATACATAGTATGAGCAAGCTTAACAGTGTTGCCAATATACTCCCTGGCGCTTCTTCTCTGGGCTATGGCTTTAATATTGCGACGGCCGTCAGCACGACTACCTTCACACAACAAATTATTAATCTTGACGAAAAAGATGGCACTGTTGTGGTCGAGGGAGGCATAGAGTATTTATTGCCTGCGAACGTCAGCCAGTTCGAGCGGCATGAAAGCAAGATTTCCTATAGTTCCTTTACGTCGGAAGATCAGTACCGCACTCATATGGCGGCGGAGGCATCGGCGAGTGGCGGTGGGTGGGGGTTCTCGGCGGAGTTTTCAGCTTCGTATTCCAGCCTTTCTAAAGGTGATAATACAAACTTTTATGGGCTCGTCGAGGCCAAGACAACGCTGTGGGATACCCAGCTCAAATCAATCACGGGTAACGTGTTGAACCCGGATTTTATGGAGGCGATCAATAACTTGCCGCCGGCGTTTAGCGCTGAAACACAACGCGACTTTTTTTCGTTCTTTGACGTGTGGGGTACGCACATTGTCAATCAGAGTACGGCGGGAGGTAGCTTGAGCTACTTGGTGACCTCCGACAATTCTTCGCAGTTGAGCGAGTCTGCGGCGACCGCGAGCATGAGTGCCGAATATAAATCTCTGTTTGTCAGTGTGGCTGTTAGCGCCGAGGCGGAATGGGATCAGATGGCCAGCGGCTGGATTTCAAGTCGTAATTCCCAGTTGTCAATCGTCGGCGGCTCACCTGAGGTCTTGTCCGGCGTCATCGTCCCTACCAGCCCGACTTGGCAGCCGGACTACAGCAGTGCAAGCGTCGTCGATAAATGGAGTTCGACATTGATCGCCAACCCGGGTGTGATCAATATTAAATTGACGCCTATTTCCAACGTACTGGGTAATCTCGCCAAGACCTCTACCGAGGCGATAAAGTATGAGTCATTGGGTGACACGCTTGCGCAAGCCCTTGAAGTGTATCTCGACGGTTCAATAAAAGTATCAAACACCTCGACGTTCGTCGTTGATCGCTCGGGCGGCCTGCCTATCCTCACGGGGACAACAACGTCCATCGTCATCAACCGAAGCCATGTCAAACCCACCAACCCACCTCAACCTTCTGATATATCGATGTACTGGCTAGTAATGGCGGATGAGGCCGGCGTTGTGCAGTTTAATCAGAATGCCAACACCGAGAACCCGGATGACCTGGACGAACTGATTCAGGCCGCTGTTGAAGTGTCGGATAATCAAAAGTGGTGGGTGTGTATTTGCCTTGTCAATCAGGCTGAGGCGCCCATTAGCATACGGGCAGTTAATTGGCTGAACGCGCTGGGTATTGAAACGACGCAATTGGTGCAAGACGGTTTTTATCCCGGAATGTGTGGGGTTGCCACCATGATCGGGAAAACCAACTACGGTAGTTATACGGGTAGAATCAATCATTATCAGCCAGACTATTTTCCGTCTTTTCCAGCGGGTGTTGATTCTTTGGACATCACGGTGGAAACAGCCATTCCCGCGTTCGTCAATATTGATGGCTAAGGGCGCCCGACCTTGGCTCGCCTATTGATTGTTTCACACACCTCGCGCCATACCGGCTTTGGCAACGTCGCAGTTGGCATTGCCAATGCACTGGCGTTGGTGCATTGCGTCACGGTAATCGGAGCAGGCCCTGCCCATGTGGCGGAAAAGTGGGTGGAGTTGAAAAGCGACCCCAGGGATATTGGGCGCACGAGTGCATTGCGTACCCGGCTCCGAGAAAACAGCACCGACGTGGTGCTGTTGATTGGCGTAAATGTATTGACGGCGTGGCAAGCACAGTGTGTCAGGAAAGATGGCTATAAGGCGATATTGGTGGCCTATGTCCCTGTAGAGGGGCCTATTTATAAGGCGGATCGCTTGGCAGGCCTGCGTGCTTGTACGCAGGTTGTTGCCTATCACCCCATGGCTGCGCGCGCCCTGGCGAGTGCAGTGCCAGGGCTGCCCGTTATCAGTTGGATCTTCCACGCGGTGCGTCAACCACGAGCCCCGTTGATTACATTGCTCGCCCGGCCAACGTTGCGTCGAAAGCTTTTGCCGGGTTTGACGCAACATTGGGACAGGGTCTGGATTCTCAATGCTAACCGCAACGATCACCGCAAGTGTCCCGAGGCCACCCTTCGCGCTTTTGCATCCATCGTCTCACAGCGTCCTGATACAACGTTGATGATGCACTGCGAACCGCTACGGCCACACATCAACTTGAGGGCCGAACGTGACCGCTTAGGGTTAACCAATAACGTCGTATTTACCCACGATGAACTCCCCAAGCCCTGGTCTGAACAACAACTCAGCGAACTGTATGCAGTGTGTGAGATCGGCGTAAGTTCAGCGCTGGGGGAGGGCTGGGGACTCATTCCTTTCGAACACGCGCTTCAAGGCGGCGCCCAAGTTTTACCAGCGCATCCGGGGTTGTTGGATATTTGGGGCGGTGCAATGCAGTGGGTGCCGGTAGGAGAGCCCAGGCCCGTGGATCGGGTTTCAATGGGGCATGTTCCGGATCAGCAGCTACTTGCCGAGTCAATGCTGGCGTTGGCTACCGACCCTGTGCGTTGTCGGCAACAGGCAGCCGCCTGTCGCGCGCAGGCGGCTAAAGAACAATTCAGTTGGGAAACCGTAGGGCAGCAATGGCGCACCTTGGTTGACACTCTTCTAACGAAGTAAGTGCGCTGTCTTTATGGGGGCACTGAACCCATTTGCTAAAATGTGCGCTATAAAAAAAGGGATCGGGCGATGCAAAAAAGCTGCTGAAGTTATGTCTGTTACTGCCACTGTAAGTGCTGTTTATATCAATACGAGTGTGACAATTTCCGCCGCCTTGTTAGGCTTGGATATGCCGCTGGTGACCGGGGCCAGAACGTTGACTACTCAGTCGGTGCAGATCGGTCGTTGGTTAAATTTCGGCCTTACACCATTAATGGCGAGTGATACTTTGTAGTATGAGTACGACCGTCTGCGCGAGCTACTGCACAGTGTGTGCGCCTGAGCTGCAATCTCCGGGTGTACTGGGAGCGTATTTATCCGCGCTGCTCGCGGGAAATAATAATGTAGTTATCATGCCGATTTGCCCTGCGCATAACACTAACCACGATGTCTACATGGCGGCGGTCACTCCAGTTGATGGTATCGCGTTGCACAATTATTTGCAGATGATTGAAGGTGAGTGTTTCGAAGCGCTTGGCCCATTGCACGATACGTTGAAATATTGGTTCAGCTGTTTTTCAGGGCATCTTAAAGGTGCCTTTTTATTTATTGCTATTCGGTACGTTGTTTAAAGCGCCCCATGATAGCCTGGCTATAACCAGGCACGCCCGCCGACGAAAATCATCTTCGACACCAGCTCCACAATGTTTTTCACTTCGAGCTTCTTCATCAGTCGCGCCCTGTGCACTTCCACCGTGCGGTGGGAGATTGCCAGGCGTTGGGCGATTTCTTTGGATTTGAGGCCGTTGACGATGTGCATTGCCACTTCCCGCTCCCGTGGTGTCAGGTCGCCGGTGCCTTGGTGGGTGCGGTCCAGGCGTTCGAAGTGCCAGATCATCAGATTGAAGGGATCTTTGGGCGTGAGGGTGTAACCGTGGGATTTGGCCCAGAACACCTCGCGGTTTTTGTGCTGCATGAAGCGTTCGTCGGAGTAGAAGCCGTTCTCGCTCTCCAGCAACCAGTCATGACTGCGCTTGCCGATGGCGTGATAGTCGGCCTGGGACGGATAGATCAACAGGGTCAACTGGTTGACCAATTCGTCGCGCGAATAGCCGAACAACTGCAGGAAAGCCTCATTGCAATCGACCATCACGCGGTTGCGGGTGACGAGTTGCGGGGCAGGGGAGAGCTGGAACGCCAGGCGTTCGATATCTTGGGTGTACTGTGCAAGCGCGTTCATTGGGCATCCTGCCTCGTTGCTTTTCTCACCGTGGGCTACTTATCCATGTAAGTAGTTACACGAATTGGCGAGCGCCTGGCGGTGCGTCATTGTAGGTAAATGTTCGCACCAAAAACAGAAGAAATTGATTATGCCAGCTGATTGCGTCTCCATTGTTGCCGCCGGTCATTCGCGTTTTGGTCGCCTTGAAGGCACCACCCTTGAGGACCTGATCGTACAGGTCACCCGCGAGGCCCTGGCGGACGCGGCCATTGAGGCGTCAGAAATCGACGCGTTGTTCCTCGGCCACTTCAATGCGGGGCTAGTGCCTGACGGGTTCGCCGCGTCCTTGTTGTTGCAGGCTGATCCGGGCCTGCGCTTCAAGCCGGCTACCCGCTGTGAAAACGCCTGTGCGTCTGGCTCGGCGGCGATTCAGGCTGGGGTCAATGCGATTCTTTCCGGCAGCGCCGAACTGGTGTTGGTCGTAGGCGCCGAGAAGATGACCCACACGTCCACCGCCGAGGTCACCCAGGCCCTGGCCGGCGCTGGCTACCAGAACGACCCGGCTGAAGCCGGCTTGAGTTTCCCGCAGTTGTTCGGCCGTGCGGCGCGCCAATACACCGAGCGCTACCACTGCCCGCTGGGTTCGATGGCGGCCATCGCCACCAAGAACCACTCCAATGCCATGGCCAACCCGTTGGCACAGATGCACCGGGTGATGGATTTTGAGCACTGCAACAATGTGTCCAAGAGCAACCCGTTTGTGGCTGACTCACTGCGCCTGACCGATTGCTCGTTAATCAGCGACGGCGCCGCCGCGATCATCTTGGCCTCGCCTAAGCGTGCGCGAGCGTTTCGCCGCGATGTGCAGATCTGCTCGATGACGCAAGTCAACGACTGCCTGCCCATCGCCCAGCGCGACATCCTGGCCTTTGAAGGCCCGCAGCGGGCGATTCACTCGGCGTTGCGCGGGGCGAATATTACTCTGGCCGACCTGAGTTTCGCCGAGGTGCATGACTGCTTCACCATCGCCGAACTGCTGATCTACGAAGCCATGGGCCTGGCGCCCAAAGGTGAGGGCCATCGCGTGCTCGACAGCGGCGTAGTGCGCGCGGGCGGGCGGTTGCCGGTGAACCTTTCCGGTGGGCTCAAGGCCAAGGGGCATCCGGTCGGTGCCACCGGTGTGTCGATGCATGCCTTGGCGTTCCGCCAATTGACCGGCGAGCCGATCGGCCTGTCGGTGCCTAACCCGGAGTTCGGCCTGGTGTTCAATATGGGCGGCATGGCCGTGGCCAACTACGCCTCGGTCCTGCACGCGCGCCGGAGCTGAGCCATGAACATTGCCAACTGGTTGCATGACACCCAGCGCCGCGACCCGCAGCGCCCGGCGTTATTCGAGGGCACGCGGCAAGTGGCCGACTACGCCACCTTTGCCGCCCATGTGCGCCAACGCGCTGCGCACTTGGTGGATCAACACGGTCTGGTGCCAGGTGATGCAGTGGCCGTGCTGATGAAGAACAGCTGCGACTATCTGGAGTTGCTCTACGCCATCTGGTGGCTGGGCGGGGTGGTCGTGCCGATCAACGCCAAACTGCATCCGTCGGAAGCGGCGTGGATCGCGGATAACGCCGAGGCGCGTCTGATCTTTACCGACGGCGGCCAGGTATTTTCGTCGCGGGATTTGCCCCAGCGCTGCAAGGAACTGGACGGTCACACGCTACCACCGGCCCGTGGCTGGCCGACCTTGGAGCAACCGGTGCCGCGCCAGGATCAGGACCTGGCGTGGCTGTTCTACACCTCTGGTACCACCGGGCGTTCCAAGGGCGTCATGCTCTCCCACGGCAACTTGATCGCGATGTCGCTGTGTTACCCCACCGATGTTGACTCGGTCAGCCCCGACGACGCGGCGTTGTATGCTGCGCCGATGTCCCACGGTGCCGGGCTGTATAACTTTATTCATGTGCGCTGCGGCGCGCGGCATGTGGTGCCGGTCTCCGGTGGTTTCGACGCGACCGAGCTGTTCGGGCTGGCCGCGCTGTTGGGGAATGTCTCACTGTTTGCCGCGCCCACTATGGTGAAACGCATGGTCGAACAGGCGCGCTGCCAGGGCTACGGCGGCGAAGGCATCAAGACCATCGTCTACGGCGGCGGCCCGATGTACCTGGCCGACCTGTGCGCGGCCGTCGACACTTTCGGCTCGCGCCTGGTGCAGATCTACGGCCAAGGCGAAAGCCCGATGACCATCAGTGTGCTGCCTCGCGCGCTGATTGCCGACCGCCAGCGCGCGGACTGGGCAACCCTGGCCGCCTCGGTCGGCCATGCACAATCCTGTGTTGAAATCCGCATTCTTGATGCACAGCAGCAGCCGGTGCTGACCGGTGAGCGCGGCGAAATTGCCGTGCGCAGCGCCACGGTGATGCAAGGCTACTGGCGCAACCCCGAGGCCACTCGCCAAACCCTGGTAGAAGGTTGGCTGTTGACCGGTGATATTGGCTTTCTCGACGCGGCCGGCCACCTGACCCTGACGGATCGCTCCAAGGATGTGATCATTACCGGCGGCAGCAACGTGTATCCGCGTGAAGTCGAGGAAGTACTGGCGCAGCATCCCGAAGTGTTCGAGGTGTGTGTGGTCGGTGAGGCGGATGCGCAGTGGGGCGAGTCGGTGGTGGCGTTTGTGGTGACACGCAACGGGCGTGCGCTTGATGAAGCCGAGCTGAGCGCCTGGTTTGTGCAGCGCATGGCGTCGTTCAAAAAACCCAAGAAGTACCTGTTCCGCAGCGAGTTGCCCAAGAACAGTTACGGCAAAATCCTCAAGACCGACTTGCGGCAGTCGTTGAAAGCAGCGAGTATCGCCGCGCTTACCTAGCCCTGCTTTTTTATGGACAGATAACAAGACAAGGAGTCCCTTTGATGGGCAATCAAGTGCAAGACACGGTCCGCAAACGCCGCCGTGCATTTCTCGGTGCCACTTCCGGCCACCTGATCGAATGGTACGACTACGGCGTCTACGGCTTTCTCGCCGTGTACATCGGTCAGGCGTTCTTCGTGTCCGACGACCCCACCACTAGCTTGCTGGCCAGCTTCGCCGCGTTCGCCCTGAGCTTTTTTATCCGGCCACTGGGCGGGCTGTTCTTCGGCCCGCTGGCGGACAAGATCGGCCGGCGTAAAACCCTGATCATGGCGCTGGTGATGATGACCGGTTCCACCGTCATGCTCGGCTTGTTGCCGAGCTACGCAACCCTGGGCATCGCTGCGCCGATCCTACTGATTCTGGTGCGCTGCGTGCAGGGCTTCTCGGCGGGCGGCGAGATCGGCACCGTCACCAGCTTTATCTCCGAGTACGCAGGCCCAGGACGCCGTGGTTTTGCCACGTGCTGGCTGATGGTCACCGCCGTACTCGGGCTGCTGCTGGGCGGCGCCGTGGCCAATGGCATGACCTGGATTCTCGGCGCCGAGGTGATGCAGGAATGGGCCTGGCGCATCCCGTTTCTGATCGCCGCACCGCTGGGTTTTATCTCCATGTACATCCGTCTCAAGCTCGAAGACAGCCCGGAGTTTCTTGCCCTGCAACGCGCCGGCCAAACCTCTCGCGCGCCGCTGCGCGAAGTCTGGCAGTGGAAGCGGGCGATTGCCCTGGTGTTCTTTATCATCACCTTGCACAGCTCGATCTTCTATCTGGTGTTGACGTTCGCCTCGACCTACATGGCCAAGATCCTCAAGTTCGACAGCGGCACCACCTTGCTCTACGTATTCGTCGCGAGTTTCTCGGCAGCCTTCGTGATGCCGTTTGGCGGTGCATTCACCGATAAATACGGACGCAAACCGTTCCTGATGGTGGTAGGCACCTTGGCCACGTTGGCGATGTTCTGGCTGTTCAAGTCGGCGCCCACCGCCACACCTGCAACGTTTTTCGCGCCGTTGATGGCGGTGGCGATCCTGTTCGGGCTATACGCCTCGTCCACCTACGCGCTGATGAGCGAGCTGCTGCCAACACGCATCCGCTCCACCGGGATTGCCGTGGCGTATAACGTGCCGGTCGCGGTATTTGGCGGCAGCGCGCCGCTGATCTCCACGTGGCTGATCAAGGTGACCGGCGACATCACTTCGCCGTGGTATTTCTACGTGGCCACGGGCGTGGTGTCGCTGATTGCCTTGGTGGTGTTGCGCAAGGAAGATTTTGTCGCCAGTAGCCGTCCGCTGGTGGCGCCCGCCGGTGCCGCGTTGGCCTGACCCCTCAGGGACGTTGTGGCGTCAGCGACGTCCCGAACGTATTGCCCATGCGGATGCTGGTCGCCGCCGGCGTGGATAAACCCACCTGGTTCGGCGGCCGCTTGTGCACCGGCACGCGTTGCGCCGCCTGGTTTTTTTGTGTGGCCTTGGCAGCGTCCGGGTCATGGCCCATCTGTTGGCTGAGGCAGCCGTAGTCGGGCGCCTTATACCCATCCACTGTTACTTCCGTGCAGCCTTGAGCAGCGGTTTGCGCGTGGGCGAACAGTGGCAATGCGGCGCACAGCAACACACTGGTGAAGGGGGTAAAACGTTTCATCGCAGCCTCCTGGCGGGCCCGCAGAGAGGGGCCGTCAACCCTGGAGAGTGTAGTGCAGCGGGCTTGCCGACAGCGTGATGTTTTTTTTGCCATCACCGTAACATCAGGTTCATATACTGGCCTCAGGATGACGGTTTTCAAGGACACATCGGCCGTGCAGCGAGGCAACGCGGGAGGTGAGCAGGAGGGCTGGAGGCGTGGGTTTTGCGCCTTGGTCTTGCTGTTGCTGTGCGCCGGGGTGACGCCTGCGACGGCCGCGCCGCCGCTGTTGCCAATTGACCTGCCGGCGCAAGACCTGGATCACGCACTGCATGCTTACAGCCGTGCCACCGGAATGGCGGTGCTGGTCGACCGCGAACTGACGCGGGGCCGGCGTTCCATCGCTGTGCGCGGGCGTTTCACTGCACAGGAGGCGCTGGCGGTGCTGCTGACGGGGAGTGGTCTGATGGCGCGTTATGCGCGCAGCGATGCATTCACCTTGCAACTGCCGCAGGTTAACCCCATGGCGTCAGCCCGGGGCGTGTCGGCGCGCAGTGCGGCGCGGATTAATAACAGCTATGCCACGGCCCTGCAGCAAGCGATCGAGGCCAGCCTGTGCCGTTCGCCGTTGACCCGGCCCGGCAGTTTTCGGGCGTTGGTGCAAGTGTGGGTCAACCCTCAAGGGGTGATAGAACACAGCCGGTTGGTCAGTTCCACCGGTGATGAACAACGCGATGAAGCACTGGTACGCGGGCTTGCAACTGCGCGGGTGGAGCGCCCGGCGCCCAGCTCGCTGCGACAGCCGGTGACTTTACTTTTGATGCCCGACACGACAGGAACACGCATGGAATGCACAGCAGGGAAAGGAGCCTGGGGCGGATGAAAAACACCGGGCACAGTACGATGGTCAGCTTGTTCCTGGCTTCCTATGAGGACTTCAAGGTGCGCCTGCGCAAGCGCCTGGGTTCTGAGGACCTGGCTAACGACGTGCTGCACGAGACCTACCTGCGGGTCGACCGTATGGACGTGCCGCCGAACCTGCAACAACCCAACGCCTACCTGTATCGCATGGCTTTGAACATTGCCGCCGACCGCCGCCAGGCCGATGCGCGTTTGCTCACTGGCAGTGAAGTCGAAGTGCTGTTGCAGAGCGCCGATGAAGCCCAGGACCCGTCGCGGGTGGTGGGCGGCCAGAAGGAAATCCAATCGCTGGTCAAAGCCCTCTACGAGTTGCCGGCGCGTCGGCGCAAGATCCTTATCGCTGCACGCCTGGAAGAAGCGCCGCACCTGGAAATTTCCCAGCGTTTCGGTATTTCCACACGCATGGTCGAGAAAGAAATCAAGGCCGCCCTGGGCTACTGTGCCAAACGCCTGGAAAGAAAAGTGATTCAGCGGTTCGGTCCCGGCGCCGGAAAACCGTCTTAGTGTTGAGTCCCTGATAAATCCGTGAGTATCTGCGCGCTTGAATATTTTTAGCTTCCCCACTCCCCGGCAAACGCCCACTGACCCTTTGCACGAAGAGGCCCGCGATTGGCTGGTGCTGCTGACCTCGGGCCGTGCCACCGTGGCCGATGCCAAGGCATTGCGTGCCTGGTGCGCGCTAAGCCCCGAGCATGCCCAGGCGTTCGAGCAGGCCAAAGCGTTGTGGCAACAATTGGCGCCGGCCGCCGAGCAGGTGGCGCAGCCGCGTCATTTTGGTCGTCGGGCGTTTCTCGGCGGGGCCATTGCGGCGACGGCGGCGGTGGTGATGGTCCGTGTCGGTGTGCCGGGCGGGTTTGCCGGGTTGGTGGCGGACTATCGCACCGAGGTCGGTGAGCAGCGCCAGGTGAACTTCAGTCAAGGGGTGAGCCTTGCGCTCAACACGCAGACGCGTATCAGCCGAGCCGGGCAGGGGATTGAATTGCTCGAAGGTGAAGTCGAGGTGCTCGCCCAGGGTGTGCAACCGCTCAAGGTTCAGGCCGGCGAGGGTTGGGTGAGTGCGGCCCAGGCGCGCTTCAACGTGCGTAACACGGACCACCGCGTATGCGTGACCTGCATCGACGGTGCCGTGTCGGTGGATGTCTTTGGGCGCAGTGTGCAGTTGGAAGGTGGCCGCCAACTGACCTATGGCGCAGCGGGCATCAGCGAGCCAGTGGTGGTGGACACCCAAACGGTGATGGCTTGGCGTGAGCAGGTACTGGTATTCAACAACGTCACGTTGGCGACGGTGGTGGATGAGATCAACCGCTATCGGCCGGGCATGTTAGTGCTGCTGAACAAAGAGCTGGGCCAGCGACGCGTGCAGGCGCGGTTCAGTCTGCAGCAACTGGCCGGGGTGGCCTTGTTGATTCGGGATGCGTATGGGGCCAAGTGTACGGAGTTGCCGGGTGGTGTGGTTTTACTCAGCTAGCCTTGCGCTCATCTAAGAGGACCTACCACCTGACGATAGCGCTCCACGCCCTGTGGTGTCTGCCGCACCAGGCTGATTTCCAAACCTAGCGGGTCTTCCTGGCGATTGCCACTCAACTGGCGCCAGCCTTTGTCTGCCTCCCACACCCGTACTTGCAGGTCACTGACCCCGCTCAACACCACCACGCCCTCTTTGGCCGCTGGCAATGGAAAACGCTCCCGCGCAGGCGCTGTCGCGCGGTACAGGCTGTCGCCCTTGAGCCACCAGCGCACTCGTTGCAATCCATCCCCGGCCACCGGCGCGCTGCGAATCACATCCAGCCTAAACCCTTTGCTGTCGGAGCTGCGCACGGTGACGGCGGCTAACCCCGTAGGTTGGGTGGTGTCGTCTTGCGACGTACCGGGCGCATTCAATTCAACGCTGGCACGCAGGCTGATATCGCGCTGCAGCTGGTTCAGCGCCCGCAGCAGGGTCTCGGTCTGTTCGGTACTGGCCTGCAAATGTTTATCCGCGCGCGTCACGCTGTCGAGCCCGCGCCAGGCGATCAGGCTGACCAGCGCCATGAGCATGATCGCGACCATCACTTCGATCAGCGTAAAACCTTTCTGTTTCCCGCTCATGGCAGACCGTCTGGCCCTCATGGCTGGTTCACCACACGCATTGACCCAGCCGCGTCGCGTTGCAGGCTGAGGCTGTGTTGCCCGTCGGAGAGTACGAGCCGCACGGGCGCGTTGATCCACTCGGCGTCGAGCACCAGGGTTTGCCGAGGTTCGACGGTGACCTGCATCGGTGTGCTTTCCCACGTGCGCGGGCGCAGTTGGGCGTCGCTGTTGAACGTCTCCAGCCCCAGTCCATCGTCACTGCGACGGTTGAAGCGAAAACCCTTGGCGTCGGCGCGCAAGGTGATCGGCCGCCCGTCCGCGCGGGCTTCGGCTTGGGCCACTCGCAGCAGTTGGTTCAGGCGTTCGGCGTCTTTGCGCAGCCCGTGCAGTGGGTCGGGCTTGATGCTCAGGCTGATGGCGGCGCTGGCGATACCGATGATCACCAGCACCACCATCAACTCAATCAGGGTGAAACCTTGCTGTTTCATCGGGTGGCACCTCTGGAGTGGGGGAGTGCTTTAAATAAACCGCGCTGAAATAAAAACGTGCGAATAGGCCTGTAGGCTGTCGGCACGGACAAACAGGAGGTCCTCCCCATGGCACTTGCTCTGCATTTTTCACCGGCCCTCGGCGTGCAAGCTCTGGCCTTGTTGGCGGCAGCGGCGGGCGTTGCAGTATGGACGCCGCTGCTGTTGACCTCCGCCGAGTCGCGCACCCCCCAAGCGGCGCCCCAGGCCTTGGTTGCGCGTAACGACAACCCGGCATTGCGCTGGTTTGCCAATGCGCCGACTGCCGTCCAGGTCAAAGTCTGGGGCGTGCTCGCCGGTGCCCGTGGCGCGGTGGCGATCCTCAGCCTCAACGATGGGCCGCCACGCAGTTTCTTGTTGGGGGAGCATTTGAGCCCAGGGGTGCGCTTGACGGCCATCGAAGGCGATGGCGTCGAGATCGACCGCGGCGGTGAAAAGCTGCGGGTCAACCTCGACAAATTACCGGATGCTCCCGCGTTACCGCTGTTCACTCGGCCATGACCAGGGTTTCCAGGCGCGCCAAAGGCGGCGCCTCGTGGGTGGCATCGAGCACCTGCAGGCTGACGTGAAACAGCGGGCCATCGGCGCTGATGGTTTGCTCGCAGCGCAGTTTCAGTCGGCCCTGGTCGCAGTCGAAGGCCCTCTTGCCGCTGCGCACAGCCCCGTTCAAGCGTAACTCTGCCAGGCGACTTTGCGCCGCCAGCAACGCGATGGCTTTGTCGCGCAGCAGGCCATTGCTCTGGGTCATCAACCCGGCCACGCGCACAGCGGCCGCCATGGCCACAGCAATAATCGCCAGTGCCACCAGCACTTCAATCAGGGTAAAACCTTGCTCAGTACGAGGGCCGCGCATGGCGTTCTCAAAGCCGGGAAACAGGCCCGCAGACTAGCGCCGGCAGTTGACCGATTGGCGACCAAACCTCCCGAGAATTTTCAATACGACTGACATGTGTTCTTGCAACACTGCGCCACGAATTGCACTCAAGCCAAGGAATGTCGAGATGGATATCGCGCCCCTAACATGCCCATTGCCAGGCCCTCGCAGCCAACGTGGCTTCACCTTGATCGAGATCATGGTGGTGGTGGTTATCCTCGGGATCCTGGCGGCGATGGTGGTGCCCAAGGTGCTCGATCGCCCGGACCAGGCCCGGGCCACAGCGGCCAAACAGGACATTGGCGGGTTGATGCAGGCGCTGAAACTCTATCGCCTCGATCACGGCACTTACCCGAGTATGAATCAGGGCTTGAAGGTGTTGGTCGAGCGCCCGGCGGACGCCAAGAACAGCAACTGGCGCGCCTACCTCGAACGCCTGCCCAACGACCCATGGGGCCATGCCTATCACTACCTGAACCCAGGCGCTAATGGTGAGGTCGATGTGTTCTCACTCGGCGCTGACGGCCAACCGGATGGCGACGGCGTAAATGCCGATATCGGCTCCTGGCAGTTGTGAGGCGCGCGATGAAACGGTATTCGCCCGCAGTGGCGAAGCAGCGCGGCATGGCGATTATCAGCGCATTGCTGATCGCCGCGGTGGTGGCGGTGATCGCTGCCGCCATGCTCACCCGCCAGAGCACATTCACCCGCAGCCTTGAGGCCGAGCAATTGCGCGCGCAAGGGCAATGGCTATTGCTGGGCGGGTTGGAACAGAGCCGGCAGTTATTGTGGGACGCGCGCCGCAAGGACGTGCTGACACGCCTCGACCAGCCTTGGGCGCGTGCCCAGCGCGCAGCCTTTGAGGGCCAGCTGGAGGATGAACAGGGCAAGTTCAACCTGCGCAACCTGGTCAATCGCCAGCAGCCGGATATCGATCAATTACACCACTTCGAGCGCCTGTGCCGCCTGATCGGCGTTGACGCCGCCGTGAGTCAACGGATCAGCCGGCGGGTGCTCGCCTCGTATGACCTGCGTGTTGTCCGCAAGGACGCGGAGGATCAATTACAACCTGCCAAATACCCGATGTTGCGCAGCCTGGAAGACCTCAGCGCGCTTGAAGGCGTTGACCCGCAACTGCTGCGGCGCCTGCACCGGTTTGTCAGCGTGCTGCCCGGTAATACTTGGGTCAATGGCAATACCGCCGGCGCCGAAGTGCTCAGTGCGGTGGTGCCGCAGCTCAGCGTGTCCCAGGCCCAGACGCTGGTGGCCGAGCGTGACAGCGGGCGCTGGTTCATCAACCGAGGGGACTTCGTCAACCGGCTGCGCATGCCCGAAGTGGCGGTGGACTCGGTGCAGGTGGGCATCACCAGTGAATGGTTCAGGTTGCAGGGCCAGGCCCGCCGTGAGCAGCGGCGGGTCACAATCGAGGCGTTATTGCACCGGCCTGAAGACCGTCAACCCCAGGTGATCTGGTCGCGGGTGGGCGTATGAAACGCTTGCGTATTGGCTTGCCGCCGCTCGATCAACTGACCGTGAATAGCCTGGTGCAATTCGCCTGGCTGGAGCGGGGTGCAGTGGTTTCTGAAGGTCAGGGCACTTTGCAGCAACTGAGTAAAACCCGGCAGGCAGTGGACTGTTTCCTGCACCCGCGTGACAGCCTGCTGACCGGCCTCGATGTGCCGCCACTGGCGCCGGCTAAAACCGCCGCCGCCGTGGCCTGTGCGGCGCAGGCGTTGATCCTCGGGCCGTTGGAGCAGATGCAAGTTGCCCACGGCCCGCGTGACAGCGATGGCTGCGTGCCGGTGGCCTGGGTGCCCAACGCGGGGGTTGAGCGGCTGAGCCAGATGCTCACGCAAGTATCGCTTAAACTGCGTGGCCTGTACCCGGCGCCGTTTGCGTTGCCGGTGGGTGTGGCGGCCATGGACGAGGGCTATTTGCTCACGCGGCATAGCCTGCAACACGGCACTGTGCATCCGCTGGGCCAACATGCCTTGGACGCACGGTTCGACGTGCAGTTAGCGGCGACGGCGCAGCGTTGGAGTGGCGCACTGCCAGCCTGGGGGCTGCACGGCCGCCTCAGGCAACCGTCAACCGGCGGTTGGGGCCGGGCGGTGGCCTGCGTCGCCGTGGCCACCGGCATCTGGACCCTGGGCCTGAACCTGTATGCCGCCCGCCAGGAGGACGAAGGCCAGCGCATTAAGGCGCTGATGAGCCAGCAAGTGCGCCAGGCCTTCCCTGACCTGCCGGTGATCCTCAACCCCTTGCAGCAGGCCCGCCAACAGTTGGTCGCGCGCCAGGGCGGCGCAATGGCCGACCCTGGCCAGCGCTTTACCAGCCTGTTGCAAGTAGCCGGCAGCCACTTGACATTTATGGTCGGCAGCGTCGATAGCCTGACCTTCGAGCAGGGGCGCCTGCACCTGGCACTGCTGGCCGACAGTCGCCGCGCCACGGGGCAAGATGCGTGGCAAGCGGCGCTGACCCAGGCCGGGTTTACTGCAACCCCTGACGCGCATGGCTGGACCCTCGGCCCTGCGGATAGCGCCGTTAATCCGGAAGACGGGGATGAATAAGTGGCGGCGTTTGCGCGCCCGGCTCCTCCTGTTTTGGAGCGGCCTGGCCCTGCGCGAAAAACGCCTATTGACCGGGGCCGCACTGGTAGTGACAAGCCTGATAATCGGCTGGGGGCTGGTTCAACCGGCCTTGAAAAAGATCGATTATTGGCAAGCCGAAACCCCGAAACTACGCGCCCAGGCCGCCGCCTTGCAAGTGCTGTTGCAGGACGTCGTTGCCCCTCGGCAAGCCGATGAGGCTGCGCTCCGCCAGGCCCTGGATGGCGCCGGCCTGCAAGGGCATTACCAGTTACAGGCGCTGGAGTCGGGGAGTTGGCGCCTGAGCTTCGACAGCGCCCCGGCCGACCTCGTGGTGGGTTGGCTGCTGGGCACTCCGCGCGCGTTCTCCCTGGAGGTGTCGCAGGCGCGCTTGCAGCGCGCCGTGGATGCCACCGCCCCCTCGACCGGCATTGTGTCCGGGACCGTTCGCATGGATCAGGCGCTTGGCGCTAAGGAAGCTTCATGAAGTGGTCAGTCTCCAACCCCGCGCCTTTTCGCAAAGTCGCGCCGCTGCTGTTGCTGGCCCTGAGCGCGTGTAGCTCGCCACAGGCACCCACGCCATTGCTGGTGGACAGCGAACTGGGTCAGCCGTTAGCCGATACCCGGCGCAGTGGCGAGACCGTGCTGGATCGCCAGCGCGAACCGGCCCCCGCGCCGCGGGTGCAACACCCGATCACCCAGCGTGCCCGCGGCCATGCCCCGGCGGTACTCAAGGCGCGTAACCCGTTGGGTGACCAGCCGGTGCAACTGAATTTTGTCGAGGCGGATATCCAGGCGGTGGTGCGCGCGTTGTCCCGCGCTACCGGCCAGCAATTTCTGGTGGACCCACGAGTGAAGGGCAACCTGACCTTGGTCAGCGAAGGCCAGGTGCCCGCGCACCAGGCCTATGAGATGCTGTTGGCGGCGCTGCGCATGCAGGGCTTCAGCGTGGTGGACGTCGGCGGCGTCGCCCAGGTGGTGCCGGAGGCCGATGCCAAATTGCTTGGCGGGCCGATCTACAGCGCCGGCAGCAGTGGCATGCAGACGCGCACGTTTCGCCTGCAATACGAAAACGCAGTGAACTTGATCCCGGTACTGCGCCCCATCGTGTCGCCGAACAACCCGATCAATGCCTACCCCGGCAATAACAGCATCGTCATCACCGACTATGCCGAAAACCTCGCGCGGGTCGCGCAGATCATCGACGGCATCGACACTCCCAGCGCCATCGACACCGACGTGGTCAAGGTGCAGAACGGTATCGCCGTGGACATCGCCGCCATGGTCGCCGAGCTGCTGGACACCCAAGGCGCCGACCAGACGCAGAAGATCAATGTGATCGGTGACCCGCGTTCCAACTCGATCATCATTCGCTCCGGCAGCCCCGAGCGCACCGAGCTTGCGCGTAACCTGATCTACAAACTCGACAACGCGCAAAGCAACCCGAGCAACATGCATGTGGTGTACCTGCGCAACGCCCAGGCGGGCAAGTTGGCCCAGTCGCTGCGCGGCTTGCTGACCGGTGAGAGCGAGTCCGGCGCCAGCGACGAGGCGCGGGGCAAGCTCAGCGCAATGGGTGGCAATAGCCAGAGCAATCAAGGCAATACCCCGCAAAACAGCAGTGGCACGCCCACCGGCAGCGGTGTGCAATCGAGCTACGGCCAGGGCAAGCAAACCACCAGCGCCACCCCCAATGATCAGAGCACGGCGTTCAGTGCCGGCGGCGTGACGATCCAGGCGGACGCCACCACCAACACCTTGCTGATCTCCGCGCCTGACCCGCTGTACCGCAACCTGCGAGAAGTCATCGACATGCTCGACCAGCGCCGTGCCCAAGTGGTGATCGAAAGCCTGATCGTCGAGGTCGGCGAAGATGATGCCAGTGAGTTCGGTGTGCAGTGGCAGGCCGGCAACCTTGGTGGCAAGGGAGGTTTCGGCGGGGTTAACTTGGGCGGCAGTGGCGTGGTTGGCACCGGCAAGACCAGCCTTGATGTGTTGCCCAAGGGCCTGAATATCGGGGTGGTCAACGGCAGCGTGGACATTCCAGGGATCGGCAAGGTGCTTGACCTCAAGGTGCTGGCCCGGGCGCTGAAGAGCAAGGGCGGCACCAACGTGCTGTCTACGCCGAACCTGCTGACCCTGGACAACGAAGCCGCGAGTATTTTTGTCGGGCAGACCATTCCGTTTGTCACCGGCAGTTATGTGACCGGTGGCGGGGGCACCAGCAGCAACCCGTTCCAGACGGTGCAGCGTGAAGAAGTGGGGCTGAAGCTCAACGTGCGGCCGCAGATTTCCGAGGGGGGCACGGTGAAGCTGGATATTTACCAGGAGGTCAGCAGCGTCGACACACGCGCCGCGGTGGATGCGGGCACCGTGACCAAGAAGCGTGCGATCGATACCAGTATTTTGTTGGATGACGGGCAGATTATGGTGCTCGGTGGGTTGCTGCAGGACGGGTACAGCCAGAGCAGTGATGCGGTGCCGTGGCTCTCGGATATCCCTGGGTTGGGGGCGTTGTTTCGCAATCAAAAGCGCAGCGTGAGCAAGACCAATTTGATGGTGTTTTTGCGGCCTTACATTATTCGCGACAGTGGGGCGGGGCGCAGTATTACGTTGAACCGCTATGAGTTCATGCGCCGGGCGCAGGGTGGGTTGCAGCCGGAGCGCAGCTGGGCGATGCCGGATGTGCAGGCGCCGCAGTTGCCTTCGGTGGAGAAGGCGATTCCTGGGGTTGGGCAGCAGCAGGGGCCGCGGGCGGTGATTCGGGCGGTGCCTGCTCCATGATTTTCTTCGGTGTACATATCCTTTGCTGCGGTAACGGCGACTTAGGGTTCCGCTCTTACAGCGGGTCACTTTTGGCAAACGCCCCAAAAGTAACCAAAAGGTCTTCGCCCCACCACTCGGCACCTCGCCTAGGCTCGGTGTGCCCGAACGCAGGCTTTGGAGCGTGGGCCGCCGCGATGGGCCATCCTTGGCCCAGCGCGGCTAACCCGGCGTCCTGCCGGTTTACCCACGCTCCAAAGCCTGCGTTCGGCCAGCGTGGTTTAACGGGGCGCCTCAGATCAAGATCAAGATCAAGATCAAAAGCAACATCAAAAGCAGGGCACGGCGGCCTGGTAGCCGACCTGAGTGGTGTAGGTCAAGAGCGCTGTGTTTTTGCTTTGCTGTGTTTTTGCTGTGGCCCTTACAGCCTTTGCGATGACGAAGTCAGCGATCTTTTGATCTGTGCTTTTGATCTTGATCTTGCTGGTGATCTTGATCTTAGGCGCCCCGTTAAACCACGCTGGCCGCACGCGGGCTTGAATCCGTGGGTAACCCGGCAGGACGCCGGGTTAGCCGCGCTGGGCCAAGGATGGCCCATCGCGGCGGCCCACGGATTCAAGCCTGCGTGCGGGCACACCGAGCCTAAGCGAGGTGCCGAGTGGTGGGGCAAGAGCCCTTTTGGTTACTTTTGGGGCTCTTTTCCAAAAGTGACCCGCCGTAAGGGCGGAACCAATACAAGCCGTTACCGCAACAACGGATATGCACACACCCAAAAAGGGCCCACCCAATGAGCCTGCTGCCTTACGCCTGGGCCAAATCCCAACGCATCCTCCTGCGCCCCGGCGAAGGGGGCATGCTGCTGACCGTGTGCCCCTCAACCCCCGGCTGGTCGATCAGCGAAGTGCAGCGCCAGTTCGGGCAGGCGCGCGTGGAGCAAGTGCGTGACGACGAACTCGACGGCCTGCTCACCAGTGCCTATGCCGACACCGGCAGCGCCGCTGCGGTGGTGGGCGCTGCTGAAAACGAAGTCGACCTCGACCGCCTGATGCAAGACATGCCCGAGATCACCGACCTGCTGGACACTCAGGACGGCGCGCCGGTCATCCGTATGATCAATGCCTTGCTCACTCAGGCCGCGCGGGACGAGGCCAGCGATATCCATATCGAGCCCTACGAAACCCATTCGGTGGTGCGCTACCGCGTCGACGGCACCTTGCGGGACGTGGTGTCGCCGCGCAAGGCGTTGCATGGGGCGCTGGTGTCGCGGATCAAGATCATGGCCCAGCTCGACATCGCGGAAAAACGCCTGCCCCAGGACGGCCGTATTGCGCTGCGCGTGGCAGGGCGGCCGATTGATATTCGCGTGTCCACGGTGCCCACCGGGCACGGCGAGCGGGTGGTGATGCGCTTGCTGGACAAACAGGCCGGGCGCCTGCAACTGGAGACCTTGGGCATGGAGGCGCAGTTGCTCGGGCGCCTCGACACGTTGATTCGCCAGCCCCACGGTATCGTGCTGGTCACCGGGCCTACCGGCAGCGGCAAAACCACCAGCCTCTACGCCGCCTTGGCGCGGTTGGATGCGAGCACCAGCAATATTCTCACCGTGGAAGACCCGGTGGAATACGATTTGCCGGGCATCAGCCAGATCCAGGTGAATGCCAAGATCGACATGACCTTCGGCCTGGCCCTGCGCGCGATTTTGCGTCAGGACCCGGACATCATCATGATTGGTGAAATCCGCGACCTGGAGACCGCACAAATCGCCGTGCAAGCCTCGCTGACCGGTCACTTGGTGCTCGCCACCCTGCACACCAACGATGCCGTGTCGGCGGTCAATCGCTTGATCGATATGGGCGTCGAACCGTTCCTGCTCGCCTCGTCACTGTTGGGCGTGTTGGCCCAGCGCCTGGTGCGACGCCTGTGCCCGCATTGCAAGCAAGAGGACCCGGCCGCGCCCGGCACTTGGCGCCCGGTGGGTTGCGTGCACTGCAACCAGATCGGTTACAGCGGGCGTACCGGTATCCATGAGCTGTTCTGTGTCGACGACGCGGTGCGCAGCCTGATCCACCAGGGCGCTGGCGAGCAGGACTTGCGTGTGGCCGCACGCCGCGCCGGGATGTTCAGCATGCGTGAAGATGGCGAGCGCTGGGTGCGCAGCGGCGCCACCGCGCCGGAAGAAATTCTGCGCGTGACACGGGACGCCTGATGAATCGCTATCGCTATGAGGCCGCCGATGCCAACGGCAAAGTCGAAGCCGGGCATGTGGAGGCCGACAGCCAGAGCGCCGCCTTTGCCAACTTGCGTGGCCGAGGGTTGACCGCCTTGCTGGTGCAGCTCGACGGCAATCAGCCGGCGGGCGGTAGCAGCAGCGTGTTTACGCCCAAGTTGTCGGACAACGATTTGGCCTGGGCCACGCGCCAGCTGGCAAGTTTGCTGGGGGCCAGCCTGCCGCTGGAAGCGGCGCTGAGTGCCACGGTGGAGCAGGCCGAGAAAAAGCATATCGCCCAGACCCTGGCCGCCGTGCGCGCCGATGTGAGGGGCGGCATGCGCCTGGCTGACGCGTTGGCCGCGCGGCCACGGGATTTTCCGTCGATTTATCGCGCATTGATCGCGGCCGGGGAGGAGTCCGGCGATCTGGCTCAGGTCATGGAGCGCCTGGCCGACTACATCGAAGAACGCAACAACCTGCGCGGCAAGATCATGACGGCGTTTATCTACCCCGGCGTAGTCGGCCTGGTGTCCATCGGTATTGTGATTTTCCTGCTCAGTTACGTGGTGCCGCAGGTGGTCAGTGCGTTTTCCCAGGCTCGCCAGGACCTGCCGGGCTTGACCCTGGCGATGCTCAACGCCAGCGATTTTATCCGCGCCTGGGGCTGGTTGTGTTTTGCCGGGATCGTCGGCGGTTTCTGGGGCTGGCGCCTGTACCTGCGCAACCCGGTGGCACGCTTGAACTGGCACAGCCGAGTGCTGCGCCTGCCATTGATAGGGCGGTTTGTGCTGGGCCTGAACACCGCACGATTTGCCTCCACGCTGGCGATCCTCGGCGGTGCCGGGGTGCCGTTGCTGCGCGCCCTGGAGGCGGCGCGTCAGACCTTATCCAATGATCGCCTGAGCCAGTGTGTCAACGACGCCACCGCCAAGGTGCGCGAAGGTGTCAACCTGGCCCCGGCGCTGGCCGTGGAAAAGGTCTTCCCTCCGGTGTTGATCCACTTGATCGCCAGCGGTGAAAAAACCGGATCGCTGCCGCCGATGCTTGAGCGCGCGGCGCAGACCTTGTCCCGGGATATCGAGCGCCGCGCCATGGGCATGACTGCACTGCTTGAGCCGCTGATGATTGTGGTGATGGGCGCGGTGGTGCTGGTGATAGTGATGGCGGTGTTGCTGCCGATCATTGAAATAAATCAGCTGGTCACCTAGGCCACCCGACCGACCTCGGGTTCCTCGTTCTGTCATTTTCCAACCCCTTGCACATGGCCTGCGCTGCCTGCAGCCCAGGGTCGAAAGTGCGTGATGAAACCTCGCTGTCACCTGTGCCGAAAACGCTCAAAAGCATGACCAAAACACCCGAGAATCTTATTCAAAATCAAGCGTTTCCTCCCGAGGTTTTTTCCTTTTGCTGTCATCGGATGCTGCGAAATTGCCTACCCATGGCCTCACCCCTCGCCACCCCCGGCGCTACTGCGGTAGCCCAGGCTCGGGGCCCAAGCCATGGCGTCATGCAAGAGCCCTCTACCCCAAACGTACAAACACGACGAAAGGAGATTCTTCATGTTTAAGCGCACTATGATCGCGGCCTCTTTGGTAGTTGCAGCACTGGCTTCGGCCCAATCTATGGCCGCAGTGGTCGGTGGCGGTGCCACCCTGCCGGAAAAACTCTACGGCACCACCACCGGTACCGGCATTCTTGCTTCCTCCATCCCAGGTTTTAACGCCTACATCGGCGTCGGCAGCGGCGACGGCAAAAAGGCCTTCTTCGGTAATGATTCGACCAAGCTGAAATTGGCCGCCGGCATCAGCGTTGACTACGCAGGCAGCGACTCGATCGTCAGCGCCGCCGAACTGACTGCTTACAACAACGACGCCGTTAAAGGCCGCGCCGCCTTTGGCCCGCTGATCCAGATCCCGGCTGAAGCCACCTCGGTGACAGTGCCTTACCACATCGACGGTCAAACCTCGCTGAAGCTCTCCAGCGATCAGTTGGCTGACATCTTCGCCGGTAAAATCACTAACTGGAACCAAGTGCAATTCGACGGCTCTGCCGGTCCAAACCTGCAGATCAAAGTGGTTTATCGCCAGGAAAACAGCGGTACCACCGAGATTTTCACCAACCACCTCAAAGCGGTGAAACCTGCTTCCGTTCCGGCTGTCAGCAACAGCTTCGTCACCGCTATTGGCTTTGACCCAGCCACCAACGCTCCGCCAGGTTCGAGCTACATCGCCGTCGCTGGCAGCCAAGGTGTCGCCAGCGCAATCACCAACAACAACGGTGCTATCGGTTACGTCAGCCCTGACTATGCGCAGTTCAACAACGCCGCTGCGGTTGCATCGGTCAACGGCTTCCTGCCAACTGAGGTCAACGTTCAAGCGTCCCTCGATACCATTCAGCCTCCTGCTACCGGCACCGCTGCGGCCGCCAACCCATTGAACTGGGTTCCGACGTTCACTAACCCGGCGGGTGGCTATCCAATCGTGGGCTACACCAACCTGGTGTTCAGCCAGTGCTACAAAGACACCACTGACACCACACGTATCCGTGTCTTCTTGAACCGCCATTACACTGGCGTGAACAACGCGGCCATCAGCAGCCACTCGTTCATCCCACTGTCCGCCACTTGGCAGAAAGCTGTCTACGACAACTTCTACGCCACCACCAGCGCCTTGCGTCTGGGCGACACCAACACCTGCAACGGTATTGGCCGTCCGTTGTAAGCCCCGTTTCGACAGGGTTTGCCCCACAACCGGCAATGACTTCGCGTCATTGCCGGTTTTGTCTTTTCCCCTCCCGATACGCCAGTTGAACCGCACCGCATGAACATTGTGTGACAACAGTTCGGTCGCGCCTCCCGGCAACCGCCTTAAGCAATAACCCCGACACGTGCTGCGCAGTGTTTGCGCGCCTCGTTCGCCTGCCCCGTCAAAAGGACCTGTAAGTGATGCGTTCCCGACTGAAGCCGCCTGCCTCCCGCGCCGCCAAGGTGCCTGCCACCGCAGGTCCCGTGTTGCTCCTCAAGCCCCTGGCCCAGGTGATTGCGCTGTTGGTGTTTGCCGGTGGCGCGCACGCGGCGCAGCCCCAGGCGTTCAGTTCGGGTTGGTTTGCCGCCAAGGGCGCGGCGCAGGCCGCCGGCAGCGTACGCCCTGGTGCGGTGGTGCCAGGCATGCCACCGCCGTTGTCCCAGCAGCAGCACGGTAACGAACAGTTGCAGCGTTCCTTGCAGAACCTCAATACCAGTGTCGCTGCGATTGCCGCGCAACAGGCCGCACAGGCAGCAGCCAGAAGTAACGCCAGTGCGGGACCGCAGACCATCCACAACGGCCTGGGTGGCAATGGCTTGAATGTGGTGATCGGTGCCGACGGCAAACCGCTGTTCGTCAACGCCGAAGGGCCTGTGCAGACCGATGCCAACGGCAAGACACTGGTGTCGATCAAGCAAACCGCCGACAAGGCGATCCTCAATTGGCAAACCTTCAACATTGGCCGCGATACCACCGTGCAGTTCCAGCAGAACAGCGATTGGGCGGTGCTCAACAAGATTAACAACAGCACCGCGCCGAGCCAGATCCAAGGCGCGATCAAGGCTGACGGCACGGTGATGATCGTCAATGGCAACGGCGTGGTGTTCAGCGGCAGCAGCCAGGTCAATGTGCGTAACCTGGTGGCGGCGGCCACCGGGTTCAGCGATGAACAGTTCAGCGCCCGGGGCCTGTACAGCTCCAGCAATACCGCGGCGAGTTTTGCCCAGGCCGTTGGCAACGTGACGGTCGAGCGCGGCGCGCAAATCCAGACCCAGGTGCCGGCCGCGTCGACGGCGGGCGGCGGTTATGTGCTGCTGCTCGGTAAAGAGGTGGAGAACGCCGGGAGCATTTCCACCGCGCGGGGCCAGACCACCCTGGCGGCGGGTGACAGCTTTGTGATCAAGAAGGGCTACAGCACCGACGGCAATGTCACCTCGACTACGCGTGGCAATGAAGTCAGCGCCACGGGTGCCGGCAAGGTCAGCAACAGCGGGCTGATTCAGGCATCCACCGGTGACATCAGCCTGACCGGCCAGCAGGTGCTGCAAAACGGTGTGTTGCTCACCAGCTCTTCGGTGGAAGCGCGGGGCACCCTGCACTTGAAGGGCACGGGCAACAACGCCGCCGTGACCTTGGGGGAGGGCAGCCTCAGCGCGATTCTGCTCGACAGCAGCAACGCCCTCGACAGCCAGCGTGCCGGCTTGATCACACCGTCGATCGACGTGGCCGGCAACGTTGTGCCGGCTGAGGTCTACCGTCGCGACCAGTCGCTGGTGGAAATCACCAGCGACGGTACGGTGGAGTTTCGCAGCGGCTCCCTGACCCTGGCCACCGGCGGCCAGGTCGGCGTCAAGGCTGCGCAGCGCAGCCTGCTGCGCGACGGTGCGATGATCGACGTGGCCGGTGCCATTGGCGTGAAGTTGGCGATGGAGTCCAACAGCGTCAAGGTCAACATTCAGGGCAACGAGCAGCGCGATGCGTCGGTCAATCGTGACGGCAAGGCCCTCAATAACAACGATGTGTGGGTGGATGTTCGCGAGCTGATTTTTGTCCCGGCTGGCACCAACGGCTATGCCACCGACCGCTGGTACACCGCAGGCGGTTTGCTCGAGGTGGGCGGTTACTTGGGCACTCGCAACCATGGGATTGGCGAATGGATGGCCCAAGGCGGCACGGTGACGTTCAGCGGTAAGGACGTTGTCACCCAGCAGGGTTCGCAGATCAACCTGTCGGGCGGCACCCTCGACGTGCAGGCTGGCAAAATCAAGCAAACTTGGCTTAAAGGCCCTGACGGGCACTTGTATGAACTGTCCCGCGCGCCGGGGGATTTGCTCTATACCGGGATCTACAAGGGTTACGAAGACCACAGCCAGCGCTGGGGCGTGACCGACTACTACTACAACCCGTTGATCGCCCCCCGTGAGCGCAGCGAAGCTGGCTACACCGTGGGTCGCGATGCCGGGCGCCTGGTCGTCAGCACTGCCAGCGCCGTGCTGGAAGGGCAGCTTGTCGGCGACACCTATCAAGGCGATCGCCAGACCCAGGCCGCGCAAAAAGGCCTGGACGGTTATCTGCAATCGCAAAAAGCCGTGGCGCGCGGCGCCGCCTTGATGGTCGGCAGCTACGTGCCGTATTACCTCAAGGACAAGGCTCAGTTGCAATACGCCCTGGGCGCGGATGCCAACACGGTGAAAAACGTGGTGCTGGGGCCACGCGGCGCGGCTATCGCGGCCGGGTTAGCGTTGAACAGCGTGCTGCCGGCTGAGCGGACGTCCACGCTGTATCTGGACAGCGACGCCTTGACCGCGACGAAACTGGGGTCGATCAACATCGCCAGCACCGGCTCGATTCTGGTCAACGGCGCGCTGGAAGTGGCACCGGCCGGTGACATTACCCTGTTTGGGCCGAAGGTCGAGGTGAACGCCAACCTGACCGCGCATTCCGGCAGCCTGCAACTGGGCAACGTATTGGCGCAGATCACGCCCGCCGGTATAGCCGACGTGACCCTCGGCGGGCGCGGCCGCTTGACGGTTAACACTGGCGTGTCTTTGGACACCAGTGGCCTTTGGAGCAACCTGTTGCTGAGCGCGGGCGACAGCCGCCGGTTGCCCTACCTCAACGGCGGCAGCGTGGGATTGCGCAGCAGTGGTGACGTGACGCTGGCGACGGGCAGTCGGGTGGACGTGTCTTCCGGCGCGGCCCTGGACGCCAGGAACCAACTGATCGGCGGCAAGGGGGGGGACCTGACGCTGGCAGCCAACGCCAACAGCGCTGACAGCCGGGGTAATCTGGGACTCAACGGCGAGTTGCTTGGCTACGGAGTCAGCGGTGGCGGGCGCTTGAGTGTACAGGCCGGCAAGGTGCTGATCAGTGATCAGCCGGTCGCGCCCCAGGCGGGCACGCTGCAACTCGGCAGTGGGTTTTTCAACAAAGGCTTTAGTGCCTACGACATTACCGGCAATGAACGTTTGCTGGTTGCCGATGGCACTCAGGTCAATGTCACCGCGCCGGTGTACCGCCTCAATGACACCGCGCAAAACGTTGTGAGCGGCGCAGACCCGCGCAGTGCATTGCAAATCTGGACCCCGCCGCAATACCGGGAAACCCCCACCAAAGGCCAGTTGACGCTGCGCAAAGGCGCGAGCCTGAATCTGCAAGCTGGCACCGCATTGTCCACGGCGGCGCAGATGGCAGCAGTGCAGGCGCGCATTGGCCAGGACACGGTGATCAACGTCGATCCCGGCCAGGCCATCGGTGTGCGCAGTATAGGTCAGTTGACGGTGGACGGCAGGTTGAATGCGTGGGGCGGCAATATCACCCTGGGCGGCGTCAGCGTGCAGCCCACCGTGGCCAATGCCGTGGAAGCCCAAGGGCATGACCGTTCGATCTGGGTCGGTGAGCACGCCGTGCTGGATGTGGCCGCACGTGCAGCGACGGCGCTTGACAGCCTTGGGCGGCGCTACGGCGTAGTGGGCCAGGGTGGCACTATCGTGATCGGTGGGGCGCTCGACCCGGTCACCGGAACTGCCAGCGCCGCGAACCTGTTTGTGGTGGTGCGTGAAGGCGCACGCCTTGACGCCTCCGGCAGCCAGGCCGTACTGGACCTTTCCGGTGCTGGTTCACGTGTGATTGCCAGCCGTGGCGGCAGCATCTCCTTAAGTTCCAACAATGGCCTCTATCTGGAGGGCACGCTCAGGGCCAGCGGCGGCGGCGCTGGCGCGGCTGGCGGTAGCTTGAACGTTGCCTTGGAAACGCCGCTGTACCTGGATACCGCTGCTGCCCGTGTGCGCCAGGCGCGTGAATTGATCGTCAGTGCGGCCGATTCAGGTACACCGTTGCCGGCTGGCAGTACGCCTGAATCGGTCGCGGGCGGGCTGACCTACGGTCATGCCCGGCTGGCGGCCAGCCAGGTCACCGCAGGTGGCTTTGACAACGTGTCGCTGCTGAGCAACGGCCTGATCAGCTTCGACGGTGACGTGTCCCTGCGTCTGGGGCAGAGCCTTAGTTTGTATTCAGGTGCCATGGCCTTGACCGATGGCGCCGCGAGGCAGTCCCAGGTGGTGTTGGCTGCACCCTATGTGCGTTTGGCCGGAGTGGGCGGCAGCACGAACGGCAGCGACAGCGCGGTGCGACCAACGGTCCAGGGTGGTGTTTCCACGCAGGTTGCGGCGGGCCGTTTGAGTGTTGAAGCCGCTAACGTGTTGGATGTGCGTGACAGCGTGAATATCGGCGCCCATGCCGAGCGCTCCAAAGCCTTGGCCAATGGCATTGATCGGCGCGCCTTCGATCAGGCTGAACTGGTCAGCCAGGGCGACCTGCGCTTACTGGCCAGCAGCCCTGACAAGATCAAAACCACGTTGACCACGCAGGCTGATTTGAGCCTGACGGCGGCGCAGATTTACCCGTCGACCGGCGCCGTTGCCGAGATCACGGCTGGTTACACAGGGCCCAACAGCGACTATGACCCAACACGTCTCTTGCGCATTGGCCGGATCGGGAATACAGCCCCGGCGCTGCCGTATTCGGTGTTCGGCAGCTTGTTATTGAGTGCCTCGACTATCGAGCAAGGTGGGGTGTTACGGGCGCCCATGGGGATGCTGACCTTGGGCGTGGGCGCCGACAGCACTCGCACAACCAAAGTGATCAATCTGTTGCCGGGCAGCCTGACTTCCGTCAGCGCCGGCGGTTTGGTACTGCCCTATGGCGGGACAGTCGACGGTGTGACCTGGCAGTACAACGGCAAGCAAGTCGAACTGCTGGGCGTCGGCGGCACCCGAAGCACGGGCAGTTTGGCGGTGGGCGTGCATCTGGTCGCACGCTCGATGAATGTGCAGCAGGACGCGGTGCTGGACCTTTCCGGTGGCGGCCAATTGCTCGGCGCAGCGTTTGTCTCCGGGCGCGGCGGTTCCACCGATGCGCGCTATAACCCCTTGGTACAAACCGGCGCGGACGGACGCTTTACCTTGCCGACGCTGGCGACCAACCCGGTCTATGCGATTGTTCCCGGCGTTCAGCCAGGGGCCGCGCCCGTTGCTGGCGAAGCGGGCGCGTCTGCGCCGCTGGCAGGCCAGCAGATTAATATCGGCGCCGGTGTACCGGGCTTGCCGGCGGGCACCTATACCTTGCTGCCGTCCACTTACGCCCTGTTGCCAGGGGCGTTCAGAGTGGAGATCAATGGGTTAGCGACGCCGTTCGCCAGCGGCGCAATGGCGACAGCCGCGCTCATGAATAATGGTTCCTGGTCAACCGAGGGCTTCCTGTCGATTGCTGGCACTGGGATTCGTGACAGTTTGTCGAGTCAGGTGATCGTCACCCCAGCTGATGTGTTGCGCCGCTATTCCCAGTTCAACGAGACGTCTTATGCAGATTTCGTGCGTGCTGACGCGGCGCGGCGAGGTGTACCACGGGCAGTACTCGAAGCCGATGCGAAGACCCTGAGGTTGCAATGGGTCCCGGGTCAAAAAGACTTGGGGTTCAGCTTTAAGGGGGAAGGGCGCTTCAAGCCCGTCGCAGGCGGTTTTGGGGCCACCGTTGCGCTGGTGAGTGACGGCAACGCTATCGAGTTGATCGCGGATACCGCCAAGGCCAGCACCGCTGCGTCGATGGTGTCGGTGCGTGCCAGCGATTTGAACGCCCTGGGCGCTGCCCGTTTGGTGGTTGGCGGTGAAGCGACGGTGGTGTATGGGCAGGGTGGCAACTTCGTGGGGTTTGACTCGAGCACTACTGCCAGCTCAGTGGTGCTGCGTCAGGGCGCAACCCTCGCTGCGCCGGAAGTGTTCTTGATCTCCGGAAGAACCTCAGGAGCCATTGAGGTCGAGCAAGGTGCATCGATCAATACCTTGGGGCTCGGCAAGGCCGCCTATGATTCGGACGATGGGTTTATCTATCGGCCGGGCAATCGCAGCGTGCTGGCAGTCTCCAATGGGCGTTTGCAGATGTTGGCGCCGGTCAGCGGTGCGAATGATATAGGGCCGGGCAGCCTCCTCATCGGCCAGTGCAATTCAGGTGCTTGTCGCGGTGACACGTCGCTGTATTCCGAGGGCACGATTGCCTTTGCCACCACCCAACGGTTTGTATTGGACGACAGCGCGCGCTACGGCACTCGCCATCTGGCCCTGGCGGTGGGCGGGATCAACGTCGGCAATGCCGAGGCACTGGCTGACGCCGCTGCGCGTGGTGTGTTGCCGGCGGGTCTGAGCCTAAATCAGCAGGTGCTGGACCGCTTGCTGCGCGGCGATCCTTCCACCGGTGCGCCGGCCCTGCAAAGCCTGGCGCTGACCGCCGGGCAGTCGTTGAATTTCTATGGCAGTACCACCCTGAGCACGCTCGACAGCTCGGGTAAGTCGCTGCTCGATGAACTGCTGCTGACCACCCCGGCGATCTACGGCTATGGCAGCGCGAATGATGTGGCGCTGATCCAGACCGGCACCTTGGTCTGGGGGGGGGCCACCAGCACGCCGCCAGCCGTTATCAGCAAGGGCGCGGGTACCGGCAGCGGCACTCTGGAGCTGCAAGCCCGGCGCATCGCGTTCGGCTACGGCCGCGATGCCCAGCCCGACAGTTTGGCCAGCAATGGGCGCATGACCTTGGGCTTCGCCACGGTCAACCTCAACGCCAGCGAACGTATCACGGCCAACCACAAAGGCAGCCTGGCGGTGCATCAGTCTCAAGGTGGCTTTGAGGCGGGCAAAGGCTTCGCCTACAGTGGCGGTGACTTGAACATCACCGCGCCGTTGTTGACCGGGGAAGCCGGCTCGGTCAATCGCATCACCGCCGGTGGTACGTTGACCGTGAAGGCTCCAGCCAGCGGGACGGCGCCGGTAGATACGGCGGCCATCGACGCCTTGGGTGCGGAGTTGCTGCTGTCCGGGCGCAGCGTTGCCCTGGATACCTCGGTGGTGCTACCCAGCGGCAAGCTGACCCTCAGCGCTGATGAGGAACTGACCCTAGGTTCAGCTTCGCGCCTGGACCTCAGTGGTCGCAAAGTGCAGATCAACGATGTGAGCAAATACAGCTGGGGCGGTGATGTCAGCCTTGAAAGCCGTCACGGCAACATCCGTCAGGCGGCGGGCTCTTTGATCAATCTATCCGCGCAATTCAACCAAGGCGGCTTACTCAAAGCCGTGGCGGTGGATGCCAGTGCGGGCCAGGTCGACCTGCAAGGGCAGGTTCGTGCCGGCAGCAGCGGCTATTACGACGCAGGCGGCACGCTGGTGCCGTACAAGGCCGGTGGGGTGGATATTCGAGCGCAGCAGGTAGGGGATTTCGCTGCCTTGAACCAACGCTTGACTCAGGGCCAGGTGTTTGGCTCGCGCAGCTTCCAGCTCAAACAGGGCAACCTGGTAATTGGCGATGAACTCAAGGCCAATCAAGTCAATGTCTCGGTGGACAACGGCAGCCTGACGGTACTCGGCACTATCGATGCCAGTGGTGAGCGGGTCGGCAGCATTCGCCTGGCCGCCAAGCAGGGCCTGACCGTTGCCGGCAGCGCGGTGCTGGATGCGCATGGCACGGCCTTGCGGGTCGACAGTTACGGCAAGATCATCGACGCGCCGAACCGGGCGATCGTCGAGCTTAATAGCGGTGACGGTCAAATGACCTTGGCCGAAGGCGCGCGTATCGACCTGCGCCACGGCACTGCGGCGGCGTTGGGCAGTGGCCCAGGGCAATACGACGGCGTGGCCCGTGGCACCGTGGAACTCAATGCACCACGGCTCAATGCCAATGACGTGGCCATTGATGCCAATGGGCAGGTCAACATTCAGGGCGCTCGCGCCATTGCGGTCAACGCGGTGGCGCGTTACACCGATGCTCCGGTGGGCACCGAGCCTTCGGCCAGTGGCCGACCGTATCAGGTGATTGACCAGAATTACCTTAAGCAAAAGCACGACCTTGCCGAAGCCTTTATCAACAACGCCTTGAACAACACCGGGCTGATGAAGGGCAAGCTCGCGGGATTGAACAACAGTCGCTATACCGAGGCTTTCCATCTGCGCCCCGGTGTGGAAATCGTCACCCAGGGCGACCTGGTAGTCAGTGGCGACCTGGACCTTTCCGGCTACCGTTACGCCAGCGTCAACCCCAACACGCCGAAGACCTCGGTGTACGGCTCGGGCGAAGTGGGCAGCCTGGTGGTGCGTGCCGGTGGCAATCTGGACGTATACGGCAGTATCAACGACGGCTTTGCGCCGCCACCCAGGACCCCGGACGATAACGGCTGGGTGCTGACCCCGGGGCTGCAAGGGTTCGGGGCCGATGTGATTGTGCCTGGCCCTGGTGTGGTACTCGCCAATGGCAGTGCGTTCCCCACGGGCAAAACTCTCAACTACCCGCTGCCGATCCATGCCACCACCCTGGCCCAAGGCACCGTGCTGCCGACCCAGGGCACCCTCGACGCGCCACTGACCCTGCCGACCAACACCGTGCTCAGCGCGGCAGTGCGCGACAGCGCCGGCAACCTGCTGTATGCGGCCGGCACCTTGTTGCAACAACCGGTGGTGCTGGCGGCCGGTACGCAACTGGACGCGGGCACGGTATTGGCCGGAGCGGCTTCGTTGCGCGCCATGACCTGGCCAGCGGGCGTGCCATTGCCTAGCCGTGGGGCCGTGACGGGCAGTGCCACCGATGGTGTGTTACTGGCCGGCAACCTGGCACTCAAGGTCGGGGCGCTAATTCCTTACGGCACCGACGTCAAGTTGCCCACTGGCCAGGTGTCGGTGCCGTTGCGCACCGTGACCGGCGCCACCGCGCGCCAGAACTGGGCCGTGGCGCCGATGCTGGCCGAGGGCTCGCAGTCGTGGTCATTGCGCCTGGTTTCCGGTGCCGATACCCAGGCTGCGGATACGCGTGCGATCCAGCCGGCCTATGCTGGCGACCTGACCCTGGCCGACACGCACTACGGCATTTACGAAACCCACGACAAAATCATCATCCCGGGGCAACCGGCTCGGCCAGGTGGGGCCTGGTACTGGAGTGATTTTGCCGGCGAGCTGTTCGGCGTCGAGGCGGGCACTCCGGTGCCGGAGTCTGAGTGGGGGTCGTGTGATGAGCCGGACATGTGTATTCGCGTGAAGTACGTGTGGAGTGAGCTCGGAGAGCTCTTCGGCTTTGTTCCCGGCCAGCCGGTATCGCCTCAGGACGAAAGCATTTGCGACCCGGATATGTGCGTTTCCTTGGGCGAACCGATCCCGGCGATACCCGAGCAAGTGACGGTTGGGCCTGTGAAGCTGGTCTCGCCCGTGAGCCAGCACTTCAGTGTCTTGCGTACCGGTACGGGTGATCTGGACTTGATCGCGGCGGGTAATGTGGCGATGAAATCGCCTTATGGCATTTACACCGCAGGGGCTTCCAGTGCTGCTCGTGCAGGCAGTGCCGCCGCCGACTTTAACCGGGCTCGCGCGCCCTCGGCGGACGCAACGGTGTTGGGCAGTGCGGCTAAGGCGTATGAAGCCTTGGTCGATGAAAGCAGCGCCAGCCCTTACGCCGCCTGGTATCCAGACGGGGGCGGTAATCTGCTGTTGCGCACGGGGGGTAGCCTGACGGGGGATGCCTGGTCGACGAACACAGGCCAGCCGTATCCCAATGACGCTCGCAGTCAACTCAGCAGTGCGAACCTGGGCAACTGGTTGTGGCGCCAAGGGACGGGCACTACAGCGGGTGTGACCCCTGTGCCGACCAGTTGGTGGATCAACTTTGGTACTTACGTTCGGGGCATCAGCGGCGCCAACCTTCAGTTTGAGGACAGTGCCCAGATAAACCTGCTGCCGCGTCTGGTGGGGTTCACCGGTGTCGGCACCTTGGGCGGAGGCAACCTGACCCTGGATTTGGGCAGCGATGCCGGCACGTTAACCCGTCGTGGCGAAGCGTTTCGGGCACCGCGCAGCGAAGGGTTGGCGTTGGCTGTGGGCAGCACTGGACGTGTAGCGAATGGTCAATTGTTGCTGACTGGTGGCGGTGATCTGGATGTACGCATGGGAGGCGATTTAAACCCTGGGTTGGACGCTCGTGCGAGCCTGGCAAACAGAACTGAAACGCTGTCAGCCGACTATAAACAGCAGGTGCTTAGCCTCAACGGTGTGCTTACCAACCTGCGTGGCGCCGTGAACCTGCAGGCAGGTAGCCTGGGTGGCATCGCCTTGAACTATGGCAGTGTGAGTTTGTATCAGGATGCCAAGGAAAGCCGGGCTTATTCGCCCTATACGGCGAGCCTGGGGACCGCCACCGGTGGGATCACGCTGATGTTGGGAGACGCCACGGCCAACCTGTCGACCCGAGGGGATCTGGTGCTGGCAGGGACGGGCGATCCGGGGCGTGTTTTGACCGAAAACAACCAGGCGTTCAGCTACAACGGCAAAGACTATAGCAGTGGCGTTACCTGGTTCTCCTTGTGGACCGAGCGTACCGCCATCGACCTGTTCTCCGCAGGTGGCAGCTTGACGCCGAGCGTGCAGAGCGTGTCAATGGGGAGAGGGATTGCTCCCCTGCAAGGGCAGAATTACTCCAGCACGGACGGGCGCTTTATCTTCCCCTCCAAGCTCGGCGTGGTGGCTGCCAACGGGAGTATCTACCTCGGCCCATCTGCATTGAGTGCTGGCGCGCCACCTAATTCCCCTACGTATTCGCTGTTGCTGGCGCCGTCGAGCAAAGGCCGGCTGGCGATGTTGGCGGGGGATTCTATCTACGCCAGTGGTTATGCGGTCAATCAGTCAGCTGAAAGCCTGGGATCAATACCGACGCCTTGGGCAGTGGCGTTTGCCAGCTCGGCGGACAGTGCCATCAACAACCTTGGCAGTGATGCGGTACATGGCAACGACCAGCAGGGGCTCACCCTGTTTGCCTTCCGTAGCCCGACCGCTCTCGCGCGCCCCGATTCCCAGGTAGAACCGGCCAGGTTTTACGCCCGTCAAGGCGACATTGTCGGTTTGCGCAGCGGTGAGATCATCACGTTCAGCGGCACTCGGCAGGGGCAAGTTCGTTATGAGTCGGCAGGCCCGGTATGGATGCAGGCGGGGCGCGATATTGTCGGCTCAGGCACGTATCTGGGCTCGTCGACGGCGGTTCCTACGCTGACGGGCTACAGCGGCGACTTTGCAGGCGAAAGCCGCGGCAACCTGTTCGTGCACAACCGTCTTGAGGATGCCTCGGTGGTGTCTGCGGGGCGCGACATCGTGTACAGCAGCTTCAACGTCGCCGGCCCGGGTTCCCTGGAAGTCAGCGCCGGGCGCAATCTCTTGATGGAAGACAAAGCCTCTATCACCAGCCTGGGCCCAGTGGCGGCGGGGGACTCACGCCCTGGCGCGTCTATCGTGCTGGAGGCTGGGGTAGGCCTCAATGGCCTGGATTACCTGAAGTTCGTCACGCCCTACCTGGACCGCGCCAATCAGTCGGTCGACGGTGTGCCCCTGGCCGGGCAGGCGGGTAAGGTGGCGAAAACCTACGAGACCGAACTGCTGCAATGGCTCAATGAGCGCTATGCCTTCAACGGAGACGCCGACCAGGCACGGGCGTACTTCGCCGGCCTGGGCCCTGAGCAACAACGCATTTTCGCGCGCTCGGTCTACTTCGCCGAAGTGCGCGAGGGCGGCCGTGAATTCAACCTGAACGCAGGCCCGCGTTCCGGCAGCTTTGTGCGCAGCCGCGCGGCCATCGACGCGCTGTTGCCGAGCAAGGACGTGGCGGGCAACCCTATCGTGTATGACGGCGACATCACCCTGTATGGCGGTGCCGGGGTGCATACCTTGTTTGGTGGCAATATCCAGATGCTCAGCCCGGGCGGGCAGCAAGTGTTCGGTATTGAAGGCACCGCACCGCCGGCCACTGCTGGTGTGTTGACCCAAGGTGCCGGGGACATCGAGTTATATGCCCAGGGCAGCATCTTGTTGGGCCAGAGCCGCATTATGACGACCTTTGGCGGGGCGATTCTCGCTTGGTCCAATCTCGGTGATATCAACGCTGGCCGTGGCTCAAAAACTACTGTGCTCTACACCCCGCCCAAGCGGGTGTATGACACCTGGGGCAACGTGGCCTTATCGCCTAACGTGCCGAGCGCAGGCGCCGGTATTGCCACCCTGGCACCGATTGCCGAAGTCCCGGCCGGTGACATTGACCTGTTGGCCCCGGCGGGCACCATTGACGCGGGCGAGGCGGGCATTCGAGTCTCCGGCAACGTCAACATCGCCGCTTTGCGGGTGGTCAATGCGGCGAATATCCAAACCCAGGGCAAGTCGTCCGGGGTGCCGGTGACGGCGGCGGTGAACACCGGGGCGATGACCTCGGCGAGTGCGGCGGGGGCGGCGGCCTCCCAGGCGGCTGAGGATGCGGCGCGCAGCCAGCAGGCGGCGGCGAAGCAGGGCAGGGCGTCGATCGTGACGGTGGAGGTGTTGAGCTTTGGTACCGAGCCGGTACCGCGTGAACCGCAGCCGCAGGCCTCGGGGTATAACCCCAGCAGCCCGGTGCAGGTGCTGGGGGCGGGGCCTTTGAGCGAACAGGCGAGGGCGCGGTTGACGGATGAGGAGCGTCAGCAGATTAGTTTGTAAGGTTTTTTGCGGGACCTCTCGTTGTAAGTTTGGGGCGATCAGTGATTGCCCCTTTTTTTTGGGTTTGGTTGGGTGAATATCCGTTACCCAAATAGCGGATATGTACACCCCCAACCCCCAAAGAAAAAATTGCCCCCCAGCCAATCCAAAATGAAGCTTTCATGACAAAAGTTCGGTAGCCCCCACCCACTCCCGTCTTGCCTATGTAACGCGCTGCAGGCGACCAAAAGTCACCTGCGAAGCCGTCAGCAGGACGCCAGGAGTGGGGCAATGGGAACTATGGAACGTTACTCGAAAGTCGGCATGCAGGAGCTTGATCAGCGCCTGTCGAAGATCGTCGAAGCCGCGCGCAAAAAGCCGGTTTCGGTGTACCGCTACGGTGCGCCGTGGGTGTGGATCGTCTCCCAGGACGACTGGCAGGGCGCCTTGAAGGAGGTGTCCAGCTACATCCCCGCTGGCCATTCGCTGGTGTTGCTGCGCCCGCAGATCGATGAGGTGCTCGACAGCCATCGCGACCAGCTCCAGGCCGAGCCTGGCATGTTGATTGCGCCACATACCGTGGTGCAGATCTTGTTGCTGCAACTGCTGTATTCGGTGCCCAGCGAACAGCAACTGCACGAGCAACTCAATTACAACTTGCTGTTCCGCTGGTTCGTCGGCCTCGACCTCAACCAGCGAGTCTGGGGCATCCACGTCCTGCAACGCGACATCGCCACGCTGCTGAACAACCCGCGTGCGGTGCAACTTATCCAGAAAATCATCGGTGAAGTGTTCTGTGGCGCCTTGCTGCACATGCCGGAGTTCTCCTTGAACTTCGCCTTGCTGCATACCTGGCTCGCCCGGCACAGCCATCTTTCGACCACCAGCAATTGAGCAGGCCGAACGCCGTGCAGTCGGCGAAGGCGCAACACTTCAGAAAATCAGGGGGCGGTGTGGAGCATCTGTTCAAGTCAACGTTGGCGCTGTGCTGCTTGACGCTTGGGGCCGCGGTCCAGCCCGTGTTGGCCGAAGAGCAAGCGGCGGCGCGGCGGGTGGACGTCAACGAGTATTTTGTGCGTGGCAATACCGTGCTCGATGCCCCGACGATAGAAGAAGCGGTGTACCCGTTTCTCGGGCCGCAAAAGACATTGGACGATATCGAAGGCGCTCGCGACGCGCTGCAGAAAATCTACCAGGCGCGCGGCTATCAATCGGTGTTTGTCGAGTTGCCGGAGCAGAAGGTCGATGACGGTATCGTCTATCTGCAAGTCAGTGAAACCAAGGTCGGCCGTGTGCGGGTGGTGGGCGCCAAACACTACTCGCCCGTGGAAATTCGCGAGGAAGTGCCTGCGCTGAAGGAAGGCGCGGTGCCCGATTTTGCCAGCGTGCAAACTCAGCTTGCCGGGCTCAACCGCGGAGCAGGCCGCCAGGTGACGCCGTTGGTACGCGAAGGCCAGCGCCCGGGCACCATGGATGTCGACCTGCAAGTGGAAGACCAGAACCCCTGGCACGCCAGCATCGGCCTGAACAACGACTACAGCGCCGATACCGAGGAGCTGCGTTCGGTCGCGACGCTGGGCTACGACAACCTGTGGCAACTGGGCCACAGCATTTCCCTGACCTACTTCACAGCGCCCCAGGAAAGCTCGAATGCCAAAGTCTGGTCTGGCGCCTACAGCGCACCGCTGGATGAGCGCTGGACCCTGCAGTTCTCCGGCTATCAGTCCGACAGCAATATCGCCACCATCGGCGGCAGCAACGTGTTGGGCAAGGGGCATTCCTACGGCGTGTCGGCCATCTACAACCTGCCGACAAGTGAAGGCTGGGCCAACGCGTTCTCCTTTGGCGTGGACTTCAAGGACTTCGACGAGCAGCTCAAGCTGGGCAGCGGCAGCGACCAGGTGCCGCTCAAATATGCGCCCCTCACCTTCGGCTACAACGGCTATCGCTACCGCGAGCAATCCACGTTGGGCCTGGGCTTGAACCTGGTGGTCGGCACCCGGGCGTTTTTTGGTTACGGCAGTGATGCTCAGGCGTTCGAGTACAAGCGCTACAAGGCCAGCCCGAGTTTTGCGGTGCTCAAAGGTGATGTGAATTACACCTTTACCTTTGCCAGCGATTGGCAGTCGGCGACCAAGGGCGGCTTCCAACTGGCTTCCGGGCCGCTGGTGTCCAACGAGCAGTATTCCGCCGGTGGCGCCACCTCGGTGCGCGGTTACTTGGCGGCAGAGCGCACGGGTGACGAGGGCATTCTGTTCTCGCAGGAAATGCGCACCCCCTCATTGGCCAAATTCCTTGGCAGCTATGTGCAGGAATGGCGCTTTTACGCGTTCGCCGAAGGTGCACGCCTGCGTCTGCAAAAACCGCTTGCCGAGCAAGAAGACGAATACAGCCTGGCCAGCGTCGGCCTGGGCACCCGCGCCAGTTTGAGCAAATGGCTATCCGGCAGCCTGGATTGGGGCTACCCGCTGCTCGATGGACCGAACACCCAGAAACAGGACTCGCGACTGCACTTCAGTGTGCAGGCGACTTTCTGACCCATTCTTTGCGGAGACTTCACCCATGCAACGCCTATTCCTGAGCCTGTTGATCTGCCTGGGCCTCGCGCTCCCGGCCACCGCCCACGCCTGGTGGCAAGACGATTGGCACTACCGCAAACAGATCACCGTGGACACCACCGCCCAAGGCGCGGCGATCAACCAGGCCCTGGGCCGCACCGCGCTGCTGGTGCGCCTGCACACCGGTAACTTCACCTTCGACGGTGTGAAGGACGACGGCAGTGATCTGCGCTTTGTGAGTGCCGACGACAAGACTGTGTTCAATCACCAGATCGAGAGCTTTGACCCGCTAATGGGCATGGCGCTGATCTGGGTCGATGTGCCCAAGGTTGAAGGCGGCCAACGCCAGGAAATCTGGATGTACTACGGCAATCAGAAGGCACCGTCGACGGCCAATGGCCAACTGACGTTTGATCCGAACTACACCGCGCTGTATCACTTCGACGGCGCCAATGGCACGCCGCCGCGCGACACCACGGCCTACGCCAACACCGCGCTGAACGCTACTGGCGCGAGCATCGACGGCGTGATCGGCCGCGCCTTGCAGTTCGGTGGCCAGGCGCTGATGTTGCCGGCCAGCCCCTCGCTGCAACACGCCGCCGGTGGCGCGTTCACCTTCAGTGCCTGGCTGCGCCTGGACCAGGCCAGTGGTGAGCAAGTGGTGTTGGCACGTCGTGACGGCCCCCGTGCTTTGTTGCTGGGCCTGAACCAGGGTACGCCGTTTGTGGAAATCGACGGCCAGCGCGCGGTCTCGTCCCAGCCGCTTAACCCGGGCCAATGGCAGCATCTGGCGTTCACCGCCGAGGGCGACAACGTCGCGCTGTACGTCAACGGCCGCGAGACCGCAAGCCTGGCGCTGGGGATGCCGGCATTCAACACGCCGCTGGCCATCGGTGCCGATTTGCCGGAGGCGGGCAGTGCGCATTTGCCGTTTGCCGGCGCGATGGATGAGTTGCGCCTGTCTAAAGTCGTTCGCCCCGCCGCGCTGTTGCTGGCCGATGCGAATGCTCAGGGGGCCGAGTCCAAGTTGGTGGCGTACGGCGTCGATGAGGAGCAATCGGGCTTCGGTTTCGGCAGCCTGGGCTTTTTGCTCAAGGCCGTACCGGTGGATGCCTGGGTGATCATCCTGGTGCTGGTGGCGATGATGGTTCAGTCGTGGTTCATCATGCTGCGCAAGAACCGTCAGGTCAGCCGTGTCAGCAGTGCCAACAATGTTTTCCGCGAGCATTTTGCGCAGATCGGCACGCGCCTGGAGATGTTTTACGACGACGCGACGCTGGCCGAGCGCCTGGGCCATTCCTCGCTATGGCGTCTGTACCGCGTGGCGGTCAAGGAGATCCGCACCCGTCGGGATCAGGGCGCTGATACCTCGTCGGTCTCGGCCGCTACCATCGAAGCGATCCGTTGCTCCATGGACGGCGTGCGCACCCGCGAAAACCAGGCCTTGAGCTCAAAGCTGTCGACCCTGTCCAACGCCATTGCCGGCGGCCCTTACATTGGCCTGCTCGGTACGGTGCTGGGGATCATGGTGGTGTTCCTCGGCACGGCCATGGCCGGTGACGTCAACATCAACGCGATTGCCCCAGGCATGGCGGCGGCCTTGCTGGCCACGGCCATGGGCCTGTTCGTCGCGATCCCGGCGTTGTTTGGCTACAACCGCCTGATCACGCGCAACAAGGAGGTCAGCGCCGACATGCGCGTGTTCGTTGACGAGTTCATCACCCGCCTGGCGGAGATGCACGGCGAGAGCCAGTTCAGTGAATCCGCCCACCCGCGCAGCCACCACGCCACTGTGCCGGCCTGAGGAGAATCAGCATGGCTTCTGTAAATGCCGCCCACGACGATGACGAAGATGCCGCCGTCGACAGCATCAACATTACGCCCCTGGTGGACGTGCTGATGGTGGTGCTGGTGATGTTTATCCTCACCGCCACCGCCCAAGTTTCGGGCATCCAGATCCACTTGCCCAAGGCCAGTGCCTCGGTGTCGTTGTCCGAGGCCAAGACCAAGGCTATCTCCGTCAACGACGGCGGCCAGGTGTTCCTGGATGCCTACCCGGTGACCCTCGGCGAGCTGGAAGAGCGCCTGCGCATCGAGAAAGCGCAGAACCCGGATTTTCCGGTGATCGTACGCGGCGATGCCATGGTGCAGTATCAGAAGGTGATCGAAGTGCTCGACTTGCTGCGACGGCTGGAGCTGTCTCAGGTCGGGTTGGTCACCGGCAAACCGAGCCAGGGCTGAGCCATGACCGCACAGATCCCGATGCCGCCCCCGCCCGTGAAGAACAAGCCGCCGTTGCGCCCGCTGAAGTGGGGCGCCGGCTTGTTGCTGGGCGCCGTGGCCGCCTGGTTCCTGTGGCAGTGGGCCAATGACATGAGTGGCGTGCGCCGTGAAGCACCCAAGGTGCCGACCATTATTCCGCTGCCGCCGCCGCCGCCACCCCCGGAAAAACCCAAAGAGCCCGAGCCCCAGGTTGAAGAAAAAATCCCTGAGCCGGTACCGACACCTGAACCGGAAGAGGTCAAGCCGGCGGAAGAGGCGCCGCCTTCGCCCGCCGATGATTTGGCCAACCCGATGCAGATCGATGGCGACGCGCAATCCGGTAACGACGGTTTCAACATCGGCGCCGGTAAGGGCGGCGGTATGGCCGGTTCCGGTGGCGGCGGCTTGGGCACCGGCACTTACAAGCAGTACCTGGCGGGCGTGTTTCAGCGCCTGCTCAGGGAAGACCCCGACTTACGTAAAAAGGCTTACGCCGTGCAGGCCGATTTGTGGCTGAGCGCCGAGGGCCAGGTCATGCGTGCGCAGTTGGTGAAGTCCAGCGGCGATGTCGAAACCGATGCGCAAGTGCTCGCAGCGCTGCGTGCGCCGCATGCCACGCAACGCGTACCGGCGGCCGTGACGATGCCGGTACGCCTGGCGCTCAAGGGTCGCCGCCCGGATTGATCAAACCTATTTTTTTGCAGTTTTTTACAGGAGTTGCATCCACATGATTTTCCCCGTGAATCGACTGACCCTGGCGGTCGGCATGGTCATCGCGACCCTGGTCGGACAGGCGTCGGCAGCCCCGACAGCGCCTTCGGAAAACGTCACGATCAACCTGATCCGCCTGTTGGTACAGCAAGGCGTACTGACCCAGGACGCCGCCAATGGGCTGATCGCCCAGGCAGAACAACAAGCCCAGCAGGCGCGCGCCAATGCTGCCCCGGTGGTTGCCAGCGGCCCGACGGCGGCGCCTGGGGATGTGCGTGTGCAGTACGTGCCGCAAGCGGTGCGTGATCAGATTCGGGATCAGGTCAAGGCCGAAGTCATGGCCACTGCCAAGCAGGAAAACTGGGCCCAGCCCAATACGTTCCCGGACTGGGTTTCGCGCGTGAGCTTCGATGGCGACATCCGTCTGCGCGACGAATCGCGCTATTTTTCCGGTAATAACAGCAACGAAATGGTCGACTACGCCAAGCTCAATGAAAGCGGCCCGTACGACGTCAACAAAGACACCAACACCAAGCTGCCACCGTTGCTCAACGCCAACAAAGACCGTGAGCACCTGTTCCGCCTGCGCGCACGCCTGGGTATGAAAGCGGTGATCACGCCTGAGTGGACGGCCGGCATTCGTATCGGCACTGGCTCGGATAATAACCCGGTGTCCACCACCCAGACCTTGGGCGGCGGTTTCGGTAAGAAGGACATCTGGCTCGACCAGGGTTACCTGAGTTGGAAGGCCACTCAGGATGTGACGCTCACCGCCGGGCGTTTCGCCAACCCGTTCTATTCCACCGACATCCTGTATTCACCGGACCTTAATTTCGATGGGATCGCGGCCAACTTCAACCATGCCTTGAGCAGCGACTGGGGCCTGTTCGGGACCCTCGGTGTGTTCCCGGTGGAGTACACCTCGGACGCCGCCAGCAGCAATGGTTTCGACAAGGAAGACAGCGACACCAAATGGCTGTTCGGCGGGCAGGTCGGTGCCAACTGGAAGATCAACCGCAGCAACAGCCTCAAGGGCGCAATGGCGTACTACCACTTCGACGACATCGAAGGCCAGCGTTCCAGCCCTTGCAAACCATGGGCCGGACAACCGGCGTGTGACACCGACGGCTCGCGCCTGGCCTTTATGCAAAAGGGCAACAGCGTGTTCCTGCTGCGCGACATCACGCCCAACCCGGCCACGCCCGGGCTAACCGCTCAGCCGCAGTTCGTGGGGCTGGCCTCCAAGTTCGATGTGCTTGACCTGAACCTGGCCTGGGACGCTGAGCTGCCCAGCGACTTCAAGCTGCGCACCCAGGGCAACTACATCCACAACCTGGCCTATGACAAGGGCGAGATGCTCAAGCGCAGCGAAGGCCAGATCGTCAACAACATCAACAGCAAGGGCCAGTTTGAAAGCGGCGGCAATGCGGCGTTGGTGCAGTTCACGCTCGGCAACGCGTTTGAGATGCGTAAACGCGGCGATTGGAACCTGTTGGCCGGCTATAAATACATCCAGCCCGATGCCTTGCCCGACGGCTTCAATGACTCCTCGTTTCACCTCGGCGGCACCAACGCCAAGGGTTATTTCATTGGCGGCAACTACGGCATCGACAAGAACATCTACGCCAGCGCCCGTTGGCTGAGCGCCTCCGAAGTGTATGGCGCGCCGTTTGAAGTCGATGTCATGCAACTGGAACTCAACACGCGCTTTTGATGCGCAGGGAGATGCCACATGAACACGCGAATCTTGGGCGGGCTGTTGTTGGTGCTGTTCGCCACGGGCGCCTCGGCCGAAGGCATGGAGGAGCGCTTGCGTACCCAGTTACGCAGCACCACCCAGCAGTTGCAGGCCTTGCAAAGCGAGCAGGCCCAGGCCAGTGCCGCCCGTCTTGCTGCCGAGGCCCAAGCCAAACAGGCCCAGGTGCAGATCAAGCAACTGACGGCGGAGCTGGAAAAGGCCCGTGGCATGGCCGAGCAGCTGACCGGCCAGCAACAAAGCCTGCACAGCCAGGCGCAAGCCCAGATGGCGGCGAGCAACGCGCAGATCGGCAAGTTCAAGAAGGCCTACGACGAGCTGCTGGTGTTGGCCAAAGGCAAAGAGACCGAGCGGGCCCGCCTGCAAGCGCAATTGACTGAACGTGACACACAAGTGCAGCAATGTTCAGCCAAGAATCAACAGATGTACGGCGTGGCCCAGCAATTGCTCACGGCCTACGAAAAAATCGATGTGGCCGAGGTGATGAGCATTCGTCAGCCCTTCGCCAGCAGCGCGCGGGTCAAGTTCGAGGAATTGGCCCAGGGCTTTGGCGATGAGCTATACCGCAATCGGTTTGATGCTCCGCACACCGCCCTTAATCAATGATCAACAAGGAAGCGACACTATGAGCGATGTTCAACTGATCACCAGCGTCACCCCGCAAAGCCTGACCGAGCTGCTGCAGGAAGCCGGCTACCGGGTCAACCAGACCGACCAGAACGGCATCGTGCAACTGCTCAGTGCCAGCCAGGGCATCGGCTTTGCCGTGCGCTTCGGCAACCCGGCGGCCGAGCAGGGCAGTTACGTGGACTTCACCTACAGCTGCGCGCTGCGTGTACAGGGCGAACTGCCGGAAGGCCTGGCCCAGGTGTGGAACGCCTCGCGCCGCTTTGCGCGGCTGTCGCTGCAGGGTGAGTTTTTGCTGATGGAAATGGACGTGGTGGTGGCCGGCGTCGGCGCCACGCACCTGCGCAGCCAGTTGGAATTGTGGGACCGTCTGCTGCAGGAATTTATCGTCTATTTGCGTGACTACAGCCAACAAGCCGCGCAACTGCAAGCGCAGGCTGTGACGGCTTCGGTGGATGAAGAGGCGCCGGTCCTGTGAAGAAACCAACCCTGCTAGTCGGCGCCGGTGCGTTGACGTTGCTGGTCGTGGCGGTAGCGTTGAGTCTGCGGCCGCGCACCGCCCCGGTCGCTGCTCAGCAACCGGCGCCTGCCGTGAGCGCTGCTCAAAGCGGGCCGGCGGTGGCGCGCTTGGGCAACCAGCAGGTCGACCTGCCTGAACTGCAAAGCCTGCTCGTCAGCTTACCGGCCGAAACCCGCGAGCAATTACGCGGTAACCGTGGCGCGCTGGAGGCCTGGATTCGCTCACGCCTGGCGCAAAAGGCCGTGCTCGAACAGGCTGACGCCCAAGGCTGGCGCCAGCGTCCGGCTGTGGAGCAGCAAACCCGCGCCGCTATCGAACAGATCGTGTTTCGCGACTACATGCTTTCGGTCAGCCAGGTGCCGGCCGATTACCCCAGCAGCGCTGAACTGCAGCAGGCCTACGACAGCGGCAAGGCGCAATGGGTGACGCCGCCGTTGTACCGGGTCAGCCAGATTTTCCTGGCGGTGAATGACCCGCAAAATGCTGACGCGGTGCGCCGCCAGGCCCAGGACTTGAGTCGCAAGGCCCAGGCTGCGCCGGGTGAGTTCGCCGCCCTGGCGAGTCAATATTCTCAAGACCCGGACACCGCCCAGCGGGGTGGCGACTCAGGGATGCAGCCGTTGCAGCAGCTGGTGCCCGAAGTACGCGCGACGGTGTCTCGGCTCAAGGTCGGCGCCGTGTCGGAGGTGGTGCAAAGCGCGGCGGGCTTCCACGTGCTCAAGCTCACCGGCCAGCAACCGGCGCGCACCGCCACCCTGGATGAACTGCGCGAGCGCCTCACCCAAGCGTTGCGCGCCCAGCGCCAGGAACAGATCGCCAAGGCTTACCTGGAAGGCATGCTCAATACCGCCACTTTGAGCATCGACGGTGCCGAGTTGAACAAGGTGCTGGAATAACACGCGAAGGCCCGCACTGGATGCACAGACCTACACGACACGGAGTCTCCCATGGCATATCTAGAACCGTCCGGCCCCCAGGGGCCTGCACCTTATCGCGCGTCGAGTGAAGCGCGCGGCGCCTGGCTGGCCCTGGCCGACGAGATTGACCCCGAGGTGGTGCGTTACTTTTTAGTCAGCGCGCGTTGCGGGTGTTTCATGCAAGCCGCACGCAGTTTGAATATCAAGTCGACGCTGCTGCGCAAACGCCTGGCGCAATTGGAAGAGCAACTGCGCCACGCGTTGTTCTGCTACCAGGGCAATGGCCTGGTGCTCAGCCACGACGGTCAGCAACTGCAAGCCCAACTGGTGGCGCTGGCGCGCGAGCGGCGCCTGCCGGTGATGGAACAGGAGCAGCCGCGGATTCGCTTGGCCGTGGCCGAGCCGATCCTGCATGACATTCTCGGTCGCGACCTGATCGCCTTGCTGCGTCGCAATGCCAGCGTGCGCCTGGACATCATCTCCATCGACAACCAAGCGTCCTTGCAAGCAGTGGATGCGGACGTGGTGCTGTGGCTGTCGGACGCCGAAGGCCCGTTGCCTGGGCCGAGCTTTGCCACCGAACCGCCTCGGCGTCTGGCGCTGTTGCAGTACTTGCCGCATATCGCCAAGCGTTATTCGCGCGTGACCACGCGGCCGGGCAGTGTCGAAGACCTGGATGACTACATGCTGGTGCAATGGCAACCTGACGTGCAGGTTGACGCGTTGCAGCCCTGGAACCGCGTGGTTGCACAACGCTTGGCAGCGGTGGTGCAGGTGCAGGCCTATTCGTTGATGCTGGAGATGATTCGCTGCGGTGCCTGCATTGGTTTGTTGCCGCACTACATGGGCAGCTTCGACCGTGGCTTGCTGGCGCTGCCGGGGTTGTTGGCGCAGAGCATGCAGCGCCAGGTGTGGTTGGCGGTGAATGCGCAGGTGTGCGATGCAGCGGCGGTGCGGATGATTGTGGAGTTGATTGTGGGGACGTTTGAGGGGCGGCGGGAGTGGTTTGATTGACGGTGTGCTGAGGGCATAGGACCGGCTTTCTGGTGCATGTTCGTTGTAACATGCTGAAAGAATCTTGCCGGTCTACGCTGACTGCGCGTTGAAACAGAGTGAATTGTGATGCAACCCACCCGGTTGACCTTGATCTGCCATGCCGCCACGCCGTTGCAAAAACAGGGGCGATTTGCCGATGATGAATCCGTCGCGATGGATTGGCAAAACGCGGCGTTATCCCTTGCCGGACGCTTCAAAAAAAGCCTGCGCCTGGTGTGTGGCCCCGAGGCCAGAGCGCGCCAGACAGCAGGCTTGTTCGGTAATAACGCGCAGGTCGAAGAGGCCTTGCGCGATGGCGACTTCGGCACATGGAAAGGCCAGGACATCGGCCAACTCAACAGCGACGCGTTGATGGCCTGGATGACCGACAGCGCCAGCGCGCCTCACGGCGGCGAGTCGGTGGAGCATATTTGCGCGCGCGTTGCGCAGTGGATAAAGTCCCTCGAAACCCAACCCGGCCACGTAGTGGCAATCACCCACCCGTTTGTCATTCGCGCCGCGATGCTGTACGTCTTGCGGTTCCCGGTGTCGATGTTCTATCTGATCGACGTTGAGCCGCTCTCCAGCCTCGAACTGCGCTTCAACAACGTCTGGCGCCTGCGCCTGGAAACTTACGCCTGAGCGCGTGAACATGGCAAAATCCACGCCCCGCAATGAGAGCAATCCATGAAACGCATCCTGATCATCGGCATTGGCGCCGGCAACCCTGACTACATCACGATGCAGGCCGTGAAGGCGCTTAACCGCACCGACGTGTTTTTCCTGATGGACAAGGGCCAGAGCAAAGACAAGCTGATCGACCTGCGTCGCGAGATCTGCCAGACCTACATCACCGAGCCTGGCTACCGTTTCGTCGAGGCCGATTGCCCCGAGCGCGTGCGCGGTGATATCGATTACACCACCGCCGTGCAAGACCTCAATCGTGACAAGCAGCGCGCGTTCGAACGCATGATCAACGAGCAAATGGCTGACGGTGAAGTCGGCGCTTTCCTGGCCTGGGGCGACCCTGCGTTGTACGACAGCACTATCCGCATCCTGCAGGCGATCCTCGCCAGTGGCCGCTGCGAATTCGAGTTCGAAGTGATCCCCGGCATCACCAGCGTGCAGGCCCTGGCTGCTCAACACAAGGTGGCGCTTAACCGCATCGGTCGCTCCATCGAGATCACCACCGGGCGCCGGTTAGCGGCGGGGCAGGTGAGTGATGCGGATACGTTGGTGGTGATGCTCGACGCCGAAGACTCCTACCGCACGGTGGTCGATCAGGACCTGGATATCTACTGGGGCGCCTACCTGGGCACGCCGGACGAGATCCTTATCAGCGGCAACGTCGGTGAAGTGGCTGAAGAGATCGAACGGGTACGCAAGGCGGCGCGCCTGGAAAATGGTTGGATCATGGACACTTATTTGTTGCGCAAACCCTAAGGTCGCTTCCCCATGTTCAAACTGTTTGCTCTGGCACTGACCTTCGTGGCCGCTGCCGCTCAGGCCGACGCCACGCTGCACACCGACTTGCCGTTGCCTTACCTGGAACAGACCCAGGCTGATGCACGCAACCAACCGTTGGTGATTTTCCTGCATGGTTTTGGCAGCAACGAGCAAGACCTGTTTGGCATCAAGGACGCGTTGCCGTCGTCCTGGACCTACTTGTCGGCGCGTGCGCCAATGCCGGTGGACCCGCATGGTTATCGCTGGTTTACCAAGACCCCGGGTGACGGCGACTACGACGGCGAGACCGCCGACCTGCAACGCAGCGCCAAGCTGATCGAAGACTTTGTAGGCAAGGCTACGGCCAAATACCATACGCAAAGCGATCGGGTGTTCCTGGTGGGGTTTAGCCAGGGCGCGATCATGTGTTATGAGGTGGGCTTGCGAAAGCCTGAGTTGGTGCGCGGGATTGCAGCGTTGAGCGGCAGTGTGTTGCCGGTGCTCAAGGCTGAGCTCAAGCCCAGCGAATCACTGGCCAAGTTGGCGGTCTTTATCGGCCACGGCACCTTGGACCGGGCGCTGCCGTACGCCTCGGCGACGCGGGCGAATGAGGTGTTGGTGGGGCTTGGGTTGACGCCCCAGTTTCATGGGTATCCGGGGATGCCGCATACCGTGAGCGAGGCGCAGGTGCAGGATTTGAAGGTTTGGTTGGAGAAGAGCCTGGAGTAAACGCGGTCAAAAAAATGTGGGCGCTTCATTGTCGGCGAGATCAGCTTACTTGCCAGCAGTAATCAGCTTTACCAACTCAGCATGGCCCTTCACATCATCTGCTCGCGAAATCGCCTGGATCACCAGCAAGTGATTGCCGGAACCGCCCAGGAACGTGGAGTTCAAGGTCTTACCGCCGCCTTGGGTGGCGGTGCTGTCCACTTGGCGCAGGCCCAGGCCCTTATAGGTCCATTTCTTCTCGTTGAGCTTTTTGAAGTCGGGCAAGGCGGCGCTTTGGTCCTTGACGAAATTGGCCACGGCGCCATTGAGGAACTGCGGGTCGTTGTCTTTGATCGTTGCGCCGTCGTTGCGGACCGTTTCAGCCACGATCACCACACTCTTGGTGGTCGAGTTTGCGTACAGCGTGCCTTGGGTGTCAGCGGTGCCGTCCGCCGCGTTGCCGGTTGGCAGCGTGTCGGCGATGTAAGCCGTGGGCAAGTTGAAGGTGAACTTGCCGCCCAGGGTCGAGATGGTCTGCGTGGCGGGCTTGGTTGCTGCGAACACACTGCCGGCGGTGAGCGCGAGGGCCAGCAGGGCGGCAGTTTTGGTGAAAGTGGCCATGAAGCGCTCCAAGGATGAACGAAATTGCGGCGTATTCTGTCAGAAATTTCGAAAGATCGTTCGTTTGTGCCCTCACGCTTTGTCGGACTCTTCCTCAAGCCGGTCCATCTCAAACAGTCGCGCCAGTTCCGTACGGGCTTCCTGGGCGGTCTGCATCACCTTGGCCGCATCGTCGTATACCGCGTGTTGGGCGGCGAGCAGTTGCAGGTCGTGGTTTTTGAAACGGGTGATGCGCGCATCGGCCTGGGCTTGGCTCAGACCGAGGCCGACCAAGGTGCGGCGGCTCATTTCCAGGCTGGAGTAAAATGTTTCGCGCACCGGTGAAGCGTCCAGGTCAACCAAGCGGTGTACGTGCTGGCGGTTACGCGCGCGGGCGATGATTTTCATGTGCGGGTAAAGGTTGCGCACCTGTTCGGCAGTCTTGATGTTGATTTGCGGGTCGTCCATCGCGATCACGAAGAATTCGGCTTGGTCGACCTTGGCCGCGTGCAGGATCTCCGGGCGCTGCGGGTCGCCATAGAACACCGGCATGCCGCCGAAACTGCGGGTCAGTTCGATGGTTTCCACTGAGGTGTCGAGGGCGATGAACGAGATGTTTTGCGCGCGCAGGATCCGCGCCACGATCTGGCCCATCCGGCCCATGCCGGCAATCACCACGCGTGGCGCATCGCTTTCGATGGCGCGGTATTCCTCGGGCACTTCCACCGGTTTGACCTTGTGCTTGAGCAGCTTTGGGCACACCAACAACAGCAGCGGCGTCACGGCCATCGACAGGGTGATGGTCAGCACCAGCACATCGTAAAGGTGCGGTGCGAACAGGCCTTGGTCGCGGCCGATCTTGAAGACCACGAAAGCGAACTCACCGCCTGCCGCCAGCACCACACCCAGGCGCAGCGCGCTTTCGCGATTGAGGTCGCCGACCAATCGGCCGACTGCGTACAGCAGCGGCAGCTTCAAACCGATCAACAACAAGGTCAGGCCGATCACCACCAGCGGCGAACTGAGCAGCAGGCTGAGGTTGGCGCCCATGCCCACGCTGATAAAAAACAGACCAAGCAGCAGGCCCTTGAAGGGTTCGATCTGCGCTTCCAGTTCGTGGCGGTATTCCGAGTCCGCCAGTAGCAGGCCTGCGAGGAAGGCGCCGAGGGCCATCGACACGCCCACCAGCTCCATCAGCCACGCGGTGCCGATCACCACCAGCAGTGCGGTGGCAGTGGACACTTCGCGCAAGCCGGTCTTGGCGACGATGCGAAACACCGGGCGCAACAGGTAGCGCCCGCCGATGATCACCACAGCGATGCTGCCGAGGATCTGCAACACATGCTGCAGGCCCTGGGCTTCGGTGGTCGGGTGATCGCTGCCGGCCAGCAGCGGCACCATGGCGATCAGCGGGATCGCGGCGATGTCCTGGAACAGCAGAATCGCAAACGCCAGGCGCCCGTGCGGCTGGTTCAGTTCCTTGCGCTCGGCCAGGCTTTGCAGACCGAACGCGGTGGAGGACAGCGCCAGGCCCAGGCCCAGCACAATTGCACTGTTCCACGCCTGGCCAAACAGCCACAGCGCGACGACACCCATCACCGAACCCGTCAGCAACACCTGGGCCAGGCCAACGCCGAATACGGCTTTGCGCATCACCCATAAGCGCTTCGGCGACAGCTCAAGGCCGATGATGAACAACAGCAACACCACACCCAGTTCAGAAAACTGCGCCACGGATTGCGGGTTGCCGATCAGGCCTAATACCGACGGGCCGATGATCACACCGGCAAATAGATAACCGAGCACCGCGCCCAGTTGCAGACGCTTGGCCAACGGCACGGTCAGCACGGCGGCGAGCAGGAACACCACGGCTGCTTGTAACAGGTTGCCTTCATGGGGCATTACGAACTCCAGGCGCTTTAAAGCGAATCGACAGGGCGCTATTAGAGCGCTTTTTCACATTTTGAAACGTGTATTGTTGCCGCGACAGTCAATGGATGTTGGCTGTAATCCCATTCTTGTCGGGGGTTTACGAAAGTATTAATACCATTTAATTCAATGACTTTTCTGTAGGTCTACTACCGTTTCGACACACTAGATCAGTTGTCGCCACGCTCAGGTATTTCGAGTTTGATGCGTGTGGGTCAATAGAGTTGGGCTTCTGCGCATTCATGGATCAAAGGCGTGAACAACTCCGGCACCCTCGACCTGGCACTGTTGGGCCTGGGCTATTCGGGGCAACGTTCGCGCAACGACAAGGACCACGCGATGACCATCAGTTTCTCTCTCGGTTTCTGATCAAAGCCGAGCACCTTTAACCGCCCGAAAGGGCGGTTTTTTTGTGCAGTGATTTTTACTGGGCCGCAATGCCGCAACTTAAGGATATGAAAGAGCCGCGCTCTTTATGGCGAGGAGCAAGCCCGCTCGCCACAGTGGGTATTCAAATCTGGAAAATGAGGGAGTAAAAGATGATTGAAATAATTCCCTTGAAGGAATATTTTTGTTTCCGGAAGACTAAATTCAGGCCGTCACCATGGCAAAAAAATTCGCTGAGCTTCAAGCTCGCATGACGCCCGAGTCGCGGGCCGCCGCCGGACCGCTGTTCCGCCAGCCTCTGAAAGCAATGCCGCTGCACGAACTGCGCAAGGCTCAACAGCTGAGCCAGGAGCGCCTGGCCAAGGCATTGAATATCAACCAGGCGGCGGTTTCCAAGATGGAGCGCCGCACCGACATGTACATCAGCACGTTGCGCGACTACATCCGTGCCATGGGCGGCGAGCTCGCGATCATCGCGACATTTGCGGATGGCCAGGTCAAGATCGACAACTTCGCTGACTAAGGATCGTGCCACACACATGAACCAACTCCTTGCCATGCGCGCCTTTGTCCGTGTCGTCGACACCGGTTCATTCAGCCGTGCGTCCGAGCAGTTGGCACTGCCGCGTTCCACGGTCAGCAAGCTGATGACCGACCTCGAGACACACCTGGGCATCAAGCTGATGCATCGCACCACCCGCGCCTTGGCGCCGACGTCCGAAGGGCTGGAGTATTACCGCCATGCGCGCCGGCTGGTGGCCGAGTTGGATGAAGTCGACAGTGCCGCGCGCGGGCAAATCCTTACGCCTGGTGGGCATTTGCGGGTGGATGCACCGGCCTCGTTTGCCAATTGCCTGTTGATTCCGGCGCTGGTGGACTTTCATCGCGAGTATCCCGACATCACCATCGCCTTAGGCATCAGCGATCGCGCGGTAAACATTGTCGGGGAGGGCGTTGATTGTGTGATTCGTGCCGGCAAACTGGACGACATGGCCATGATCGGGCGCAAGGTGGCTGACCTTGGGTACCTGACCTGTGCAGCCCCCAGTTACTTGGAGCGCAGGGGGGTGCCGCAATCGCCCGAAGACCTGCAGAACAACCACCTCAAAGCCGGCTATTTCTTTACCGGGTCGGGCAAGCCTGCGCCGCTGATTTTCGAGAAGGGCGAGCGGCGTGTTGAAGTCGACGACTGCGCGTTCTCCACCAATGAAGGCAACGGACTCAAGGAAATGCTGCTCGCGGGCCTTGGCGTCGGGCAGCACTTCAGTTCCATCGTGCAGTACTACCTCGACACCGGCCAACTGATCCGCGTGTTGCCGGACTGGTCACGTCCGTCCACGCCGCTGCATATCCTTTACCCACCCAATCGCCATCAGAGCGCACGACTTAAGGTGTTTACCGAGTGGGTCATGCGCACGTTCGGTGTCAGGGAATAATTGCGGTTACGCGGATCTCTACACGCATGGTCGGCAAACCCAGGGCCTCGACGCCCACTTGCGTCCAGATCGGCGCGTGGTCAGGCATATAGCGGCGGTACTGCTTGACCATCGCTTCGTTGACCTGCGGTGGGAAGCCGCCGACGTGGTATGAGTTGACGTGAATCACATGCTCCCAACCCGCGCCAGCGGTGGCCAAGGTGCGCTCCAGGTTATGGAAGGCCTGGGCGATTTCTTCGTCGAGGTCGACGGGAATCTGAAACGCATCGTCCCAGCCGCCCTGGCCTGAAGTTTCCACGCGATTACCGACTTTCACCGCTTGGGAATAGTGAAGGTGTTCGCGCATGTAATCGCCGTAGCCTGGGGTGACGAAAAATTCGGGCTTACTCATGGTGTTTCCTCGGTTCAGTACACGATCTGGCAGATGCTAGTCGATCGAATTCGTGAACAAAATCCCGTATCTTTGCCATGACTATCTACTCGTATGCACAATCGGCTGGCGGTAGAGCCCGACTGCCACCCCAATGAAGCCACCGCCCGGCTCAGCCATGGCGCCTCCATTACCCAGGTGGCGTTTGAGCTGGGGTTCAGCCGCTCCAGTGCCTTCACCTCGGTGTTCCGCCGCAACCTGGGGGATTCCCCGGCGCGCTACCTGGCCAAATCCAAGGCGGCGTCATCGTTCTGAACACTGCACACGTCGGTCAGGATTCACTTCGCCCAAGGCCATGCTTTGTTACTATCGCCGTCCATCGTCACCAGGAGTCACCGGCCCATGCAACACCAATGGGATGAAATGCACCGCACCCGCAAGCCCACCTTTGTATTGTGCGGCGAGCCCCAAGGGGATGTGCTCAATCTCTACGTTCACGGTTACTCGGCCTTCTTCAATCGCCAGCAACTGGGCAATTTCAAGCAGCAGTTGGCCAGTATCGAAGGCTCGACCAACCTGATGCTGTTCTGGCCGGCGGGGCACTTTCTGGAAAACCTGTTTGCGCCGTTCAAAGACGTCATCACCTCGATGCTCGGTGGCGGCGGCCTGGGCGCGGCAACGGTGGGCGTGGGCAAAGCGATTGCGTATTTTCTTGACCATTACAAAAGTGTCGAGGCGCGGGTCGATGAAGTGGCGAAAACGTTATTGCCTGAGCTGGCCAGTTACCTGCACGCCGAGTCGCTGACGGTGCGGCGCATCAACCTGATCGGCCATTCCCTCGGCGCGCGCATCTTGGTCAAGAGTGTACTGGCCAGCCCGGAGGTGGCGCGGGAGCTGCCGTTGAACAACGTGTTGCTGATGGGCGGGGCGATCTGTACGTCCAGCCCGTGGGATGAGGTGTCGGCGCCGCTCAAGGGGCGGGTGATCAACTGCCATTCCAGCAAGGACTGGGCGCTGGCGATGAAACCGGACACCGAGCGGTGTATCGGCCGCTATGCGATTGAGGTCACCCCGGCGCTAAAGGCCAAGGTCACTAACGTGCACCTGGCCACGTTCGACCACGCGGCTTATTGGCCGCAGTTGAAAACGGTGGTGCAGTACACCGATCTGTTGCAGGAGCGGCGCGGCATGATTCGCGCCGATCAGCGTAGCAGTGAAGTGCGCTTTGCTGAAGAGGACGTGGATCTGTTTCCCGCGTTGGTGCAGGCGCGACCGGACGAGCTGAAGTTCCTGGCCGAGTTGATGGCGCAAAAGCGCAGTGCTTCGATTGATGCCACGGTACGCGAACCGCTGAAACTGGCCATCGAGCTGCAGCGCATGGGCGGTGACAGCATCATGAACCTTGCCCGTGGCCATGGCGTGACTTATCGCCAAATCGCCGAAGACGTGGCGCAGCGGCTGGGCATCAAGTTCGATGAACCGGTGGAAACCGTGGCGCTGGCGGAGATAGAGGCGCAGGTCGCAGAACAATTGATCGAGCAATACAAGGGCAAACTCAGTCGCGCCGACCGTCAGGCCTTCGACGCCGAACTCAAGGCCGCCGCGCAAAAAGAGCAGGGTTTGTTCAACCGCATCGACATTGGTCGCTCGGCCACCACCGCCTTGAGCGGCACGGCGTTGGCAGGGTTGACCGGATTTATGGTGCGGCGCGGCGCCGCCACGGCGATTCCGGTAGTGGGCCAGGCACTGGCCGCAGCGATGTTGCTGTTCACGGGCGTGCGGGCGTTTTCGGGCCCGGCGTATTCGATTACGACCTTATCGGTGTTGATGATCGGTATGATTCGCCAGCGTATGGAGCGCGAGGCGCTGAACCAGGAGCTGGACCTGGTGGCGCAGGTCGTGGACACGTTTGACCTGCACCGGGAGACGGTTATGCGCACGGTCGCGTCGGACTGATAAGCTGCGTTCTGACTTGTGTGTTTGCCTGGGATACCGCGTGAAATTCAGCCTGCCGAAAATCGCTACCGCCCCGTTCTGCCCGCCGGAAGTGGCCGGCTCCGTAATCGTTGACCCCAAGGCGTCGTTTTTCAAACGAGCCCTGATGTTCGCTGGCCCCGGCTTGCTGATCTCCATCGGCTACATGGACCCCGGCAACTGGGCCACGGCCATCGAAGCGGGTTCACGTTACGGCTACAACCTTTTGTTTGTGGTGCTACTGGCCAGCCTGGCAGGCATGGCGGTGCAATGCCTGTGTTCACGGCTGGGCATCGCTACCGGCAAAGACTTGGCGCAACTGTGCCGTGAGCGCTACAGCAAACGCTCTGCGCGCACGCAGTGGGTGTTGGCGGAAATCTCGATCATCGCCACCGACCTTGCCGAAGTGCTCGGCTGCGCACTGGCGTTCCACCTGTTGCTGGGGGTGTCGCTGACCACCGGCATTGTGATTACCGCGTTCGACACGCTATTGATCCTGGCCCTGCAAAACCGCGGCTTCCGGCGTCTAGAAGCGATAATGCTGGCACTGGTCGCAACCATCGGCGTGTGCTTCTTTATCGAACTGCTACTGATCAAGCCCTACTGGCCGGACGTACTCAGTGGTTTCACCCCGTCACTGTCGGCCATCAGCGATGCTGCGCCGCTGTACCTGGCCATTGGCATCCTCGGCGCGACCGTCATGCCGCATAACCTCTACCTGCATACCTCGATTGTGCAAACCCGGCTGATCGGCAAAGACCTCGCCAGCAAACAGGACGCGGTCAAGCTGGCGCGTATCGACACCATTGGCTCCCTGGCCTTGGCCTTGTTGGTCAACGCTGCGATCCTGGTGCTGGCCGCTGCGGCTTTCTACAAGACCGGCCACACCGACGTGGTCGAGATCCAGGATGCATACCACCTGCTCGACCCACTGGTGGGCGGGGCGTTCGCCAGTATCCTGTTCGGCGTCGCGTTGCTGGCCTCCGGGCAAAGCTCGACGTTTACCGGCACTATCGCGGGGCAAGTGATCATGGAGGGTTATCTCAACCTGCGTATCCCTTGCTGGCAGCGTCGCCTGATCACCCGTGGCCTGGCACTGATCCCGGCATTTCTTGGGGTGTGGCTGATGGGCGATGATGCTATCGGCAAACTGCTGATTCTCAGCCAGGTGGTCCTCAGCCTGCAGTTGCCGTTCGCGCTGTACCCGCTGATTCGCATGACCGATGACAAACAATTGATGGGGCCGTTTGTTAACCGCCTGCCCACGCGGCTTTTGGCGTGGTTTCTGTTTGCAGTGATCAGTGGGGCGAATGCGTGGTTGATTGGGCAGTGGTTGTTTTGATCGTAGGCTCAGGTCAAAAGTCGCCCTTAAACGCATCTTGCGTGGTGTCAGGGAGAGGCGCACTAAAGTCGTCCGGGACCACCAGTTTCCTTTTCATAAGATCGATTCGACGTCTGTGAGGTTTTCCGACTGGCACACGCCGGACAAACGCGCATCCGTTCTTGGTGATAAGGATGGTTTGGCCGCTACTGGACTGATGAACCAGCACTGAAGCGCTGGCCTCTGCCTGGCCTGACGAAACGGTGATTGCGGTGCACGATGCGCTCATGGCGTCTCTCCTTTGCGGAAGTCGCCTGAGTTTGGCGCAAGGTGCCGTGCCCGGGAATGGTGGCACTGGAAATCAGAATAAGCCTACTTTTCCGAGTACGCTTTTTTACCAAAACCCTCTGTTCAGCGTGATCGGGACGGCTCATTTGTCCCAGTAAGGCACCGTCCCAAAACACTCCACAAAGTAATCAATCACCGTGCGCACCTTCAGCGACAACCGCCGGCTGCCTGGCCATAACGCGGCAATCTGCTGAGGCTCCAGCGTTGTCGCCACGTCGTACTCGGTTAGCACCGCCTGCAAGGTACCTGCGCGCAAGCCTTCGCCGATCAGCCAGGACGGAAATACCACCAGCCCCAGGCCTTGCTCGGCGGCGTGGGTGAGGGTGTCGGCGTGGTTACCTGTGATCGGGCCTTTGACGCTGTAGGGCGTCCAGTCGCCTTGGTCACGGCGAAAGAACCAGCGTTGCTGACCGGTGATGCCTTTGTAAGCCAGGCACTGGTGGTTGGCCAGTTCGTCTGGGTGACACGGTGTGCCATGGCGGGCCAAGTAGGCGGGGCTGGCGGCGATGCGAAAACGCTGGGGCGCGAAGATACGCGCCTGCATACCGGAGTCGTTGAGCACGCCGATACGAAACAGCAGGTCAGTGCCGTCTTGCAGCGGGTCGACGTAGGTGTCGGTTTGCTGGATATCCAGTTGCAGTTTCGGGTAGCGTCGACACAACTCGCCCAGCCACGGTGAGAGATGGCGCTGGCCGAACACCATCGGCGCATTGATGCGCACCAGGCCGCTGGGTTCGCGTTCTTGTTCCTGCAACGCCTGACCGGCTGTTTCCAGCTGTTCCAGCATCAAGCGCGCGTGATGCCCGAGCAGGCGCCCGGCCTCGGTAGGGCTGACGGCGCGGGTGTGGCGGTACAGCAACTGCTGGCCGAGCGCCTGCTCCATCAGCTGGATCTGGCGGGAAATGGAGGAGGGCGCCAGGCTTTCACGGCGTGCGACTTCGGAAAAACTGCCGTGGTCCAGCACAGCGACAAACAGGCGCAACGCCTTGAAACTCAATTCATTCAAGCCCTGCATCATGGCCCCCAAGCTGTGCGTAATTCGCAAAGGTGTTATCCGTATGCTCCCATTTATTGCACAGCACAGCCACCGGATAATGCGCGCCATGTTTACTTCTTGAAGCGCAGGTGATGCATGCAGGCAAGTTCAATCGAAGGCGTGGCGCCGGCCACGCCGAAAAAAAACCTTCTACGGCTATTGTTGTTGCCGCTGGTGATTCTGGCAGGCATGGGGCTGTCGGTGGAGGCCGGTTTGCTCGGGCCGCTGGGTCAGCAAGTGGGGCACTTATGGGCGACCTTGAGCATCTTTGGCGTCGGCTCGGCGATCCTGTTTCTGTTGCTGCTGTTCAGCGGCCCGCAAAAGGGTCCGGCGTTGACCGACTTGCCGCGCTGGCAGTTAATCGGCGGGTTCCTGGGGCCGATGTACGTGGTGGTGCTGACCTTGGCCACGCCACACATCGGCATTGCCATGACCATGATCGCGATTCTGTCGGGCCAGGTCGGCAAGAGCGTGTTGATCGACCATTTCGGTTGGTTCGGCACGGCGCGCAAGCGGGTCAATGGCGAGCGCTGGATCGCATTGGTATTGATTGTGGCGGCACTTGTTCTGATTGCACGAGGGTGAGGCGATGAATCTGATTCTGTTATTGGTCCTGGTGGTTGCAGCCGGTGCGGTGCTGAGTGTGCAGGCCGCCATCAACGGCCGCTTGGGCCAGGCGGTAGGCGTATTACGCAGTAGCTTGCTGACCTTTGCTGTCGGCGCAATCACCACCGCACTGTTGATTTTTTTCTTCGAGCCCGCTCAAGCCGTCAGCCTGCTGGACGTGCCCAAATGGCAACTGACCGGTGCGCTGTTCGGCGTGGTGTACATGATGGTGATGGTCGGCGCGGTGCCCATCGTCGGTACGGCGGTGGCGACGGTGGCGGTGATCGTCGGGCAGTTGGGCATGGGCATGCTGATCGACAACTTCGGCTGGCTCGGTAACCCTGCGATCGAACTGTCGGGCAGCCGTATCGTGGCAATGCTCTGCCTGGCCCTGGCGCTGGTGTTCATGTATCGCAGCAATACTCGTCAGGCCGATTAATGGGCTGAACCTTGGCGCCTTGCCGGGAGTCATTGCTTAAGGTGTTGCATTCGCAACACCTGGACGATCATGAAAAGGAGTCTGACCATGCCAGATAAAACCTGTGCTTGCCCACACTGCAAATGTGTACTGGGCGCCGATGCGGTCATGAAGGACGGTAAAGGCTATTGCTGCCAGGGCTGTGCCGAGCACCATGCGCATGGTGAGCCGTGCGCAGCGGCGACGGGCTGTGAGTGCGCCAAATCCGCGAACGGCTGAAAATCCTCTCGGATTATCGGGTGGCGGTCATTACCATGGCCGCTCACCCTTGATTGATGTGATCTTGATGGCTCTGGCCGCTCCCCCCGATCTCAGTGATCACGCCGTGCCTGTGCAACCGCTGGCGCGCACTTACCCGCGTGGGTTGTACGTTGAACCTCATAGCCATGACTGGGGCCAATTGCTCTATGCCATGAGCGGTGTGATGTGGGTCGAAACGCCTTGCGAAGCTTTGGTCGTGCCGCCGCAACGGGCGGTGTGGCTGCCGCCGGGTGTGGAGCACGGCATTCGCGTGGTCTGCGACTTGCAGATGCGCAATATCTACCTGCGCCCGTCCTTGGCGGCAACGCTGGCCAGCCAGGTGCAGGTGATTGAAGTAGGTGGGCTGTTGCGCGAGCTGATTGTCACCTTGGTCGATCAGGGTGATAGCGCCGATACGGCTTACTATGACGCGGTGGTCGGCTTGGCCTTGTTATCGTTGCAGAGGGCGCGCCGCTCGCAGATCCGCATCGCCATGCCGGTCGACGCGGACCGTCGGTTGATCAGTGCGTGCCACGCGGTGATGGCGATGCCGTCACTGGAAATCCCCTTTGAGCAACACGCTGAGGCTGCCGGCGCCAGCGTGCGCACCTTGGCGCGGCTGTTCCAGAGCCACCTGGGCATGGGCTTTGCCGAATGGCGCCGTCAAGTGCAATTGGCCACGGCCGTTGCGCAGCTGATCCAGGGCCAGTCGGTGAGTGGCATTGCACGGTCTTTAGGGTATTCGCCGAGCAGCTTCAGTGACATGTTCCGCCGTGAGCTCGGCGTGGCGCCGTCGCACTACACGGGCTGAAGGTTTGGCCGAAATCCTGAAGCACTTGGCCGATGCTTCAGGAATGCGCTCACTAAACTGAGCGCATCAACCTACAAGGCGCCGCCCCCATGAACTACCTGATTTCCCTCGCCATCGGCCTGTTTGTCGGCGTGCTCTACGGTGCCTTGGACGTCCGCTCACCCGCGCCGCCGGCCGTTGCCCTGGTTGGCCTGATGGGCATGTTGCTTGGCGAGCAACTGTGGCCTATGGGGCGTGAGCTGGTCAGCGGTTGGTTGTCCTGATTCCCTTTTTCCCTTCGATGGATATTGGTCATGAAAGCACTGCAATTTTCTGCCACTGGCGACCTGGCTGCGTTGAGTTGTGTCGAGGTCGCCAAACCGGTGCCAGCTGCCGGTGAAGTACTGGTACAGATCAAGGCTGCCGGCCTGAACCCCAGCGACGTTAAAAACGTGCTCGGCCGTTTTCCCTACACCACTTTGCCGCGTATTCCAGGCCGGGATTTCGCTGGGGTTGTGGTAGAAGGCCCGCACGAACTGGTCGGTCAAGCGGTTTGGGGCACCGGTCGGGACTTGGGCTTTTTCGCTGACGGCTCCCACGCTCAATACCTCGCCGTGTCGGCCAAGGGCGTGGCGCATAAGCCCACCCACCTGAGTTTTGCCCAGGCTGCCAGCCTGGGTGTGCCGTACACCACCGCTTGGGATGCCCTGGAGCGTAGCGGTGTAGCCAAAGGCTCGCGCTTGTTGGTGATTGGTGCGAATGGTGCCGTGGGCAGCGCGGCGTTGGCGTTGGCGAAGATTCGCGGTGCGCAGGTGTTGGCCGCGGTGCGCAAGGCCGATCAGGCTCAAGTGCTGCAGGCTCAAGGGTTTGACGCGATCACCCTGGGCCAGCCAGAAGAGTTGGGGGCGCAGGTGAATGGCGTATTCAAGGGCGGCGCGGATGTGATTTTTGACACCACCGGTTTCTGGTTGCCTGCGGCTGTCGCCGGTTTGGCCCCGTTCGGCCGTATTGCAATCATCGCCGCGCCGGTGGAGGGGCATGTGCAGTTGCCGGCTTTGGCCTTGTATCGCAAAGGAGGTTCGGTGGTGGGGATCAACTCATTGCTCTACAACTGCGAGCAGTGTGCGGTGATGCTGGAGCAGTTTGGGCGATTCTTTGATGAAGGATCGTTGCCGCTGCCCACGGGGCTGCGCGAAGTGGCGTTGGCGGATGGGGTGAAGTGCTACGAAGAAGTGAACAAGGGCAGTTCGGACAAGATCATCTTCCTGCCTTAACTCACATTTGACCGAGTACACACATTTACCTGATGTACTGAGCTCAAAATGTGGGAGCGGGCTTGCTCGCGAATGCGGTGGGTCAGTCACAGAAAGGTTGACTGGAACACCGCATTCGCGAGCAAGCCCGCTCCCACAGTTTGATCTTCACAGGGCTTTGGGATCGAGTTTGGCTCGGAGGTTTCCTACAAGGGTTTCAGGTTGTCGCTCGGAAGGCGGCTGACTAACCTCACTGCCGTCGCTGACCGTTCAGTGACCGGATTTGACCGTCCGACTAAACCAGTGCGCTACAGCACCCAAGACCTATATCAGGCGTTTTTTCTACGCTTGATGTATCGTGTCGCGGCAGCTGTGCGCGGGATACCTTCGGGTATGCCGGATCCCTGGTTCCGGTCGGTCAACCCGCGTTCAGCTGCCACCCCACTTCGTTTGACCGCGAGTGATGGCAGCTCCACTACCAGGAGTTCCACCATGATCAAAGACAGCCCAAATCCCCCCGGCCAAAAAGACTTCGATACAAGCACCCTGCACGAAGTGGCCTACCGCGCGATCAACCACTACCTCAACCCCGCAAAACCCATCCCCGAATCCACCGACGGGCTCTTCACCGTGCGCGCCGACCTGGGCACGGAAACCTTGCTGGTCAATGCGTCCCAGGATTTGGCGTCCATCAGCGAGATTGCCAACCATATGGCGTTTGAAATCGAGGGGTCACAACGTAATGTCGCGCTGGGCATCTGCAGGATGCTGGAAGGGGTGCAGTTGTTGGTGGATAAGGCACTGAATGTGGCCCATCCGGCGGCATAAGGGTTTATAACGCGGTCGTAAAAAAATGTGGGTGCTGGCTTGCCTGCGATGGCGGCTCATCAGTCAACAACTCTCTGACTGACAGAATGCTATCGCGGGCAAGCCCGCTCCCACAGTTTGATTTGTATCAGGCTTCGGGGACGCCTTTTTCCCAGGCAGACCAGTTTTTAAGAATCGCCTGTACCAGCGGATTGCCGGTGCGATACAGGTTCTCCAACGCCGGCACAAACCCGCCTTGGTCGGCATATTTCAGCAGGTTGTCCACTTCGCTGTAGCCAGGGTACGGCCGGTCAAAATCGGAACCTGCACGCACTACCGCCAGGCGCTGAATATCCACCAAACCTTCGCGACTGGCGCGCAGCAGGGCTTCGTAGGTGGAGTTATCTTCCTGCTGAGTGGTGCAGTACTCGCCTTTATTGTCGGTGAGCAATTTGGTCCAGACTTCAGCGCGTTCGCTAAGGCGCGTGCCGGAGAACCAGGTGTTGCCAGCCAGTGTGTCACAACGCGTGACCTGTGGTGGCTGGTTGGCCGGGGCGGCCGGGTAGTGTTTGCGCCAGGCGCTGGATTCCTTGCTTTCGCTCAACTCAACCTTGTGCGACAGGGCAAACGCCTTGGCTTGCAGCTTGGGGTTGAGCTCGAAGACTTCGGTCTTGTAGTCCAGCGGTGGTTTTTCGTTGGGGCCTTTGGTGTTGATGCCGATGTAACCGGTCGGCCAATCTTTAGGCACATCGCGCGAATCGATTTCCCACTGGGTGCCGAATTCCACCAAGTAATGCGCCCAGGCGGTGGTGCCGATAGTGCCGTGCTTGGGGCTGATCCCGGCAATCCCGGCAATCAAAAAGTAACTCTGGCGCAGGTCGAACTTGGGCGACAAAGCCAAGGCCAGTGTGGAGGCGGCGGCGTTGGTCTGGCCCATGCCGGTGACCAGCAGGCACACATCCTGGGTGTTGCAACGGATCACCGGGTATTCGGCAGAGAGGCCTGGCACGCGCACTTCCTCCTTGAGCTCCAGGCGATCGATCCAGGTTTGCGCCTCGGGGGCGAACATGGTGATCAGCATCACTTTAGGTTTGATCGGCGCGGTGTCTGCCAACACCACGTGGGGCAGCAGGGCCAGGCCTGCGGACAGCGAGAGACGAGTAAACAGGTTCATCTAATACTCCTTGATCAGAATTGGTAGCCGACACCGGCGTAATAGCCCCAGCCATCCGAGCGGGCGCGGAAGTTGCCTTCGCCAAAATTTAGCTCGCTACCATCTTCCCAGTTGCCGCCGTTATGAAAGTAACGGCCGACCAGGGTGAAGCGCAGGTGGGTGAACGAGTACAGCAGTACGTTGGTGGCCACCACCGAATTGGCGGTGCGTGCCGGGTTGTCCTTGTGCAAATCCGAACCGAAATCGTAGTTGGTGAAGCCGATGTAGGTCAGCGAAGCACCGTTGTCGAACTTGCCGATGGGCACGATGTACTTCATTTGTGCGCGGTAGCCGTCCCACTGGTATTCATTGCTCGCGCCGTAGTTTTCCCATTGGTAGCGCCCATAGAAGTTGGCCGACAGGTTGACCCGCGAGTGGGTGTCGATGTCGGTGCCCAGGCCGCTGTACAGGGTGTTGGCGCGGTTCGACTTGTTGCTGCCGTGGTCGTAGATCCAGTCAAACGCCACGTACCATTCCTTGAACGGCCCGATAGCCAGGCTACGACCGGCCAGGTAATCGATGGAGATACGCGGCTCGTGCTCCATAAACACCGGCGAGCCATGGTCCCACGCGCCTTTGTCATTGCTGTTACCGATGCCGAGAATCTTCGGTACGTCGATATAGCCGTACAGCTCGAACGGGCCTTTACGGCCGAAGTACTCGTATTCCAGGTAGACGTCATCCTGCGGTTTAGGGCCGAAGCTGATGTCTTTGCTGCCGATCAGCGTCAGGTCCTGGTTGAACCAGTCCGACATATACACGCCTTTTTTCGTCGGGCTGGCTTCCGGGGCGAGGGTTTCGCCCTGTGCTGAGTCATCGGCGGGTTTCTCCTGCGCCAAAATGGGCGCACTGAGTACTCCCGTAACGGCTGCCAGTAGCAGAGAAACACCAAAGGAAGGAGGACGCCTTGAGGTGGGGTGCATGGAAAATCCCTATTCGTACGCGGTTTAACCCGATTCCTCGGGCAACGGAGAACTTGCCTACCAAGTTCGTTACGCAAACGTTTGCACAGGTTGTACCAACTTTTCTCAATGGCTTGAATGGCATAGAAAAAGTCGCAATTAGTCGACCTTTCGATCAAAAATGACTGGGTGTCATTTTTGTAGGCAAAACCTTGGAGTCACAAGAATGTTCGAACGCTATCTGCAATCCTGGAACCTGACCGTTGATGGCGACCCTGTGGTGACGCCCGGCAGCCACTTATTGCCCGTGCGTTGGCAAGGCCGGCCGGCGATGTTGAAAATTGCGCACACCGCTGAAGAGCAACTCGGTGGCCGGCTGATGAGCTGGTGGGCGGGCGAGGGTGCCGCGCAGGTGTATGCGCACGACGACACGGCGCTGTTGATGGAGCGGGCCATCGGTCCAGGTTCCCTGATGCGCATGGCCCTCAATGGGCAGGATGACCACGCTAGCCGAATTGCCTGCGCAACAGTTGCCCGGCTGCATGCACCACGCTCATCGCCGCCGCAAGGTTTAGTGTCCCTGGAAACTTGGTTCCTGTCTTTATGGACAGCCGCTGATGACAAAGGCGGGCTGTTGCGCGACTGCGCAGCGATGGCCCGTGCACTGCTGGCGGCGCCACAGGACATCGTGGTGCTGCACGGTGATATCCATCACGACAATATTCTCGACTTCGGTGCTCGTGGCTGGCTGGCGATTGATCCAAAGCGTGTTATCGGCGAGCGCGGTTACGACTATGCCAACCTGATCTGCAACCCGGATTTGCCCACCTGCCACGACCCGCTGCGTTTCAACCGGCAGGTCGAGGTGATTGCCCTGGCTGCCAACCTCACACGCCCGCGCCTGTTGCAATGGGTGTTGGCCCATGCAGGCCTGTCCGCAGCGTGGTTCCTTGAGGATGGAGAACGCCAGCGCGCAGACATTGAGCTCGAAGTCGCCCGCCTGGCACAGCGGGCGTTGGCTCAATGGCCGACGGTGTAGGGCGATGGCTGCTCAGCGATGCGATTAAACAAATGCATCGCCGTTTCGCGCCGGTACTCGCTCGGCGTCTGGTTCATCTCGATGCGAAAATGCCGGTTGAAGTTGGATAGATTGGCGTAGCCCACTTCAAAGCAGATATCTGCCACCGACATGTCGCTTTGCAGCAACAGCCGGCAGGCGCGTTGCACGCGGAACTTGCGCATCAGGTCGATAAACCCGTGGCCGGTGTTGCGCTTGAAAAAGCGTGAGAAGCCCGGTTCGCTCATCTCCAGCTGTTGTGCGATGACGGACAGGCGCAGGTCGCCGGTCAGCTCGCGCATCAGGTAATCAAAGGCTTTGTTGATGCGCTCGGCGCTGCGCGCGTCCAGGGTCGGGGCGTAGCAAGGGCTGGCCAAGGTTTTTACTTGCAGTGCCGGGGCTTTTTTCAGGGTGTCGAGCAGGTGCAGGAACAGGATCAGCCGTTGCAGGCCGTGGGCGTTGCCGATGTCTTCCAGCAAGCGTGCGGCCTGCACGGCGGTGTCACCGCTGAATTCCAGACCGCGTCGGGCGTGCTCGAACAGTGGCTGCAGATCGCCGAGTTCCGGCAGGGTTTTGCGCAGGGCGAGGAGGGCGGCGCCGTCGAATTGCAGTACCACATCGCGCCCGGTCAGGTATTCATCGGGGGCCAGCTCGCCGATCCAGTCGTGGGGCAAATCCGGGCCGATCAGCGCGACATGCCCGGCGCTGAACGCACCGATATAGTCACCCGCCACCAGCTTGCCGCTGCCTTGGCGGATCAGGTGGATTTCGAACTCGGGGTGGTGGTTCCAGCGTGCCAGGTCATACGGGTAGTCATGTTCGAACCAGCGGAAACAGTGGTCCGGCTCGGGCAGGATGACTTCGAGTTCGGCAGGGCGGTGTTCGAACAGTTTGGCGCGGCTGATGGGCATGGTAATGCCTCTTTTATTTGTGGACTCTGTTCAAAATACGCGGATCGGCCACCGCTACGCTACTCCTGGTTTCGCCCGGTACTGATACTTTTTTGATCTGAACAGCGCGGTTAAAAAAGTATCAGCCGAGCATTCGCCATGCGTTTGTGAGGGCTTGGCCAAGCTGCTGTAATCGGCGCTCAACAACAAAAACAACAGGTGGAAACCGCCATGTCAAAGCTCCCACAAGCATTGTTCTTGCTGTCTGGTCTGGCCGTAGCCATGCCCGGCTACGCTGCCGACACCGTCACCATCGCCACGGTCAACAACAGCGACATGATCCGCATGCAGCGTCTATCCAAGGTTTTCGAAGCGCAGCACCCGGACATCAAGCTCAACTGGGTGGTACTGGAAGAGAACGTGCTGCGCCAGCGCCTCACCACCGACATCGCCACCCAAGGCGGGCAGTTCGATGTGCTAACCATTGGCACCTACGAAACCCCCTTGTGGGGCGCCAAGCACTGGTTGGAGCCGCTGACGCAACTGCCGGTTGACTATGACGCCGAGGATATTTTCCCCGCAGTGCGTCAGGGCCTGTCGGTCAACAACACCCTGTATGCCTTGCCGTTCTACGGCGAAAGCACGGTCACTTACTACCGCACCGACCTGTTCAAGCAGGCCGGGCTGAGCATGCCTGCGCACCCGACCTGGACCCAGCTCGGCGAGTTCGCCGCCAAGCTCACGGCAAAGGACAAAGGCCAATACGGCATGTGCCTACGCGGCAAGGCCGGTTGGGGCGAGAACGTCGCGCTGCTGAGCACCATGGCCAACGCCTTCGGCGCGCGCTGGTTCGATGAGCAGTGGAAGCCTGAGTTGACCAGCCCCGAGTGGACAGCGGCGGCCAACTATTACGTCAACACCTTGAAAAACTATGGCCCGCCGGGTGTTTCCAGTAATGGGTTCAACGAAACCCTGGCGCTGTTCAACAGCGGCAAGTGCGCGATCTGGGTCGACGCCAGCGTCGCCGGCTCCTTCACCACCGACAAGAGCCAGAGTAAGGTCGCCGACGACGTAGGCTTTGCCGCTGCCCCGACCGAAGTCACCGACAAAGGCTCTTCCTGGCTCTACGCCTGGTCCCTGGCGATTCCAGCGACTTCCAAGCACAAAGACGCCGCCAAGGCGTTCATCGCCTGGGCGACCTCCAAGGACTACATCCAGTTGGTCGCCGATAAAGAAGGCATCACCAACGTACCGCCGGGCACTCGCCAGTCTACCTACAACGAGGCTTACCTGAAGGCCGCGCCGTTTGCCCAGGTGACGCTGGAGATGATGAAGCATGCCGACCCTGCGCACCCGTCGGCCAAGCCGGTGCCGTACGTCGGCATCCAGTACGTGACTATTCCGGAATTCCAGGCCATCGGCACCTCCGTCGGCAAGCTGTTCTCGGCGGCGCTCACCGGTGGCATGACGGTGGATCAGGCGCTGCTCCAAGCACAGTCCACTACCGAGCGCGAAATGAAACGCGCCGGCTACCCGAAGTAATTTCTACAGGACACCACCATGAAACGACTCGAAGGTAAGAGTGCGCTGATCACCGGATCGGCGCGCGGCATCGGCCGCGCCTTTGCCCAGGCTTATATCGCTGAAGGGGCAACGGTCGCCATCGCCGACATTAACCTGCAACGCGCTCAGGCCACAGCAACTGAGCTGGGCCCACAGGCTTATGCTGTCGAGATGGATGTCACCGATCAGGCCTCCATCGACGCCGCGATTGCCGCCGTGGTGGCCCATGCTGGCAAGCTCGATATCCTGATCAACAACGCCGCACTGTTCGACTTGGCGCCCATCGTCGACATTACCCGCGACAGCTATGAACGGCTGTTCTCGATCAACGTCGCCGGCACGCTGTTCACTCTGCAGGCCGCAGCCCGGCAGATGATCAGCCAGGGCCACGGGGGCAAGATCATCAACATGGCCAGCCAGGCTGGACGGCGAGGCGAGTCGTTGGTGGCGATCTATTGTGCGACCAAGGCGGCGGTGATCAGCCTCACGCAGTCGGCGGGGCTGAACCTGATCAAGCAGGGCATCAACGTCAATGCCATCGCCCCAGGTGTGGTGGACGGCGAGCACTGGGACGGCGTGGACGCGTTGTTTGCCAGGCATGAAGGGTTGCTGCCTGGCGAGAAGAAGAAGCGGGTCGGGGCCGAGGTGCCGTTCGGGCGCATGGGTACGGCACAGGATTTGACCGGGATGGCGGTGTTTTTGGCTTCCAAGGAGGCGGATTATGTGGTGGCGCAAACCTACAACGTCGATGGCGGTAATTGGATGAATTAGAGCCGAGAATCCATTAAGAATGTGGGAGCTGACATGCCAGTTCCCACATTTTAATAGTTGTTGTGCTTGGAATAGAGGTCACTCGGCAAAACTGCGATCAAAGAAATACAACTCCCCAGGCTTCAGGTTCTCCACCGTCGCCTGGGGCCGGCCGCCTTCACCGTTCTTCTTGCGGCCCGTCTCACGCAAATACCCCGCCTCAGTCAGCTTCAACAACCGCTGACGAATACTGGTCTTCAACACCGGCCGCGCCAGCACCAGGGAAAATATCGTGGTCGCTTGCGGCGCGCTGAACTCCTGCCCCAGAAACAGCAGCGGCACGTTGCTGTACAGCGATTTGGACAACAACCGTTCCTGTACCGCCGCCACGATCAGGTTGTGGTCGAACGGCAGCTTGATACTGCCATCGGCCACCGCATTCAGCGAAAACCAGGCCTGGTGCTCACCCAAGGCCACTTCTTCGGCCACGATCGCCAAGTAGTAAGTGGACGATGACCAGCAGCGTGGGTCGCGAAACGCGTCGCCCACGGTGCCGACTTGCTCACTCCAGGCCAAATCAAAACCGACCTTGTCGCTCGCCCGCAAGCGCTCCACGGCATCCTTGAGGCTCAGATCTTGCACGTCGCCGTTGACCACCACGCCGGGTAACGCCCAATGCCCGGCAAAGGGCGCGGCTCCGCGCTTGTTCAGCAGCAGCTTCAATTCTGCGCAGGCGCGGCAGTAGAACAACACGCACAGGTCGACGGTGTGGAGGTAGGCGCTAAGGGGCATGGGAAATCCTTTTGAACAGCAGTGGGGCACAGTCTAACGGATCGAACAGATATGTCATGTACTTGCTCAAGGGTAGATGATCAAATGTTTCTTGCAATGAAAGTACATGACGTGTACTTTTGCTTTCAGGCCACCGGAGAACCACCATGACCCTCTCGAAAACTGCCATCGCTTCCTTCGACGTCGACGCCCAGAAGAGTTTCACGCCACTGTGCCCCAACGAATTGCCGGTGGCTGGCGGTGACCAGATCGGTGCTGAACTCAACTACATGGCCAGCCTGGCCGGCCACCGTGTCGGCAGCAAAGATGCGCACACCCCGCACGCACCGTGGGTGGTCACGCAACACAGCGAGATGCTGCAACCCACCGGCCTGGCCCACGCCGATGTCACCTGGGTGAGCCACTGCGTGCCGGGCACCGAGGGCTTTACCTTGCTGGACGAACTGCCGACTCCGTATGACTACGATTACTTCATCTGGAAAGGCGTCGAACCCGACCTGCACCCTTACGGCGCCTGCTACCACGACCTGCATAACAAACTGTCCACGGGCGTCATCGAGTACCTCAACGCCCACGGCGTGAGTCGCGTGATCGTCGGTGGCCTGGCCCTGGATTACTGCGTCAAGACCACCGCCTTGCAGTTGCTCAATGCCGGCCTGGAAGTGGTGCTGCACCTGCCGGCCTGCCGCGGTATCAGCGAGGAGGGCGGTGTGCAGGCGGTCAATGAGTTGCTCAAGGCCGGTGCTGTCATCAGCAGCACCCGCGAAGAACTGGCCGCGCTGGCCACGCGCTAAGGATAAACACCATGGAAAGTGCCTACGACTACGAGTCCCCGGTGATCCAGGGCTTGCTCGACACCGACTACTACACCTTCACCATGATGCAGGCGGTGCTGCACCAGCATCCGAATGTCGACGTGGAGTACAACTTCATTATCCGCTCCAAGGAAAAGCTCGGCCACCTGATCCCGCAGTTGCGCGACGAACTGGAAAAGCTCGCCGGCCTGCAGATGCGTGAAGGCGAGTTGCGTTTTCTGTTCAATCCGCGCTTTCGTGAGTACCTGACTGTGGATTACGAGCGCTTTCTGGGCCTGTTCCGCTTCAACCTGCGCTACATCCATGTCAGCGAAGTCGATGGCCAACTCAACATCCGCGTGGTCGGCCCGATGCTGCACTGCATCATGTTCGAGCAGCCAGTGCTGGCCTTGGTCAGCGAACTGCGCAACCGCGACAAATACCCCGACGTGAGCCTCGAAGACGTTACCCGTAAGCTCTACCAGAAGTTCGACTGGCTGGAGAAAAACCTCAGTCATAACGAGCTTGCCGACCTGCGCGTTTCCGATTTCTCCACCCGCCGGCGCCTGTCGTTCAAGGCCCAGCGCGAAGTGGTCGATATCATGCGCCGCGACTTCCCCGGCCAGTTCGTCGGCACCAGCAACGCGCACCTGGCCTATGAGTTTGACTTACCGCTGATCGGCACCATGGCCCACCAGTGGCTGATGGTGCACCAGCAACTGGGGCGCCTGCGCGAGAGCCAGAACGCGGCGCTGGAAAACTGGGTGCGTGAATACCGTGGCCGCCTCGGCATTGCCTTGACCGACTGCATCAGCACCGACTTCTTCCTCAAGGATTTTGACCTGTACTTCGCCAAGCTCTATGACGGCCTGCGCCAGGATTCCGGTGACCCTATTGTCTGGGCCGACAAGGTGCTGGCCCGTTACAAGCAACTGGGCATCGACCCGATGACCAAAGACTTGATGTTCTCCGATGGCTTGAACTTCGAAAAATGCTTGCCGATCCTGCGGCACATCCGTGGCAAGGCCAAGTTTGGGTTCGGCATGGGCACCAGCCTGGCTTGCGATGTGGACGGCGTGGAGCCGTTGAGCATCGTGATGAAACTGGTGCGGGTGCACGGCGAACCGGTGGTGAAGTTTTCCGATGATCCGATCAAGAATGTCTGCGAAGACGCCTCGTTTTTGCAGTACGCAGCGAAGGTGTTTTCTGTGGGAGGGGACTTGCTCCCAAAGGTGGCGGGTCAGCAATAAAAGGGTTGGCTGACACGCCGTCTTCGCGAGCAAGCCCGCACACAGGTCAATTAAGGTCATATAGAGAGGTGTGATATGCAAACTCAGGCACGTATCGCCCAAGCACTGAACATCAACCGCGCGCTGGTCAAGGGCGGCGAGCCGCAGGAGGTTCAGCGGCGCATCGATTTCATCAAAAACACCTTGCGTAGCTCCGGCTGCAAGGCGCTGGTGCTGGGCATCAGCGGCGGTGTCGATTCCCTGACGGCGGGCCGTCTGTGTCAGTTGGCCGTGGAGCAACTGCGTGCCGGAGACTACGCTGCGCGTTTTATCGCCATGCGCCTGCCGTACAAAACCCAGGCCGATGAAAGCGACGCCCAGGCCTCCTTGGATTTCATCAAGCCGGATCACATCGACACCTTGAATATCGCCGCCAGCGTTGACGGCCTGATGGCCAGCCTGACGGCCACTGAAGCCAGCGCCGCGCATGTCGACTTCATCAAGGGCAACGTCAAGGCGCGCACACGGATGATCGCGCAGTACGCTGTGGCCAACTTGCACAACGGCCTGGTGGTCGGCACCGACCATGGAGCCGAAGCGTTGATGGGGTTCTTCACCAAATTCGGCGACGGCGCCTGCGACCTCGCGCCACTGTCGGGCCTGACCAAAACCCAGGTACGTCTGCTGGCTAGCGCCCTCGGTGCGCCGGGCAACCTGGTGCACAAGTTGCCGACCGCCGACCTCGAAGAGTTGGCGCCGGGCAAGGCGGATGAGCAGGCTTACGGCTGCACTTATGCAGAAATCGACGCGTACCTGATGGGCGAGCCGGTGAGTGAGCGGGTGCGGGCGACTGTTGAAGGGGCCTACCGCAAGACCGCGCACAAACGTGCGTTGCCCGTCATCCCCGACTAAGTCGGGGATCACCTGTTATCTAGATTTTGATATTTTCGCGGATGTTCCAGCCGAACCGAACAGGTCCACCCTCCTTGCTGCCATCGGCTTCCTGCGGCTGGTAACTGACTTCAACCTTGGCAAAGTTAAGACTGATTTCCTCCGTCAATACGTCATTGGTCGTTGCTGCGCGCGTCTCATAGGAGGCAACGATGACTTCTTTCAAGGTAATCACCAGATACTCTACATTGCTGGCGCCTCCAGCCTTGCGCACCACGATCCGGGCTTGCGGATAGTGCTTGCCGGTTGCGCAGGCCATCATCAGGTTGGGTGTGGATTTGTCCAAAGATTTTTCGACAGCGATATTGGCCATACTGACTTTGCCGGCCCCACCGCCTGTGCCGCTGTGCATCGACCCTGACTGCGTCATCCTCCAACCCCAGCGGGATATATCGATTTCATCACGATGCGCCTGGTCCCTGGACTCGCCCTTGATATCGCCAAGCTTTAAAAACATATCCGTTGCCATGCTTGCTCCTTGTCTGATCGTTCGCCGGAAATCGCGCGGGTGTACTTTTCCTATTCCTACGATTGTCCACAAGGCTCAAAGCTGACAACAGGAAGCGGCTGTCTAGAAAAAGGAAACTTTCCGACATTCTTGCCGGATACGCTCTGCGCTCTTGTGAAATCAGGAGTAAGGAATGGCTTCCAGTGTATTCAAGGACGGTTTCCCCAGCGCCCATCGCACCACCCGTGAGCGGGTAGAAAGCAGCATTGATCTACGTCGGCTGTTTGCCGCCATTGATGCCGACCCGGCGATTGCCGGGGCTGGGGTGGTGTATCTCGATTCACAGTTGTGGCCGGTGACGTTGCGCGAATTTCTGCCGATTTGTAGCGTGTTGCCCAAGCGCGTGATTTTGCGCGAGATGCCAGCGTCGATGGCGCGGTTGGATTTTGTCCGGCGGTTGGAGCATGAGCCGCGGGAGTCGCAGCTGGTGTTCGAGGCGCTTGGGATGGGATTCGCATGCGGTAGCGCATTACTGAGCTGGTTGGTGATGGTAGGCAGTTCAGCGCTGACTCCATTTACTGCTGGCTGGAGTGGTGTGGTAACGGTGGTTGGCAGGGCAGCATTCGTTGCAAGCTTCGGTCAATGCGCCAACGGCCTCTATCGAACATACAAGGAAGCTACAGCACCATCGCTGATCGATTGGTTGGATAGCGAACCTTGGTATCAGCACACTACGGCTATTCTGGATGCTGTTTCGTTGATTGGGGCGAGTACTTCGTTCCTGGCGACTGTCAAGTTAGCACGCGCAACCAAAACGTCTACCGGGAAGACTTGGCGCGATGTGCTTCGAGGGTTGAATCGACAAGAGAGAGCAAAGCTGACGAAGGAGTTACTCAGCCTCAATCACCCGCACTTAAGCTCAAAACTTCTTAAGTTAAAGCAGCTGTCCGCGGACTTACCCAAGCGATTTTCGCAAGCCGAGCTGCGGCATTCAACGCTCCTACAGATCAAGGATGTGACTGGAGCCTCAATGACGGTGACGGGTAGCGGCATGTCTGGAAACCTTAGAACAATTGCCGTGGGCTTGTATGAGGAGTTTGACGAATGATGTACCTGATGACGTTTGAAGAACTTTGGAGCTTCCTGAAGCGTTATTTTCCAGTGTTCGCGGCGGCTAATTTTGCCCAGATACTTGCTTTGGGAATTGGCATTCCGATGATGTTTGACAGTTATTTTGATGCACTTCCAGTTGGCGAAAACCTCAAATACTCTTTCTTTTCAACGCTTGGTTCCGCTTTGATAGTTGCCCACTGCAACCTCATGCTGGTCCGTGGCTATCCCACGTGGCTATGGATTTCGGTGGTCATTATGTTTTTGTGCTTGCTAGGCGTTTTACCCACCATCGAATATCGCCCTCACAAGGTGTTCTATGTACTAGGCATTGTGTTTCCGCTGTTGGCCCTGCTCCTGCTCAACAGCAAACGCCACCGAGAAGCCCGCAACGAATGGGTTAAGCAGCGGCAAAAACGCCAGCGCATCAGCAGAATAATCCGCACCCAGCGCCAAAAAGTTCGGCGCTAGGCGGCGTTATGAGGCTCTAGCGCTCAATCGACCGACTCCACCGCGCATTCCACTCCGGCCGAGCCTGATTCACCTGGTCCCAATCAATCGAAATTGCCGTCTGCAAGTAACCCTGCATCGCCTCCACCCGCGCACGGGTTTTGTCGGTGGTGGGCGTGGTTGGGTTGGAAGGAATCTGGTCGCCTTCCTCCAAGGCCGGCGCCTGGGCTTCGGCGCTCAGCAAAAAGGCTGCAAGTTTTTGCGCCAGTTCCGGCTGGTCATTACGCGCAATCACGCACTCGGCCACGTTCAGGACCACCGCGCCTTCCTTGGGTTGCGCATATTCCATGGGGATACCGAGCTGTTTTTGCGTGGTGACCTGAGTCGGGGTGAGGGGGAAGATCGCGGCTTCGTCGGTTTGCACCATCTCGGAGATCTTTGCCGAGCTGGCGATGTATTCCAGCACGTTGGGGCCGATGGTTTTTGGCCAGGCCTTGAAGCCTGGTTCCACGTTGGTCTCGGAGCCGCCCTGGATGCGGTTAAACATCAGGAAACCATGCAGGCCGAAGGTGGAGGAGGCCAGGGACTGGAACACCACCTTGTCTTTGAATCGTGGATCGGCCAGGTCCATCCACGAGGTAGGTGCGGCCCAGCCTTTTTCCTTGAACATCTTGGCGTTGTAACCCAGGCCGGTGACGCCCAGGGTCACGGCCACGGCTTGATCCTTGATCTTGGCTTTGGCCGGGATCTGCTCCAGCGGCGGGCTCGGCGCGAGTTTGTCGCACAGGCCCATGGAGATGGCGCGGTACATGATGCCGTCGTCCAGAAACATCACGTGCATTTGGGGGTTGTCTTTGTTGGCCTGGACCTTGGCGAGGATGTCCGACGAGGTGCCGGGCACGATCACCACCTTGACGTTATTGGCCTTCTCGAACGCGGGCAGCACCTTGTCGGCGTACACCCGTTCCATGGTGCCACCGTTCATGCCAAGGTACAGCGTGGGCGCGGCATGGGCGGTGGTCGCGAGCAACGCGAGGGTCAAGCAGGACAGCGCGATACGTGTGTGCATGGGTGTTTTTCCTCTCAGGCTTGGAAACGACGGATGGAAAACGCTTCGATGGGGTGGCGGCTGGCGCCGCTGCAGACGATCTCTGCCAGGGCTTCACCGACGGCGGGGCCGAGCTGGAACCCGGCACCGGCAAAGCCGAAACCGTGGAGCAGGCCAGGTTGGGTGCTGCTGGGGCCGATCACCGGTTCGTGATCGGGTAAGTAACCTTCGGTGCCGCTCCAGGTACGGATGGCCTGGGCACCTTTGAGGAACGGGTACAGTTCGCCGGCGTTGCGCAAAATCTCCAGCACCGCCGCTTGCCCCGGACGCGCCGTCAGCGGGCCCAGCGCAAAGCCACGGCCGCCGCCGAGGATGCAGTTGCCGCGGGCGACCTGGCGTGCGTAAATCCCGCCGCCTTCGACGCCGGTACTCACGTTCATCACCACCGGCAGCGGCTCGGTAACCAGCATCGCCGGATGCGCCGAGGTCATCGGCACGGCTTCGCCAAACTGCGCGGCGACGGTGCCAGCCCAGGCACCGGCGCAGTTGAGCAGCCACGGCGCTTGCAGGTGCAGGCCGTTGGCGCAGTGCACCCGGAACTGCTGGCCGTCGTGCTCGATTTGAATCACTTCGGCCTGCTCGTAGACCGAGGCGCCGAGGCGCTGCGCTGCGCGGGCGAAGGCGGGCGAGACCAGGCGCGGGTTGGCGTGGCCGTCTTCAGGGCATAACGAAGCGCCGACCGCGATATCGCCCACCCAAGGGAACTGTGCGCGTAATTGGCCGTAGTCCAATAGCTGCAAGCCCAGGCCAAAGCCACGGGTTTGCTCGGCGTACACCCGCAGCGCGGCAAAATCTGCATGACTACGCGCCAGCTTCAAATGCCCGGAGCGCACATACTCGCCGTCGATGCCGATCAAGCCCGGCAAATCTGCCCACAGCTGATGAGCGCGCTGCGATAACGGCAACTGATGCAACGGCCGCCCCTGACGGCGCACACCGCCATAGTTCACGCCACTGGAATGCGAGCCGCAAAAGTCCCGCTCCACCAACGCCACGCGCTGACCTTTTTGCGCCAGCATCAAGGCTGCCGAAGCGCCGACGATACCGGCGCCCAGTACGATCACGTCGAGCATGGCGGCACCTCTACACCAAACGGCAGCGGCTTGATCGGTGCCTGGCCACGCAGGCGGCCGACCTGTTCAATCCCGCGCCCACTGCGCTCGGCCACGATTTCCGCCGCCGCCAGCCCGCACATGCGGCCCTGGCAGCGGCCCATGCCGACGCGGCAGTGGGCTTTGACCCGATTGATTTCCCAGTGGCCTTCATCCACTACCGCGCGCACTTCGCCGACGCTGACTTCTTCGCAGCGGCACAGCATCAACGCATCCGGCGCCTGCGCGGCCCACTGCTCCGGAAAGGGAAACGCGGTTTCCAAACCATGGCGAAAGCGCTGGATACCGGCCAGTTTTTGCTCAAGCACCGCCGCGCGGCGATGGTCGACAGCTATGCCGCAATCCTCCAGCACCGCTAATGCCGCACGCTCACCGGCCATCTGTGCGGCATCCGCGCCCATGATCCCGGCGCCATCGCCAGCTAAATAAACGCCATGGACGCTACTGCGTCCTGCGCTGTCGCGCTCCGGTAACCAGGCGCGGTCCAAGCTGCTCCAGGCAAAATCACAGCCGAGCAAATCCACCAGTTGCGTCTCGCTGCGCAAAGCATGGGCGAACGCCACGGCATCGCACGGCACTGTATGCGCGCCCCAACGAATGCTTTTGACTCGTTGCTCACCATCGATGTGCGTCAGGGTTGCAGCCTGATGCACAGGAACCCCGTGGGCAGTCAGCCAGGCGCGGTAATACACACCCTTGGCCAACGTCGCCGGTTGCCCGAGCAATGCAGGCAAGGCGCGGCATTGGGCGCTGAACGGCGCACTGTCGAGCACCGCCACCACGTTGGCTCCAGCCTTGGCGTATTGATAAGCCACCAGGTACAGCAACGGCCCGCTGCCGCAAAACACCACGCGTTCCCCGATGGCGCAGCCTTGATACTTCAAGGCGATCTGCGCCGCCCCAAGGCTGTAGACACCGGGCAACGTCCAGCCCGGTACGGGCAGGATGCGGTCGGTGGCGCCGGTGGCGACGATGAGCTGCGTGTACTCGATGCTCTCGGCGTGGCCGCGATTCAACAGGTCCAGGCGTCCATCCTCGGCGTTCCACACCAGGGTTTCGGGGCGGTAATCTATCAAAGGCGCCAGCTCATCCATGGTGCGGTGCACGGCCTCGGCCTTGCTGGCTTCAAAGCCATACAGCTGTTTGGTCGAGCGCTGAAAGTTGGCCGGTTGGCGCCGATAAACCTGCCCGCCGCCACGCAGGCTTTCATCCACCAGACAAGCCTTGAGGCCATGGTCGAGCAGGGTGCGCGCCGCGCTGATCCCCGCCGGCCCTGCGCCTACGATCACGATCGGCTTCATGCGTGGCGCCCCGGGTCACGGCTGATCGCCTGGCCGTCTTCCAATAACGTCGAACAGGCGCGTACGCGGCGCCCATCTTCAAGCCGTACCCAGCAATCCTGACAAGCGCCCATCAGGCAGAACCCGGCGCGGCGTTCGGCGCTGAAATCGCTGCCGCGCAGGTGTTCGGCGCAGGTCAGCATGGCGGTCAGTAACGTGTCGCCGAGCAAGCCGGTGGCCGGTTGGCCGTCGAGGGTGAAGGCCAGGGCAGGGCGCTGGATTTCGGCCAGTCGTTTGAATAACGCCATCAGTGTTTCCCCACCAGCACGCGGTCCAGGCCGTAGACCCGGTCGAGCAGAATCATGGTCGCTGCGGTCAACGCAATCACCAGCGCCGACACCGCCGCCATCATCGGGTCGATGGACTCGGTGGCGTACACGTACATGCGCACCGGCAGGGTTTGCGTGGCCGGCGAGCTGACGAAAATCGACAAGGTCACCTCATCGAAACTGTTGATGAACGCCAACAACCAGCCGCCGGCCACACCGGGCAGAATCATCGGCAAGGTGATCTGGCGAAACAGCGTAAAGCGGCTGGCACCCAGCGACTGCGCTGCTTGTTCAGCACTGCGATCAATGCCGATGGCCGCCGCCAGTACCAGGCGCAGTACATACGGGGTGATGATCACCACGTGGGCCAGCATCAGCCAGGTGAAGCTGCCATTGACGCCCATCAGTGCGAACAAACGCAGCATCGCCACGCCCAGCACCAGGTGCGGGATGATGATTGGCGACAGGAACAACGCACTGAAAAAGTTGCGCCCCGGGAACTGATAACGGCTGATCGCCAAGGCCGCCGGCACCGCGATCAGCGTGGCCAAGGTGGCGGCGGTAAATGCCAGGATCAGGCTGTTGTAGAACGCCTGGATAAAGTCGGCACGCTCAAACACTGCGCGAAACCAGCGCAGGGAGAAGCCTGAGGTGGGCAGGCTCAAGGTGTTTTCCGGGGTGAAGGCCACCAGGCACACCACCACCAGCGGCGCCATCATGAACAGCACCACCAAACCATGAAAACCGAGGGCCAAAGGACCGTTTCTGGACATGCGCTTAAACCCCCAGGGACTTTTTGTAGCGGCTTTCGACCAGGCGATTCCAGCTCAGCATGATCAGCAGGTTGACCAACAGCAGCACCACCGCGATGGTCGCGCCCATGGGCCAGTTGAGTTCCGAGAGGTACTGGTCGTACACCACCGTGGCGACCATTTTCAGGCGGCGCCCGCCGAGCAGGCCGGGGATTGCAAACGAGCTGGCGGCCAGCCCGAACACAATCAACGTGCCGGACAGTACGCCGGGCATGACCTGCGGCAACACGATCTTGCGCATCACCGTGGCCTGGCTCGCGCCCAGGGACAGCGCCGCCTGTTCTGCCGACGGGTCGAGTTTTTGCAAGGAGGTCCACACCGGAATGATCATGAACGGCAGCATGACGTGCACCAGTGCAATGATCACGGCGAACGGCGTGTACAGCAGCTTTACCGGGCGCCCTCCGAGGGCTTGGATCACTTGGTTGACCAGCCCGTCGGCGCCAAGCAGCAGGCTCCAGCCGAATGCACGTACGACCACCGAAATCAGCAACGGCGTGAGAATCAGGATCAGAAAGATTGAGCGCCACGGCGTGCGCATGCGGCTGAGGATGTAGGCCTCGGGCACGCCGATCACCACGCACAGCAAGGTCACGAGTGCGCTGATCCAGAAGGTGCGCCAGAAGATCTCGTAGAAGTAAGAATCACTGAACAGCGACAGGTAATGCGCCAAGGTCCATTCGTCCGCCTTCACGCCCACTTGGTAGTCGAACACGTTAAACGACAGCACCAGGGTCATTACCAGCGGCAGAATCAACAGTCCGGTAAACAGCGCCAGGGCCGGCAACGACAGCAGATAACCCCGACTCATGCGCGCACCTCATCCGCCGCCAGCACGCGCAGCAAGCCGGCGTGCCAGTCCAGGCCCACGGCTGCGCCGCAACCAAGCGGCGCGCTGCCGTCATTGCTGCGCACCACGGTGATTTCGCCGAGGCTGGTGTGGACGCGGTACAGCCATTGGCTGCCGAAGAAGTAGCTGTCGAGCACTTTGCCTTGCACGCGCCCGCTGCCTGCGTCCACCAGGGTGATTTTTTCCGGGCGCAGGCTCAGGGTCAGCTCGCCGTCGCCGCTGGCGTGGCGCACTTGCGGGGTGCCGAGTTCGTCGTAGTCGCCCGGCAGCAGGTTGGCCTTGCCGACGAAGTCCGAGATGAAGCGCGTGCGTGGGTGTTCGTAGAGGGTGTAGGGCGCGTCGATCTGAGTCACGCGACCGGCCTGCATCACCACCACGCGGTCACTGATGGACAGCGCTTCGGCCTGGTCGTGGGTGACCATCAAGGTGGTGATGCCCACGGCGCACTGGATGCGGCGGATTTCAAACTGCATCTCCTCGCGCAGGTTGGCGTCGAGGTTGGACAGCGGCTCATCGAGCAGCAACACCGGCGGTTCGATCACCAGCGCGCGGGCCAGGGCCACACGCTGGCGCTGGCCGCCGGACAGCTCACGCGGGTAGCGCTCGGCATGGGGCGCCAGGCGCACCAGTTCCAGCACGGTTTTGACTTTGCTGGCGATCTCGGTGGCCGGCACTTTGCGCATCTTCAAGCCGAAGGCGACGTTGTCGCGCACGCTCATGTGCGGGAACAGTGCGTAGCTCTGAAACACCACGCCCAGGCCACGGCTGGCGGGTTTGGCGTGGGTGATGTCGCGGCCGTCGAGCAGAATTTGCCCGCCGCTCACGTCGACGAAACCGGCGATCATTTGCAAGGTGGTGGTTTTGCCGCAGCCCGAAGGGCCGAGCAGGGAAACGAACTCGCCTTTTTCCACCGCAAGATCCGTGGCGACCACCGCATCGACGGCGCCATAGCGTTTGCTCAAGGCGTTGAGTTGGAGAAATGCCATGTTTGCGTTCCACCTTTTTTGAGTCGCGTCGAAACGCGCTTTTTTGTTTTGGGCAGATGCGAAAAAAGTGTTGCGGGTGCGTTGGCGCTCGATCTCGAGTCGGCTGCCCTTTGTTGTTCATTTCGCCCCTGTGGACGCAGATTAGGACGAAGACTAGGATGGGTGGAAGATGGAATTTCATTCAATGGACTTTTATTTTCAGATTTATTCATTCACCAAAATAGATGCCGGGATTAACTGTTATGGATTCCACTGAGCGGAATGAGAGCAGCAAGGAAGTGGGCGCCGGTAGCGTGTCGCGGCTCTTTGCCCTGTTGCGAACCCTGGGTGAAGTACCCGAGGGCGGCGAACGCGTGACCCAGCTTGCCCACCAGGTCGGTTTGTCCCAGCCTACCACCCACCGCCTGTTGCGCAGCCTGATGGAGGAGGGCATGGTCGAGCAGGATGCGCGCAGCAAGCGCTATCGCCTGAGCCTGGAGTTTTTTGCGCTGGCGGCGAATGCGGGCAAAACCGGCAACCTGCGTGACCTGGTGCGGCCGAGCATGCTGCGCCTGAGTGCCTCTTTGGGCGATTCGCTGTTCCTGTTGGCGCGCAGCGGCTTTGATGCGATCTGCCTGGACCGCAGCGAGGGGCCGTATCCGATCCGTACCTTCACCGGCGATATTGGCGGGCGCGTGGCGCTAGGCGTGGGGCAGGGCAGCCTGGCGATTCTGGCGTTCTTGCCGGAGGAAGAGCGTGAAACGGTGATCCGCTACAACTTGCCTCGCTTGAAGGACTTTCACCTGTATGACGAAGTGCTGCTGCGTTCGGAGGTCGAGAATGTGCGTAACCTCGGCTATGCAGCGCGCAATACCGGCGTGCTGGAAGGCATGGCCGGGTTGGCGGTGCCGATTCTCAATCGGGATGGTCATGCGGTGGCGGCGTTGAGCGTGGCAACCATCAGTGATCGCCTGGGGCCGAGCCGCTTGCCGATGGTGGTGGAGTTGCTCAAACGCGAGGCGGCGGCGATTGGGCCCAGGATTAATCCGTTTGACCCGACGTTGCGCCGGCCTTCACAGGCATTCGGCGGATAGCAATCTACCCACCAAAAGCCGTTGCGCCCGCCTTTCCAGCGTCTTGCTCTTAAACAAAGCAGAACGATAAAGGCTTGCGGCGACTTCTGTTCAAACAAGCGGTCAAAAGCTTCAATGACCACCGCCGTGGTACCCGTGTCGGTGGTCGTTGGATACACCAACTTACCTGGGCAAAGCCAGCGTCTCATTTTGCCTGTAGGCATCGTTCAAGGCTTGGACATCGCTATCCAAAGAGGGGATATCGATTGACGTCGGTGGGGTTTATGGAGGGCTTA
>NZ_VXCW01000012.1:0-200082 GCF_052850675.1 Pseudomonas sp. 1152_12 | reverse complement strand
CCCGCACGTGGCGGGGCATTTTTTATGCGCGAGGCTTACAGGCCATCGAGCATCGCTTTGTTACGCACGGCACCCTTGTCGGCACTGGTGGCCAGCAGGGCATACGCCTTCAACGCGGTAGTGACTTTGCGCGGACGTTTTTCCACCGGCTTCCAGCCTTTCTTGTCCTGCTCGACCCGGCGCGCGGCCAGTTCTTCATCGCTGATCAACAGGTTGATCGAACGGTTTGGAATGTCGATCAGCACCTTGTCGCCGTCCTGCACCAGACCAATTGCGCCGCCGGCAGCGGCTTCCGGTGAAGCGTGACCGATGGACAGCCCCGAAGTACCGCCCGAGAAACGGCCGTCGGTCAACAAGGCGCAGGCTTTGCCCAGGCCCTTGGATTTCAGGTACGACGTCGGGTAGAGCATCTCTTGCATGCCCGGGCCGCCTTTCGGGCCTTCGTAACGGATGATGACGATGTCGCCTTCTTTCACTTCGTCAGCGAGGATGCCGCGTACCGAGCTGTCCTGGCTTTCGTAGATCTTGGCGCGGCCTTCGAAGACGTGAATGGATTCATCCACGCCAGCGGTTTTCACCACGCAGCCATCCAGGGCGATGTTGCCGTACAGCACGGCCAGCCCGCCTTCTTGCGAGTAAGCGTGTTCGACACTACGGATACAGCCGTTTTCACGGTCGTCATCCAGGGTGTCCCAACGGGTCGACTGGCTGAACGCAGTCTGGGTCGGGATACCGGCCGGGCCAGCCTTGAAGAAGGTGTGCACGGCTTCGTCGTCAGTCAGGGTGATGTCCCACTTGGCGATGCCTTCGGCCAGGGATTTGCTGTGCACGGTCGGCAGGTCGGTGTGCAACAGGCCGCCACGGGCCAAGGAGCCTAAGATCGAGAAGATCCCGCCGGCGCGGTGCACGTCTTCCATGTGGTACTTCTGGATGTTCGGCGCGACTTTGCACAGTTGCGGCACGTGACGGGACAGGCGGTCGATGTCGCGCAGGTCGAAGTCGATCTCGGCTTCCTGAGCGGCGGCCAGCAAGTGCAGGATGGTGTTGGTGGAACCGCCCATGGCGATGTCCAGGGTCATGGCGTTTTCGAACGCCTTGAAGTTGGCGATATTGCGCGGCAACACCGACTCATCGTTCTCGCCGTAGTAACGCTTGCACAGCTCGACGATGGTGCGGCCGGCCTGCAGGAACAGTTGCTCGCGGTCGCTGTGGGTGGCCAACGTGGAACCGTTGCCCGGCAAAGCCAGGCCCAGAGCTTCTACCAGGCAGTTCATCGAGTTAGCGGTGAACATGCCGGAGCACGAACCGCAGGTCGGGCAGGCGCTGCGTTCGTATTCCGCAACCTTCTCGTCGGACGCGCTGGAATCGGCGGCGATGACCATGGCGTCGACCAGGTCCAGGCCGTGGGAGGCGAGCTTGGTCTTGCCGGCTTCCATTGGGCCGCCAGAGACGAAAATCACCGGGATGTTCAGGCGCAGGGCAGCCATCAGCATGCCGGGGGTGATCTTGTCGCAGTTGGAGATGCAGACGATGGCGTCGGCGCAGTGGGCGTTGACCATGTATTCCACGGAGTCAGCGATGATCTCGCGGCTCGGCAGGGAATACAGCATGCCGTCATGGCCCATGGCGATGCCGTCGTCCACGGCAATGGTGTTGAATTCTTTTGCCACGCCGCCAGCGCGCTCGATCTCGCGTGCGACCAGCTGGCCCAGGTCTTTGAGGTGGACGTGGCCCGGTACGAACTGGGTGAACGAGTTGGCAATCGCGATGATCGGCTTCTTGAAGTCGTCATCTTTCATCCCCGTGGCGCGCCATAGAGCGCGCGCGCCAGCCATGTTGCGGCCGTGGGTGGATGTTTTCGAGCGGTAATCTGGCATGGAGCACTCCGGGCGGCTAATCAGGTACTACTAATCAGGTACTAAAGGTGAGTGAGCTTCTATTGACGTCTGGAACACTCAGAAAATGGCCGCGTGTCCAAAAGTTGCCACTCGCGTCGCGGGATCGCCGCGTGCTTGGGCTTCGAGCTCATAAACCCGCCGGGGGATGACTGGCGATGAATAGCGTCGATTCTACACCGCTGGTGTCGGGAGGGAATGGGCAGGTGTGAGCGTCGGATGCGTGGGGTTGCAGTTTGGACCGCCTGTCGACGCCAGATGATTCCCTCACGCTACTAAGTCGGGGCCTACAAGCAGGCATACCTGGCGACAGGGAGGTTGTTTAAACTGGCGGGCTTGTGCCTACACCTCGTCCCAAAGGAATTGGAATGCCCGTTACCCATCGGTTTTTAGGGTTTTACCTGCTGATCGGCCTGCTCCAAGGGATCGTGTTCTATTGCTTCAACACGCTTCATGCGCTGGGTCAGCCGCTATTGTTTGTCATCCTCACCCTGGCTTTGGTCGGGGGAACCACTCTGCAGCTGCTCGCCGATAAGGCTCGGCATTGGCGCTCTTTACTGCCTGCGCTGGTGTTCACCCTGTGCGTGGGCGCAATGACGCTGTGGATCAGTTACCGCGTCGAGCCTGCAGGCGGCGGCGGTGTGAATATCGTTGCGTGGCTCTTCAGCCTGCTGCCGCTCAGTTACATCAGCGCCAGCTTTTTGTCTGCCTGGCCTGTCACCCAGGGACAACGCTGGCGGTATGAAGACCTGTTCCACCAAGCCTGGAACGGTGTGTTCATTGTGCTGGGCGCCCTGACCCTGGTGGGGTTGTGCGGGTTGTTGGGCATGCTATGGAGCCGACTGTTCCTGATGCTGGGCATCGAATTTTTCGAGCGCTACCTCTGGAGCGATGGGTTCCTGTCCATCAGCCTGCCGCTGGTGTTCGCGCTGGGTATGTACATGGGCATACGCAACGAGAAAGTTATCGGCCAGATGCGCAGCATGCTCTTTGGTGTTTGTAGATGGGTGTTGCCGATGATTGCACTGATCAGCGTGCTGTTTACCCTGACCTTGCCGTTTACCGGGCTTAAGCAGATTTGGGCAACGGGCTACTCCACGCCGATTCTGCTGGTGCTGGCCGGGGCTCAATTATTCCTGCTCAACGGCGTGTTCCAAGCGGGCGACCAGCCTCGGCCCTATCCGAAATGGCTGACGCACTTTATCGAGTTGAGCCTATTGTGCCTGCCGATTTTCGCAGGGCTGGCGTTTTACTCCAGCTGGCTGCGGGTCGAGCAATATGCGTTGTCGCCGCAACGTTTTATCGCCCTGACCCTAGCGTTGGTGTGTGGTGTGTGGTGTGTATGGTTTGGCTGCGGTGTGGGCGGTGGCCCTGCGCTCGCCGGTCTGGTTGGGCAACTTGCGCACGACTAACCCGCCATTGGCGTTGTTGTCGTGTGTGATGTTGGTGTTGATCAATACGCCCGTCCTCGACCCGGTGCGGCTCAGCGTCGACGATCAGGTCCGTCGCTTGCTCGACGGGCGCACCAAGCCTGAAGCATTTGATGCTGACAACCTGCGTTTTGGTCTGGGGAAGGCTGGCGAGCAGGCCTATGCCAAGTTGCAGGTCGATGTGGATCAGGGGCGCGTTCTGAACCCGGAAGCTCGCCGCGCTTTGCGCGAGAGGATGGACGATACGGCCCTGAGTTACAGCGAGCGGTATGCGAACGAACGGGCTAGGCGGCCCAAGCCAGAACTGGAATGGATTGGCCCTACGCCCACAGGCAGCGAGCAGTTTGTTGATATCAGCTTGACCCCCGACTCGATTTGCGAGTTCGGCTGTGTGCTTTGGGCGGTCGACCTCGATCAGGACGGTCAGAGCGAAGTGTTGGTGGTGCCCCACGCCCGTGTGCACCACGAGTCCAAGCCGCCGCGCATTTATGCCTTGGATGGGAAAGGCGAGTGGGACGATCGCGGCCCTTTGCTATGGACACAATGGCCAGGCGGTTATGTGGACACTGAGACGCTGATCCACGACATCCGTGAAGGCAAGGTGTCGTTGGTCACACCGCGCTACAGGCAATTGCAGTCCAGCGACATGCTGCTCACCCCCGTCATTCGCGAGCCGTAGCGACGCCCGATCCGCCTGTTAGTCAGTAGCCCCCACAGGCTGAACCCAATGAAGCTGATGGCGATGGTCATCAGTAAATGGCTGCCAGTCTGCGCAAGGGCGGCGCTGCTGACGGCGGCGGTGAGGAACATGATGCTATTGCCCGCCGATGCCGCCGTTCCCGCACTGCTCGAAAACAACAGCATCGCGGCCGAAATGGCGGCAGGCCTTACCAGCGTGACCGCCAGGGCACTGATCAGCATGGGAATCAGCAGGGTGATGGTCGTTATGGGGTCTTGTTCTTCGAACAGGTCCTCCACCAGCGCGCAGCCAATCGCACCGAGGATCGACAGCGTGATGCAGCCGAGCAGGACTTCCTTGCCCCCCATTTATCCGACAGAGGGCCCGCGACCAGTTGGGAGATAGAAAACACCAGCGTGAATAAGCTGATGGAGAGCGCGATGTCCGCGGTGGGTGTGTCGAACCGGGCAGCTAGAGCTGGGAATGAGGGCAGCAGAATATTGATCGGGAAGAAGCTGATCAGTGAAATGCAGGTGATGAGGATGAAGCGCGAGCGCTGTTGGCGTTTTGCGTCGCCAGTGGACTGGGCGCAGGACTCAGACATTGTTTTTGTTTTCCGGAGTAATTCCAGAAACCGATACTAGCCTGCGAAACGTGGAATTCAATCAAGACCGTTTTGGGTAGCGGCCTGGCCTTTTCTGACGCACGGCAATGCTCATGACACAGTAAAAAAATGTGGGGGCTGGCCTGCTCCCACATTTTGATCTGCGTTTATTGCTTAGCTATTGGGCAGCAACCGGCACGTAATGCTCTTGATGTACCGCGTCTCGGCAATCGCCGGGTGCACCGGATGATCCGGGCCCTGGCCGCCGCGCTCGAGTATCTGGATATTGCGGTCCAGGTGACGTGCACTGGTCAGCAGGATGTTTTGCAGGTCGTCTTCCGGCAAGTGCATGGAGCACGAGGCGCTGACCAGGATGCCGTCCTTGCTGAGCAGGCGCATGGCTTGCTCGTTCAGGCGGCGGTAGCCGCTTTCGCCGTTTTTCATGTCTTTTTTGCGTTTGATGAAGGCCGGTGGGTCGGCGACGATCACGTCGAAGCGTTCTTCGCTGGCTTTCAGTTCTTTCAGGGCATCGAAGACGTCGCCTTGGATACAGGTCATCTTCTCGGCAACACCGTTCAGCACAGCGTTGCGCTCCACGCCGTCGAGGGCGACGGTTGAAGCGTCGACGCAGAACACTTCACTGGCGCCGAAGGCTGCAGCTTGCACGCCCCAGCCGCCGATGTAGCTGTACAGGTCGAGTACGCGTTTGCCCTTGGCATAAGGGGCCAGGCGTGCGCGATTCATACGGTGGTCGTAGAACCAGCCGGTTTTCTGGCCCTGGATCACCGGGGCTTCGAATTTCACGCCGTTTTCTTCCAGCGCGACCCACTCCGGCACCAGGCCGAAGACGGTTTCAACGTAGCGGTTGAGGCCTTCGGCGTCGCGCGCGGCGGAGTCGTTCTTGAATAGGATGCCGCTCGGCTTGAGCACTTGGGTCAGGGCGGCAATCACGTCTTCTTTGTGGGCTTCCATGGTCGCCGAAGCGATCTGAACGACCAGGATGTCGCCGAAACGGTCGACGACCAAGCCTGGCAACAGGTCGGAGTCGCCGTAGACCAGGCGGTAGAACGGCTTATCGAACAGGCGATCACGCAGCGACAGGGCGACGTTGATGCGGTGCACCAGCAGCGACTTGTCTAGCGGCAACTTGATATCGCGCGACAGCAGGCGTGCGCAGATCAGGTTGTTCGGGCTCATGGCCACGATGCCCAGGGTCTTGCCGCCGGCCGCTTCCAGGATGGCCTGGTCGCCTGCCTGGAAGCCGTGAAGTGGGGTGGCGGCCACGTCGATTTCGTTGCTGTAGACCCACAGGTGGCCGTTGCGCAAACGACGATCGGCGTTGGCTTTGAGACGCAGGCTTGGCAGGGACATGACGTCGCTCCGGAAAAAAGAGCGGGAGTATACCGTGTTGCGCATGAATTCGCGGCGCTGCCGGACATGTGGGAGCGCTTTCAGTTCGGCATTTGGGTGTCGGTCAAGTCTTCATAAGGGGTAGAATCCCCACCTAGCCCAGAGTGTGTACTTATGTCCCAAGAGCTTACCGCCGAACAGATCCAGCAGGCCCTTCAAGGCATCAGCGTGCCGCCCCAGCCGCAAATCATGGTGGATTTGCAGATGGAGCAGTACATGCCCGACCCGGACCTGGAAGTGATCGCGCGGTTGATCTCCCAGGACCCGGGCCTGTCCGGCGCGCTGCTGAAGATCGTCAATTCGTCCTATTATGGCCTGAGCAACAAGATCGCCTCGATCCAGCGCGCGGTGAACCTGCTGGGCAGCCGATCAATCATCAACCTGATCAACGCCCTGTCGATCAGGGGCGAGATGAGCGACGACACCATTGTCACCCTCAACCGCTTCTGGGACACCGCCCAGGACGTGGCCATGACCTGCCTGACGCTGGCCAAGCGCACCGGTGCCCAGGCGGTGGACGAGGCTTATGCTCTGGGGCTGTTCCACGATTGTGGCGTGCCGCTGATGCTCAAGCGCTTCCCCAATTACATGACAGTACTCGAAGAGGCCTACGCCAACGCCGGCCCCGACTGCCGTGTGGTCGACACCGAGAACAACGCGTTCAACACCAACCATGCGGTGGTCGGCTACTACACCGCTAAATCGTGGCGCTTGCCGGAGCATGTGACCGACGCCATCGCCAACCACCACAATGCCTTGGCGATCTTCAGCGATGAGACGTCGCGCAATCCTCAGATGAAAAACCTCCTGGCTATCCTGAAGATGGCCGAGCACATCTGCTCGTCCTACCGCGTGCTGGGCAACCAGCCGGTGGACCATGAGTGGAATGCCATCGGCCACCTGGTGCTGGACTACGTGGGCCTGTCGGACTACGACTTCGAAAGCCTGAAGTTGTCGATCCGCGAACTGGGCGCGCACTGATCCCCCCTTCACGAGGTACACATGCCCGAGTTACCAGAAGTCGAAACCACCCGGCGCGGTATTGCGCCGCACCTGGAAGGCCAGCGGGTCAGCCGCGTGGTGGTGCGTGAGCGGCGCTTGCGCTGGCCGATCCCGGAAGACCTCGATGTGCGCCTGTCCGGCCAGCGCATCGTGCTGGTGGAGCGGCGGGCCAAGTACCTGTTGATCAATGCTGAAGTGGGCACTTTGATCAGCCACTTGGGCATGTCGGGCAACTTGCGTCTGGTGGAAGTCGGCATGCCGGCAGCCAAGCATGAACATGTGGATATCGAGCTGGAGTCCGGCATGGCCCTGCGTTACACCGACCCACGGCGCTTTGGCGCGATGCTGTGGAGCCAGGATCCGCACAACCACGAACTGCTGATTCGCCTGGGCCCGGAGCCGTTGACTGACCTGTTTGATGGCGAGCGCCTGTTCCAACTGTCCCGCGGTAAGTCGATGGCGGTGAAGCCGTTCATCATGGACAACGTGGTGGTGGTGGGCGTGGGTAACATCTATGCGACGGAAGCGCTGTTTGCGGCGGGAATTGACCCGCGCAGGGCCGCCGGCGGTATTTCACGCGGGCGTTACCTGAAGCTGGCCACCGAGATCAAGCGCGTCCTGGCGGCGGCGATTGAGCGGGGCGGCACGACATTGCGGGATTTTATCGGCGGCGATGGGCAGCCGGGGTATTTCCAGCAGGAATTGTTCGTCTATGGCCGTGGAGGCGAAGCGTGCAAGGTCTGTGGGACCGAGCTACGCAATGTGGTGCTGGGGCAGCGGGCGAGTGTGTTTTGCCCTAAGTGCCAGAGCTGATTGTTGTGGGGGGCTAACATGGCCATCGGGGGCAAGCCCCCGATGAGCCCCTAAGAGGCACTAAGGACACTCAAGCCTTACCGGTAATCTTCCGGTACTTTTCCATCAACTGCTCTTCAGTCTCAGGGTGCGCCTCATCCAGCGGGATGCAATCCACCGGGCACACTTGCTGGCACTGAGGCTCGTCGTAGTGGCCGACGCACTGGGTGCACAGGTTGGGGTCGATCACGTAGATCTCTTCACCCTGGGAAATGGCAGCGTTCGGGCACTCGGGTTCGCAGACGTCGCAGTTGATGCAATCGTCGGTGATGATCAGGGACATGGAAACTCCTGCCAGGGCTGTCAGCCAGGGCATCTGAAAACTAATGCGCGCAATTGTGCCGCATTGGCGCCCGCAGTGCGAGCGGGCGCCGATTGAGCGGTCTTACTTCTTGAAGCGTAGAGTCAACGCATCGGCTACGGCCGGGTGCACGAACTTGGTGATATCTCCGCCCAGAGCAGCGATTTCACGCACCAACGTCGAGGAAATGAACGAGTAACGCTCGGACGGCGTGAGGAACAGACTCTCCACGTCCGGCGCCAGTTGGCGGTTCATGTTGGCCAGCTGGAATTCATACTCGAAGTCGGACACCGCACGCAGGCCACGCAGGAACACATTGGCGTTCTGCTCTTTGGCAAAGTGCGCCAGCAGGGTCGAGAAGCCCACCACTTCCACGTTGGGCAGGTGTTTGGTGACCTCACGCGCCAACTCCACGCGCTGTTCCAGGGGAAACAGCGGGTTTTTCTTGGGGCTGGCAGCGACCGCGATGATCACATGGTCGAACAGGCGAGAGGCGCGTTCGACCAAATCGCCATGGCCTTTGGTAATCGGGTCGAAGGTACCTGGGTACAACACTCGGTTCATCGCGTCGTCCTGGCGGAGTCCGTTGGGGAACCGGATGGTATCGCAGCCATCCCGGTCGGCCAAGTCAACTTATGCAGAAGAAAGCAGTATAGACATGGCGAATACCGTGTTTTTTCACGCCGTTTTCAGACGTTCGGCTAATGCCGTCGCCAGTTGCGCGGTTAATCCGTACACCGACAATTGCGGGTTAGCCCCAATGCTGGTGGGGAATAACGAGCCGTCGTGGATCGACAGGTTACGCAACTGGTGATGGCGACCGAGGCTGTCGGTCACTGCATTTTTTGGATCTTCTCCCATGGCGCAACCGCCCATCACGTGGGCGCTGCCCAAGGTGGTTCGATGCAATTCCAGGCTTAGACTGTCGATCAGGCTGCGCGCCTCGGCCAGGGTGTTTACGTAACGTGCATCGTGATGCAACGGCTTGACCGACTTGGCGCCCGCCGCGAACTGAATCTCGGCCATGCTGTGGAAGGCTCGGCGTAGACCGTCCCAGGCATAGGGTGACACTTGATAATCGAGTACTGGCGTACCGTCGCCGCGTAATTCCACCGTGCCGCCAGGGCTGTCGGGATGAAAACCATCACGTAAAAGGGCGAGCATGGCGTGGGTATGGGGCAACTGGCTCATGTCCAGCGCGTTGCCGGTGCCGTACCCGCCGAATAGCGTGCTGGCTAACCCTGGGTGTAACGGCGGCGCCTCCAGCTTGTAGGCCATTTTGCCGGTGGTGCCGTCCAGCCATTGGAAGTGATCGGAGTAAATTGACTGCGGCGCGCCGTAGAACGGGTTGATCACCTCGTCGAATTGCCCGGCGGAGAAATTCACCAGATGCAGAAAGGTGCGTTTGCCCAGCCGCGAATGCGGGTCGGGCGCGTCCGAACGCATCAGCAGCGCCGGGCTGTTGATGCCGCCGCCCGATAACACGTAATGCTTGGCTTTGACCGTGATCTTGCGCCCGGTAGGCGCTACGCAGCGTTCGTCCATCGCCACGCATTCCAGGCTGCTGATGGTGTCGCCGCTGTACTTGAGTCGTTCTGCGCGGGCGAGATACAGCAGTTCGCCGCCCTTCTCCAGCGTGGACGGAATGGTGGTCACCAACATCGACTGCTTGGCGTTGACCGGGCACCCCATGCCGCAATAGCCGAGGTTGAAGCAGCCGCGCACGTTGCGTGGGATGACATGCCAGCTGTAACCGAGCTTTTCGCAGCCTCTGCGGATCACATCATTGTTGGCATTCGGTGGGATGGCCCACGGGGCGATGCCCAGGCGCTGTTCCATCCTCTCGAACCACGGCGCCATCTCGGCGCTGCTGTGGCCTTTTACCGCGTACTCACTGGCCCAGTGGGAAAGAGTGGCATCGGGCGTGCGAAAGCTCGACGTCCAGTTGATCAACGTGGTACCGCCCACCGCACGGCCCTGCAGGATGGTGATCGCGCCGTCCTTGCTCATGCGGCCGATACCTTCCTGGTACAGGCTGGCATAAGCCTCGTCCTCGAGCAGCTTGAAGTCGCTACTGGTCTTGAGCGGGCCCTCTTCGATCAGCAACACTTTGTAGCCAGCGGCGCTGAGAATTTCCGCGGTGGTGCCGCCACCGGCACCGCTGCCGATGATCACCACGTCGGCCTCCAAGGCCAGGTCGCCGTCTAAGGCAGCGCCATTGTGGGTTTTCCAGCCTCGGGCCAGGCCGTCGCGGAACAGATCGGGTACGGGCATAGAAGTGCACTCTTGTTTTTATGAGTTAAACGCTACGAAGTTGCGGTCAATGTGGGCGCGAGCAAGCCCGCTCCTACAGTTTCGAATGGGCTATCAACGTCAGATCTTCGGCGGCCCGGGGTAGCCGCAATGCGCCCAGGACTGCGGGCGGAAGTACCAGGCCATGATTACCAGCTTGAGCAACGAGCCCTGGCCCATGCGCAGCAGGTTCAGGTAGCTGTTTTCCCAGCGGTGCAGGAAGTTGCGGATCTGCTCGCCACTGGCGTTTTCCCAACTGTCCCAAATACCGGTCAGCGGCCCCCGTGTGATACCCATACCCAGTACGTCGAACAGTTGCTGGGTGAGCTTGAACATCTCGGGTGACAGGTGCTGAAGGCTGTAGTCGAGCTTTTTCAGGGTGTCTTCAATTTCGGCGACTACATCCTGGGCGCTGGCCGCGCCTTCAAGCAGTACCGGGATCACCGCGCGCAAGAACGGCAAGTCACTGCTGCGCAGCATGGCAAAGCCGCTGGCCGGGGTGCTGCTGGAGCAGCCGCTGAGGCTGGCGCCTAGCCCGGCGGTCGCCAGGAAAGCACTGGCGCACAGGCCGATTTTCAGGACGCCGCGCCGCGACAGCGCAGGTGTTTCAGTCAGGCTAGGGTTCATTGTTATTGTTATCCCGAGGGTGGCGGAATCAGCGAACGAACAGCTTTTGAATCAACTTCTGGATCGACTTACCGTAGGGCGGGTAGATCAACTTCGCGGCGTTCAAGCGCTGTTTCACCAGCACTCCCTTAGCCTTGCTGAACGTGAGGAACCCTTCGTGGCCGTGGTAATGGCCCATGCCCGATGGGCCGATACCGCCGAAGGGCATGTCGTCCTGGGCCACATGCAGCAAGGTATCATTCAGGCACACGCCGCCCGAGTGGGTTTCGTGGAGTACGCGGTTCTGCTCGCCCTTGTTGTAGCCGAAGTAGTACAGGGCCAATGGGCGAGGGCGTTGGTTGATGTAGGCAAATGCCTGGTCGATGCCGCGATACGGCACGATCGGCAGCACCGGGCCGAAGATCTCGTCCTGCATCACGGTCATTTCATCGCTGACATTCAGCAACAGACTGTGGGCCATGCGCCGTGCCTGGCCGTGGTCATACAGTGCAACCAGGGTGGCGCCTTTGTCGGTGGCGTCCTTGATGTAGGCATTCAGCCGGGTTTGCTGCCGCTCGTTAATGATTGCTGTGTAATCCGGGTTGTCGGCCAGGGTCGGATAAAACCCGCGAACCGCCTTGCTGTAAGCCTCGACGAACCCCTCAACGCGGTCTTCCGGCACCAGCACGTAGTCCGGTGCCACGCAGGTTTGCCCGGCATTCAGGCATTTGCCGAACGCGATGCGCTCGGCGGCGTCCTTAAGCGGCACGTCGGCGGAAACGATGGCTGGCGATTTACCACCCAGTTCCAGTGTGACCGGCGTCAGGTGCTCGGCGGCGGCGCGCATCACGTGCTTGCCGATGCTGGTGGCACCGGTGAACAGCAGGTGATCGAAGCGTAATTTGGAAAACGCCATGCCTACTTCGGCTTCGCCTAGCACCACACACACCAGGTCTTCGGGGAAGATTCTCGCCAACAGTGCCTTAAGCAATTGACCCGTGGCGGGCGTGGACTCGCTGAGCTTAAGCATCACCCGATTACCGGCCGCCAAAGCGCCGACCAGCGGGCCAATGGCCAAATATAGCGGGTAATTCCACGGCACGATCACCCCGACCACGCCCAGGGGTTGATAGATGACTTTGGCCGACGCCGGTTGGAAGGCAATGCCTACGGCGCGCCGGGAAGGTTTCATCCAGCCTTTAAGGTGTTTGCTGGCGTAGTGAATGCCATGCAGGCTGGGCATCAGTTCGGCGAACAAGGTTTCGTCTGCACTGCGGTGGCTGAAGTCCTGGCTGATCGCGCTGATCAACGCTTGGCGTTCATTGCTGAGCACGTCACGCAAGGCCTTAAGCCATTGCTGGCGCTGCGCCGCTGGCGGCATCGGGTTAGCGGCATAGGCGCGGCGTTGGGCGTCGAACAGGTCCTGGAGTTGATCCAGCGCCTGGGAATCTTGCAGGTAGGCAATGGTGGCTGACATGGCGCAGGTTCCCAATTGTTATAGGTCTGCCTGGATTTTTAGAGTCATTGCTCTAAATTGTCAAATATCATTGCAGCAACAGGCGGTTTTATCCAAGCAAGGATAGGCCGTAAGATGCCCCATCACGTGTTTAGAAGCTGATCCCCTATGGCACCACGAGTAAAGACCAGCGAGCGCATTGTGCAAACCAGCCTGGAGCTTTTTAACCAGCAGGGCGAGCGCAGCGTCAGTACCAACCATATTGCTGCCCATATGGAAATTTCCCCCGGCAACCTGTACTACCACTTCCCCAACAAGCAGGCGATCATCGCCGTGCTGTTTCGTGAATATGAAGCCTTGGTGGACAGTTTTCTGCGCCCCCCCCAAGGCCGCGCCGTCACCGTCGAAGACAAGCGCTTCTACCTGCAGGCCGTACTGGCTGGCATGTGGCGCTACCGGTTCCTGCACCGCGACCTCGAACACCTGCTGGAAAGCGACCCGGAGCTTGCCACCGGCTATCGGCGTTTTTCCCAGCGCTGCCTGATCCAGGGAAACGCCATCTATCAGGGGTTTGTTGACGCTGGCATCCTGTCTATGGACCCGGTGCAAACCGAAGCCCTTACGCTCAATGCCTGGATCATCCTCACCTCCTGGGTGCGTTTCCTGTGCACCACCAATGAAAATTCCGCTCATCTGAGCGCAGAGGCGATCAAGCGTGGGGTGTATCAGGTACTCGTGCTGGAGGCGGGGTTTGTCACGCCCCAGGCGAAAGAGGCGGTAGATGCCTTGTTCAAAGAGTTTTATGTGCCGTTGAACCAGGCACTCGAAGAAGTGAAGTAGGACCTTTCCCGAATTTGCTCACAGGAGTCCGTCATGCCGTTTGCCCAACTGATCAGCCCCCAGCAACTCGCCGAGCGCCAGAAGCCCGACGGCTTGGTTATTCTGGATTGCCGCTTTGCCCTGGAGGACCCGGACTACGGGCTTTGCAGCTACGCTGAAGGGCACATTGAGGGCGCGCAATATGCTGACCTGGAGCGCCACCTCAGCGGTCCGGTGACCAAAGGCGTGAGCGGCCGGCACCCCTTGCCGGCACCGGACGCCTTGGTTGCACAACTGCGGGCGTGGGGCATCAATGCCGACTCCGACATCGTGCTGTATGACGACGGCCCCGGCGCCTATGCAGCCCGCGCCTGGTGGTTGCTGGTCTGGCTGGGCAAACGTGATGGCGTATTTATTTTGGACGGTGGCCTGAAGGCCTGGCACGCGGCGGGCTTCCCGCTGAGTCTGGATGCGCCGGTGGTTGAGCCGGGAACGTTTGCCGGCAAGCCCGACAACCACCTGCTGTTGGACGCAGAACAGCTGCAAAAACGCCTGGGCGAACCGGGCCTGACCTTGATCGATGCTCGCGCTCAAGCGCGTTTTCGTGGCGACGTGGAGCCCATCGATCCCATCGCCGGGCATATTCCGGGCGCGCAATGTGCGGCGTTCAACGAAAACCTGGGCAGTGGCGGTTGCTTCCTGCCGGCGGAACAGCTCAAGCAGCGTTTCGCCACGCAGTTGCAGGGCCGCTCGCCGGATGAGCTGGTGGCGTATTGCGGTTCGGGCGTGACGGCGTGCCACAACTTGTTTGCCCTGAGCCTGGCGGGTTACCCATTGGGCAAGCTGTATGCGGGGTCGTGGAGCGAGTGGATTACTGATCCTACGCGGGAAATTGCAACCGGCGACTGATGTGCCAGATGTATAAACCCCAATCATTTTTTAACCGTGGCGTGTCAGCAGCCATTGAGGGATACGCCGCTCCAGGTAGTAGCTGGGGCGCTTCAGCGAACCATCAACAAACCCCACATGCCCACCCTTGGCCAGTAACTCGAACTCGGTGCATTCCGACAGTTCCCTGGCTTCGGGCAGGCTGTGGGCGAACACGAACGGGTCATCTGCCGCTTGGATAATCAGCGTGGGCGTACGAATATCGCCCAAGTAATAGCGGCTCGATGCTCGACGGTAATAGTCCTCGGCGCTGAGGAAACCGTGCAGTGGCGCGGTCACCCGCCCGTCGAAGTCCCAAAACGTGCGCATCTTCTCAAGAGAACCCAGTGACTCCAGGGTTTTCAGTCCATCTGCCCGTCCGTCCTGTAAAAACCGGCTTTGCTTGACGCGGATATACGTCAGCATCTCGCGCATGAAGTGCTTCTGATAGACCCGCGAAAAGCCCAGCCCAATGCGATCTGCACATTGATCCAGACGAAACGGCACCGACACCGCCGCCGCGCCCTGCAGCCCCGACGATACGCCGGTTTCCCCCAAGTGCTTGAGCAGCACATTGCCGCCCAGCGAATAGCCAACGGCGTACAACGGCGCCAATGGCCGCTTCGCGCGAAGATGTGCAATCGCTGCTGCCAGGTCTTCACTGGCGCCCGAGTGATAGCTGCGAGCCAAAAGGTTTGGCTCGCCTGAGCAGCCGCGCCAGTTCAGCGCTGCGCTGGCCCAGCCTTGGGCGGCGAGGACTTTTTGCAGGCCTGCCACGTAGGGCGAGTTGGAGGACCCGGTCAGCCCATGTAGCACCAGCACCAAAGGCGCTTGCGCGTCATGAGGTCCATGCCAGTCGAGGTCGAGAAAATCACCGTCGTCCAGCCACAAGCGTTCGCGTTGGCGTTCGATATGGGTAGTGGGTCGCCACAACGGCCCCCACAGCGTTTGCACGTGGGGGTTACCGAGGCCGAAGGCGGGTTTGAACAGGTCAGTAGACGGGGTCATGGGTATCTCTGTGGCGAACGAACTCACTGTGGCGAGCGAGCTTGCTTGCCCTGGGCTGCGCAGCAGCCCTAACAAGAACACCGCACATGTTCAGTCAGAACACTATTGTAGGTTTTGAGGCTGCTTCGCAGCCCAGCGGGAGCAAGCTCCCTCGCCACAATTGAAACCGGCCTGAAAGACTAGGCGACGCTTTCGACCAACCGATGCCACAACGCGTAGTACACCCGACCGGACTTTTGCTCCCGGTGCAGGCGCCAGGCGCCCGGCAGGCCCAAGGTAGACGGGGCGGTTTCACTCTCAGTGTAGATCCACGCATCCGCAGCCAGCCACTGCCGCTCTTCCAGCAACGCACACACGGTCGGTAACAGGTTCTGATTGAACGGTGGGTCGAGGAACACCACGTCGTATTCAGTCGCCGCCTGGGTTTCCAGGTAGCGCAACGCGTCGGCCGTCTGAACCTGGCCGGTGGTGCAGCGCAGCGTGCCCAGGTGTTCCTTGAGGCTTGATACCGCCACATTGCTGGCATCCAACGCCTGGCCCTGGGCCGCGCCACGGGACAGCGCCTCCAGGAACAGCGCGCCGCTGCCGGCAAACGGGTCCAGCACTTTGGCCCCGCCAATATACGGCGCGAGCCAGTTGAACAGGGTTTCACGCACGCGATCCGGCGTTGGGCGCAAGCCTACGACGTCGGGGAAGCTCAGCTTGCGGCTGCCCCATTCGCCGCCAATGATGCGCAGTTGGCCCACACCGTTATGCACGTTGTGGACGGGTTTTTTCGGGCGAGATGAACTGGCCATTAATGCTCCGGAACCCCGAGCGGCTGCTCGGCAGGTTTATCAGTGGGGGGCGGTAGTGGCTTTTGCGCAATCGTCGGGCCGGCGGTCACGATGACCATCTTGTCGGCGCTCAAGTGTTTATTCATTGCAGCCTTGACCTGCTCTACGGTCAGGGCCTGGGATTGTTTCATGAAATCTTCCAGATAGCTCAGCGGCAGGTTGTAGAAACCCATGGCGCCCAGCTGCCCGACGATATCGGCGTTGCTCGCGGTGGACAGCGGAAAGCTGCCAGCCAGCTCACGCTTGGCGTCGTCCAGCTCCTTTTGCGTCGGGCCGGTCTTGAGGTAGTCGGCCAGTACGTCCTCAACCAGGCGCAGGGTGCCGCCGCTCATTTCGGCGCGGGTCTGCAGGTTGATCATGAACGGGCCGCGTACCTGCATCGGCGAGAAGCCGGAGTACACACCGTACGTCAGGCCGCGTTTCTCGCGGACTTCGCTCATCAAGCGGGTGCCGAAGCCGCCACCGCCGAGGATCTGGTTGCCCAAGGACGAGGCTGCGTAGTCCGGGTCGGCGCGGTCGATGCCCAGTTGCGCGAACAACAGGTGCGTTTGCTTGGACGGGAACTCGATATGGCTCAGGCCAGCTTTCGGCTCGCTCGGCTGGGCGATTTTCGCCAGGGCCGGGCCCTTAGGCAGCGACGCGGAGACCTTGGCGGTCATAGCCTCGGCGTCAGCGCGAGTCAGGTCGCCGACCACTGCGATCACTGCATTGCCTGCCGCATAAGCCTTGGCGTGGAACGCCTGCAACTGTGCGAGGGTAATCTTCGGAACGCTGTCGGGCGTACCTTCGCTCGGGTGAGCGTAAGGGTGATCGCCGTACAGGCGCTTGAACAGCTCAAGGCTTGCGAGCTTGGCCGGGTTCTGTTTCTGGTACTCAAAACCGGCGAGGATTTGATTTTTGATCCGCGCCAGAGAGTCGGCCGGGAAGGTTGGCTTGCCGATCACGTCATCAAACAGTGCCAACGCAGCATCGCGCTTGTCGCTGTCGCTCAGGCTGCGCAGGGACACCAGCGCCATGTCGCGGTAGGCACCATTGCCGAAGTCGGCGCCCAGGCCTTCAAAACCGCTGGCGATCTGGCTGACATCCTTGCCGGGTACACCTTCGTTGAGCATGGCGTTGGTCAGCAGTGCCAAGCCGGGGGTGTTGCCGTCCTGGCTGCTGCCGGCGGCGAACAGGATGCGCATGTCGAACATCGGCAACTCGTGGGCTTCGACGAACAGCACCTTGGCGCCTTCGGCGGTGGTCCAGGTTTGCACGTCGAGCTTGCGGTTGGTCGGCGCCTTGCCGTCCAGCTCCGCCAAAGATTGCAGTTTGCTGGCCGATTGGGCTTTGTCCAGCGCCTGGCTGGCCACGGACTCGCTCGGGCGCAGGAAGTACACGGCGCTGGCGGCGATCGCGGTGACGGCGACCAGGGCTGGCAGGATCAGGCGGCTGCTTTTGCGATTACTCATGAGCGGTCTCCTCAGGCAAAACATGGGCGACGCTCAAACGCTCGCGGGTGAAATAAGTACGTGCGGCCTTCTGGATATCTTCCGGGGTCACGCTTTGCAGGTCGGCCAACTCGGTGTCCATCAGTTTCCAGGACAGCCCGACAGTTTCCAGGGAGCCGATGGCCGTGGCCTGGCTGGTGATCGAATCACGCTGGTAGACCACGCCGGCAATGACCTGGGCGCGGATACGCTCCAGTTCTTCGGTGGTCGGCGGTTTGGCTTTCAATTCGTCCAGCAGGCGCCAAAGGCCGGCTTCGGCTTGGGCAATGGTCTTTTTCTTCTGCTGGTTCGGCGTGGCCGTCAGGGTGAACAGGCTGTCACCCCGGGTGTAAGCGTCGTAGCTGGTGGAGGCGGCAGATACCAACTCTTCACCGCGTTCCAGTTGCTCCGAAATACGTGCGCTATAGCCGCCATCCAGCAGGGCCGACAGCAGGCGCAGGGCCTGTACCGAGCGCTTGTCTTCGGCGGTGGCCAGGCCTGGCACGTTGAAACCCAGGATGACGCTCGGCAGTTGGGTCTGCACGTGCATGGTCAGCAAGCGTTCGCCGGGCTCGGCGAGCTCCAGCGGGATCTTGGCCGGTGGCACGTCACGCTTGGGGATCGGGCCGAAGTAGCGCTGGGCGAGGTTTTTCACCTCGTCCGGGGTGACGTCACCGACCACCACCAGGGTGGCGTTGTTCGGCACATACCAAGACTGATACCAATGGCGCAGTTCTTCGACTTTCATGCGTTCCAGGTCGGCCATCCAGCCGATGGTCGGCGTGTGGTAGCCGCTGGCGGGGTAGGCCATGGCCTTGAAGCGTTCGTAGGCCTTAGACATCGGATTGTCGTCGGTGCGCAGGCGGCGCTCTTCCTTGATGACTTCAATCTCGCGGCTGAACTCATCGGCTGGCAGGCGCAGGCTGGCCATGCGGTCGGCCTCCAGCTCGAAAGCAACGCCCAGGCGATCACGGGCCAGCACTTGGTAGTAGGCGGTGTAATCATCGCTGGTAAAGGCGTTTTCTTCGGCGCCCAGGTCGCGCAGGATCAGCGAGGCTTCGCCGGGGCCAACCTTGGCGCTGCCCTTGAACATCATGTGTTCCAAGGCGTGGGACAAGCCGGTTTGGCCTGGGGTTTCGTAGCTCGAACCAACTTTGTACCAGACCTGGGAAACCACCACCGGCGCGCGATGATCTTCGCGCACGACCACTTTGAGGCCGTTATCCAGGGTAAATTCATGGGTGGGTTGTGGGTCGGCAGCCAAGGCTGAAAGGGGCAGACAAACTGTGCTGAACAGCAGGCCTGCAGCGCGGCGGGCTAGAGCATTCATTCGTTTTTAAACCTGTTGGGCTGCCCGCGTGGTCTTAGCGTCGGCGGGCGAGGAGGTGCTAGGATACTGATCCGATTTAGGGACGGCCACTGCGGCGGCCATCTTGTCCCAGATCCAGTCGTAGAAATGTTGGATTAGAGGGTGTTTTTCCCCGATGATCTTTCATTTTTCGCCGATTTTATCGCTTCAGTCCTTTATTGAAACGATTTGTTGAGGCCTTTATTTACGCCTTACAAAATGTTGCGCATGAACAAGCGAGCGTTAAAGCAGTCTGTTCTGCATCGAATTTATTTACCGAGGCGCCCTGGCGCATCGCTACTTTGAGATAGCCGTCCTCCATGTTTGGTTCCAACGACGACAAGAAGAGCCCAGCTGCGGCTGGCGAGAAAAAAGGCCTGTTCGGATGGCTGCGCAAAAAGCCGCAGGAAACCGTCGTCGAACAGCCGCAGGTTCAATCTGAGCCTATCCCTGAACCGATAGTAGAAGCCGAGCCGGTCGCTGAAATCCCGGCACCGGTGGTGCTGCCGATGGCCGAGCCGGTGTTGCAGCCGGTGGCTGAAGCTGAGCCGGAACCTGAGGCCGAGCACAAGCCGTGGCTTGAGCTACCAGTGGCTGAAGAGCCTGTGGCTCTGGTTGACGATGTGCAGGCCGAGCATGTGGCGCCGCCGATTCCATCCGTGGTTGAGCCGGTGGACCAGGTGGTCGAAGCGCCGTCGGTAGTCGGCATTCCTGCGCCGGTCGTGGTTGAGCCGACGCCTGTTCCTGTGACCGTGGCCGCGCCTGCCGTTACCGAGTCGCCTGTCGAACAGGAGCCGGTCAGTGCTGTCACCGAAACCAGCAAAACTGGCTTCTTCGCGCGCCTCAAGCAGGGCCTGAGCAAGACCAGCGCCAGTATTGGCGAAGGCATGGCCAGCCTGTTCCTGGGCAAAAAAGTCATCGATGACGAACTGCTGGAAGACATCGAAACCCGTCTGCTGACGGCCGACGTGGGTGTTGAAGCTACTGCGGTGATCATCCAGAGCCTGACCCAGAAGGTCGCACGCAAGCAACTGACTGACGCCGACGCTTTGTACAAGTCTCTCCAGGCTGAGCTGGCTGCGATGCTCAAGCCTGTGGAAGCGCCGCTGGTGATCACGCCGAACAAGCCGTTTGTGATTCTGGTGGTCGGTGTCAATGGCGCCGGCAAAACCACCACCATCGGCAAACTGGCGAAAAAGCTGCAGTTGGAAGGCAAGAAAGTCATGCTCGCTGCTGGCGACACTTTCCGCGCCGCTGCCGTGGAGCAGTTGCAGGTTTGGGGTGAACGCAACAAGATTCCGGTCATCGCCCAGCACACCGGCGCCGACTCCGCGTCCGTCATCTTTGATGCAGTGCAAGCCGCCAAGGCCCGTAACATCGACGTATTGATTGCCGATACAGCCGGTCGCCTGCACACCAAAGACAACTTGATGGAAGAGTTGAAAAAGGTACGCCGCGTCATCAGCAAGCTCGACGCCGACGCGCCGCACGAGGTCTTGCTGGTGCTTGATGCGGGGACTGGCCAGAACGCCATCAGCCAGGCCAAACAATTCAACCAGACGGTGCAACTGACTGGCCTGGCATTGACTAAGCTCGACGGCACAGCTAAAGGCGGGGTGATCTTTGCCCTGGCTAAACAGTTCGGGTTGCCGATTCGTTACATCGGCGTCGGTGAAGGCATCGACGACCTGCGCACCTTTGAAGCCGAACCCTTTGTACAGGCACTCTTTGCCGAGCGGGAGCGTTCATGATTCGATTCGAACAGGTCGGTAAACGCTACGCCAACGGGCATGTGGGCTTGCATGAGCTGAGCTTTCGAGTGCGTCGCGGCGAATTCTTGTTCGTGACCGGTCATTCGGGTGCGGGCAAAAGTACGTTGCTGCGATTGTTGCTGGCCATGGAGCGCCCGACCACCGGCAAGTTGCTGCTGGCAGGCCAGGACCTGGCCTCCATCAGCAATGCGCAGATTCCTTTCCTGCGACGTCAGATCGGTGTGGTCTTCCAGAACCATCAGTTGCTCTTCGACCGCACAGTGTTCAACAACATTGCCTTGCCGTTGCAAATCCTCGGGCTGTCCAAGGCCGAGATCATTAAACGTGTGGATTCGGCGCTGGAGCGCGTGGCGCTGTCGGACAAGACCGACCTGTACCCGGGCGACCTGTCCACCGGCCAGCAACAACGCGTTGGCATCGCCCGGGCCATCGTTCACCGCCCGGCCTTGCTGCTGGCGGACGAACCCACCGGTAACCTCGACCCGCGCTTGGCGGCCGAGATCATGGGCGTGTTCGAAGACATCAACCGTTTGGGCACCAGCGTGCTGATCGCCAGTCACGACCTTGCGCTGATCGCGCGCATGCGTCATCGCATGCTGACCCTGCAACGCGGCCGCCTGATCGGCGACGGGGAGGCTGGCGTATGAGTGCAACACGTAGCCCTAAAGTCTCCGAGCGCGTGGCGCCAAAAGCCGCCGACCCGCAACCGCAGAAGAAAAAACGCGACGAAGACGATGGCCCGGATTTCAGCACGTTGCTGCGCGCCTGGATCGAAAGCCATCGGGCCAGCCTGCTCGACAGCTTGCGCCGCCTGGGCAAACAGCCGATCGGCAGCTTTTTTACCTGCCTGGTGATGGCTGTGGCACTGAGCCTGCCGATGGGTTTGTCGCTGCTGCTTAATAATGTCGAGCGTCTGGGCGGTTCCTGGCAGCGTGCGGCGCAGATTTCCCTGTACCTGAACCTCGATGCCAGTGCCAAAGACGGCGAAAGCCTACGCGATGACATCAAGAGCCTGCCGGGTGTAGCGGATGCCGAGTACATCAGTCGCGACCAGGCCCTTGAGGAGTTCCAGCAGCAGTCCGGTCTGGGCGAGGCGCTTAAAGAGCTGCCGCAGAATCCGCTGCCGGGCGTGGTACTGGTGACGCCGAACGAAGTCGATAAGCCGGCGCTTGAAGCCCTGCGACAAAAACTCGCAGAGATGCCGAAGGTGCAACAGGCGCAACTTGATCTAGTCTGGGTAGAGCGCCTGGCCGCGATTCTCAAGCTGGGCGACCGCTTTGTGTTCGGTTTGACGGTGTTGTTGGTGTCTGCATTACTTTTGGTGATAGGTAATACCATTCGTCTTCATATTGAGAACCGTCGCACCGAGATAGAAGTGATTAAACTGGTCGGCGGCACAGACAGCTACGTGCGTCGTCCTTTTCTGTACATGGGCGCGCTTTATGGCTTCGGTGCCGGGATTTTGTCTTGGGGCGTGCTGGCTTTTGGCTTGGACTGGCTGAACGACGCGGTAGTCGGGCTTGCCGGCTTGTACGGCAGCGATTTCGCCTTGGCTGGCGTGCCGGTCGCCGATGGTCTGTCGCTCTTGCTTGGCGCGGTATTGTTGGGGTATATCGGTGCTTGGATTGCGGTCGCTCGTCATTTACGTGAGCTGGCGCCGAAGTAGTTAATGTCAGATTAATGTGGTTTCGTTTGTATTGACCGTATTGGTGGTTTAGGGAACTTGTCCTACGGTTCCCGGTCAATTTTCGCAGTGCTGAACTGCACGAGTTATGTGAGTCGGAGGTTTTTTTCGTATGACCACTTCTTTGCAACCTGCTTATGCTCTGGTCCCGGGTGCGAACCTTGAGGCCTATGTGCACACGGTCAACAGCATTCCATTGCTGACGCCGGAGCAGGAGCGTGAACTGGCCGAGAGTCTCTACTATGAGCAGGATTTGGGGGCGGCTCGGCAGATGGTGCTCGCCCACCTGCGTTTTGTCGTACATATCGCCCGTAGCTATAGCGGCTACGGTCTGGCCCAGGCTGACCTGATTCAGGAAGGCAACGTCGGCCTGATGAAGGCTGTAAAGCGCTTTAACCCTGAGATGGGCGTGCGCCTGGTGTCGTTTGCTGTGCACTGGATCAAGGCGGAAATCCACGAGTTCATCCTGCGCAACTGGCGCATCGTGAAAGTCGCGACCACCAAGGCTCAGCGCAAGCTGTTCTTCAACCTGCGCAGCCAGAAGAAACGTCTGGCTTGGCTGAACAACGAGGAAGTGCACCGTGTGGCTGAAAGCCTCGGTGTGGAGCCACGTGAAGTGCGCGAGATGGAAAGTCGCCTGACCGGCCATGACATGGCCTTCGACCCGGCCGCAGAAGCGGACGACGACAGCGCTTTCCAATCGCCGGCCAACTACCTGGAAGACCACCGGTACGACCCGGCGCGTCAACTGGAAGATGCCGACTGGAGCGACAACTCCAATCACAACCTGCACGAAGCGCTTGAAGTGTTGGACGACCGCAGCCGTGACATTCTCTACCAGCGCTGGCTGGCAGAAGAAAAAGCCACGCTGCACGACCTTGCACAGAAGTACAACGTGTCGGCCGAGCGGATTCGTCAGCTTGAGAAAAGCGCGATGAACAAGTTGAAGCTGTCGATCGCCGCTTAATCTGCGACGCGGTCAACGTGTGGGAGGGCGCTTGCTCCCGATAGCTGAGTGTCAGTCGAGATCAAATTGACTGATCTACCGCTATCGGGAGCGAGCCCCCTCCCACATTTTTTGGGGGTGATGTCAGTCGGCCCATGGTGCCTTGCGCGAGTTATTCAACTCCACCAAGTAACCGTCCCCGCCCAACTGGCTCATCTGCTGACGAATCCACGCTGCGCGCCGCGCCACATACGCTGTCGGATGACTGGCACTCCACACTCGCGGGTTCGGCAGCACCGCCGCCAGGTAACTGGCCTGCTGACGGGAAAGCGCCTTGGCGCTCACCCCAAAATGATGCCGCGCCGCAGCCTCTGCGCCGAACACGCCTTCATCCCACTCCACGCTGTTGAGGTACACCTCAAGAATCCGTTGCTTGGGCCAAACGATCTCGATCAACCCGGTGAACCAAGCCTCCAGGGCTTTGCGCAAGTAACTGCGGCCGCTCCACAGGAACAGGTTTTTCGACACCTGCTGGCTAAGCGTACTGGCACCACGAATCGAGCCACCGCGCTCGTTGTGCAGCAATGCCGCCTGAATCGCGCCAAAATCAAAACCCCAATGCTGCGGGAAGCGTTGGTCTTCACCGGCCATCACCGCCACCTTGAGGTCATCGGAAATCTCATCCCAAGGCACCCATGTGCGCTGCAGGTCAATCGGCTCGCCGTCGACCCAGGATTCAATCTTGCGCTCCACCATCAGCGCAGTGAACGGTGGCGGCACGACACGAAACAGCAGCACCAGCAGCACACTGCCGATGGCAAACCATTTCACGACTTTGATAAAACGCTTGAAGAGGAGACGCAGCATAGAGATGGCTTGGCCGAACCCGTTGAGCGGGCCATTATACAGACCCGGCCCTTTGAGTCTGACTGGAGTTCCTCATGCTGCGTAGCTTTCTGATGCTGGCTGCCTTTTTCGGCTTTACCGGCGTCGCCCTCGGCGCCTTTGCTGCTCACGGCCTGAAAAACCGCCTGAGCGCCGAGTACCTGGCGATCTTCCACACCGGCGTGACTTACCAACTGGTGCATGCCCTGGCGTTGTTCGGCGTGGCATTGCTGGCAGCGCATATTCCTGGCCGACTGGTCGGCTGGGCGGGCATTTCCTTTGCCGTCGGTATCCTGCTGTTCTCCGGCAGCCTGTATGTGCTGACCCTGACCGGCATCAGCAAGCTGGGCATCATTACGCCGTTTGGTGGGCTGGCGTTCCTGTTGGGTTGGTTCTTTCTCGGCCTGGCCGCTTGGCGCCTGCAGCCCATCTGAAGCTTTCTATTTTTGAAGCGGACCGGAGGGCTTGGGCCAGCAATGCCAATCGGGCTAGAATGCTGGCCCCTAAAAACGATGGCGGCCCGTGGCATGCGCATTCAGTTGAACGGCGAATCCTTTGAACTGCCCGACGGTGAAACCGTTGCGGCCCTGCTGACCCGTCTGGACTTGACCGGGCGTCGTGTCGCAGTGGAGCTCAACCTGGATATCGTCCCGCGTAGCCTGCACGCCGAAACCGAGCTCACCGAAGGTGATCAGGTCGAAGTGGTCCACGCCATCGGCGGCGGCTAGTCGTCCGGCGCTCAAGGGCGCCAACCCGCATTCTGCAGAACCTCACCCCAACTCGAGGATTTCCCATGAGCATCGTTCGTAGCGACAAGCCTTTCGTCCTGGCCGGTCGCACCTACCAGTCCCGTCTGCTGGTCGGCACCGGCAAATACCGCGACATGGAAGAAACCCGCCTGGCCATTGAAGCCTCGGGGGCCGAGATCGTCACCTTCGCCGTGCGCCGCACCAACCTAGGGCAGATCGAAGGCGAGCCGAACCTGCTCGAAGTGCTGTCGCCGGACCGCTACACCTTCTTGCCGAACACCGCCGGTTGCTACGACGCTATCGAAGCCGTGCGCACCTGCCGCCTGGCCCGTGAGCTGCTCGACGGCCATAACCTGGTGAAGCTGGAAGTATTGGCCGACCAAAAGACCTTGTTTCCTAACGTGATCGAAACCCTGAAGGCCGCCGAAACGCTGGTCAAGGAAGGCTTTGACGTGATGGTCTACACCAGTGATGACCCGATTATTGCCCGTCAATTGGCAGAAATCGGCTGCATCGCGGTGATGCCGCTTGCCGGTTTGATCGGTTCCGGCCTGGGTATCTGCAATCCATACAATCTGCAGATCATCCTCGAAGAAGCCAAAATCCCGGTGCTGGTGGACGCGGGCGTGGGCACTGCTTCCGACGCCACCATCGCTATGGAGCTGGGCTGCGATGCGGTGCTGATGAACTCGGCCATCGCCCATGCCCAGCAGCCGATCATGATGGCTGAAGCCATGAACCACGCCATCGTCGCGGGCCGCCTGGCCTACCTCGCCGGGCGCATGCCGAAAAAACTCTATGCCAGCGCCTCCTCGCCGCTGGATGGTCTGATCAAGTAAGAGCCATTGATGACTGAATCAAACGAAACGCCGAACACCGTGGAAGAAGGTGACGAGTCCAAGCACCGCCGCATCAAGAGTTTTGTGATGCGCGCCGGTCGCATGACCGAAGGCCAGCAAAAAGGCTTGGAGCAAGGCGCGCCGCTGTTCGTGTTGCCATTGGCTGATGCGCCGGTGGACTTCGACCAGGTGTTCGGCCGTTCGGCACCGCGTTCCCTGGAAATCGGTTTTGGCATGGGCCACTCGCTGCTGGAAATGGCTGCCGCCTCGCCGGAGCAGGACTTCATCGGTGTCGAAGTGCACCGTCCGGGTGTCGGTGCGCTGCTTAACGGCGTGCTGACCCAAGGCCTGACTAACCTGCGAGTCTATGACTGCGACGCGATTGAAGTGCTCAACCGCTGCATCGCCGACAACAGCCTCGACCGCCTGATGCTGTTCTTTCCGGACCCATGGCACAAATCCCGTCACCACAAGCGCCGCATCGTCCAGGCATCCTTCGCGGAGCTGGTGCGCAGCAAGCTGAAAGTCGGCGGTATCCTGCACATGGCCACCGACTGGGAACCGTATGCCGAATACATGCTGGAAGTGATGGACATCGCCCCTGGCTACCGCAACTTGGCCGAAGACGGCAAGTGCGTGCCACGCCCGGCTGAGCGCCCGATCACTAAGTTCGAACGCCGCGGCGAGCGGTTGGGGCATGGGGTTTGGGATTTGAAGTTCGAGAAGGTCGACTGACAAGTCATTAGCTTCAAAAATGTGGGAGGGGGCTTGCTCCCGATAGCGGTGGATCAGTCCTCTTGATGTCGACTGACACTCAGCTATCGGGAGCAAGCCCCCTCCCACATTGGTATCTGTGTGTTGGGTTTTGGGTCAGCGGCGGTCTGCCACAACGCCAATCAACACCAGCACCACCACCAACACCGGCGCCAAGCTGTAGTTATTGAACTGGCTCAGCCCGCGCACTATCCACGGTGTGGCATACAGCAATGCCGCGCCGCTGCCGATCATGCACACCAGCGCCATCAACGGTACGCGCAGTGCACCAGCAATGCTGCCCAAGCGGCCTTCGATCCAGCCTTTGATATCAGCGCCAAACAGCACCAGCAAACAGCCGACGAGGGCCAGGGAGATTTCCGACAGGTTGCTGCGGCTCCAGCGGGATACGGTGGCGAGCAGGTCGAGTACCAAATCCATTCGATTTCCTTAAGAGCGATCAGCTCAAAAACGTCTGCAACAGGTCATTGAGAAAGAGTTGCCCGCGGTCGGTCGCCGCCAGGCGTGACGGTTCGACCTGCATTAAGCCACTTTGTTCTGCCTCACGGCGGCCTTCGTCCAGGCTCGCCAGATCAAGGCCAGTGCGCTCGGCGTAGAGCTTGGCATCGACGCCCTCTGTGAGCCGCAAAGCGTTCATCAGGAACTCGAACGGCAGTTCTTCATTGGTCAGCTCTTTCGCTCCGGCTTGAAAGCTTTTGGCCGGATTGAGGTAATCCTTGGGTGCCCGTGTCTTCCAAGTGCGCACGATGCGACCGTCCGGGTGACTGAGCTTGCCGTGGGCACCGGCGCCAATGCCGATAAAGTCGCCAAAGCTCCAGTAATTCAGGTTGTGCCGCGCCGGGCGGCCCGGTTGGGCATAGGCCGAGACTTCATATTGCGCGTAACCGTGCTCGGCTAGCAGCGCCTGGCCAGCTTCCTGAATGTCCCACAGCGTGTCGTCTTCCGGCAGTGCGGGCGGCTGGTTCCAGAATACGGTGTTGGGTTCCAGCGTCAGTTGGTACCAGGACAAGTGTGTCGGCTTCAGTGCGATAGCCTGGCGCAAGTCGCTCAAGGCATCGTCCAGGGACTGGTCAGGCAAACCATGCATCAGGTCCAGGTTGAAGTTATCGAACCCGGCCTGGCGCGCCATGCCGGCTGCACGTATGGCTTCGTCGCCGTTGTGAATGCGGCCCAGGGCCTCAAGCTTTTGCTGCTGGAAGCTCTGGATGCCGATGGACAGGCGATTGATTCCCAGCTTGCGGTACGCCATGAACTTCTCTTGCTCGAACGTCCCTGGGTTGGCTTCAAGGGTGATCTCGATATCGCCGGCAAACGCGATACGTGCTTCTACGCCCTTGAGCAAGCGACCCAGTGCGGCGGCGCTGAACAGGCTCGGCGTGCCGCCACCGAAAAAGATCGAGCTGAGTTCACGGCCGTAAACCGCGTGCAGGTCTTGATCAAGGTCGGCCAGCAACGCATCGACGTACTCTTCTTCCGGCAGCACGTTACTCGCGGTGTGAGAGTTGAAGTCACAATAAGGGCATTTGCGCACGCACCACGGGATGTGGATGTACAGCGCCAAGGGCGGCAACAGCGGCAGTGCCGCCCGAGGCGTTTGCGCGCCGCCGTGGATCAGCGGTTGCGCAGAGGTGTTCTGGGTCATTTCAGGCTCAGGCGTTGGCGCAGCAAATCCATTGCGCGGGCGCGGTGGCTGAGCTGGTTCTTGTCGGCCGGGCTCAGTTCGGCGCTGGAGATATTACGCTCCGGCACCCAGAACAGCGGGTCGTAGCCAAACCCATGCTCGCCACTGGCCGCATGCAGAATACGCCCGTGCCACAGGCCTTCGCAGAGGATCGGTAACGGGTCATCGGCATGTCGCACCAGCGCCAGCACGCAGACGAACTGCGCGCCACGCATCGCGTCCGGCACGTCCTTGAGGGCGTCCAGCAACTTGGCATTGTTGGCCGCGTCGCCTTTACCGTCGGCGTAACGCGCCGAGTAGATACCAGGGGCGCCGCCGAGGAAATCCACCGCCAGGCCCGAGTCATCCGCCAGCGCCGGCAGGCCGCAGATGCGTGCGGCATTGCGCGCCTTGAGAATCGCGTTCTCGACGAACGACAGGCCGGTTTCTTCCGGCTCGACCTGGCTGAACTCGCCAATCGAGCGCAGTTGCACGGACTCGCCGAGCATGGCCTGGAGTTCTTTGAGTTTGCCGGCGTTATGGCTGGCCAGTACGAGTTGAGTCAGGTTCATTATTCGGCCGGAAACAGTTCTTGGTTGAATTGGAAGCCGTGGGCTTTGCCGCCAGTTTCAACGTTGATGGTAAACGTCTTGTATTCGCGCTGTGGCACGGAGTACGGCGCGAGATAATTGATCCCGCCTTTCTCGGTGATTTGCTTGAACGTCAGGACCTCGGTCTTGCCGCTCAAATCCTTGATGGTGCCGGTCACTTGCGCCGCCACCGGGCTCACGCCCTTGATCACAGTTACATTGATCAAACCCTTATTCTTGCTGCGCACCACACCCACTTCCTGGGCTGTTTCCGGTTGCAGGAAGCTAGAGGTGAAGGTGTTGTAATGCACGGTGATATCGCCGAATTCTTTCTGGCGGTTACCGTCGATAGCATCCGCCGCCATGGCGCTGGCGCCCAGGCATGCGGTGAGTAGAAAAACAGCCAAACGACTCATGTTCGTCCTCCTTGAAAATGGTTAGACGGCAATTTTGTGGTCCGTGATGCCCGGACTACTGACCCGGTAGATACCAATTTCGCCCAACAGGTTGGGCCATAGCTTACTCGCCCAGCCGTGGCGGTGCTGTTGATCGACGGCAAGGCGGTTGATCACCTTGGCTTCGCGCTCGCCGCACAAGGCTTCGAAGTCTTCGAAGGTGCAAAAGTGGATGTTTGGCGTGTTGTACCACGTGTACGGCAGAAAATCCGACACCGGCATGCGGCCCTTGGTGGCCAGATACCAGCGGCAGCGCCAATGGCCGAAGTTGGGGAAGGTAATGATGCACTGGCGACCCACGCGCAGCATTTCGTCGAGGATGCGGTCCGGGTAGTGCACCGCTTGCAGGGCTTGGGTCATCACCACGATATCGAAGCTGTTGCTGGCAAAGTTGCCCAGGCCCTTGTCCAGGTCCTGTTCGATCACATTGATGCCCTTGGCCACGCACTGGGCGATGTTGTCCGGGTCGTTTTCCAGGCCGTAACCGGTGACGTGCTTGTTGTCGCGCAGCCAGCTCAGCAGTTCGCCATCACCGCAGCCGAGGTCGAGCACGCGGCTGCCGGCGGGGATCCAGTCTTGGATGATTTCCAGGTCGGCTCTCATGGCGTTCTCACAAAGTAATGCGGTTCATGTAGTTGCTGAAGGCCTGCAGGTAGCGCGGGATCGGAATCAGAAAGGCGTCGTGTCCCTGCGGCGCATCGATCTCCAGGTAGCAGACGTCTTTCTTGGCCGCCATCAACGCGTCCACCAGTTCCCGTGAACGGGCTGGGGAGAAGCGCCAGTCGGTGGTGAACGACATCACGCAGAACTTGGCCGTGGCGCCCTCGAAGGTTTTCGCCAGGTCGTCGTTAAAGTTGGCGGCCGGGTCGAAGTAGTCCAGCGCCTTGGTCATCAGCAGGTAGGTGTTGGCGTCGAAACGCCCGGAAAACTCCTCACCCTGATAACGCAGGTAGCTCTCGACCTGGAACTCGACGCTGTGGAAATCGTAGTTGAGCTTCTCGCTCTTGAGCCCACGGCCGAATTTCTCGCCCATGGAGTCATCGGACAGGTAAGTGATGTGCCCGACCATTCGCGCCAGCATCAAGCCACGTTTGGGGATCACGCCCGCTTCCTGGAACGAACCGCCGTGGAATTCAGGGTCAGTGAGGATCGCCTGGCGTGCCACTTCGTTGAAGGCGATGTTCTGCGCCGAGAGTTTTGGCGCCGAGGCGATGGCCAGACAATGGCGTACGCGGTCTGGGTAGGTGATGGTCCACTGCAGTGCCTGCATGCCGCCCAGGCTGCCGCCGATCACCGCGGCCCACTGGCCAATGCCCAGCAGGTCGGCCAGGCGCGCCTGGCTGTGCACCCAGTCTTCCACGGTCAGCACCGGAAAATCCGCACCGAACGGTTTGCCGGTTTCCGGGTTGAGGCTACTGGGGCCGGTGGAACCGTTGCAGCCGCCGAGGTTGTTCAGGCTGACCACAAAGAACTTGTTGGTGTCGATGGGCTTGCCCGGGCCGATGCAGCTGTCCCACCATCCGGGTTTGCGCTCGTCGGCACTGTGGAAGCCCGCAGCGTGATGATGGCCAGACAAGGCGTGGCAGATCAGCACGGCATTGCTCGCCGTGGCGTTCAGTTGGCCGTAGGTTTCGTAGATCAGGTCATAAGCAGGCAGCGAACGGCCACAGGCCAGGGCCAGCGGCTCGCTGAAGTGCGCCACTTGGGGCACGACCAGTCCAACAGAATCGGGGGGAAAGGCAGTTGGCATCGACCCTGCTCTCGTTTAAATGAGGCGTAAGTCTAAAGAGCGGGGCCCCTAGCGGCAAGCAAAGGCCTGCACCCGTACGAAGATACAAATGTGGGAGGGGGCTTGCTCCCGATGACGGCGTGGCAGTCGACATCTGTTTGACTGACCCACCGCTATCGGGAGCAAACCCTTTCGCAGATTTTTTAGCGCACTCAGATCAGGCCAAACAGTTCTTTTGGCATGAACGCGTAGAAGGCCAGGCGCGGGATCACCCAGCTTTGCAGCAGCTGAATCGCGATAAACGCGAAGATCGGCGAGATATCCAGGCCGCCCAGGTTCGGGATCAACCGACGGAACGGCGCCAGCACCGGCTCGGTGATCTGACTAACCAGCTCAGCGCCAGGGCTGCGGCTTCCCGGTGCGACCCACGAGAGGATCACGCTGATGATCATCGACCAGAAAATGATCTTCAAAAACAGCGAGAAGATACCGATCAGGCCCCATGGCAACAGCAGCGGGGTGAAGGCCTGGTAGCCGTTGAGCATCAGGATCACCACAAACAGCAGAATCTGCAGCAGCAGCGCCAGCACCAGCGACGACATGTCCAGGCCGAACAGGCTCGGGACCACGCGGCGCAGCGGTTTGAGTAGCGGTTGGGTGGCCTTCACCACGAACTGGCAGAGCGGGTTGTAGAAGTTCGCCCGCACCAGTTGCAGGATAAAACGCATCAGCACGATCAGCAGGTACAGGCTGCCTAAGGTCTGGATGATGAAAATGGCAGCGTCATTGAGTCCAAGCATGTTTGTTTCCTATCTAGTCCAGTTGCAGGGGACGACTATTTGCCCAGTTGCTCGGCCATTTCAGCCGAACGATGTGCCGCGGCACCCAGTGCTTTTTCCACCAGGGCTTCAAACCCCCCGGCCTGGAACGATTCAATGGCGGCTTGCGTGGTGCCGCCCGGCGAGGTTACACGGCGGCGCAACTCGGCGGCGTCTACATCGCTGCCAACAGCCATCTTCGCGGCGCCCAGGGCGGTTTGCTCAGCCAGTTGCTCCGCCACTTCGTGTGGCAGGCCCAGTTTCACGCCGGCGGCGGTCATGGCTTCGATCAACAGGAAGAAGTAAGCCGGGCCGCTGCCTGAAACGGCGGTGACCGCATCCAGTTGCAGTTCCTGTTCCAGCCACACGGCGATGCCCACGGCGCACAGCAGCTCTTGAGCCTGCTCACGCTGTTTGACGCTCACTTCTGACGTAGCGTACAAGCCACTCACGCCCTGGCGCAGCAGCGCCGGTGTGTTGGGCATGCAACGTACGATCGGCTGTGCGCCTAGCCAAGTGTTCATGCTGGCGCAGGTGATACCGGCGGCGATGGAGACCACCAACTGATGCGGTTGCAGGTTCGGGCGCAGGCTTTCGCACACCGCTTTCATGGCCTGCGGCTTGACCGCCAGTACGATCACGTCAACGCCCTGGATGGCCTCGGCGTTGTCGGCAAAGGTTTCAATGCCGTGCTCGGTGCTGACGCGGGCGCGGGTGTCGGCGCCCGGGTCGCTGGCGCGGATCTGGGAGGCTTCGAGGCCTTTGGCCCGCAGGCCACCGATCAGGCTGGCCGCCATGTTGCCGGCGCCGATAAAGGCAATACGCGTGTTGCTCATGACAGGTCCCTATTCAGAGGAAAGTCAGCCATTTCACGGCTGGCCGTAGTCGCGGGCGCCAAACAGGGCGGTACCGATCCGCACCCACGTGGCGCCTTGGGCGATGGCCGACTCAAGGTCGTGGCTCATGCCCATGGAAAGTGTGTCCATGCCCAGGTTCAGGCTCGCTTGCAGGTCGCGTACTGTCGCGAAGGCTGCATCCTGCTCTGCACGGTCGTCAGTCGGCTCAGGGATCGCCATCAAACCGCGCAGTTTCAAGTGTGGCAGGGTGCTGATTGCATTGGCCAGGGCCGGCAGGTCGGCGGGTGTACAGCCGGACTTGCTGGCTTCGCCACTGACGTTGACCTGGATGCAAATGTTCAGCGGCGGCAGGTCGGCCGGGCGTTGTTCGGACAGGCGTTGAGCAATTTTCAAACGGTCCACGGAATGTACCCAAGCGAAATGCTCGGCGATCGCACGAGTCTTGTTCGATTGAATGGGGCCGATGAAGTGCCAACTCAAGGGCAGGTCGGTTAATTCGGCCTGTTTGCCCAAGGCTTCCTGCAGGTAGTTCTCGCCAAAATCGCGCATCCCGGCGGCATAGGCTTCGCGCACGGCTTGCGCGGGTTTGGTCTTACTCACGGCCAGCAGGTGGACGCTGCTTTCGTCACGTTGCACGGCGTGGGCCGCGGCACGGATCCGTTCGCTAACCAGGCCAATGTTGTCTGCTATCGTCGACATTCAAGATGCACCCGTGGATATGGAGTCCGCGGCATTCTACTGGAAATGGAAAGCCCTATGGACATCACTGAATTGCTGACGGCCAGCGTGCGCCGTGGCGCCTCCGACCTGCATTTGTCGGCCGGCCTGGCGCCGATGCTGCGTGTTGATGGCGAAGTCTGGCCGCTGGAGGGGCCGGTGCTTTCGCCCCCGCAACTTGCGGATTTATTGAGCCCTTTGCTCAACGAATACCAAGAAAAGGATTTCGAAACATCTCTTGAAACGGATTTTGCCTTCGAACTACCGGGTGTGGCGCGGTTCCGGGCGAATGTGTTCCAGCAGGATCGCGGCATGGGGGCGGTGTTTCGCACTATTCCAGCCTCAGTGCAGAGCCTGGAAAGCCTAGGGCTGGGCGAGGTGTTCCAACGCATCGCCCAACTGCCGCGTGGCCTGGTGCTGGTGACCGGGCCGACCGGGTCTGGCAAGTCCACGACACTGGCGGCGATGATCGACTACCTCAACCAGCACCGGCGCCAGCACATCCTCACCCTGGAGGACCCGATCGAGTTTATCCACAGGCCGAAAATGGCCCTGATCAACCAGCGGCAAGTGCACCGCGATACCCACAGCTTTTCGGCAGCGCTGCGTTCGGCCCTGCGCGAAGACCCGGATGTGATCCTTGTGGGTGAGCTGCGTGACCTGGAAACCATCCGCCTGGCGCTGACGGCCGCGGAGACCGGGCATCTGGTGTTTGGCACGCTGCACACGACGTCGGCGGCAAAGACCGTGGATCGACTGGTGGATGTGTTCCCGGCGGGGGAAAAGGCCATGGTGCGCTCAATGCTCTCGGAATCGCTGCAGGCGGTGGTGTCCCAGGTGTTGGTGAAGAGGCTGGCCGGCGGGCGGGTGGCGGCCCACGAAATCATGCTAGGCTCGCCGGCCATTCGCAATTTGATCCGCGAAGACAAGGTGGCGCAGATGGTCTCGGCGATCCAGACAGGTGGGGCGCTGGGGATGAAGACGTTGGACATGAGCTTGAAGGCGCTGGTCAGCGAGGGGGTGATCAGCCGGGAGGAAGCGCGAGGGCAGGCGAGGGTGCCGGGGGATATCTGAGGTCTTGCGTGCCATGAAAATCAACTGTGGGAGCGGGCTTGCTCGCGAAGGCGGTAGATCAGTCACCTAAGATGGTGACTGACACTGCGCCTTCGCGAGCAAGCCCGCTCCCACATGTTTTACCGCATTTCAGCCAGAGATCAGCGCTGCACAACCCGCAGGTTGTTCTGCTCTTTAGGCAGAACCCGCTTGGCAATCACGTAATTCTTATTCCAGAACGGCTTCTTCAGCGTGTCAATGCTCACCGACTTGCCACGACGCGGTGCGTGGATAAAACGGTCGTTGCCCAGGTAGATCGCAACATGGTTGACCTGGCGGCTCTTCAATTTGAAGAACAACAGGTCGCCCGGTTTCAGATCTTTGCGATCAACCTTCAGGCCGTGGCCGGCGGCCATGGCGTTGGAGGTGCGTGGCAAATCCACCGCTTTGACGTCGTTAAATGCATATTTCACCAAACCACTGCAGTCGAACCCTTTACTTGGGCTGCTGCCGCCCCAACGATAAGGAGTACCGAGTACATTCACGGCGCGGCTTAAAACGTTGCTGCTTTGTTTGGTGTTGCCTGCCATGAGGCCTGGAACCGCTTTACCGTTGTGGGCCTTGCTCACGTGAGTTGGGCGGTTGACGGTCAGCTTTACCGACTTGGCGGTGCTTGGCGTGCTGTGAACTTTAGGGGTGAAACCGTTAACGTTAGGAAGACGTTGCTCACGATTGGTGGCGTGGGCGGCCAGTGGCATTAATAGGCAGATGGTTAGCCATGTCTTGAAAAATGGTCGCATTAGGCGTGGCTCTTTTTGGTTTGCGCGCAACTTTATAACAGCTTTTTGTGTCGTTCTAAGGCCGTTTGTCGACTGAACCCTGGGGTCAAATTCAGGAAAAACGCGACGAATTGCCGCTATCGTCCTACAGAGGTCAGGTGGCATAAGGCTTTGCGGGAGGGAAGATACCATTTACCGTGCGTCGGGCGCCCGTAAAAAAGTCACAAAGAAAATGAAAAAATTTATCTATCGAGGCAAAAGAGGTACTCCATGAACACCTATCGACAGGATGTGATGCAGCAAGACACCCACAGCAAGCTGATCGGTTACCTGCTGTGGATTTTCGGTTTTACCGGGGCGCACCGCTTCTATTACGGAAAACCTGTGACCGGGACGATCTGGTTCTTCACCTTCGGTCTGCTCGGTATTGGTTGGCTGATCGACTTGTTCCTGATTCCGGCCATGGACCGTGAAGCAGACCTGCGTTTTACCGCTGGGCCGATCGAGTACAACGTGGCCTGGATACTGTTGGCATTCCTGGGTGTGTTCGGTTTGCACCGCATGTACCAAGGCAAGTGGATCACTGGCCTGATCTACCTGCTGACCGGTGGGCTGTTCCTGATCGGGGTGCTGTATGACTTCTGGACGCTGAATACGCAGATTTCGATCCGTAATGCTGAGCGCAATAACGGGCGCTGAGTCTCTCAAGGCCTATACAAAACCAAATGTGGGAGGGGGCTTGTTCCCGATGACAGTGGGTCAGCTACAAATAAGCTGACTGACCCACCGCGATCGGGAGCAAGCCCCCTCCCACTTTTTTACCGTGCCCGCTTTAGGCCTGGTAGCTGATCCGCCCATCCACCAAGGTGTAGCGCACCGTCGCCGGCAGGCTATGGCCGATGAACGGGCAGTTTTCGCCCTTGGACAGCCAGTGTTCGCCGGCAACCGTGGAGCTGGCCGGATCGAACAGCACCAGATCCGCCGCCGACCCCTCCGCCAATTTACCCGCCGGCAGGCGCAGTGCCTCGGCCGGGCCGGTGCTCAATCGCGCCAGCAATGTCGGCAGGTCGAGCAGGCCATCCTCCACCAGCGTCATCGCCAGTGGCAGCAACAGCTCGACGCTGCTGATGCCCGGCTCTGTCGCGCCAAATGGCGCCAGCTTGGCATCGCGCTCGTGGGGCTGGTGGTGGCTGGAGATCGCTGACACCACACCCGACTTCACGGCCGCACGCAACCCTTCACGGTCGGCCAGGGTACGCAGCGGTGGCTGCACGTGGTACAGGCTGGAAAAGTTGATCAACGCTTCATCGCATAAAATCAGCTGATACAGCGCCACGTCAGCCGTCACCGGCAGGCCACGAGCCTGTGCTTGGGCGATCAGCGCTACGCCCCGCGCGCTGGTCAATTGGCTGAAGTGCGCGCGCACGCCGCTTTGTTCCACCAGCAGCAGATCGCGGGCCAGGGCCACGGTTTCAGCGGTCTCCGGAATGCCCGGCAGGCCGAGGAAACTGGCGACCGCGCCTTCATGGGCCAAGCCGCCTTCTGCCAGGTCGCGGTCCTGGGAGTGAAAAATTACCGTCAAGTCGAAGGTGGCCGCGTACTCCAGGGCGCGACACAGCGTGCGCGTGCTGCGAAAGCTTTCCAACCCATTGCCGAACGCCACGCAACCGGCATCCCGCAGGGCGATCAGCTCGGCGAGCTGTTCGCCTTCCAGGCCTTTGCTCAGGGCGCCGATAGGGAACACTTTGCAATTGCCGGCTTCGCGGGCACGGTCGAGGATCAGCTCGGTCACGGCCGAGGTGTCCAGCACTGGCTTGGTGTGCGGTGGGCAGCACAGGCTGGTGATGCCACCAGCAGCAGCGGCGCGGGTTTCGCTGGCGATAGTGCCTTTGCGGCTGTAACCCGGTTCACGCAGGGCGACGTTCAGATCCACCAAGCCAGGCGCGGCCACCAGGCCTTTGGCGTCGATGGTCTCAACTGCGCTGAAGCCTGCGGGCGCAGCGCCAATGGCGATAATTTTGCCGGCCTCCAGGTGAAGATCGGTGATTTGATCCAGGCCACTGGCTGGGTCGATGACTCGGGCGCCGAGAATGCTGAGCTTCACTGGGCGTTCTCCTGCTCGAATTGACGTTGCGCGGTTTGCCCGCTCATGGCCATGGACAACACCGCCATGCGCACGGCGATGCCGTAGGTCACCTGGTTGAGAATCACTGACTGACTGCCGTCGGCCACTGCCGACTCAATCTCCACGCCCCGGTTGATCGGACCTGGGTGCATAACGATCGCATCCGGCTTGGCCCCGGCCAAACGTGCGGTGGTCAGGCCGAACAGGCGGTAGAACTCACCTTCGCTCGGCAGCAGGCCACCGGCCATGCGCTCGCGTTGCAGGCGCAGCATGATCACTACGTCCACATCTTTGAGGCCTTCGGCCATGTCGGTGTAAACCTTCACGCCGTATTGCTCGATGCCGATCGGCAGCAGGGTTTTTGGCGCGATCACGCGGATGTCCGGGCAACCCAGGGCCTTGAGGGCCAGCATGTTCGAGCGCGCGACCCGCGAGTGCAGGATGTCGCCGACGATGGCCACCGAGAGGTTTTCAAAGCCGCCCTTGTGCCGACGGATCGTCAGCATGTCGAGCATGCCTTGGGTCGGGTGGGCATGACGGCCGTCGCCGCCATTGATGATTGCCACGTTCGGGCACACATGTTCGGCGATGAAGTGCGCTGCACCGGAGTCGCCGTGGCGTACCACGAACATGTCGGCGGCCATGGCTTCCAGGTTGCGCAGGGTGTCGAGCAGGGTCTCGCCCTTGCTCGCCGACGAGGTCGACACGTTCAGCGTGATCACGTCGGCCGATAGCCGCTGAGCCGCCAGCTCAAAGGTGGTGCGGGTGCGGGTGGAGTTCTCGAAGAACACATTGCAGATGGTCTTGCCGCGCAGCAGCGGGACCTTCTTCACCGCGCGTCCGCCGACTTCTAAGAACGAGTCGGCGGTGTCGAGGATTTCAGTCAGCAGTTCGCGGGGCAAACCGTCGAGAGACAGGAAGTGTTGCAGCTGGCCCTGAGCATTGAGCTGCAGCGGGCGCTTGGTATCTAGAGGCGTCATCGCAGGGACTCTGTACAAGGCGGTTTAAAGGGCAAGGTCTTGCAGTTCGAGTTCGAGCGGCGTGGGACCGGACAATTTTACCCGCTGGTGGGCTTCCAAGGACAGGGTGGCGCCGACCACATCGGGGCTGATCGGCAATTCGCCGGCGTCCAGGTCCAGCAGGCACACCAAGGTCACGCTGGCCGGGCGGCCATAGTCGAATAACTCGTTCATGGCGGCGCGGATGGTGCGGCCGCTCATCAGCACGTCATCAATCAGCACCAGGTGCTGGCCTTCGATCTCGAACGGCAGGGCTGAAGGGCGCACTTGCGGGTGCAGGCCGTTCTGGCTGAAGTCGTCGCGGTAGAACGATACGTCCAGCGTGCCCAGCGGCGAATCGCTGCCCAGCTCTTCCAACAACGCTTGGGCCACCCATACGCCGCCGGTGCGAATACCAATAAAGCGCGGCTCGCTGATAGCACGGTGTTGCAGGTGCGCCGTGAGGCGAATCGCCATCTGGCTGATCAGTTGGGCGGGATTGGGCAGACTCATGGTGGCTCCTTCTAGGCCTTGCGCAGCGGGGTGATGGCAAGGTCCGGGCTCAAACGTAAAAAGACGCGGCAAGCCGCGTCAGTCAGGATTCAAATAAAGCGGTGTTTTCATCCAGCCAACCCTGCAACAGCAAGGCGGCGGCGATGGCGTCCACCGGGTTGTCGCGGTAACTGCCTTTCTGGCCGCCGCGGTCGCGGCGCTCACCCTTGGCCTCAAAGGTGGTCAGGCGCTCGTCGTGGGTATAGAAGGGCAGGTTGTAACGGCCATTAAGGCGGCGGGCGAATTTTTCAGCGCGAAGACACATGTCGCTGGGGGTGCCGTCCATGTTCAAGGGCAGGCCGACCACGACCGCGTCGGGCTTCCACTCCTTGATCAGGGCTTCGACCTGATTCCAGTCCGGCACGCCATTCTGGGCCTTGAGCGTGCACAGCTCGCGGGCCTGGCCGGTAATCACCTGGCCGACCGCTACGCCGATTTGTTTGGTGCCGTAGTCAAAACCGAGGATCAAGCGCAAGGCCATCAGGCGTGCCCCGCCTGGCTGGTCAACAGGCTGAGGTTAACCCTCAGTTTGGCTGCCGCCGCTTGCAGGCGCAGTTCGCTGGCCGTGTTAAACAGAATGTCGGCGTCGAATGGGCAGGTCAGCCACGCATTGCTGGCTAATTCGGCTTCCAGTTGCCCGGCTTCCCAGCCGGCGTAGCCGAGGGTGATCACGCTTTGCTCGGGCCCCACGCCGTCGGCGATGGCGAACAACACGTCCTGGGACGTGGACAGCGACACGCTTTCGAGGTCCACCGTGGCCTGAAACTTAGGCCCGGTGGGGTGCAGCACAAAACCTCGATCGGTTTGCACCGGCCCGCCGATATAGATCGGTACGTTTTGGCAGCGCGCCGGCGGGTCGGTCTCAGGGCGCAATTGCTCAAGAATGTCCGCCAGGTTCAGCTCTTGCGGACGGTTCACCACCAACCCCATGGCACCATTGGCCGTGTGCTCGACGATGTAGGTCAAGGTCTGCGCAAAGTTCGGGTCGGCCATATGGGGCATGGCGATCAAGAATTGGTGTTTGAGGTAGGTCGGGCTGACATTTTTCATGTCCGCTAGTGTGGCGTTGGAGGGGCGAACTGACAAGCTGCGGCGGGCCCTAATTGTTGCGAACAGGCTGCTATGGCGAGCGGAGCTTGTTGTGGCGAGCGGGCTTGCCCCAGCTACAGGGGCGCCTTGTCAGTTGCTGAACAGCTGATCACCCCGGGCAAACTTCCAGGTGCGGATGATTTCCAGGCGGTCCACATCATTCAGGTCGCCGGTAAACGGCGCGAAAGGCGCGGCCAGGCGCACGATACGTTGGGCAGCCTGGTCCAGCAGCGGTTGGCCGGACGACTCCAGCACCTGCACTTCATATAACGAACCGTCGCGGTTGATCGACACCAATAAGCGCAAATTGCCATAGATCTGCTGGCGCCGGGCTTCATCCGGGTAATTGAGGTTGCCGATGCGCTCAACCTTCTTGCGCCACTCGTCCTTATACCAGGCGCCTTTGTCGCGCATGGTCGAGGCGGCATTCAGGCGGTAGATGCGGGGGCGCTTGGCGTACAGTTGTTGTTCGTTGGCCAGTTCGGCTTCGAGGCTGGAGATTTGGTCAGAGAGCTGCGAACTGTCAAAAGTCGGCGCCGGTTTCACCGGTTCGGGCTGTGGTTCGGTCTTGGCTTTCTCGCGTTGGGTCGGGGCTTTTTGCGGTTTGGGCGCGACGGTGGTCACGGCGGCCTTGGGTGCGGCCTGCTTGACCTCGGGCTTGGGCGTCGGTGGCGGGGTGACTTTATTCACCTTATTGTCCTGGAACGGCGCCAATTCGGTGGTCTTGGGCACGGCCTTCTTGTCGAGGGTGCCGCTGCCTTGCTGATTGTCCTGGGCAAGAAAGTCGGCCTTTTCGGGCTTCTTTTCACTCTTGAACGTGGCGAGGGTGATTTCCAGGGTTTTGGTGATCTGCTTGGGTTCGGCGAAGGTGAAGCCCAGGCCGAGCAACAACGCGAGGTGGATCAAGGCTGCCAGGAACAGGGTAAATCCGAGCCGATCAGCCGGGCGCACGCCGCTGTGGGAGAGTTCTAGGGGCAGATCGGGCGGGAGCGTCATGACAAAAAAACCAACATCGCGCATTTCACAGGTGGCGCATGATAACGCAATGTTGGTGTGTGTCCGGCTGTTCTATGTCACTTGGCTTGTAGCTTGCGCTCAATGGCAGCCATCAGCATTTCGCCGATGTTCGTGCCAAATGCGTTGTCGATCTCGCGAATACAGGTCGGGCTGGTGACGTTGATTTCGGTGAGGTTCTCACCAATTACGTCGAGTCCTACAAACAGCAGGCCTTTTTCGCGCAGGGTCGGACCAACCTGAGCGGCGATCCAACGGTCTTTATCCGACAGTGGGCGTGCCTCCCCCCGACCACCAGCCGCCAGGTTGCCGCGGGTCTCGCCGGCTGCCGGGATACGCGCCAGGCAGTAGTCCACCGGCTCGCCGTCGATCATCAGGATGCGTTTGTCGCCGTCCTTGATCGCTGGCAGGTAGGCCTGGCCCATGATCTGCTGGGTGCCCAGCGCGGTCAGGGTTTCCAGGATCACCGACAGGTTAGGGTCGCCCGCACGGTGACGGAAGATCGACGTACCGCCCATGCCGTCCAGCGGCTTGAGGATCACATCGCCATGCTTGGCGGCGAATTCACGCAGCACATCGGCGCGACGACTGACCACGGTCGGCGGTGTGCACTGTGGGAAAAGGGTGGCGAACAGCTTTTCATTGCAGTCGCGCAGGCTTTGCGGTTTGTTGACGATCAACACGCCGGCGCGCTCGGCCTGCTCCAGCAGGTAGGTGGAATAGACGAATTCCATGTCGAACGGCGGGTCCTTGCGCATCAGGATCACGTCCAGATCGCTCAACGGGCTGTCGATTTCATCTGCAAGCTCGAACCACTTCTCAGGGTTGGCAAATACCTGCAGTGGACGCATGCGTGCGCGGGCTTCGCCGTCGCCTTGGTAAAGGTCGCGCTGCTCCATATAGAACAGGGTCCAGCCGCGGGCCTGGGCGGCCAGGAGCATGGCCAGCGAACTGTCCTTTTTATAGGAGATGCTGGCGATAGGGTCCATGACAATGCCGACGCGAACGCTCATGGGGGATTTCCTCTAGCAAATTAGGGCGCATAAAAGTGGCGTCAGAGTGGCGCTGTGGCTGTTGTGGGTCAAGGAAAAACCACCTGGCTGGTTGCTCGATAGATTGCGCCCAGAGACTGTGCTAAAAAGACTCCCACGGTGCAGCAGCCCTTGAATTCCAAGGCTTGCGGCGCTCATCCTGTGCAACATCTGGCAGTACACACCGAAAACCGATTCGCTGTGGCGATGGTAGAGCAGATATGGAACAGCATTCCAACGCCTTGAGAGTGATGGTGATCGACGATTCAAAAACGATCCGCCGCACCGCCGAGACCCTGTTGAAGAACGTGGGCTGCGATGTGATCACGGCCATCGACGGTTTCGATGCGCTGGCCCGGATTGTTGATCATCACCCGCACATTATCTTTGTCGACATCATGATGCCGCGCCTGGATGGCTATCAAACCTGTGCGCTGGTGAAGAACAACCCGGTGTTCAAATCGATTCCGGTGATCATGTTGTCCTCCAAGGACGGCCTGTTCGACAAGGCCAAGGGGCGCATCGTTGGTGTCGATCAGTTTTTGACCAAGCCTTTCAGCAAGGAAGAACTGCTAAGTGCGATCAAGGCCTACGTGCCCGGCTTCGCTGCAGTAGAACAAGCACACTGACACCGCCTCACAAGGGCCGGCGTCCACCAATGTAGTGGGGAAAACCATGGCACGTGTTCTGATCGTCGACGATTCGCCGACCGAAATGTACAAACTGACCGGCATGCTGGAAAAGCACGGCCACCAAGTCCTCAAAGCCGAAAACGGCGCGGACGGCGTGGCCCTGGCCCGTCAGGAAAAACCCGACGCCGTGCTGATGGACATCGTGATGCCGGGCCTCAATGGCTTCCAGGCTACCCGCCAGCTGTCCAAGGAGCCGGAAACCAACGGCATCCCGATCATCATCATCACCACCAAAGATCAGGAAACCGACAAAATCTGGGGCGCGCGCCAGGGCGCTAAGGATTACCTGACCAAACCCGTGGACGAAGAAACCCTGATTGCCACCCTGAACAAGGTGCTGGCCGGCTAACGGCACGCCATCATGACCGAGTCGCAAACCGCTTTCGAGCTGCTGCTGGACATCGACCGCCGCTGCCGTCTGCTGGCCGCCGACCTGCCGTCCCAGGAAACCCGCCTGCAACGTTGGAGCGGGATCGGTTTTCGCCTGGGGCTGTATTGGTATGTGGCGCCGATGGGCGAAGTCGCCGAGGTGTTGCATGAGCCACGCTGTACCTTGATGCCTGGGGTCAAACCCTGGGTCAAGGGCGTGGCCAACCTGCGTGGGCGTTTGCTGCCGGTGATGGACCTGGGCGGTTTTCTGGGGCTGGAGTTGTCCAAGGCGTGCAAGCAACGGCGGGTGCTGGTGGTGGAATTTAACGACTTATTTGTCGGGCTGCTGGTGGACGAGGTGGTGGGCATGCAGCATTTCGCGCAAGACGCATTGTTGGCGAGCGCACCTGCGGTCGCACCGTTTATCCAGGGCCAGTTCGACAGCGATCAGCTGTGGCAGGTCTTCAGCCCCTTCGCTCTGGCCCAGGCCCCAGGCTTCATGGATGTCGCCGCATGACCACCGCTACCACACTCAAACCGCAAGCCGCCTCGCGCAGCCGCTCGCAGATCATCGTGCTGTTTATTGCGCTGATCGTGTTCATCATGCTGCTGTTCGCCAACTTCGCGTACCTCAACACCCAGTCCACCTACGACAAGCAGTACATCGGCCACGCCGGTGAGCTGCGCGTGCTGTCCCAACGCATCGCCAAGAACGCCACCGAAGCCGCGGCTGGCAAGGCTGCCGCGTTCAAGTTGCTGGGCGATGCGCGCAACGACTTCGCCCAGCGCTGGGGCTACCTTAAAAAAGGCGACACCGAGACCGGCCTGCCGGCTGCGCCCAGTGCAGTACGCGCCGAGATGCGCGCCGTGCAGACCGACTGGGAAGCGCTGCTGAAAAACACCGACGCAATCCTCGCCAGCGAGCAGACCGTGCTGTCGTTGCACCAAGTAGCCGCAACCCTCGCCGAAACCGTGCCGCAATTGCAGATTGAATCGGAGAAGGTCGTCGACATCTTGCTGCAACGCGGCGCCCCGGCCAGCCAGGTGGCATTGGCACAGCGTCAGTCGCTGCTGGCCGAGCGTATTCTTGGCGCCGTCAACACGGTGCTGGCCGGTGACGAAACCGCCGTGCAGGCTGCCGACGCTTTTGGTCGCGATGCCAACCGCTTCGGCGTGGTACTCAATGGCATGCTCAACGGCAACCCAGGCTTGCGCATCACTCAGGTCGAAGACCACGACGCGCGTGCGCGGCTGGCGGAAATCGCTGAGTTGTTCGAGTTTGTCTCCGGCTCCGTGGATGAAATCCTCGAAACCTCGCCGCAGCTGTTCCAGGTGCGCGCCTCGGCGAGCAACATCTTCAACCTGTCGCAAACCCTGCTCGATGAAGCCTCGCACCTGGCCACCGGCTTTGAGAACCTCGCCAGTGGGCGCAGTTTCGACACCATCGGCGGTTACGTGCTGGGCCTGTTGGCGCTGGCTTCGATCATCCTGATCGGCCTGGTGATGGTGCGCGAGACCAACCGCCAGTTGCATGAAACCGCCGAGAAAAACGAGCGCAACCAGAACGCGATCATGCGTCTGCTCGATGAAATCGAAGACCTGGCCGACGGCGACCTCACAGTGACGGCCTCGGTGACCGAAGACTTCACCGGCACCATCGCCGACTCCATCAATTATTCCGTGGACCAACTGCGCGATCTGGTTGCCACCATCAACCTCACCGCTGGCCAAGTGGCCGGCGCAGTGCAGGACACCCAGGCTACCGCCATGCACCTGGCCCAGGCCTCGGAGCATCAAGCCCAACAAATTGCCGAAGCGTCCACGGCGATCAACCAGATGGCCCAGTCCATCGACCAGGTCTCGGCTAATGCCGCCGAGTCCTCGGCGGTGGCGGAGCGCTCGGTGGAAATTGCCAACAAAGGCAACGAGGTGGTGCATAACACCATCCACGGCATGGACAACATTCGCGAACAGATCCAGGACACCGCTAAACGCATCAAGCGTCTGGGCGAATCGTCCCAGGAAATTGGCGACATCGTCAGCCTGATCGATGACATCGCCGACCAGACCAACATCCTCGCCCTCAACGCCGCGATTCAGGCGAGTATGGCCGGGGATGCCGGGCGCGGGTTTGCGGTGGTGGCCGATGAGGTGCAACGGCTGGCGGAGCGTTCATCGGCCGCCACGCGGCAGATTGAAACCTTGGTGCGGGCGATCCAGACCGACACCAACGAAGCGGTTATTTCCATGGAGCAGACCACTACCGAAGTGGTGCGTGGTGCACGGCTGGCCCAGGATGCCGGGGTGGCGCTGGAAGAGATCGAAGGTGTGTCGAAAACCCTGGCGGCGTTGATCCAGAGTATTTCCAATGCGGCGCAGCAGCAGACGTCGTCGGCGGGGCAGATTTCCTTGACGATGAACGTGATTCAGCAGATCACCACGCAGACGTCGTCGGGCTCCACAGCTACCGCCGAAAGCATCGGCAACCTGGCGAAAATGGCCAGTCAGTTGCGCAGGTCGGTGTCGGGTTTCACGTTGCCACCGCCAAAACAGGTAGACGATTGAAATGCTATCCAAATGTGGGAGCGGGCTTGCTCGCTCCCACATTGGATCTCCTTTTGATTTGAGATCTTGGCAACACCAGCAATTCACGAATTCTAAGCGGAGCAGTTATGGTTGATCGGCACGACTACGTGGCCCTCGAATGGGTCAAGGGCGACATTGCCGAAACCCTGAAACAGGCCCGTTCGGCGCTGGACGCGTTTGTTGAAACTCGCGACAGCGACGCCATCGCCGAGTGCCTGGCCAGCATCCATCAAGTGCACGGCGCGCTGCAAATGGTCGAGTTCTATGGCGCGGCCCTGCTGGCTGAAGAAATCGAGGCACTGGCCCTGGCCCTGCAAGCCGAGCGCGTCGGCCAGCGTGATGAAAGCCTCCGCCTGCTGCAACAAGCCCTTGGCCAACTGCCGCTGTACCTCGACCGCGTGCACAGCGCCCGCCGCGACCTGCCGCTGGTGGTGTTGCCGTTGCTCAACGACCTGCGTAGCGCGCGTGGCGAAAGCCTGCTGTCGGAGACCAGCCTGTTCAGCCCGCAACTGTTGTCGATTGCGCCGTTGCCCGATGAGGCCTTGGCCCAGCGCACGCTGCCGGACCTTCACGAGCAACTGCGCCAGTGGCACCAGCTTCTGCTGCAGGCGTTGGCCGGTTTACTGCGCGAAGACCACGGCCCCAGCAACCTGGAAGACATGGCGCGGGTATTCGCGCGCCTCGAAGCGCTGTGCCAGGGCGCGCCGCTGCTGCCGTTGTGGCAAGTCACCTCGGCGCTGGTCGAAGGCATGCTCACCGGCGTGATCGCCAACAGCCCGTCGCTGCGCAGCCTGCTCAAGGCCAGTGACAAGCAACTCAAGCGCCTGCTCACCCAGGGCATCGGCGGTATCAACCAGCCTGCGCCGGATGAACTGCTCAAGAGCCTGTTGTTTTATGTGGCCAAGGTCTCCCGGCCGACGCCGCGCATGCAAAGCCTCAAGGAACGTTACGGCCTGGATGAAGCCTTGCCCGACAGCGCCGTGGTAGACGCCGAGCGCGCGCGCCTGGCGGGGCCGGACCGCAATGCCATGGGCTCGGTGCTAGGCGCGTTGTGTGAGGAACTGGTGCGGGTCAAGGAGCGCCTCGACCTGTTCGTGCGCAGCGACCGCCAACACACCCACGACCTCGACGCGTTGCTGGCGCCGCTCCGGCAGATCGCCGACACCTTGGCGGTGTTGGGTTTCGGCCAGCCGCGCAAAGTCATCATCGACCAGCTCGCCGTGGTGCTGAGCCTGGTCCAAGGCCAACGCGAGCCCAATGACGCGGTGCTAATGGACGTCGCTGGCGCCTTGCTCTACGTCGAAGCCACGCTGGCGGGCATGGTCGGCACCGTCGAACCGCAAAGCCGCGAAGAAAGCCGCCTGCCCACCACCGACTTGACCCAGATTCACCAACTGGTGATCCGCGAATCCTGCCAGTGCCTGCGCCAGGCCAAAGAGCTGGTGATCGACTGCATCGAAGCCGATTGGGACCGCCAGCGCCTGGAGTCTCTGCCGGAACTGCTGAGCCAGGTGCGCGGCGCGTTGGCGATGATTCCGCTGCCACGTGCGGCGAGCCTGATGCGCGGCTGCACCGATTATGTTGATGAAGAGCTGATGGTGAATGAGGCCGAACCGCCGCAAGCGCAACTGGCGCATTTTGCCGATGTGATCAGCAGTCTGGAGTATTACTTGGAACGAATGCTCCAGGACCCCGACGCCGCTGGCGAGCGGGTGCTGGAATTGGCCACCCAAGGCCTGGCGGCACTCGGCTATTTGCCCGCCGCCAAACCTTGGCGCCAGGCGCTGGTGGCGCCGGATGGCGCACTGTCCAGCGAGATCACGCCGAGCCAATCGCAGTTCGATGCTCTGGCCAGCCCCACCTCGCGCCTGAACCCGCCGGCCCAGCAGCGTCCGGGCAGCCTGCTGCCGCCGCCCTCTGGCGAAGAGCCCATTGACGATGAACTGCGCGATGTCTTCCTTGAAGAAACCAACGAAGTCCTCGACGTGCTGCATCGCTATTTGCCCAACAGCGCCGACAAAGCCGCTCAAGGCGAAATGCGCCGTGCCTTCCATACCTTGAAAGGCAGCGGCCGCATGGTTCGCGCCCTGGTGCTTGCCGAGCTGGCCTGGGCCGTGGAAAACCTGCTTAACCGCGTGCTTGAACGCAGCGTGACCCTCGGCCCTGACGTGCAACAGGTGCTGGAGGAGGCCGTGGCCCTGCTGCCGGAACTGATCGCCGACTTCGCGGCCGACGACCAGCGCCAGCGCGATGAAGTCGACGCCCTGGCTGCCCGTGCCCACGCGTTGGCCAGCGGCACTGAGCCGGCCGCGGAGCCCCACGACCCGATGCTGATGGAGATCTTCCGCAACGAAGCCCAGAGCCACCTGGAAAGCCTCAACCACTTCTTGCAACAAGCCGCCGAGCATGTGCCGCTGCAAGTCAGCGATGAACTGCAACGCGCCCTGCACACCCTCAAGGGCAGCGCCCACATGGCCGGCGTGTTGCCGATAGCCGAATTGGCGCGGCCGCTGGATCACCTGACCCGCGAATACAAAGCCCATCGACTGCCGCTGGACCTGGATGAAGTGGAGTTGCTGCTGGAAGCCGAAGGCCTGTTCCGGCGCGGCTTGCGTCAACTTCACAACGACCCGCTGGTGCCGATTAAGGGCGCGCAGGATCTGATCAGTCGCACCCAAAGCCTGCTCGACCAACAACTGCAAGCCCTACTCGACGCGCCCAACACCGGCTTGCGCATCAAGCGCGACCCGCAGCTGATTACCAATTTTCTGGCCCAAGGCATGGACATCCTGCTGGACGCCGAAAGTCTGCTGCGCCGCTGGCAGCAGCACCCCGGCGAACGTCAGGAGCTGACCGCGCTGCTGGATGAGTTGACCACCTTGGGTGAGGGCGCACACATCGCCGACCTGCACGCCATCGATGAACTGTGCGAAGCCTTGCTTGATCTGTATGGCGCCGTGGAAGAGAGCAGCCTGGCGGTCAGCGAACGGTTTTTCCATGAGGCCGAACAGGCCCATGAAGCGTTGATCAACATGCTCGACCAACTCGCGGCAGGCCAGGAAATCAGCCCGGCACCGGCGCGGGTAGAAGCCCTGCACGAACTGCTCGATGACGCACTCGACCCGTCCGCCACCGGCCTGATCAAAAGCGACGGCAGCCGCGCCCTGAGCATCTCGGAACTGGGCGCCGCCACGGCACAATTGGGCCAGGACACGGCGATGGACGACGAGATCGTCGCGATCTTCCTGGAAGAGGCGGTGGACATCCTCGACAGCGCCGGGCAGTCGCTCAAACGCTGGTTGTTGGAGCCGGATAGCGCCGCACCGTTGTCGTCGTTACATCGGGATATGCACACGCTCAAGGGCGGCGCGCGCATGGCCGAAATCGGCCCGATTGGCGACCTGGCCCATGAGCTGGAATGCCTTTACGAAGGCTTGGTGGACCGCCGCTACAGCTACTCAACCGAACTGTCTCAAGTATTGATGGCCAGCCATGAGCGGCTGGCCTTGCAGTTGGATGAACTGCAAGGCCGCCAGCCCTTGAGCGACTCCAGCGATTTGATCGCCCAACTGCGCGAGTTACGCAATAGCAGCATGCCCGCTACGCCCGCTGCGGTGGCGGAAGCGGCGACGGCTGATCCTGAGTTGCTGGATATCTTCCTCGAAGAAGCCGCCGATATTCTCGACAGCTCAAGCAGCGCCTTGCTGCGCTGGCAGGCCGAGCCGAGCAACCGCCAGGAAGTGGAAACCCTGCTGCGCGACCTGCACACCCTCAAGGGCGGCGCGCGCATGGTTGAGATCGGGCCGATTGGCGATCTGGCCCATGAGCTGGAGTTTCTCTACGAAGGGCTCTCTGCGGGTTTGCTCGTGCCGTCGCCGGAGCTGTTCGCGTTGCTGCAAGGCTGCCATGACCGCCTGGCGCAGATGATCGACGCGGTGGAGGGCGGGTTGCCGGTGGGGTCGGTGGACAAGCTTATCGAACGCATCAAAAGCCTGGTGCATCCGGGTGATGAACCCCTCGCGCCGGTAGCCTTGCCGGCCGGCAAAGCCGAAGCGGCGGTGGACCCCGCCGCCGACATGGTGAAAATTTCCGCCGATTTGCTCGATGATTTGGTCAACCTGGCCGGTGAAACCTCGATCTTCCGGGGCCGTATCGAACAACAGGTCAACGACGCGCGCGTGGCGCTCAACGAGGTCGAAACCACAATAGAGCGCATGCGCGACCAACTGCGCCGCCTCGACACCGAAACCCAGGGCCGCATCCTCAGCCGTCAGCAGGCCGAGGCCGAGCGCCTGGGTTACGAGGAGTTCGACCCGCTGGAAATGGACCGCCACTCGCAGTTGCAGCAGTTGTCGCGCGCGCTGTCCGAATCGGCCTCCGACCTGCTGGACCTCAAGGAAACCCTAGACCGCCGCAACGGGGACGCGCACAACCTGTTGCAGCAACAGGCGCGCATCAACACCGAGTTGCAAGAAGGCCTGATGCGCACGCGTATGGTGCCGTTTGAACGCATGTTGCCGCGCCTCAAGCGCATCGTGCGCCAGGTGGCGGAGGAGTTAGGCAAGGACGTTGAATTTGTGGTCGGCAACGCCGAAGGCGAGATGGACCGCAACGTGCTGGAACGCATGGTGGCGCCGCTGGAACATATGCTGCGCAACGCCGTCGATCATGGCCTGGAATCCCGCGAGGCGCGCGTGCTCGCCGGTAAGCCAGAGAAGGGCCGTATCAGCCTGGAGCTGACCCACGAAGGCGGCGACATTGTCTTCGACATGCGCGACGACGGTGCCGGTGTGCCCCTGGATGCGGTGCGGCGCAAGGCAATCAAGCGCGGCTTGCTCGCGCCTGACCAAGACATCAGCGATCGCGATGTGTTGCAGTTCATCCTTCAGCCGGGCTTCTCCACGGCGGAAAAAATCACCCAGATTTCCGGGCGCGGCGTGGGCATGGACGTGGTGCACGAAGAAGTGCGCCAGCTTGGCGGCTCGATGTTCATCGACTCGACGCCGGGCGCGGGTGTGCACTTTCGCATTCGCCTGCCGTTTACGGTGTCGGTCAACCGGGCACTGATGGTGCAATGCGCGGACGATCAATACGCGATTCCGCTCAACACTATTGAAGGTCTAGTGCGGGTGCTGCCCCACGAACTGGCTGGGCATTATCAACAAGACCCGCCGCGTTATGAATACGCCGGCCAGCGCTATGAACTGTTCTATCTGGGCGACTTGCTGCACACCGTCGCCCGGCCGAAACTGCTGGGCCAGTACCAACCGGTGCCGGTGCTGCTGGTGCAATGCAACGAACGGCGCGTAGCGGTGCACGTGGATGCTATGGCCGGTACGCGCGAGATCGTGGTAAAGGGCTTGGGGCCGCAGTTTGCTGGCGTGCAAGGGTTGTCCGGGGCGACCATTCTGGGCGATGGCCGCGTGGTGTTGATCATCGACTTGCTGGCGCACATTCGCGCACGGCAACCGGCGTTGCCAGCGCAGGCGGTCGACGCGCCGTTGATCCTCAACGACCCGCTGAAAAAACGTCCGCTGCTGGTGCTGGTGGTGGACGACTCGGTCACCGTGCGCAAAGTCACCAGCCGCCTGTTGGAACGCAACGGCATGAACGTACTCACCGCCAAAGACGGCATCGACGCGATAGCCCTCCTCGAAGAACACACCCCGGACCTGATGCTGCTCGACATCGAAATGCCGCGCATGGACGGCTTCGAAGTGGCCATCCAAGTGCGTAACGACCCACGGCTGATGCGCCTGCCGATCATCATGATCACCTCGCGCACCGGCCAAAAACACCGCGACCGCGCCATGGCCATTGGCGTCAATGACTACCTCGGCAAGCCGTATCAAGAGTCGGTGCTGCTGGAAAGCATCGCCTACTGGAGCAAGTCCCATGCTTGACCACCGCACCAGCCAACTCACCGGCCTGCTGTTGCCCCTGGCCGACCGCCACCTGGTGCTGCCCAACGTCGCCATCGCCGAACTGATCGACTTCCAGCGCGGCGAACCCGCCAGTGATGCCCCGCCGTGGTACCTGCGGCAAGTGACCTGGCGCGACCGGCAGTTGCCGTTGATCAGCTTTGAAGCGGCGTGCGGTGAAGCCAGCGTGACCGGGGAGCGTTCGCGAATTGTGGTGTTGAACGCGCTGGGTGGGCGGCCAACGTTGAAGTTTATTGCGATGGTGATTCAGGGGATTCCCCGCTCGTACAAACTCGATAGCCAGTTGAGTTACGTGGATGTGCCGCTGTGCCCGCTGGAACTGGCGGCGGTGCAGGTGGGCGAGCATGTGGCGAAGGTGCCTGACCTTATGGGGCTTGAAGCCTTGTTGGTGGAGTCCGGTCTGGCCTGACTGCGATGATCGTTCCCACGCAGAGCGTGGGAACGATCGAATCAAGCTAGGTGGGATCCTTCGGATTTTTCCCGCAAGATTTCGGGCTGTGCATGAACTTGTTGCGGGTAGTCATGGCGGCTAGTCTTCGAAAAAACGGTGACACGGACGTGCAAGTCCGAGAAATCTGTTTAGGCGTTCAAGACGCCTAGATTCAAAGGCGTTCCTCAATGATTCGTTTAGGAACCGCACATCATGTCGAATTCGTCCTCGTCCAATATTTTCACCGTTAACCCAGATCAAAACACCGAAGCTCTACTGGTCAACGCCAGCGAAACCTTATCGTCGCTAAACGCCATGACCTGCAATCTTGCCTTCAACCTGGACACCTCCCAGCGCGCAATCATGCTCGGCATTCAGCAAATGGCCGAGTTGGGTCAGTTGCTGGTCGATAGAGCGCTGGAACAAGTCAGCCCTGCACCGGAAGGTTAAATCGGTCCCTGTTTGGGACCGCTATCGAACACCCACCACCGAACAAATGTGGGAGCGGGCTTGCTCGCGAATGCAGGGTGTCAGTCGGTAAATGTGTAACTGACCCACCGCATTCGCGAGCAAGCCCGCTCCCACATTTTGATCTTCATTCGGCTCGAATCCAGTTGATCGTTCCCACGCTCAGCGTGGAAATGCATCTTGTGACGCTCCGCGTCACCTTCGCTCACGACTCACGACTCACGACTCACGAATTGCGCTGACTGGCGGAGCGCGGAGTGTCCCAAGCGGCGTTCCCACGCTGAGCGTGGGAACGATCAAATTGTTTGATCGCTGTGCCGCTGGATCGTTAGGGGGACTGACAGTTTACTGGTCGGGCCACCTTGAAGCGTATTCTCTGTTACTCGAATGCTAAGTGAGAAGGTTATCACTTCCAAGAAAGTATTTTTTGCTACACTCCGAGTTTTAAAGGTAAAGAAACTCGCGGAAGGGCCGATAAAGATTTATCTTTTTGGTCGGAGCTGTGAGATTATAATGTTTTCTTTCAATATATTTGTTGAAGCGTTTCAGGCTATATTCAATAGTTCTAAGTTTACGCTGACATTAATCGTATGGGGCGGTGTGATCGTAGCCACTTGTGCGGTGACTATGAGTGATTTGAACTCGTCGCGCAGGAAATTGTGGAGTTTTGTTATTTCTGCAATCGGTGCGGTGGGTATCATGTTGCATCTGGAAAGTTTTGAGGGGCTTAGCGATGCTGAAGTCTCAACTAGAGTTGTTATGACTAACTTTGTTGTGATGACTCTAGGTGGGCTAGGCTCAGGTCTTCTTGGTCTCGCGATAATCGCTGGGCCTGATAAAGAGGATCCTGCCAAATTCAGAAATGCGCTGTACAGTGTTTTTGAGCAGATCTATTTTTTTATAGTTCTTTCATCTTTGATAGTGTCCGTATTGTGCCATACGCCGATTTTTTCAGGATCACGGTTTTTCACAGACGCTCAATGTGACGGCATACTTGTTGTCTTAGTGAGCGCAATTTTCGGTTGCTTGCTGAGTGCATGTCGATCAAAAAAAGCTCGACTGGACGACTGGATTAGCGTTTTTCTATTCTTGTTTTTACTGATTGTTTTGGCTATTTACGCCAATGCGTTGACGGATGTGTGGATACAGCTCAAAGAGTGGGTAATCGTGATAAGTATAGTGTTAGGTCTCTTCGTTAGAGCGCTAGCAAAGTACTATCGTAATAAAGCGCTTCAAGTATCTACTGATCTGCAAGCTCTTTAAAAAGCCCAGTAAACGCTCCCTCGAACCATTACCCTGAGCGTAATGATTCGGCGGAGTGCTTGATTGATGCCCCCCGGATTCACTCCTAAGGTAAGCCCACGACAGCAAACCCCGTGGAGCGACCATGACAACAACCATCACCCCCGACTCGCGCTGGACGCGGCGGCGCGACGAGAAGCAGCGGCGCCTCGGGTTGGTCAAAAAGTACGCAGACGGGGCGGTGTTGCCCAGCGACAAAATCGTCGAGTCCCTGGAAGCCCTGATACTGCCTGGCGACCGCGTGGTGCTGGAGGGTAACAACCAGAAGCAAGCCGATTTCCTCTCGCGCTCCCTGGCCAAGGCCGACCCGGCCAAGCTCCACGATTTGCATATGATCATGCCCAGCGTCGGCCGCTCCGAGCACCTCGACCTGTTTGAAAAGGGCATCGCGCGCAAGCTGGATTTCTCCTTCGCCGGCACCCAATCCCTGCGCATCAGCCAGTTGCTGGAAGACGGCTTGCTGGAAATCGGCGCGATCCACACGTATATCGAACTCTACGCACGGCTGGTGGTGGACCTGATCCCCAACGTCGTGCTCTCGGCCGGTTTCATGGCCGACCGCGCCGGTAATATCTACACCGGCGCCAGCACCGAAGACACTCCCGCGCTGATCGAACCCGCCGCGTTCAGTGATGGCATCGTCATCGTGCAGGTCAACCAGTTGGTGGACGACGTGACCGACTTGCCGCGTGTCGACATCCCCGCCAGTTGGGTGGATTTTGTGGTGGTGGCCGACAAGCCGTTCTACATCGAGCCACTGTTCACCCGCGACCCGCGCCATATCAAGCCGGTGCATGTGCTGATGGCGATGATGGCGATCCGTGGGATCTACGAAAAACACAATGTGCAGTCACTTAACCACGGCATCGGCTTCAACACCGCCGCTATCGAATTGATCCTGCCCACCTACGGCGAGTCCCTCGGTCTTAAAGGCAAAATCTGCCGCAACTGGACCCTCAACCCCCACCCAACCCTGATCCCCGCGATCGAAAGCGGCTGGGTCGAAAGCGTGCATTGCTTCGGCACCGAGTTGGGCATGGAAAACTACATCGCCGCGCGGCCGGATGTGTTCTTCACCGGCCGCGACGGCTCGATGCGCTCCAACCGGATGTTCTGCCAACTGGCAGGCCAGTACGCGGTGGACCTGTTTATCGGCGCCACCCTGCAAGTGGACGGCGACGGGCATTCCTCTACCGTGACCCGTGGCCGCCTGGCGGGTTTTGGTGGCGCGCCGAACATGGGCCACGACCCGCGTGGTCGTCGCCATGGCACCCCGGCCTGGCTGGATATGCGCCACGATGACGCGCCGGAGGCTCTGCTCGAACGCGGCAAAAAACTCGTGGTGCAAATGGTCGAGACCTTCCAGGAAGGCGGCAAACCGACCTTCGTCGAAACCCTCGACGCGGTGGACGTCGCACGCAAAAGCGGCATGCCCCTGGCGCCGATCATGATCTACGGCGACGACGTCACCCACCTGCTCACCGAAGAAGGTATCGCCTACCTGTACAAGGCGCGCTCTCTGGAAGAGCGTCAGGCGATGATCGCCGCTGTCGCCGGCGTCACCGCTATCGGTATGCGCCACAACCCCAAGGACACCGCGCGCATGCGCCGCGAAGGCTTGATCGCGTTGCCCGAAGACCTCGGCATCCGCCGCACCGATGCCACGCGCGAGCTGTTGGCCGCCAAGAGCGTGGCGGACTTGGTGGAGTGGTCCGGTGGCTTGTACAACCCGCCCGCCAAGTTCAGGAGCTGGTAAATGCGCGCTCTCAAACTGCATGAAATAAGCCTCGCTGATCGCCTGGCGGATAGGGCCGTCGAGGCGTTGATCGATGAGGCTGACCTGTCGCCAAAACCTGCCTTGGTCGACCGTCGCGGTAACGGTGCCCATAGCGATTTGCACTTGGGCCTGATGCACGCTTCGGCGCTGTCGCTGTGGCCGATGTTCAAGGAAATGGCCGAAGCCGCACTTGAGTTCGGTGAAGTCGGTTTGCCCCTGCGCGAAGCCCTCGGGCGTATCGGTCGTGAAGGTGAACAGGCAATGCTCACCACCACCCACGGGGTGAACACCCATCGCGGCGCGATTTGGGCCCTTGGCTTGCTCACCGCTGCTGCGGCGCTGGAGCCACGCGCCGTTACGCTGACGGCGGCCAAACTGGCCCTGCTCAACGACCGCTACGCCCCGCAGCCCCTGAGCCACGGCGCCCAAGTCGCCCAGCGCTACGGTGCACGCGGCGCCCGTGAAGAAGCGCAACAGGGCTTCCCGTCCGTGGTGCAACGCGGCTTGCCGCAACTGCACAAAAGCCGCGAGCAAAATGCAGGCGAACAGAACGCGCGCCTGGATGCGTTGCTCGCGATCATGACCGACCTGGCTGACACCTGCGTGCTCTACCGCGCCGGAACCGAAGGCCTACACACCATGCAACGCGGCGCCCAAGCCGTTCTGGATGCGGGTGGCAGCGCGACTCTCGCCGGTCGCCGCCAACTGCATGAACTCGACCAGCAATTACTGGCCCTGAATGCCTCCCCTGGCGGCGCCGCCGACCTGTTGGCCGCCTGCCTGTTTATCGACCGCCTCGACGGAGCGTTGTGATGGAAACCTTATCCTTTGAATTCCCAGCCGGGCAGCCGCCTAAAGGCCGCGCACTGGTGGGTTGTGTCGGCTCCGGCGACCTCGAAGTGCTGCTGGAACCGGGCACGCCCGGCAGGCTGACCATCCAGGTGCAAACCTCCGTCAATGGAGCGCAGCAACGTTGGCAGCACTTGTTCGAACGGATCTTTCAGGAGCAGACGCCACTGGCCCTGAACATTGATATCCACGATTTCGGCGCCACCCCCGGCGTGGTGCGCTTGCGCCTGGAGCAAGGCTTCGAGGAGATCGGCCATGACTGACTTGCTCAACAAACACAGTTTCGTTGAACTCGGTGCGCGGCAACGGGCCAAGGCCTTGTTGGACGCCGGCACTTACCGCGAGCTGATCGATCCGTTCCAGCGCGTGATGTCACCGTGGCTCAGCCGCCAAGACGTGGTGCCCCAGGCCGATGACGGTGTGGTGATCGCCAAGGGCAGCATTGCCGGATTGCCGGTGGTGGTTGCGGCTATCGAAGGCAACTTCCAGGGCGGCAGCCTCGGTGAGGTCGGCGGCGCGAAAATCGCCGGTGCGTTGGAACTGGCGGCTGAAGACAACCGCAAGGGCATCCCGACCCGCGCCGTGCTGCTGCTGGAAACCGGCGGCGTACGCCTGCAGGAAGCCAACCTCGGGCTTGCTGCAATTGCCGATATCCACGCGGCGATTGTCGACTTGCGCCAGTACCAGCCGGTGATCGGCGTGGTGGCGGGCAGCGTCGGTTGCTTTGGCGGCATGTCCATTGCTGCCGGGTTGTGCAGCTACCTCGTCGTCACCCGTGAAGCACGCCTGGGCCTGAATGGCCCGCAGGTGATCGAGCAGGAAGCAGGCCTGGAAGAATACGACTCCCGCGACCGCCCCTTTATCTGGAGCCTGACTGGCGGCGAGCAACGCTTTAACAGCGGTTTGGCCGACCGTTATGTGGCGGACGATGTGGCGCAGATCCAACAGACCATTACCGCGCTGTTGCAACAAGGGTTGCCCGAACACCCGCGCAGCCGTCAGGTCGATTTCTATCTGTCGCGCCTGGCCGAACTGGACGCTGCGCCGCAAATCGACGCGGCCACGGTGCGCGACCTGTATCAAGGAGACCGCTCATGAGAGGGTTGCTGTGGTTTAACGCATTGAGCAACGGCGCCACACCCGTTGACGGTTTGCCGGCGTCGCTGAAAGTCGCCGATGGCGTATTAGGCGAACACGCCGTGCGCTTTATCGCCGTGGTCACCGACGCGCACAACCGCTTCGCGCGGGCGCGCAATGGCGAAGTCGGCCTGCTCGAAGGCTGGGGTTTGGCCAAGGCCGTGGACGACGCCATCGCCCGTGGCGACAAGCGCCCGATCATTGCCATCGTCGATGTGCCCAGCCAAGCCTATGGCCGCCGCGAAGAAGCCCTCGGCATCCATCAAGCCCTGGCCGCCGCCGCTGATAGCTACGCCCGCGCTCGGTTGGCCGGGCACCCGGTGATTGCGCTGTTGGTGGGCAAGGCCATGTCCGGCGCGTTCCTCGCCCATGGCTATCAGGCCAACCGCATGATCGCCCTGCGTGACCCCGGCGTGATGGTGCACGCCATGGGCAAGGCTTCGGCGGCGCGGGTGACCCTGCGCAGCGTCGAGGAGCTGGAAACCCTGGCCGCCAGCGTGCCGCCCATGGCCTACGACATCGACAGTTATGCCAGCCTCGGTTTGCTCTGGGAAACACTGTCGGTCAGCCAGATAGAGCAACCTACGGCGGACGATGTGGTGCGGGTCAGTGATTGCCTGCTCAGTGCGATCAAAAATATCGACGGTCGTGATTTGAGCGGCCGCCTGGGCGCCACCAATCGAGAAGCCTCCAGCCGCGTGCGCCAACTGCTGCGGGAGCAATGGTGAACGCCCACGATTTGCTCTGGGGCATGACCCCGGCGCACCTGTCCGCCGACGCTCCGGCTTGGGTGTTGGAGGCTATCAACGCTGGTCACCCGGTGGTGGTGCGTCGCGCCGTCGTCGAGCCGGGCCAGGTGGCGGTCGGCGTGCGGGGGCGGTTGCGTGAGCAGCGTTTTGCGACGCTGATGCCCCGCACGGCGGTGCAGCGGCGAGTAGTGCCCGAGGCGCTGCGCGGGGTGACTTCATCGCGCGATTTACCGGCGTTGCGCGCGCTTGATCTACTGCGGCCGATGTTGGCGCAAGAGACGTGGGGCATCACGGGCAGCGCGGGTTTTGAGTTGGCCAGCGGGGTTGAGGCGCTGCATGAACAGAGCGATCTGGATTTGATTCTGCGTACGCACGAGCGGTTGGAGCGCTGTGATGCCAAGGATCTGCTGGCTATTCTGGACACCGCGCCATGCGCCGTGGACCTGCAACTGCAAACCCCGTTTGGCGCCGTCGCTTTGCGCGAATGGGCGGGCGGATCACGGCGGGTGCTGCTGAAAACCGCTAGCGGCGCGCATTTGGTGGTTGATCCGTGGCAGGCCGTGGCATGAGCAGCCTTTTGGTATTTCCGGGGCAGGGCGCCCAGCGCACGGGCATGCTCCAGGCGCTGCCGGCCGATGTCTTGGAACAAGCCAGTGACGCTTTGGGTGAAGACGTTCGCACGCTCGATTCAGCGCAAGCCTTGGCGAGTACGCGCGCCGTTCAGCTATGCCTGCTGATCGTCGGCGTCGCCCATGCCCGCCAACTGCAACACACGCCGGATTATGTGGCGGGCCTGTCCATCGGCGCCTACCCGGCAGCGGTTATCGCCGGAGCGCTGGATTTTGCCGACGCGATAAAACTGGTCAGCCTGCGCGGCGAGCTGATGCAAAACGCTTATCCACAGGGCTACGGGATGACCGCGCTCATCGGCCCTGAGTTATCCACCGTCGAAACCTTGCTGGCAGATATCCACAGTGCGCAAACCCCGGTGTACTTGGCCAACATCAACGCCGACAACCAAACCGTGATTGCCGGTAGCGATGAGGCGATGAAGCGCGTCGCAGCACGCATCAAAGGCAACGGCATCGCCAAGCGCCTGGCCGTCAGCGTGCCGTCCCATTGCGCGCTGCTGGAGGCGCCTGCCCAGGCACTGGCCCAAGCGTTCGTGACGCTCAAAGCGCCGCGCATTACCTACCTGAGCAGCACCCGCGCGCGGCCGATCCACAACCCTGAACAGCTGCGCGACGACCTGGCCTTCAACATGTGCCGCGTTGTCGATTGGCGCGGCACCGTGCAAAGCGCATACGAGCGTGGCGTGCGCTTGCAAATCGAACTGCCGCCGGGCGCGGTGCTGACCGGCCTGTCACGCCGTGTCTTCGAACAGGGCACGGTGATCGCCTGCGAAGGCGCACGCCTGGACACCCTGCAGGCTCTGCTGCAAGAGGAGGAGCGCCGCCACCGATAAAGCATTACCCAAGGCTTTCGAAGCACAAAAACAACAATTTCGATGAAGCACTTTGAGGAAAAACACGATGATTATTTACGGTGTAGCGTTTCTAGCGTTTTGTACGCTGGTGGGGCTGTTTGTGGGCGAGGTGCTGGGTAAGTTACTGGGCATCCCTGCCAACGTTGGTGGCGTGGGTATCGCCATGTTGTTGCTGATCGGCCTGGGCAGTTATTTGCAAAAACGCGGCCTGTTTGTCGGCACATCCGAGCAGGGCCTGACGTTCTGGGCGGCGATTTACATTCCTATTGTTGTCGCCATGGCGGCCCAGCAAAACGTCTACGGCGCGATCAAGGGCGGCCCTATGGCGATTCTGGCGGGCACGCTTGCAGTGGTGTTGGGCTTTGCCTTAGTGCCGGTGCTGTCACGCATCGGCAACCGTGAGCCGCGCGCGGTTGTTCCCACCAAAGAAGCCGGGTGATCGTCATGTACGAATCGATGATGAAAGTGATCACCGGCTACGGCCTGATCAGTGGTTTTGCCGTGATCGGCCTGACTATGTGGGTGTCCTATTGGATCTCCAATCACCTTACCAAAGGCCGTCTGCACGGCTCGGCCATCGCTATTTTGCTTGGGCTGACGCTTTCTTATGTCGGTGGCGCATTTACCGGTGGCGCTAAAGGGGTGGTGGATATTCCGTTGCTGTCGGGCATTGGCTTGTTGGGCGGTGCAATGCTGCGGGACTTTGCGATTGTCGCCACGGCGTTTGGGGTGAGTGTCGATGAACTCAAACGCGCCGGCTATGCCGGTGTGCTAGCACTGTTTGTTGGCGTGGGTTCATCGTTTATCGCCGGGGTCGGCGTGGCTATGGCGTTCGGTTATACCGATGCGGTGAGTCTGACCACGATCGGCGCCGGCGCCGTGACCTATATTGTCGGGCCGGTCACCGGTGCGGCGATTGGCGCCAGCTCCGAAGTGATGGCGCTGTCCATTGCTGCCGGGTTGATCAAGGCAATTCTGGTGATGGTCATGACGCCGTTCGTGGCACCGTTGATCGGCCTTAACAACCCTCGCAGCGCAGTGATTTTCGGAGGCTTGATGGGCACCTCCAGCGGCGTGGCCGGCGGGTTGGCGGCAACCGATCCGAAACTGGTGCCGTATGGCTGCCTCACCGCAGCGTTTTATACGGCGCTGGGGTGTTTGTTGGGGCCATCGTTGTTGTTTCTGATCGTGCGTGGATTGGTGGGTTAGGCGCCCCGATTGGCGTACATCCGACATTCTGCGAGCAAGGCGAGCAAGTTCGGATCGCGCTCCTTGGCCCTCAGAAACATCACGCCAATATGCTGCTGCAACCGATACCTGGGTTGCAGCGGTATGAGCTTTACGCGGTTCTCATACACCGCCGCAATCCGCCCTGGCAGCAACGCATAACCCACGCCTGAGCTGACCATGCTCAACAAGGTGAAGATGTCATTGACCTGCATGGCCACCTTCGGCTCGAAACCCGCCTGCTTGAACACCCGGTTGCCATCCTGATGCGTGGCGAAGCCTTGGGTGAGGGTGATGAAGGTGGCGTCGCGCACGTCGGCCAGGTCGATTTCCTGCTCGCGGTCGAACGGCGAGTCGGCCGGGGTGGCGAGAAAGATGTCGTCAGAAAACAGTGCGATCTGCTCGCAGTCGAGGTCGTTGGCATGTTCGTCGAGGGAGATCAGGATCGCGTCGACTTCCATGTTCTTGAGCTTGTAGAGCAGGTCGAAGTTGGAGCCCAGGATCAGGTCAATATTGAGTTCGCTACGGCGTATTTTCAGGCCCATGATCAGCTGCGGTACGGTTTTGACCGTCAGCGAATACAGCGAGCCGAGCTTGAAGCGCTCAGCCGAGAAACCGGCGGCTTCGCGGGTCAGGCGCACGCTGTCGACCACCTCGGCGACCAGCTTTTGCGCGCGTTCTTCCAGCACGTAGGCGCTTTCCAGCGGGGTGAGGTTACGTCCTTCGTGCTTGAACAGCGGGCAGCGCAGCGCGTTTTCCAGCGAATGGATGGCGCGGTGCACGCTGACGTTGCTGGTTTGCAGTTCGGCGGCGGCGCGGGCCAGGTTGCCGGTGCGCATGAACGCCAGGAAGATCTCGAGTTTCTTGAGGGTGAATTCTTCGTCGATCAGCATGGCCGTGGCTCTTATTCGAATGCGCTCGATTGTGCCCCTAAAACCCGTTCACTCCCAGCCATGCACTGCACCGCCACTTGGCATAGGCCAAACCTGCGCACGCGGTGATCAACGGGGGAACAGGTACCGCCTGCACACGGTCACAACCGCACCCGCCAAGCTAAGCAGGCGTCGGCCGAAGAGAATGCCGACGTTGGCGAATTTGGGGCCCAGGCATGAAGCGAATCATCTATCGGCGTATGCGTTTGGGAAAATGAAGAAAAGGTTGTTACCTGCCGAGCCGCCCAGCGCGTCAGAATGCAGGTAGCACAACCAAGTGGTAACCGTTATTCGAGGTAAGTGACACATGTATCACGGGGAACGATTTAACGCCTGGAGCCATTTGGCCGGGGCCGTTGCAGCTTTTGTTGGCGCAGTGTGGATGTTGGTGGTGGCAAGCCTGGACGGCAGCCCCTGGAAGATCGTCAGCGTGGCGATTTATGGCGTTACGCTGCTGGTGTTGTACAGCGCGTCCACCGTCTACCACAGCGTGCGCGGGCGACGAAAAGAGATCATGCAGAAGGTCGACCACTTTTCGATCTACCTGCTGATCGCTGGCAGCTACACGCCGTTTTGCTTGGTAACGCTACGCGGGCCGTGGGGCTGGACGCTTTTCGGGATCGTGTGGGGGCTGGCGGTGATCGGCATCCTGCAGGAGATCAAGCCACGCTCCGAGGCACGCATCCTGTCGATCGTGATCTACGCGGTGATGGGCTGGATCGTGTTGGTGGCAGTCAAACCACTGCTTGCTGCGTTGGGCACGGCGGGGTTTGTGTGGCTGGCCTCGGGCGGGGTGTTGTACACCGTCGGCATCATCTTTTTTGCCCTGGAGGATCGCCTGCGCCATTCCCATGGCATCTGGCACTTGTTCGTGATCGGCGGCAGCGTGCTGCATTTTGTGGCGATCATGCATTACGTGCTGTAACAGGCAGCGCGGTTAAAAAATGTGGGAGCGGGCTTGCTCGCGAATGCGGTGTATCAGTGACGGATGAAGTGGCTGACACGCCGCATTCGCGAGCAAGCCCGCTCCCACATTAGTTTTGTGGTGTTCTCATAAGCGTTCCAGCAGTTCACGCGCGCGCTTGCCGAAAATCTGCAGCAAGTTCGCCAGCATATGCGGCGGCGGTTCATCGGCACGGGTCAGCGCGTACAGGGTGATCGGCAGCGGCGGGGTAAGCGTACGGATGCAGGTAGTGGCCGTCGATGCGCCGAGGGCGGTGAACGGGTCGATCACGGTCAAACCGGCGCCGGACTCCACCATGGCCCGGGCCAGGGAATAGGTCTGTACGGAAATGGTCACCCGCGGCGGCGGGTCGACATTTTCCAGGTAACTGTCGAGTTTGGCCGCCAACGGGTCGGCGCTGGACAAGCCAATCAACGGCGCCCCCGCCAGATCGGCCAGTGGCAGTGGTTGGTGCAATTGCGCCTGCGGCCAATAGCCTTTTGAAGCCAACGCCACCAACCCCCCATTGGCCAATACTTGCGTGGTCAAGCCGGGGTGGCCGGAGAAGTTGAGGGTCAGTGCCAGGTCGATCTCACGCATCAACAGTTTCTGTACCAACTCGCGACTGTGGTCGCTGGACAGCTCACAGGCGATGTCCGGGTAGTCGCGCGTCCACTCCAGAATCGCCGGCGGCAGCAGCGACAGGGCCAGCGCCGGAATGGCGCCAATCCGTACACTTTGCCCAGGTTCACGGCGCAGGCTCTTGGCCAGGCGCCGCACGCCTTGCAGGCTTTGGGTGACTTTCTCGACTTCGCTTTCCAGCGCCAGGGCTTCAGGGGTCGGCTGCAGTTTACCGCGCACGCGCAGAAACAATGGGAACCCCAGTTGCTGCTCGGCGTGCTGCAACACCTTAGTCACAGCGGGTTGCGAGACGTGCAGCAACTGCGCGGCGGCGCTGACGGAGCCGGTTTGGCGAATGGCCTGGAAGATTTCGATGTGACGCAAACGCATGGTACGTCCATAACCTTTGTTTATAGGTGACCCATCTTTATTCATTGTCGCTGGCCTGTCACCTGCCCCTACGCTCGAGGCCTATTCATTCAACGGTAGGCGGTGGGCATGGCCAAGCGTATTTGCATCATCGGCGGTGGCGTCATCGGTTTGGCGAGTGCCTACGCACTGGTGCGTGAAGGCCATGAGGTGACGTTGATCGACGCACGCGACAGCCTGGGCAGCGAAACCAGTTTCGCCAACGGTGGGCAACTGTCGTACCGCTATGTCGCGCCATTGGCCGACAAAGGTGTGCCGTTGCAAGCCATCGGCTGGCTGCTGCGCGGTGATTCACCATTAAAGCTGCGCCCACGCCTCGACCCTCAGCAATGGCGCTGGATGGCAGCCTTTATCGGGGCCTGCCGTGGTTCGGTGAACCAACGCAATGCGGCTCACCTGCTGCGTCTGGCATGCCTGAGCCAAGCCACGTTGCAGCAGTGGCGCGAGAATGACCGACTGGACGGCTTCGACTGGCGGCGCAACGGCAAGCTGGTGACCTTTCGCAGCGCCGCTACTTTTGAGCGTGCGCGCAGCAAGGTCACCGATATTCTGCAACAGCAGGTGCTGTCGGCCACCGATTGCGTGCGGCTGGAGCCAGCGTTGTCCGGTGACGGTTTTATCGGCGGTATTTACACGCCGAATGAAGAAGTGGCGGACTGTCACGCCTTCTGCCAGCGCCTGGCCGCGCGCCTTGAGGCCTCGGGGCATTGCCGCTTTTTGTTGGGGCGTAAGGCCACAGGCATTCGTTGCGCCGACGGTGCGGTGCAGGCTGTTGTGTTGGGCGATGAAATAATGCCGGTCGAGCAGCTTGTACTCGCTGCTGGGCATCGCAGTGCCGACTTCGTGTTGCCAGGGTTGTCACTGCCGCTGTATCCGCTCAAGGGCTATAGCCTGAGCGTGCCAATCGGTGCACAGCACCAGGCACCGAATGTGAGCATCACCGACTACGACCGTAAGATCGTCTACGCGCGTATCGGCGAGCAATTGCGTGTAGCCGCGATGGTCGACATTGTGGGCTTCGACGCCAGCCTTGAGCCCAAGCGCCTGGCGCTGATCAAACGCCAGGCGCTGGAGACGTTCCCTTTGGCTGGCGACTACGACCAAGCGGTTGAGTGGGCTGGCATGCGCCCGGCTACGCCAACCGGGGTGCCGCTGATTGGCGCCAGCGTTTATCGCAACCTGTGGCTGAACCTGGGCCACGGCGCGCTTGGCTTTACCCTGGCTTGCGGCAGCGGCCAACTGCTGGCCGAGCTGATCGGCCAACACGTACCTTCTATTGATATGCAGGGCTTGGCGCCTCGCGCGGCTTGATTCGTCACACCACCAACGGAGAATAACAATGAAAAAAATCCTGTTGACCGGCTGCACCCTGATGCTTTTTTTTGGCGCTCAGGTTCAGGCGAATGACGCACCCTTGGACGGCACGTTGAGCAAGATCGCCAACGCCAAGTCCATCACCCTGGGTTACCGCGATGCATCGGTACCGTTTTCCTACGTCGGCGATCACAGCGGCAAACCTATGGGCTACTCAGTAGAGCTGGCGAGCAAAATCGTCGAGCGGATTCAGCAGAGGACCGGCGTGGCCAACCTTAACGTGAAGTACAACCTGGTGACGTCCCAAACCCGTATTGCGCTGGTGCAGAACGGCACTGTGGACCTGGAGTGCGGTTCCACCGGTGTGACCGCCGAGCGACAAAAACAGGTGGCGTTTTCCTACGGTTTTATCTACGTGAAAGGCCAGTTGCTGACCGCCAAGGACAGCGACATCAACGGCTTTGAAGACCTCAAGGGTAAGAGCGTAGTGACCACCGCCGGCACCACCAATGAGCGTTTTCTCAAGAGCTACAACGCCGAACACCGCAGCGCTATGTCGGTGATCAGTGCCAAGGACCACGGCGAAGCTTTCAAGATGCTCGAGACCGGCCGTGCGGCGGCGTTCTACATGGATGACGCGCTGCTTTACGGCGAGCGCGCCAAGGCCCGTGACCCGCACCGCTGGGTGGTGGTGGGTAAAGAGCAGTCACGGGAGATCTACAGCTGCATGCTGCGCAAGGACGACCCGCAGTTCCTCGCGGTGGTCAACGAGACACTCGGCGAGCTGTACCGCTCGGGGGAGATCAACGGGATCTACCAGCGCTGGTTTGAACAGCCGATTCCGCCCAAGGGCCTGAACCTGGAGTTCCCGATGACCACTGAGCTGAAGGCGATTATTGCCAGGCCGGTGAGTGATCCGGTGGACTGATAACCGCCTTCCACATTTGAATTGGGTTTGCAAAAGTTGGTTAGAAATCGCCCCACAGTTGCTGGGCGACGGCCAGCGCGACTACGGGCGCCGTTTCGGTGCGCAACACACGCGGGCCGAGGCGGGCGGCGTGGAAACCGGCGCCTTGGGCGGTGTCGACTTCGTTATCGGTTAACCCGCCTTCAGGCCCGATCAGGAACGCCAGGCTGGCAGGCTTGGCATGGCTGATCATCGGCTCGGCCACTGGGTGCAGCACCAGTTTTAACTCCGCCTTGGTGTGCTTCAACCAGTCGGCCAGCAACAGCGGTGGGTGAATCACCGGCACCGTTGAACGCCCGCATTGCTCGCACGCGCTGATCGCCACCTGACGCCAGTGCAGCAGGCGTTTATCGGCGCGTTCGTCCTTGAGGCGTACTTCGCAGCGGTCGCTGAATATCGGTGTGATCTCATTCACGCCCAGTTCGGTGGCTTTCTGGATCGCCCAATCCATCCGCTCGCCCCGGGACAGGCCCTGACCGAGGTGGATGTGCAGCGGGGACTCAGTCTGGCCCGCGAAGCTTTCGGTGAGTTGCACGCTGACGCGTTTTTTACCGACCTCCAGCAACGCGCCGAGGAACTCTTGGCCTGAGCCGTCGAACAGTTGCACGGCGTCGCCTTCGCCCATGCGCAAGACACGGCTGATGTAGTGCGCCTGGGCTTCGGGCAATTCGTGCTCGCCGAGGCTCAGCGGGGTGTCGGTGAAAAAGCGGGACAGTCTCATTTCTGTTCTCTGGAGAAGGTTGTGCACAGCGGGCGCGGAGCGTCCTGGGCTGCATTTCCACGCAGAACGTGGGAATGATCAGGTAGTGACCGTCAGCCTGGATCGCGGAAGCCTGGGTGGAAGTCTTTAGGTACCGCCACGCTGACTTTTTTGTTGGTGGCGATATCAATGCCTTCACTGGCGACCTCGGCCAAAAAGTCGATCTGCTCTGGCGTGATCACATACGGCGGCAGGAAATACACCACGCTGCCCAACGGCCGCAACAGTGCGCCACGTTCCAGGGCGTGTTCGAACACCTTCAGGCCACGGCGTTCTTGCCATGGGTAGGCGGTCTTGGTGGCTTTGTCCTGCACCATCTCGATGGCCAGCACCATGCCGGTCTGGCGCACTTCCGACACGTGCGGATGGTCCACCAGGTGTGCGGTGGCCGTGGCCATGCGCTGGGCCAGGGCCTTGTTGTTTTCGATGACGTTGTCTTCTTCGAAAATATCCAGGGTCGCCAGCGCCGCGGCACACGCCAGCGGGTTGCCGGTGTAGCTGTGGGAGTGCAGGAAGGCGCGCAGGGTCGGGTAGTCGTCGTAGAACGCATCGTAGACATCGTCGGTGGTGACCACGGCCGCCAGCGGCAAGTAGCCGCCGGTGAGGGCTTTGGACAGGCACAGGAAGTCCGGGCGGATACCGGCCTGTTCACAGGCGAACATCGTGCCGGTGCGGCCAAAGCCTACGGCGATTTCATCGTGGATCAGGTGTACGCCATAGCGGTCGCAGGCCTCGCGCAGCAGCTTGAGGTACACCGGATGGTACATGCGCATGCCGCCGGCGCCCTGAATCAGCGGTTCGACGATCACGGCGGCGACCGTGTCGTGGTTGTCGGCCAGGGTCTGTTCCATGGCCAGGAACATGCTGCGCGAGTGTTCTTCCCAGCTCATGCCCTCGGGGCGCAGGTAGCAATCCGGGCTGGGCACTTTGATGGTGTCGAGCAGCAGCGCTTTGTAGGTTTCGGTGAACAGCGGCACGTCGCCCACCGACATCGCGGCGATGGTTTCGCCGTGGTAACTGTTGGTCAGGGTGACAAAGCGCTTCTTGTTCGGCAGGCCACGGTTGAGCCAGTAGTGAAAGCTCATCTTCAGTGCGACTTCGATGCATGACGAACCGTTATCGGCATAGAAGCAGCGGGTCAAACCTTCAGGCGTCATTTTGACCAGGCGCTCGGACAGCTCGATCACCGGCTGGTGGCTGAACCCGGCGAGGATCACGTGTTCCAGTTGGTCGACCTGGTCTTTGATGCGCTGGTTGATGCGCGGGTTGGCGTGGCCGAACACGTTGACCCACCAAGAACTGACGGCGTCGAGGTAACGCTTGCCTTCGAAGTCTTCCAGCCACACGCCTTCCCCGCGCTTGATCGGGATCAGCGGCAGTTGCTGGTGGTCTTTCATCTGGGTGCAGGGATGCCATAGCACCGCGAGGTCGCGTTGCATCCACTGGTTATTCAAGCCCATCGGTTATCTCCTCGAAGCGGTCCTGCGGCAAGCGCAGGCGTAACAATCGCGCAAGCCTATGCAATGCCAGGCTGTGTCACAACCCATTACGGACGAATTCGCAGTAAACGCGGGACGGTCTGTCACGTTTCTTAGGAATAGTCCTTAATCCATTGTTAACGTACTGTGCATAACCTCTTGATCGTATTTCTCGATATTTCAAAGCGAAATTTTCCGCTTTAATTCGATAGGTAAATCGCTAGTCTTGGGCACAGTTCTTACGGGATTTGGGACATGCAGCTACGTAATTCACCGGCCCGCTATGGTTGGGTCAGTATGGTTTTGCACTGGGGCGTGGCCCTGGTGGTGTTCGGTTTGTTTGCGCTGGGCCTGTGGATGGTCGGTCTCGACTACTACAGCGCCTGGCGCAAAGACGCGCCTGACTTGCACAAGAGCATTGGCATCACGCTGTTCGCCATCATGCTGGTGCGCATTGTCTGGCGTCTGGTTAGCCCGCCGCCGCCACCGTTGGCCAGTTACAGCCGCTTGACCCGTATCGGGGCTGCGTTTGGCCACGCTTTCCTTTATCTCGGGCTGTTTGCCGTGATGATTGCCGGTTACCTGATTTCCACCGCCGACGGTGTCGGCATCCCGGTGTTTGGCCTGTTTGAGATTCCTGCCATGGTTTCCGGGCTACCGGACCAGGCAGACACCGCCGGTGTGGTGCACTTGTACCTCGCCTGGGTGTTGGTGGTCTTCGCCGGTTTGCACGGCGTGGCTGCGTTGAAACACCACTTTATTGATCGTGATGTGACCCTGACGCGAATGCTGGGGCGCAAAGCCTGATGTTCAACCTCGACTCACAAGGAATAGAAAGCATGTTGAAAAAGACGCTCGCCGCTCTGGCAATCGGTTCTGCCCTGCTGTCCGCAGGTTCAGCGATGGCTGCTGATTATGTTGTCGACAAAGAAGGTCAGCACGCCTTCGTGGACTTCAAGATCAGCCACTTGGGCTATAGCTTCATCACCGGTACTTTCAAGGACCTGGACGGCAAGTTCAGCTTCGACGCTGCCAAGCCTGAAGACAGCAAGATCGAATTCAACGTCCGTACCGCCAGCGTGTTCACCAACCACGCCGAACGTGACAAGCACATCGCCAGCAAAGACTTCCTGGACGTTGGCAAGTTTGCCGATGCCAAGTTCGTCTCCACCAGTGTTAAAACCACCGGTAAAAATGCTGCTGGCCAAGTCACTGCCGACGTGACCGGCGATCTGACCTTTCACGGCGTGACCAAGCCGATCGTGGTCAAGGCCACCTTCCTGGGTGAAGGCAAGGATCCATGGGGCGGCTACCGTGCTGGCTTTGAAGGCACCACGAGCTTCAACCGCCAGGACTTCGGCAAGCAGATGGACTTGGGCCCAGCGTCCAACACGGTTGAGCTGTACGTGACGTTTGAAGGCGTGAAAGCGAAGTAATTATTTCGCGGCTCAAATCAAAACGCCGACCTCAGGGTCGGCGTTTTGCTGTCTGCCGGTTTACAAGCTGTCCTGATAGATCACGACTTGCTCTTTGAGCCAGCTCTGCAACGAGGTGAGTTGCGCTGAGTGCTTACTGCCGGCCGGCCAGACCAGAAAGTAGCGTGAAGAGTGAATCGGCTCGATGTCGGTGAGTTTGACCAACTCCCCGCGTTGGATCAGCGAGTGGGCAATCGAGCGACGGGTCAACGCGACGCCATACCCCAGCCTGACGGCTTCGAGCATCAACGTAGAGTCGGTGAACTCCAGCGAGGCTTGAGGGCGTTGCTCTTCCACGCCCGCTGCGCCGAGCCAGATCGGCCAGCTCTCACTGGCGTGCAGCAGCGGCTGCTCCAAGATAGCTTGCGGCGTGTCGGGCAGAACGCCGTGATTGAAGTTGCGTGCGGCAACCACCAGCAATGAGTCGCCCATCAGCGTTTCGCAATGCACATCGGGCCATTGGCCATGGCCGAAGCGGATAGCGCAATCGAGCGCGCCCTGCTCGAAGCTGGCGAACTCCATGCTCGACTCCAATCTCAGGTGCAGCTCGGGATGGGCACGCCTGAAATCATGCAAACGCGGCAGTAACCAGTGCATGGCATAGGAGGGCAGCACCGAGACGGTAAGTTGCGGGTGCTTGGTTTTCGCCATGAGTTTTTCCGTGACGCTTGCCATCTCTCCCAGTGCCTGCCGGATCTGATAAGCATACACACGGCCCTCATCGGTCAGCATCAAGGAGCGTTTGTTGCGCATCACCAGCGCGATGCCCACATACTCTTCAAGTGCACGAAGCTGGTGGCTGACGGCACTGTGGGTGACGTGCAACTCCAGGGCGGCCAAGTTCACCTTGCCCAGCCGGGCCAACGCTTCGAAGGCACGTAATGCGGCGAGAGGAGGGAGTTTCAATGTGAATTCCTTTCACAAAAAAGACTAATAATAGCCGCTATACGTGAACTGAGGGGGCTACTGATAATGGGCGACCCGTTATTTATTTAAATAACGCCATGCTGAACAGTCGGGAGTTGTGAGTCGTGATAGACGAAATTCAAGCGTTTCTGAAAGACTACTTTAATGTGTTGCAAACCCAGGACTTGAACAAGTTCGATCAAGTCTTTCACCGTGGCTGTGTCTTGTATAGCGCGCAGAATGCAGACGTGGTGGTTCGACCTTTCGCCGAGTATCGGACCATGGTTCAAGGCCGAAAATCACCCCAAGAAGGCGGTTTTCCACAACTTGATGAAGTGCTGATGATTGACGTGATGTCCTCGGAGATGGCCATCGTGAAAGTGCGGTTGCGCTTGTTTAATAATGTAATGGTCGATTATTTGAATCTGATGAAAGTTGAGGGTCGCTGGATGATTTTCGCCAAACTCTTTCACAAGGCCGGTGAAGCGTCGTAAGGATGTGCCAGGCGCCAGATGCAAAAACGCCCCGAACAGTCGGGGCGTTTTTTTTACTGTTTAAAACTCAGCGGTTGCGGGTCAGCAGCGCTGGTTTTTCACCCCGAGGGCGGCCTGGCAACTGATCCAACTGTTCAGGTGTCGGGAAGCGGTCAGCTTTCGACTCCTTGTGGATGATCTTCGGCGCCGGGCCTCCGCGCGGGTTTTGCACGGCGGGCTCGGACGAGCGAGGCTGGTCGTCACGGGGCGGGCGGCGGTTGTTGCTGCGCGAGTCTTCGCGACGCGCCTGGCCGTCACGTGGTGCGCCATTGCGCGGGCCGCTGCGTTTGGCCGGTGGCGTGCCGGTGGTGCCGCCGCTGCTGTTACGCGGGCCGTTCTGACGACCGCCCTGTGGCTGGCCGCCACGTGGCGCGCTGCTACCGGCGCCTGCGCCCTGTGACGGAGCGCCTGGGCGACGGCCACGGCCCTGGGCCGGTTTGGCCTGTGGCACGTAGTCAACGCGGTTACCGAAGTTATCCACGTCGTCGTCGAGGAACTCGTCCGGTGCACGGTCGGCGGCGGCGCGTGGCGGCTGGCTCGGCTGGCGTTGTTCGCGGGCCGGGGTGCCTTCACGGGGCTTTTGTTCACGGGCTGGGCGTTCGCCACGGCCGTTGGTAGGCGCTTTTTCCTTACCGCCTTTGTCTTTGCCCTTATCGCGACGACCACCGCCACCACCGCCGCCGTTCGGGCCATCGCCCTTCGGACCACGAGGGTTGCGCGGGTTACGCACATCCGGACGCTCGCGCACTTCAGGCTTCTCAGCCTCAACAGCGCTTGAGTCGAAGCCCATCAGGTCGCCATCGGCGATTTTCTGCTTGGTCATGCGCTCGATGCTTTTCAGCAGTTTTTCTTCGTCCGGTGCGACCAGGGAAATGGCCTCGCCTGAACGACCGGCCCGGCCGGTACGGCCGATACGGTGCACATAGTCTTCGTCGACGTTTGGCAGCTCGAAGTTGACCACGTGCGGCAGTTGGTCGATATCCAGCCCGCGGGCGGCGATATCGGTGGCGACCAGGATGCGCACTTCACCGGCCTTGAAATCGGCCAGGGCTTTAGTGCGCGCGTTCTGGCTCTTGTTGCCGTGGATGGCGACAGCGGTGAGGCCGTGCTTGTCCAGGTACTCGGCCAGGCGGTTGGCGCCGTGCTTGGTGCGGGTGAACACCAGCACCTGTTCCCACGCGCCAGCGGTGATCAGGTGCGCCAGCAGCGAGCGCTTGTGGCTGGCGGCCAGGCGGAATACACGCTGCTCGATACGCTCAACCGTGGTGTTCGGCGGCGTGACTTCAATGCGTTCCGGGTTGTGCAACAACTTGCCCGCCAAAGCGGTGATGTCGTTGGAGAACGTGGCCGAGAACAGCAGGTTCTGGCGTTTGGCCGGCAGCCGCGCGAGGACCTTCTTCACGTCATGGACAAAGCCCATGTCGAGCATGCGGTCGGCTTCGTCCAGCACGAGGATTTCCACGTGGGACAAGTCAACGCTGCCTTGGCCGCACAGATCGAGCAAACGACCCGGGCAGGCAACCAGCACGTCAACACCGCGGGACATGGCCTGAACCTGTGGGTTCATGCCGACGCCGCCGAAGATGCAGGCGCTGACGAACTTCAAGTCGCGGGCATACAGCTTGAAGCTGTCGTGCACCTGGGCGGCGAGTTCGCGGGTTGGGGTCAGGACCAGTACGCGCGGTTGGCGCGGGCCGTGACGCTGGGATTTGTCCGGGTGACCGTTGGGGAACAACCGCTCCAGAATCGGGAGGGCGAAACCACCGGTTTTACCAGTACCTGTCTGAGCCGCAACCATCAGGTCGCGACCTTGCAACACGGCGGGAATGGCCCGCTGTTGCACCGGAGTAGGCTCGGTATAGCCCGCTGCCTCGATGGCGCGGACTAAAGCCTCGGAGAGACCGAGGGAAGCAAAGGACATGAGTAATCCTGTTTTAGTTAGGGCTTGGCCCAAAGGGATAATCTTGCCGGGCGTGAATGGCGCTTAGGGGAGCGCAACCCCGTCCGGTCCTGCTGCGTCTGGCGGGCACTCCACTGGCTCGCGCGGGGCTGAAAGCTGCGCAGTAGCTAGGTTGGGTGCCTTTTTCAAGACCTCAGCGGCCGGGCGTGAGCCTGGCGGAAAGGCCGGAGTATAACAGAGCAATCACGGCGCGCTGCTTTCCTGCTGCTCAACGGTGTGTTCAGAAGCCGTAATCGCCTGGATTCCACCGTATTTGGCGCTCAAGGCGGCATACGCCGGTTCTTGTTTGAAGCGCTTGAGCTCGGCGGCGAAGCGCTGCACCAGCAGGTCCATGCCAGCGCCGCGGCGTACGGCGAGAAATTGCGGCTGCCGGCTGATCACGATCGGCGCCTGGCTTACCTTACCTTCCAGACCCATGGCCTTGATCACATGCTGGCCGACCCGGCGGTCCGTGATCACCAGATCGACACGCCCCAGCGACAGTTTGCCGAAGTTGGCTTCATGGCTGGGCGCCGGCTCGCGGTTGAACAGGGTGGAGTCGCTGAAGGCGTCGCCATACAGGTAGCCCGGTGAATTGCCGACGGTCAGCCCGCGCAGGTCGTCGAGGGTTTCGGCCGGGTGAGGGCGGTCGTTGGCGTAGAACAGTACGAACTCGACGTCCGACAGCGGCTCGCTGGGGTAGAGCAGCAGGGCGTCGCGTTCATGGCTGTAGAAAATGTCCAGCGCGCCATCGGCGTGGCCTTGCTCGAGCATGGCCAGGCAGCGTTTCCAGGGCAGGAATTGCCACTCTATGTCCACGCCCAAGCGCTGGAACACGATCACCGTTGTTTCATAATCCAGGCCGCGCATGCTGCCGTTATCGTCGTACACATAAGGTGCCCAGGGCTCAGTGACAATGCGCAGTTTCTCACCGTAAGCGGTGAGGCTCAGGCAAGTAAAAAACACAGCGGTCAACAGCTTGAGAATGACGGGCATACCCTGAGGTTACGATGCTCGTGCGCTAAAGAGAAGCTCTGGCGCGAGCATTTGCGGGCGAGTTGATGTGGCGCACATAAAACCAAAAGGCCCTCGTATTGACGAGGGCCTTTGAGTGACGGGGCAAGCCTTAGCGTGGCAGCTTGAGGTTGTTCCAGATGGCCAGGCTAGGCTCGGCCTGGTTCAGGGTGTAGAAGTGCAACCCTGGCGCGCCACCTTGCAGCAGTTGCTCACACATCTGGCTGATAACCTGCTCGCCGAATGCCTGGATGCTCTTGACGTCATCGCCATAGGCTTCCAGTTGCTTGCGCACCCAGCGTGGGATTTCAGCGCCGCAAGCGTCAGAGAAACGCGCCAGCTTGCTGTAGTTGGTGATTGGCATGATGCCCGGCACGATCGGGATGTTGACGCCCATCGCCCGTACACGCTCGACAAAGTAGAAGTAGCTGTCGGCGTTGAAGAAGTATTGGGTGATCGCGCTGTCGGCACCGGCATTAGCCTTGCGCACGAAGTTCTGCAGATCGTCTTCGAAATTACGTGCCTGGGGGTGCATCTCCGGGTAAGCCGCCACTTCGATATGGAAGTGATCGCCGCTTTCTTCACGGATGAAGCTCACCAGGTCATTGGCGTAGCGTAGCTCACCGCTGGCCATGCCCATGCCGGACGGCAGGTCACCGCGCAGGGCGACGATGCGTTTAATGCCGGCTTGTTTGTATTGGGTCAGCAGGCTTCTCAGGTCAGCCTTGCTGTCGCCCACGCACGACAGGTGCGGAGCGGCGGGAATTTTGACTTCGCTTTCCAGCTGCAACACGGTGTTGATCGTGCGATCACGGGTCGAACCGCCAGCGCCGTAGGTGCAGGAGAAGAAGTCGGGGTTGTAGCTGGCCAACTGTTTGGCAGTCGCCATCAGTTTTTCATGCCCAGCATCGGTCTTGGTTGGGAAGAACTCGAAGCTGTAGCGACGGTCTTGGGACATGGTCGTACCTATGGAAACTCATCAAGCCAGAAGATGTACACCGTCAATGCTGCCAAAACCCGCTCCCAAAGAGAGAGCGGGCAGCAGGCATATCAGTAGCGGTAAGCGTGCGGCTTGAACGGCCCTTCGACCGTCACGCCGATGTAGTCGGCCTGGGTCTTGGTCAGCTGAGTTACCACGCCGCCGAAGCCGCGGACCATTTCCAGGGCCACTTCTTCGTCGAGTTTCTTCGGCAGCACTTCCACGGTCAGGCGCTCGGCTTTCTGGGCTGGCGACAGGTCGGCGTACTTCTGGCCGAACAGGAAGATCTGCGCCAGTACCTGGTTGGCGAACGAGCCGTCCATGATGCGGCTTGGGTGGCCGGTGGCGTTGCCCAGGTTAACCAAGCGGCCTTCGGCCAGCAGGATCAGGTAGTCGTCGTTCTGTGGGTCGAAATCGCCAGCACCGGTGCGGTGAACCTTGTGTACCTGTGGCTTCACTTCTTCCCATGCCCAGTTCTTGCGCATGAAAGCGGTGTCGATTTCATTGTCGAAGTGACCGATGTTGCAGACCACAGCGCGCTTCTTCAGGGCTTTGAGCATGTTTGCGTCGCAAACATTCACGTTACCGGTGGTGGTCACGATCAGGTCGATCTTGCCCAGCAGGGCCTTGTCGATGCTCGCTTCGGTGCCGTCGTTCTGGCCGTTGATGAACGGCGAAACCACTTCGAAACCGTCCATGCAGGCTTGCATGGCGCAGATCGGGTCTACTTCGGAGACTTTAACGATCATGCCTTCTTGACGCAGGGACTGGGACGAACCCTTGCCCACGTCACCGTAGCCGATCACCAGAGCTTGTTTGCCCGACAGCAGGTGGTCAGTGCCGCGCTTGATGGCATCGTTGAGGCTGTGACGGCAGCCGTACTTGTTGTCGTTCTTGCTCTTGGTCACCGAGTCGTTGACGTTGATGGCCGGGATTTTCAGCTCGCCCTTGGCCAGCATGTCCAGCAGACGGTGCACGCCGGTGGTGGTTTCTTCGGTCACGCCGTGGACGCGGTCGAGGATCTGCGGGTATTTTTTGTGCAGCAGCTCGGTCAGGTCGCCGCCGTCGTCGAGGATCATGTTGGCGTCCCATGGCTTGCCATCCTTGAGGATGGTTTGCTCCAGGCACCACTCGTACTCTTCTTCGGTCTCGCCTTTCCAGGCATACACCGCGATGCCAGCAGCCGCGATAGCAGCAGCGGCCTGGTCTTGAGTCGAGAAAATGTTGCAGGACGACCAACGTACTTCGGCACCCAGGGCAACCAGGGTTTCGATCAGCACGGCAGTCTGGATGGTCATGTGGATGCAGCCGAGGATCTTCGCGCCTTTGAGCGGCTGCTCAGCGGCGTACTTGCGGCGCAGACCCATCAGGGCAGGCATTTCGGATTCGGCGATAAAGGTTTCGCGACGGCCCCAGGCAGCGAGGGACATGTCGGCGACTTTGTAGTCGGTAAAACCTGCAGGCGTAATTACTGCGCTCATGAAGAGCCTCCATTCGTAGTGTGCGAATGGGCGCCGTTGTGCGTTTAGTATCCAACCGGTAACCAGGCTGGACAACGCCCCATCCGAGCCTGACAGGGTGAACCTGCTGCAGCGCCCCTCGGACAGGTGGCGGGAGAACGGTATCAACTGAAGATGACCGTTTTGAAGCGAGGGCGATTATAGCTGTGTGCGTCTGACTTCCCAAGCCTTTCTGTCGGGCATATGAAGATCGCTCATGGGCGTGATAGGCAATGGCTCATAGAGCTTGGGCCCGGGCTCTGCCATGATGTTGCCCATCATTTCGCAACACGCTTTGGAGTGACCATGAACTTCCACACCCGCAAATGGGTAAAACCCGAAGACCTCAACCCCAACGGCACCCTGTTCGGCGGCAGCTTGCTGCGTTGGATCGATGAAGAAGCGGCCATCTACGCGATTGTTCAATTGGGCAACCAGCGTGTGGTCACCAAGTACATCTCTGAAATCAACTTTGTCAGCGCCTCGCGTCAGGGCGACATCATTGAGCTGGGCATCACCGCCACCGAGTTCGGCCGCACCTCGATCACCCTGACGTGTGAAGTGCGCAACAAGATCACCCGCAAGAGCATCCTGACCGTGGAAAAGATGGTCTTCGTCAACCTCGGTGATGACGGCTTGCCGGCGCCTCACGGGCGTACCGAGATCAAGTACGTGAAAGACCAGTTTCAAGACGACGGCATCAAAGACTAATTGTGTGGTTGGCCAGTGAACGCTCTTGATGGGCGACAGGTCGTACCTGAACAACGCCCCGTTCAGGTACGCCCCATGGCCACGCAAGAAGACGGCAAGACCCCCAACTTGTCGCAGGAAGAGCAACACGACGTCGACAAGAACCAACCGCCTCGTGCGGCAGTGCTGCATGAAATTATCCGCACGCAGGGTGATCAGGAGCTGGAGCGCAGCGTAGCGGCGTTATGGTGGTCGGCGTTGGCCGCCGGGCTGACGATGGGCCTGTCGTTGATGGGCATGGGCCTGCTCAATTCGCGGCTACCCGACGGCGAAGGGTTCAAAGTGATCGCCAGTTTCGGTTACTGCGCGGGTTTTCTCGCGGTGATCCTCGCCCGTCAGCAGTTGTTTACCGAAAACACCCTGACGGCCGTGCTGCCGGTAATGAGCAAGCCGACCCTGAGCAATGCCGGGCGACTGCTGCGGTTGTGGACTGTGGTGCTGGTGGGCAACCTGTGCGGCACCGTGCTGGTAGCGTATGTGATGCTGCATTTGCCGATATTCGACACCAAGACCGACATGGCCTTCCTTGAAATCGGCCGCAAAGTCATGGAAAACGACCCCGGCGAGATGTTTGCCAAGGGCATCATTTCCGGTTGGATGATCGCCACCATGGTATGGATGATCCCGTCCATGGAAAGCGCAAAAATGTTCATCATCGTCCTGATCACCTACCTGATGGCGCTGGGGGATTTCACCCACATCGTCGTCGGCTCGGCAGAAGTCTCCTACCTGGTGTTTGCCGGCGAACTGCCGTGGAAGGACTTCTGGCTAGTGTTCGCCGGGCCGACTCTGGCGGGCAATATCATCGGCGGCAGTTTTATCTTTGCGCTGATCAGCCATGCGCAGATTCGCAGCGAAAGCAGCTTGTCGGTTGAGCCGGCAGATCCGCGTCATCCGCACGATAAAGAAAAAATGTGATATCGCCCGCAAAGGTAGATGGCGTTCCTTTGCGGGGAGGTTTCAGGCTTTGAACGGCGCGTCGGCTGGTTTGATGGCAGGCGTGCTGTCAGGCGCGGTGAGCTGACCTTCCCACCGAGCAATCACTAAAGGCGCCAGTGCGTTGCCCAGCACATTCAATGCAGTGACCGGCATATCCATCAGTCGATAGACGCCTGCGATGATTGCCACGCCTTCCACGGGTAGCCCTGCCGTAGTCAAGGTGGCGGTCAGGATAATAAACATGAACCCTGGTACACCCGCCGCGCCCTTTGACGTCAGCACCATGATCAAGACCAGCATTCCCTGATCCGCCAGGCTCAGGTCGATGCCATACGCTTGGGCGATGAACAGCGTGCCCAGCGCGGCAAACAGCGATGCGCCATCCAGGTTGAACGAGTAACCCAGTGGGATAACCATGCTGGTAATGGGGCGTGGCGCGCCATAGCGCTCCATCTTCTCGATCAATTGAGGCATTACCGTCGCCGACGCAGCACTGCAATAGGCCAGCAATAGTTCGCTGCGTATTTCCCGCAGCAGGTGGAAAAAACCTACGCCCGCCAACCGCGCAACGGCGCCCAAGACACACAGTGCAAATAACAGCACCGCGATATAGGTCGTGCCAATCAGTTTGGCCAATGGCAGCAAGGCGCTGAGGCCAAAGCTGGCGACGGTGACTGCAATCAGTCCGAAAATACCTATCGGCGAGTAATGCATGACCAATTGAGTGACTTTGAACATGGTGTCTGAGACACCCTGCATCACGCTTATCAGGGGGGCCTTGCGCTGCTCGGGTAGCAGAGATAAGGCGCAGCCGAACAAGATGGCGAAAAACAACACCGAGAGCAGTTTGCCCTGCGACATGGCCAACACGATGTTGTCCGGTACGATCGCCAACAGCGTTTGGCCCAGATTCTGCGTTGTGCCGTTGCTGGCCAGGCCCGTTACCGGTGTACGCAGGGTGCTGGCGAATTCGGCACCCGCGCCGGGCTCTATGACATTTCCGACAACCAGACCGAAGACGATTGCGATACTGGTGATGGTGAAGAAGTACACGAACGTCTTCACGCCGACGCGCCCCAGGGCGGCAGGGTTGCCCATGCCGGCAATGCCGACCGTCATGCAGGCAAAGACCAGAGGGACGACGATCATTTTCATCAGCTTGATGAACAGGTCGCCCGCCGGTTGCAGCAGGTTGTCGATGAACCACGTCTTTTGTTCGGGAAATTGGTTGAGCAGGATGCCGACGATTATCCCGGCAGCCAGGCCGATCATGATACGGGTGACAAGGCTGGTTGATTTACTGGCAGTCATGGGGTGCCCCTTATTGTTGTGATTGTCAGGGATTTATTGAGCGAACAGTCCGGCGAAGTCCTTGAAGCCTTTCACTTCGATTGGGTTTCCGCTGGGGTCGAGAAAAAACATCGTGCGCTGCTCTCCCGGTTCGCCGGCAAAGCGAGTCACTGGCGCAATCTCGAAGTGCATCCTCAGATGGGTAAGGCGTTCGGCAAGCGTCAGCCACTCATCAAGCGGCAACACCACACCGAAGTGCGGCATCAGTACGTGGTGTTCACCTACCCGGCCGGTACGCGTTGTGGAAAAGGGGGGGGCCCAGGTGCAGTGAAAGCTGGTTGCCGAAGAAATCGAAGTCGATCCAGGTGTCAGTGCTACGGCCTTCTGTGCATCCCAAAACATCTCGATAAAAAATGCGCGCCTCGTTTAAGTCACAAACATGGTATGCAGCGTGAAAGGGTCTGTTCATGGCGGGATCTCCGAATGGGTGAGTCCTCAGATTAAACAGGCTGTGTATCCGGATAAAACGGGTTCGCCTTGTTCTGAGCGAAAGGAAAACTTATGGATGTTCGCTTCCTGCGAAGCCTGGTCGCCGTTATTGAAACCGGCTCCATTGCCGCGGCTGCGCGACGTGAAAACCGTACCGCCGCGGCCATCAGCCAACGCATCAAGGCGCTTGAGCGAACGCTGGGCTGCACCTTGCTCATGCGTACGGCACATGCCGCGCTTCCCTCAGACCATTGCCTGCTGTTGTTACCAAAAATTCAGGCAGTCATTGAACAGGCGCGCGAGTTGCAGGAAGACTTGAGCCAGGACGGCTTATCTGGAGAGGTTAAGATTGGTGCCATTTCAACGGCGTTGACCGGGGTCTTGCCGGGGGTGATAGAGCGGCTGGCACGCTCGGCGCCGAAGCTGAGACTTAAGATCACTCCGGGCGATTCCAGAAGCCTCTACGAGAGATTACTGACCCAAGAGTTGGACGTGGCGATACTCGTCAGGCCACCGTTTCAACCGCCCAAAGCTTTGGTCACGACATTGTTGCGTGCCGAACCATTGATTCTGATTGCGCCCTCAGCGTGTGAGGCGCAGACGTTTGAAGCCTTGTTGCGTGAGCGCTCATTGATCCGCTACGACGCTCGTTCATGGGGTGGTCAGATCGCTCAGCGGTTCCTTGATGAGCAGTCCTTTGATCCGCACGTGCTATGTGAGCTGGACGCTTTGGAAACCATCGTGATGCTGGTCGCTCAAGGCATGGGGGTATCGTTGGTGCCGCAGTGGACGGGAATGTCTCGCAGCAAACTATGCGTTTTGCCGGTTGACGACGAGCAGCGCTATGCGCGGGAGCTGGTCGTCATGCATGGGGCGGCACCACGCCGCCCACTGTGCATGCGACACCTGTTGGAAACACTGTGCGGCACGCCTGTGAGCAAGCCTGCGGCGTAGCAGGCAAATCCTCACAAGCGTGCTTGGGCTCGTGTCAGGCTTACTGCGGCTCGGCAACGCGGCGTACGACTCGGCCAATCGTCAAACCCTGCAACAGGATCGACGACAGCACCACGATGTAGGTGATGCTCAGCAGCAAGTCGCGTTCCGGGCCCTGCGGCAAGGCCAGCGCCAGCGCCACCGAAACCCCTCCGCGCAAGCCGCCCCAAGTGAGGATGCGGATAGTGCCGCGCGGCACCGTGCGCCAGCGACGCAGCAGCAGGATCGCCGGGGCCACGGTCAGAAGGCGTGAGAGCAGGATCGCCACGGCCAGCAAACTGGCGGCCAACACGTGCAGCCAGTTGAACGGCAACAGCAACAGCTCCATGCCGATCAGCGCGAACAGCAGGGCGTTGAGCATGTCATCGAGCAATTCCCAGAAGCCGTCCAAGTAGCGCCGGGTCATGTCGTTCATCGCCAGCTTACGGCCTAAGTTGCCAATAATCAGCCCGGCTACCACCATCGCAATCGGCGCCGAGACGTGCAGTTCGGTGGCCATTGCCGAACCACCGATCACCAGGGCAAGGGTCAGCATGACTTCGATCTGGTATTGCTCGATGCTCTTGATCATCAAGTACACCAGGTAGCCGATCAGTCCGCCGAACACCACGCCGCCAATCGCCTCATGGGCGAACAGCATGGCGGTGGCGCCCACGGTCGGTGTTTCGCCTAACTGCGCGATGCCCAACAGTACGGTAAACACCACCACAGCCGTACCGTCGTTGAACAGTGACTCGCCGACAATGGTGGTTTTCAGCGGTTTCGACGCGTTGGCGGTTCGCAGCACACCCAAGACCGCAATCGGGTCGGTGGGCGAAATCAGTGCGCCGAACAGCAGGCAGTAGAGGAAGCTCACGTGCCAGCCAAACAGGGCAAAGATGTAGTACGCCAGGCTGCCGATTACTACCGTGGCAATTAACACGCCGAAGGTCGCCAGCAGGCCGATGGGCCAGCGGTAACTGCGCAGGTCGTTCAAGTTGACGTGCAAGGCGCCGGCGAACAGCAGGAACGACAGCATCCAATTCATCAGCAAGTCGCCGAAGTCGATCTGGCCGATCAACTGTTGGATACGTTCTTCCAGGCCTGGGTAGCCGATAAAGCTCAAGCCTTGCAGGATCAACGAGAACAGCAAGGCTGTAACCATCACACCGATGGTGGGCGGCAGGCCGATAAAACGGAAGTTCACATAGGTGAGTAAGGTGGTAAGGCAAATGAAGGCGGCGACAAGTTCAAGCATCCGGGGACCTTGGAGGGTGGAGTGAGCATTGGTTAATGGAGGGATGGACCGCAGCAGTAGCGGGAGGTTGCAAGCCACAAAGCAAAAGGCCAGTAGAACCTTTGGCAGTGGCACTGTTCATAACGGTTAAGTGCGGCGTGGTATTTTTAGTGCTAAAACTCTAACCGCTGGCTAAAACTACAAAAGGAATCAGTGATGACGGTGGCTTTCTGGTGTGTGTTGATCGCAATTTTCCTGCCTTACCTGTGCACGGGTGTGGCCAAGTTCAGCGGTGGCAAGTTCGGGCCACGCCAGAACCACGACCCTCGCGCTTTTCTGGACACCCTCGACGGGTTCGCCAAGCGCGCCCACAGTGCGCAGCTCAACAGCTTTGAAGTCACACCGGCGTTTGCGGCGGCGGTGATTATTGCGCACTTGGCCGGCACTGCGTCGCTGGTGACTATCAATGTGCTGGCGGTGTTGTTTATCACCAGTCGCCTGCTGTACATCATTTGCTACCTGGCGGACTGGGCGATGCTGCGCTCGTTGGTGTGGGCGGTGGGCATGGCGTTGATTGCGAGTTTCTTTTTTGTTTCGATCTGACGGTTAACGCAAGTTCAGTGTGAGAGGGGGCTTGCTCCCGATAGCGGAGTGTCAGTTGATGAAGATGGTTACTGACACTTCGCTAATCGGGAGCAAGCCCCCTCCCACCTTTAAACGTTATCGTCTGTCAGGTCCCGGCAGGTGCATCCGGCACTTGCGGCAATGCAACGCCCTTAGGCCACAACATCCAGATCTGCCCCTGCTGCTTCATATTTCCCGCCAACTCTCCCGCCGCGTCACCCGTGCCCCAGAACAAGTCTGCGCGTACTTCGCCGGTGATCGCACCACCGGTGTCTTGGGCTGCCACAGGCCGGGCAATCGGCGAGCCGTCAGGTTGGGTGGTCGACAGCCATAGCAGGCTGCCTAGCGGAATTACCTTGCGATCCACTGCCACGCTGTAGCCGGCAGTCAACGGCACATTCAACGAGCCGCGCGGGCCTTCATTGCTGTCCGGGCGGGTGCTGAAGAATACGTAGCTGGGGTTGCTCGCCAACAGTTCCGGAATACGTTCCGGGTGTGCCTTGGCCCAGGCACTGATGGTGCCCATGCTCACCTCGTCTTTTTTCAGCTCGCCTTGTTCCACCAGCCAGCGTCCGATAGGGCGGTAGGGGTAGCCGTTCTGGTCGGCATAGCCAACGCGTAATTGACGCCCGCCCGCCACTTTAATTCGGGCCGAACCCTGGATTTGCAGAAATTGCAGGTCCATGGGGTTGGTCAGCCAGGCAATGGGCTTGGCACCGGAACCCTTGCTGTTGATGGTGCTGGCATCGTCATAAGGCTTGAGTACGCGGCCTTCAAGACGACCACGCAGGCGCTTGCCCTTGAGTTCGGGATAGATGCTTTCCAAGTTGACGATAATCAGGTCATCCGGCACGCCGTACACCGGTACGTGGGCGTTGGCGGTTTCGGTCAGGCTGCCGGGGTAGATCGGTTCGTAGTAGCCGGTGATCAAACCGTTGGGTGAGTTGTCAGCTGAGCGCAGGCCGAAAACATCCAGCCGCGCTTTGAGAAAACCCCGAACCGCTCCGGCATTGCTCGGCACGTCGGTTGCTGCTGCGCAGGTCGCGCCCCATACCGGGTCGGCCTTGAGCCGTTGGCAGGCGCTGCGCCAAGAGTTAAACCCCGCCAGCAGATCAGCTTCGGAGACTGCCGGGAGCGTTTCCCACGGTACGTTCACATACGTGGCCACAGGGTGAGGCTTTGCTTCTTCAGCTTCGTGAGCGTCTTTGGTGGCGTCTTTGCCAGCATCGCAGCCGGCCAGCAACGCGATCATCGGTAGAGCCCACGCCAGGCGACGGCTCCAAAGTTTCAAGGTGACATTCATACACGCAATTCCTGAAGCGATCGCCCATGCCGTAGCGTTTTTGGGCAACCCTTATTAATAATAGGGCTATTGGCCTTTGCGGGAGAGGCGAGGATACTGGCCGCCGTTTCCCGTGACCTTGAAGCCATGATGACCTTTAAAAAACTGACCCTGGTATTGCTGGCCTGCCTGACCTTGTCCGCCTGCGGTGGTGTTGATCCGAACTCGCCCCTGGGTCAGCGCAAGGCGATTTTCAAACAGATGCTCAAGACCGGAGAAGACCTGGGTGGCATGCTGCGTGGGCGTATTGCGTTTGACGGCGCGAAGTTCGCAGAGGGCGCGGTCAAGCTCGATGCGTTGTCCCACGAGCCGTGGAAACATTTCCCGAGCGTGCGCGAAGAAGATCACACCAGCGCCAAGGATAACGTGTGGCAGCAACAGGCCCGCTTCCAGGCGTTGGCCCGAAACCTTGAAGCGGCCACCGGTGAATTGGTGATCGCAAGCCAGGTACAGCCCTACAAAGCCAGTAACCTGGGGCCAGCAGTGCAGAAAGTTGAAGATGCCTGCACGGCCTGTCATAAGCAGTTTCGAGACCACTGACCGGTTTTACTGGTCGAGTTCCTCGACGGCGTCCTGCAGTTCTTTGCGCGACTGGGCGAGCTTGTCTTTGCGCTTGTTGATCTTGTCCGCGTCGCCCTTTTTCATTGCTTTGTCGAGGTCGGCCTGACGGCGGCTGACTTCGTGCTTGGCGTCGAGCACCTTGTTTTCACGTTCTTTGCGCAAGGACGCATCGGTGCAGTGGGCGGTGACTTCGCTCAAGGCTTTTTCCAGCCCCGCCTGTTGATCGCTGTTGCCATGGGCCTTGGCTTGTTCGATCTGGGTGCTGATGGCGTGGCGCTTGGCGGCGCAGCCTGTCAGGGGTTGCGCGTCTTCGGCGGCCAGCAATGGCGGGGCCATGAAGCTTGCGACGGTCAGCAAGGCAAGCGGGGCTAGGAATTTCATGTGAGGCTCCAGTGTCGCAATCAAATGGCAGGGTGAATTCTGCCGTAAGTTAAAAGGTGACAGGGCCGGGTTCAAAACCCGTCAATCCCGGCCACACGTAATGTTTCAGCCAGCGCTTGTACCTGCGGGTCGCGAAAAAAAGCGCTCAGTTGCGCCGCGCGGCCCGGGCCGATGCCCTCGGTAGCCAGCCAGGCCTGGGTGTCTCTGGCGGCCAGAGTCTGCCAGCCGCCTTCCAGGTCGTTGCGTGCCGACGGCGGTAGGCCTAAGGCTTTGAGCCATTGTGCAAAGGGTCGTTGCCGCGCGCTTTGAATGCTGTCGAGCAAGCGCGTACGGCGGCGATCACCGAAGCCATCAATGTTAGCAAGCTCTGTCGCATCTAGGGTTAACCAATCGAGAATGCCTGCGATTAGACCGGCTTGTATCAATACGTTCCAGGTTTCGCGCCCCAGGTGTGGCAAGGACAAACCTTGGTTGCCGCTCAGCCAGGTCAGGCGCGCGAGCATCTGCTCTTCGCACCCCGTGTCCAGTTGCCAGCAGCTTAGGGCGTGAAAGTCACGCGGGTTGGGTGCTTGCACCGGCACCCGTGTCTCGTTGCGTAGAATCACTTGGTCCAGCCGAGGAATCACTTGGCCGGCAAGGCTGATGGACACCTGATCACCGGGCCGGATGTCCAGTGCTTGCCAGCGTTTCAGGGAGCCGACGCTGACGCGGTTGATTTGCCGGTCATCCAGTCGCACCGGCTCCAGCTCCAGGATGGGAGTAATGCGCCCGGTGCGACCGATCTTGAACCGAACTTTGCGTACCAGCGCCAGTGCCTTGGCCGCTGGATACTTCCATGCAATCGCCCAGTAAGGCGCGCTGGCTTGCCAGCGTTTGGCGGGCGGGCGCGCGGCCTGGTGCAACACCACGCCATCGCTGGCGAAGGGCAATGGATGGTTGTACCAGTAAGTGCGCCAGTGTGCGGCCTCACTGAGGCCTTGAACGGGTTGGCTATAGCGGCTGCTGTCGGTAAAACCCCACTGCGCCAGGTGAGCCAGGCGCTTGGTAAAATCGGGTGGGCCGTCAGGCCAAGCCCAGACGAATAAGCCGATGCCTGCGGCCTCGGTGTCGTTCAACTGTCGGCGATTCATCAGCCCGGCCACTTTGCTGCGTGCATTCAGCCCGCCATGGGCTGACTGCACATGATCGTCGAGGCGCCAATAGAGTTCGCCTTGCAGCACCAGGTCGATGGGGTCGGGCAGTTGCTGGATGATGCCGGGGATCTGGCGCGCGGCAACTGACCAGTCCTGGCCGAGCAGGCCGTTGCCGCGACTGATGAGTTGACTCAACCGACCCTTGCGGTACACCAACGTCACCGCAACGCCGTCGACCTTGGGTTGAACCCACACGTCTTGTCGGGTCTTGAGCCAGCCATCGACAGCCCGCTCATCCGGCAGCTTCTCCAGGCCGGTATGAGCCACCGGGTGAGCTTGCGTACCCCTTGAGGTCGCCAGTGGGTTGTCGACCGTTCGCGCGGTGGGAGCTAAGCACTGTCGCCAGTGAGCCAGGCGCAGGCGGGCCTGATCGTAGAGCTCATCGCTGACAGGGGATTGCCCGAGGCGATGATAACTGTCATCCCACAGCTTGATCTGTTCAGCCAGGGTGCGGACCTGTGATCGAGCGTTCTCGGGGCAATTTTCAGCCCGCGCCAGAAAAGGCAAGGCGCTGAGTAGAAGAGCAATCAGTAAGTGCATCATGAGCATCCTTGCTCGGAAAGGGTGCCCAGCCTAAATGATCCACACCAGCACGAAAAAGCCCCGACAGTGCGGGGCTTTTTACCGGGTGTTTCTGCTTACTTGAACAGACCGCCCAAGGCTTTGACTGGATCGTTCTTATCCGCCTTGGCTTCCTGTGTTTGCTGCTTGGCGTCAACTTTGGCTTGGGATTCAGCCAGTTTGTTGCAACCTTTGTTGACTTGATCCTGCGCGGCTTTAAAAGCCTTCACTTTTAAGGTTTCGTTCGCGGCCTCTGCGGCATCAATCTTGGTCTGCAGGTCTTTGGCTTGTTGCTGGCAGTCGCCGGATTTGCCGCTCAGTTGGGCGCCCAGGGCGCCACTCAGTGCGCTCAGGTCGGCGGCATACGCTGGCAGGGTGAACAGGCTGAGTAGAAGGGCGGCAGGGGCGAGCGTGGAAATGCGCATGAAAACCTCAATGTTCGATTGCCTGCGCGTTTATCTGTCCCGGGCTGGCGCAGGGCACTATCCAAGTAAGGTGAAGGGCCCGAGAGGGCGCGGATTCTAGAGGGCCATCATTTGGCCTGCAAGCATTGGATCCAAAAATATGAGCATCGTCGGTTAATCACCCGGCAATAAAAAGCCCCGCCGGGAAACCCGGCGGGGCGCTGTGTACCGCGAGCGATTACAAACCGGCAGCTATGCGCAGGTCATTGGCACGGTCGGTTTTTTCCCAGGTGAACGTGGTGAAGGTGTCGTCGCCGACAGTCTTCTGCGCAGGGGTACGGCCGAAGTGGCCGTAGGCTGCAGTTTCCTGGTACATCGGGTGCAGCAAGTCGAGCATGGTGGTGATCGCGTAAGGGCGCAGGTCGAAGATCTCACGCACAAGTTTGACGATCTTGTCATCGCTGATCTTGCCTGTACCGAAGGTATTCAGCGAGATCGACGTCGGCTGAGCCACACCGATGGCGTAGGAAACCTGGATTTCGCAGCGCTCGGCCAGGCCGGCAGCGACGATGTTCTTGGCCACGTAACGGCCGGCATAGGCAGCGGAACGGTCAACCTTGGAGGGGTCTTTACCCGAGAACGCGCCACCGCCGTGACGGGCCATGCCACCGTAGCTGTCGACGATGATTTTGCGACCGGTCAAGCCGCAGTCGCCCACTGGGCCGCCAATGATGAACTGGCCGGTTGGGTTGATGTGGAACTGGGTGTCTTTGGTCAGCAGTTCGGCAGGCAGTACGTGCTTGACGATCAGCTCCATGACGCCTTCGCGAAGGTCGGCGTAGGACACGTCCGGGTTGTGCTGGGTCGACAGCACAACCGCGTCGATACCCACAACTTTGCCGCCTTCGTAACGGCAGGTTACTTGGGACTTGGCGTCCGGGCGCAGCCATGGCAGCACACCGGATTTACGCGCTTCGGCCTGGCGCTGCACCAACTGGTGCGAGAAGGTGATCGGTGCTGGCATCAGCACGTCGGTTTCGTTGCTGGCGTAGCCGAACATCAGGCCCTGGTCGCCAGCACCCTGATCTTCAGGCTTAGCACGGTCCACGCCTTGGTTGATGTCGGGCGACTGCTTGCCGATGATGTTCATCACGCCGCAGGTCGCGCCGTCGAAGCCGACGTCCGAGCTGTTGTAGCCGATGTCAGTGATCACGTCACGGACGATCTGTTCCAAGTCGACCCAGGCGGTGGTGGTGACTTCGCCGGCGATGATCGCCACGCCCGTTTTCACCAGAGTCTCGCACGCCACACGGGCGAACTTGTCTTCAGCAATGATGGCGTCCAGCACCGCGTCAGAAATCTGGTCGGCGATTTTGTCCGGATGCCCTTCAGACACGGACTCGGAGGTGAAAAGGGAGTATTCGCTCATCTCGATGTTTCCTGATATTTACCGATGGTGAGTGTCGCCAGCCGGCCGCTGAAAATGGCGGACCTGAATCTGGAAACCATTACGTAAACCTACATAGAGGCTTTCCCCGGGAACGAGTCCCGCAGCGGTGGCCCAACGGGCCAGATCGTCCTGTTCAAAACCCAACCAGAGATCACCGCAGGCCTCCTTGGCCCAACTCTGGTTATGGCTGCATAAATCTGTCACCAGTAGGCTACCGCCGGGTTGCAGCAAATTCGCCATCTGCTTGAGGGCGTCGGCAGGGGCGGCGAAATGGTGCAAGACCATGTTCAGCACCACGCAATCGGCCCGCAGGCTGGTGTCATTCAACGCGTCCGCCAACTGCAGGTTGACGTTACTCAATGCTTCACGCTCACAGAGCTGGCGCGCCAATTCAAGCATCGCCGGGCTGTTGTCGAGCGCTGTCACCTGCGTAAAACGGTGCGCCAGTTCCGGTAGGAAACCGCCGTCGCCAGGGCCAACTTCCAACGCCGTTGCCTCATCACTGAAGCTCAGCTTGTCCAACAACGCCAGTACGCTTTCGCGGTACTGTGGCAACCCGGCGATCAGGTCCTGCTGGGCGCGAAACTTCTCGGCAACCCGTGCGAAAAAGTCTTGGCTGGCGGCGGCGCGTTGCCCGTGGACTGTGCTGATGCGCGACTGCACGTCAGTCGGCAGGCTCAAGTTGTCCACTTCTTCGAGCAGGGCGGTGTGCAGCTTGCCGCCGAGCAGCTCAGTGTGGGGCAGAGCGCGTCGGTAAAATATCGCATTGCCTTCACGGCGAGTGGCTACCAGGTCAGCCTGGGCCAATACCTTGAGGTGGTGGCTCATGCCGGATTGGCCGATGGCGAAGATCTGCGCCAGCTCCAGTACGCCGAAGGAATCGTTGGACAGCGCACGCAATACGTTCAGGCGTAACGGATCACCAGCGGCCTTACACAAGGCTGCCAGTTCATCGCCGTCGTCAGGACGCAGGGAGGGCACGGATAGATTCATAAGGCCAGCAGTCTAGTGACGGGTGGAAGTCCTCGCAAGACCAATATCAAAAAGTTTTGATATTGGTCGATGATCGGTGGTTATAAGCGGCTGCTATAACCTTTAAACGAAGCAGTCGCGCTTTTCTGCAAGCGATTGCCGGGCAAACCACAGGAAAAACACCTTCAAGTGACTATCTGTCATTGCCCGCAGGCGGTGGCTGAGGGAAAATGCCGGTCCTTTTTTCCGTTTCTTTTATTCAACTCCTAGGAGATCAGCGATGCCCAGCCGTCGTGAGCGTGCCAACGCCATTCGTGCCCTCAGCATGGATGCCGTGCAAAAAGCCAACAGCGGCCATCCCGGTGCCCCGATGGGCATGGCGGATATCGCCGAGGTACTTTGGCGTGACTACCTGAAACACAACCCGAGCAATCCGTCGTTCGCCGACCGTGACCGCTTTGTGCTGTCCAACGGCCATGGCTCGATGCTGATCTATTCGCTGCTGCACCTGACCGGCTACGACGTCACCATCGATGACCTCAAGAGCTTCCGCCAGTTGCACAGCCGCACCCCGGGCCACCCGGAATTCGGCTACACCCCAGGCGTCGAGACCACCACTGGTCCCCTGGGCCAAGGCCTGGCTAACGCTGTGGGCTTCGCGCTGGCAGAAAAAGTGCTGGGCGCGCAATTCAATCGCCCTGGCCACAACATCGTCGACCACCACACCTACGTGTTCCTGGGCGATGGCTGCATGATGGAAGGCATTTCCCACGAAGTCGCGTCCCTGGCCGGCACACTGGGCCTGGGCAAGCTGATTGCTTTCTACGATGACAACGGCATCTCCATCGATGGCGAAGTCGAAGGCTGGTTCACCGACGATACCCCGAAGCGTTTCGAAGCCTACAACTGGCAGGTGATCCGCAACGTCGACGGCCACGATCCGGAAGAAATCAAGACCGCCATCGACACCGCGCGCAAGAGCGAGCAGCCGACCCTGATCTGCTGCAAGACCACCATCGGCTTCGGTTCGCCGAACAAGCAAGGTAAAGAAGACTGCCACGGCGCCCCACTGGGTGACGCGGAAATCGCCCTGACCCGCGAAGCACTGAAGTGGAACCACGGCCCTTTCGAAATCCCGGCCGACATCTACGCCGAGTGGAGCGCCAAGGAAAAAGGCCTGGCGACCGAAGCCGAGTGGGACCAGCGTTTTGCGGCTTACTCCGCCGAATTCCCGGAACTGGCCAACGAACTGGTGCGCCGCCTGGCCGGTGACCTGCCTGCCGACTTCTCGGAAAAAGCCTCGGCCTACATCGCCGAAGTCGCGGCCAAAGGCGAGACCATCGCCAGCCGTAAAGCTAGCCAGAACACCCTGAACGCCTTTGGCCCGCTGCTGCCGGAAATTCTTGGCGGTTCGGCTGACCTGGCCGGTTCCAACCTGACCCTATGGAAAGGTTGCAAAGGTGTCTCGGCTGAAGACGCCAGCGGCAACTACATGTACTACGGCGTGCGCGAGTTCGGCATGAGCGCCATCATGAACGGCGTGTCCCTGCACGGCGGCCTGGTGCCTTACGGCGCAACCTTCCTGATGTTCATGGAATACGCGCGCAACGCCGTCCGTATGGCCGCGCTGATGAAGAAGCGTGTGATCCATGTGTATACCCACGACTCCATCGGCCTGGGCGAAGACGGCCCGACGCACCAGCCGGTCGAGCAACTGACCAGCCTGCGTACCACGCCGAACCTGGATTGCTGGCGCCCAGCCGACGCGGTGGAATCTGCCGTGGCCTGGAAGCACGCCATCGAGCGTAAGGACGGCCCTTCGGCGCTGATCTTCTCGCGCCAGAACCTGCAGCACCAAGTGCGCACCGACGCGCAGATCGCGGCGATCAGCCGTGGTGGCTACGTGCTCAAGGACTGCGTTGGCGAGCCGGAGCTGATCCTGATCTCCACCGGTTCCGAAGTGGGCCTGACTGTTCAGGCGTACGACAAGTTGACTGCCCAAGGCCGTAACGTGCGCGTTGTGTCCATGCCGTGCACCAGCCTGTTCGAAGCCCAGGATGCCGACTACAAGCAATCGGTTCTGCCGTTGCAGGTCAGCGCGCGTATCGCCATCGAAGCGGCTCACGCCGACTACTGGTACAAGTACGTGGGCCTGGAAGGCCGCGTGATCGGCATGACCACCTACGGTGAGTCCGCGCCGGCGCCAGCGTTGTTCGAAGAGTTCGGTTTCACCCTGGAAAACATCTTGGGTCAGGCTGAAGAGCTGCTGGAAGACTAAGGCTGTAGATTGAGGTGGCTGTACTGACGCCTTCGCGAGCAAGCCCGCTCGCACATTTGATCGGGTTCACACCGTTGCAATTGTGAACCCATTCAAGTGTGGGAGCGGGCTTGCTCGCGAAAGCGATCTAACAACCACCCTATTACCCAAGGTAATCGAGAACCCCATGCCCCAACCGCGTCCCTACAAAGTTGCACTCAACGGCTACGGCCGCATTGGTCGTTGCGTCTTGCGTGCTCTGTTCGAGCGAGGGACGGCTGCCGGGTTTGAAATTGTTGCGATCAACGATTTGGCCGACATGGCCAGCATCGAATACCTGACACGCTTTGACTCCACCCACGGCCGTTTCCCCGGCGAAGTGCGGGTTGAGGACGATTGTCTGCATATTAATGGCAACTGCGTGAAGGTTCTGCGCAGTGCCACGCCCGAAGGCATCGACTGGGCGGCGCTTGGCGTCGACCTAGTGTTGGAATGCTCCGGTGCCTATAACACCCGTGCCGATGGCCAGCGGTTTCTCGACGCCGGCGCACCACGTGTGCTGTTTTCCCAGCCGATGGCCAGCGAGGCGGATGTCGACGCCACCATCGTCTACGGCATCAACCAGGATTGCCTGAGCGGCAATGAACGGCTGGTGTCCAACGCCTCCTGCACCACCAACTGCAGCGTGCCGTTGTTGCGCCTGCTGGATCAGGCGATCGGCCTGGACTACGTGTCGATTACCACGATTCACTCAGCGATGAACGACCAGCCAGTGATTGACGCCTACCACCATGAAGACCTGCGTCGCACACGTTCGGCCTTTCAGTCAGTGATTCCGGTGTCCACCGGCCTGGCCCGCGGCATCGAACGACTGCTGCCGGAACTTGCCGGACGAATCCAGGCCAAAGCCGTACGGGTGCCGACGGTGAACGTGTCCTGCCTGGACATCACCATGCAAACCGTCAGCGATACCGATGCCACTGAGGTCAACCGGATTTTGCGCGACGCCGCCAGCAGCGGCCCGCTCAAGGGCCTTTTGGCCTATACCGAGTTGCCGCACGCCAGTTGTGATTTCAACCATGACCCGCATTCGGCGATTGTCGATGCCAGCCAGACCCGCGTCTCCGGCCCGAGGCTGGTGAACATCCTCGCCTGGTTTGACAACGAATGGGGGTTTGCCAACCGAATGCTGGATGTTGCGGAACATTATCTGCACATCGCCTCTAAACAACCTCAACAGTAACTCAGGAACTGCGACCCATGACCGTGTTGAAGATGACCGACCTCGATCTGCAAGGTAAGCGCGTACTGATTCGCGAAGACCTCAACGTCCCAGTCAAGGACGGTGTTGTCACCAGCGATGCGCGAATCCTGGCCTCGCTGCCGACCATCAAGCTGGCTCTGGAAAAAGGTGCGGCCGTGATGGTCTGCTCCCACTTGGGTCGCCCGACCGAAGGTGAGTTCTCCGCCGAAAACAGCCTTAAGCCTGTCGCCGACTACCTGAGCAAGGCCCTGGGCCGTGACGTGCCGTTGGTGGTTGACTACCTGGGTGGCGTCGACGTCAAGCCTGGCGACATCGTGTTGTTCGAAAACGTGCGCTTCAACAAAGGCGAGAAGAAGAACAGCGACGAACTGGCCCAGCAATACGCGGCCCTGTGCGACGTGTTCGTGATGGACGCGTTTGGCACCGCTCACCGCGCGGAAGGTTCGACCCACGGCGTGGCCAAGTTCGCCAAAGTCGCCGCTGCTGGCCCACTGCTGGCCGCTGAACTGGATGCACTGGGCAAAGCCCTGGGTGCTCCGGCCCAGCCAATGGCCGCCATCGTTGCTGGCTCCAAAGTCTCCACCAAGCTCGACGTGCTTAACAGCCTCAGCCAGATCTGCAATCAACTGATCGTCGGCGGCGGCATTGCCAACACCTTCCTGGCCGCAGCCGGCCATCCGGTGGGCAAATCGCTGTACGAACCGGACCTGCTTGACACCGCCCGCGCCATCGCTGCAAAAGTCAGCGTGCCGCTGCCGGTGGACGTGGTTGTCGCCAAGGAATTTGCCGAGAGCGCTGAAGCCACCGTCAAGCTTATTGCTGACGTGGCAGCCGACGACATGATCCTGGACATCGGCCCGCAAACCGCAGCCAATTTCGCTGAACTGCTGAAGTCGTCCAAGACCATTTTGTGGAACGGCCCGGTTGGCGTGTTCGAGTTCGATCAATTTGGTAATGGTACTAAAGTTCTGGCCCACGCCATCGCTGAAAGCTCGGCGTTCTCCATCGCCGGGGGGGGCGATACCCTGGCGGCCATCGATAAATATGGCGTTGCTGACCAAATCTCCTACATTTCTACCGGTGGCGGTGCTTTCCTCGAGTTCGTTGAGGGCAAAGTCCTGCCGGCCGTTGAAGTGCTGGAAACCCGAGCCAAAGGCTGAGGTTCGTGATCCGGAACAGGAGTATTTCCATGATCAAGTCGTTGGCACTGGTGATCGCAGCGGGCCTGTTGGCTGGCTGCGGCAGCACGCCAAACGCTAAGCCTGCTGGCGCTGAGCCTGCGCCGGTGCAGAAAAAGAGCTGCTACCAGGCTGACTGGCAAGCCGAAAGCATGCCGGTGATCAACAAGCGTATAGGCAACGAACGGCTGGAGAAATACGACGCCGCGCCCAACGGTCAGGAACAGGGTTGCCCCTGACGGGTCTGATCAACTAACCGACAGCAGTGGCGGCCCTTGGGCCGTCGTTCGAGGAATGGCAATGAAAGGCGTTTTCGCCCTGGCAGCCCTGGCCTTATTGGCCGGTTGCAGCAGCATGAACATGTTCAACAAGGCAGAGCCTGCCGACAAGTGGACCACCTGGACCTGCGACAGCAAGGCCGAGGTCAACTGGCGCTTTGCCAACCAGGCCCGTTCCGAAGTGGATGTGCGCCTCGGCGGTTCGGATCAGGTTTACCGTCTTAAACAAGACGTTGCCGCCTCGGGCGCGTTGTACAGCAACGACCAGTTGGCGTTTCACACAAAAGGTGAAGAAGGCTTGATTTACTGGGTCGCCACCGACGATTTGATTGGGCGTGGCTGCAAGGCTCAGTGAGAACACGATCTCAAATTTAACGAGATCCAAATGTGGGAGCGGCGGTGCGACGGTTCGACTTGCTCGCGAATGCGGTGGGCCAGTCATGCATCAGGTAGCTGATACACCGCTTTCGCGAGCAAGCCCGCTCCCACAGTAGATCCGGTTCCAACGTGACATGAATTTTGAATCGGACACTGCAATAACGATTCAGCAGGCCAAGCCTTAACCCCTTGACCTGCAATAACTTGAATAGCAGCCGCCGCTACGGCAGGCTTGCACGATTAACGACCCTCGATCGGGAGAGACAACACAATGGCACTTATCAGCATGCGTCAAATGCTGGACCACGCAGCCGAGTTCGGCTACGGCGTCCCAGCCTTTAACGTCAACAACCTTGAGCAGATGCGCGCCATCATGGAAGCCGCTGACAAGACTGACTCCCCCGTGATCGTCCAGGCTTCGGCCGGTGCGCGCAAATACGCCGGTGCCCCATTCCTGCGTCACCTGATCCTCGCCGCGATCGAAGAATTCCCACACATCCCGGTGTGCATGCACCAGGACCACGGCACCAGCCCTGACGTGTGCCAGCGCTCCATCCAACTGGGCTTCAGCTCGGTGATGATGGACGGCTCCCTCGGCGAAGACGGCAAGACCCCGACCGACTACGAGTACAACGTACGCGTCACCCAACAAACCGTGGCCATGGCTCACGCCTGTGGCGTGTCGGTTGAAGGTGAGCTGGGCTGCCTGGGTTCCCTGGAAACCGGTATGGCCGGCGAAGAAGACGGCATCGGCGCCGAAGGCGTGCTGGACCACAGCCAAATGCTGACCGACCCAGAAGAAGCGGCCGACTTCGTCAAGAAGACCCAAGTGGACGCCCTGGCCATCGCCATCGGCACCAGCCACGGCGCTTACAAATTCACCAAGCCACCTACCGGTGACGTGCTAGCCATCGACCGCATCAAGGAAATCCACAAACGCATCCCTAACACCCACCTGGTGATGCACGGTTCTTCCTCGGTACCGCAAGAGTGGCTGGCGATCATCAACCAGTACGGCGGCGACATCAAAGAAACCTACGGCGTACCGGTTGAAGAAATCGTCGAAGGCATCAAGTACGGCGTGCGCAAGGTCAACATCGACACCGACCTGCGCCTGGCGTCTACCGGCGCAATGCGTCGCCTGATGGCCACCAACCCGAGCGAATTTGACCCACGTAAATTTTTCGGCGCCACCGTGACCGCCATGCGTGATGTGTGTATCGCGCGTTACGAAGCGTTCGGCACTGCCGGTAATGCTTCGAAGATCAAGCCGATCTCGTTGGAAGCGATGTATCAGCGGTATTTGAAAGGTGAGTTGAACGCTAAGGTGAACTGAGCCTTTAGCGTTTAAAAGAAGCCCGCAGTGATGCGGGCTTTTTTTGTGGATGGGATCTGATTAGGTAAGTTTGAGTGACACGAGATTCCCGAAATGATCGTTTGATTCTGCACTAACTGACAGGTGTGTGCGCTTGTTTTCTATTCCAATATAAATAGACCGCAATTGAAACTGATGCAGTTAAAAATGCCATGCCTGCAGCCGCGACAAAAGGCGCTGGGCGGCCGCCAGCGATGATGAGCACTGTTCCTAAAGAAGGTCCTGTTATAACGCAGAGTATTTGGATACTCCTGAAAGACATGGAGACTCTTCCAATGTTGTCAGAAGGGCATAATTGTTGAAGGATTATATTTGAAGATATTATCAGTATCTCATAGCCGAAGCCATTCACAAACCAAACCAACGGATAGAGATAGGCTCTTCCCGGTACTTGGAAAAGTACTAAGATTGCGGTCAGGATCAATGCGGCAGAGAAAACAACTAATGCATGTGACCGAAGTAGAATCTCATCAATATTGCCCAGCTTGAACTTCACCAGCAGTGCTGCACATATTGCGCCTCCGGCTGTTGCCGAGACAATTACTGAAAAGTTAACTGGAGGTAGGCCTTCATACGCTAAAAAGGACGCCAAATGCGGGTCGTAAATTCCTAACGCCAGCGATGTAAGCAGGGAGTACAAAAAGCCTATGCGTAGTTGAAAGGGCAAGGCATTGAATATAGAAAGTCCTCTTGTTATGTCGCGATAGAGTGGAAGGGTTTTCGTGGAGGAATCATTCATTTGCGGTCGAAATGCCAAGCAAATAGACCTTAGGAGTGGGAAGGTTAATAAAACGGCGGCAGCCGACAAAAAGAATAAACCTTTAGGCGATAATACTGCTGTTAACACGCCTGCAAGTAACGGCGCAAAAATTTTAGAAAATTGATCAAGTACACTGACTTGGCTGAAAAAAGATCTGCGCTCTTCAGCACGTATCAATTGCCGAACCATGATGGTTATTGAAGGGAAGTAAAATAAGTTTGACACGCCTTTGACGATAACGAAAAACAAAAAACTCTGAAGGTCTGGAGACACGGCTAGCGCTACGGTAGATAGCGTGCGGAGTAAGGCGCCAAATACGAGTGTTTTCCTTACGTCATGTCGATCTATCAGCGTTCCAACGATAGGACCAAGAAACAATATTGGAGCACCCAGGCAAAAAGCCAGGAACGCTATCGATGTAGGAGAGGCATGCCATAGATAAACGGGAACCGTGAAAATCAAGAAAATATCAAGCCACAGCGAGAGACTGGATAGCGCTTGCACGTAAATAAGCTTACTTGACGTTTTCATCATGCCGATCTGAATTGAGAAAAAGGTTGTCTTCAAATACGAAGCCGTCGAGTTTATGTTCACTGGCGAATCGATACAGGTCGCTCAATCTATTTATAAAGCCGCGACCGTTAAGTTTAGAGAGGTGTTGCAAAGTACTCCGACTCCTGAAATGTCACGGTAGGCACTCAGTAATTGATGCGTGCGAAGATTCTGCGATTTATTGACTGGTTGTTAGGCGTCAGTTCTATAATTGCACGTTTCATATATAGTTCTTCAGGGTATTACCTTCGCAGATTTGTGATGCACTTAAACCGTATGTGGGCCTAGTGTGATTGTCAATTTCAGTTTCTTGAATTGTATTGTTTTTCAGTTGAGTCTTCGTGTGTTTCTACAGAAGTTTATCGGATCGTTCTGATTGGCATTTCCTACATTTCGCTCTACTGTTGATTTATAAGAATACTGACTCATATACAAGGCTGTAATGTCCTGTTGCATATAAGCCGAGGATTACGTTGTCGGTGTGGTACACATATTTTTCTTCGCGGGTGCTCAACGCTAGAAGCGTTTAGTCGAGGACACCCAATGCGGCGTATGGAATGCCCACGTTGATATTGACCTGTATCTGGCGTTTACCCTCGCCACCGTGACCGCCATGCGTGATGTGTGTATCGCGCGTTACGAAGCGTTCGGCACTGCCGGTAATGCTTCGAAGATCAAGCCGATCTCGTTGGAAGCGATGTATCAGCGTTACCTGAAAGGTGAGTTGAACGCTAAGGTGAACTGAGCCTTTAGCGTTTAAAAGAAGCCCGCAGTGATGCGGGCTTTTTTTGATGTTAAGTCGCTAGAAATAGATCTGTTCTTTTCGCAGTTTTTTAGCCCCTAACCGTATACAGATATCGGCATGCTCCAGTCTGCATTTGAGATCGGAGCGTTCGGATCGGCGTAGCATCGGGCTTGAACCTGAATCCACCTGCCTGTATCGATTGTTAACTCGACTCTCCATTGTCCACCCTGCTCGACACGACCTGTTCCGAACACTATGCCGGTGTTGGATTCAGCGACGTCAACAAAATAATTAGCTTCTCCTGTTCCGTAAAGTGCGGGGTGTGGGCCAAGGGGCGGTGCATATTGAAGAGGGGCGATAGTTGCCTTTTGTGCCATGTTAATTATCTCCATGTGTTTGAATTAACCCCGACTTGTAAGCGACGCGAGTTGTGTTCTGTCCGCTTATGTTTAATGCTGAAGGAGGTTCAAGTGCGCTTAACCTGTGAGGAATGACAGTGTTTAATATTGATTGTGAATGATGGTTAGGTCGTTTGGCTTTAAGGGGAAGTCGGAATGGAGATCTTTAAAGTAAAAGCATGGCCTAACGAGGGGGCAATCTTATTCATATCTTTGGTAAAAACCGCATAGGTCGGGCTGGGTTCTCCAATCCCAGAGGAGTACGGTTTTTTATTACAGGAGTTGATTAGTCAGCGGGTGGCGTATCGAGACCGCGGTGCTCGATGACCCTGAACACATCGCTCACGTCCTGAACCAGAATGCGCGCAGTGTTGGCCACGTTGTTCAGGTCGCGTTCGGCGAAGTCCGGCAGGCTGGAGCAGGCCATCAGGTTGAGGTGTCAAAGGCGGCGTTGAGGCATTCATGATGCTTGGTTAGACACGTATCGTTAGGGCTGCGAAACCCTATCGCCGGTCAATGCCAGCAACTGGGCGAGCGATAAGCGCAGATCTGGTTTGCCGCAACGGTCGTTTAGGACGAGCACTTAACCTTCAGCCGACGCAGGCCTCAGGGACTGGCGGTGTGTTTAAGGGGTTGGACTACTCCATGAATTGTCCTTAGGTTTATCAGATATTAGCTACGAACCGAAACGCTCCTGAGTTGTTTGCAGTCGGAACTGTCCTGAATACTAATAAGTTGATGTTCCGGCGGCGCTACAGCTTTTCTGTTTTATTGGTAGGTCATTGAAAGTGCGCTTTTATCGGTCTTGGATCATTTAAGGTTGGGCTTTGATGATATTCAATGATGGAGAATGGATGATGGGTTTTATTAAAGCCGCTGGTGTTGTTCTAGCGTTGGCCGCGACAGGCTCGATTGCTTGTGCCGATAGCCGGATATTTACCGCCTCTATTGATGATAAGGGGCAGGTCACGGCGCAGTCGCCCACCTGGGTGAAAGAGGTAAAGCTGACCGCGCAGCCCGATTACTTTTCAGAGTACAAGGTCCGATTCGTCCCAGGCGTGTTTAAAAAAATGCCACGTTTCTGTACGGTCTCGGTCACGGATGTCAGTTCCAATGAACACATTTTCTATGGGCATGCCAAGTTGGGCAGTGTTCCGGCGATCAATTACGTTAACGTCTTGACGCTCAAGGTCGGTGATGACAAACCCGCAGGTGATTCGTCGATGGGCTTCATGTTGATGTGTGTTGAATAAAATAATGTGACTAAGGAGCCCCGTTTGTTAGCGGGGCCTCATTGAAGTGTCACTCGTGATCAATATCCAACTTCGCAAACGTCACCCGTGCGCCTTCTTTGCTGTCCCCACTGTTGTCTTGCACATACGCCCCCGCCTTGAAGTACAACGGCTTGGCGCCCCACGCCGCCCCAATCCGCTCATTCCATTGCCCATCAGCAGCCTCGACACTCAACAAACCGGCCTTATTGAGGTTGATCACATAGGTAAAGCTCTTCTCCAGCGGCACATTGGAGGCCACGGTAATCACGCGGCCTTCATCTTCATTCGGGCGCATTCGCACTTTGGCGACGATGTTGCCGGTCTGGGTCTTTTCCTTGAATTGGTATTCGAGTTTGATCAGCGGTTTTTGGCTGTCATAGGCGTGGATCTGACCGATGACGACTTTGCCGGACGAGGGCACCTGATTGACCGCCAAGGTGGCACGCAGGAAGTTGTCGGCGTCGGAGTAGGTCCAGTTGCGCAAGCGACCGTCGGCGTAGGTTTCACGCAATTCGCTGCGCGGGTAAACGGCATTTTCGGTGCGAGTGCCGGTCACCGGTGTCCAGAATTGCACGTTGCTGCCTTCGGCTTGGAAATATTGGTCCTTGAAGCCGCTAAGCAGTTTCGGCGTGTCGATGGTCGCGGGCGGCGAGCCGACTGGAATGCTCAGGTTCCAGGTGGAAAGGTCGATCATGGTGTTGGCCTTTTACAGAGGGTGAAGGCTTTGGCCCGGGGGCCTTGCAGGTTCTTTATAGGCGGTGATCGTCTGGTTGTTAAACAATTGCTGGCAATTTATTGGCGTCAGATGAATGCCAAAAAGCCATGTTTCCCATGAGCCGTGGCCTGTAGGGCTTGACCGTTAGTCGGCTTCCTGGGCTTTGGCGCAATGATGGCACCCACGTCACTTCTGCTTTTTTAGAACCGGGGCTAGAGTGAGACCTCAGTGTTTGTCCGGTTTTTATATCAGAAGTGACCGGTGCAGCTCCTCAAGGAAGAGACGTAGAATGGATTGCGCTCCACACCCAGGCGATGGCAGTTCGGTACTCTTGGTGGTCGATGACTACCCGGAGAACCTCGTCAGCATGCATGCGCTTTTGCAGCGTGAAGACTGGCACGTGATGACCGCCGCGTCTGGTCTGGAAGCCTTGGAGTTACTGCTCGCGCACGAAGTCGACTTGGTGTTGCTGGATGTGCGCATGCCTGGCATGGATGGCTTTGAAGTTGCGCGTCTGATGCGTGGCAGCCAGCGTACGCGCATGACGCCGATCATCTTTCTGAGCGCCCACGCCCAGTCACCTGCTTCTGTCCTGGAAGGCTATGCCAGCGGCGCCATCGATTATTTGTTCAAGCCGTTTGACCCGCATATTCTCAAGCCCAAGGTGCAGGCCTTGCTGGAGCACCAGCGCAACCGCCGGGCGTTGCAGCGCCTGAGTCATGACTTGGAGTCCGCGCGCGCCTTTAATGCCTCGGTACTCGACAACGCTGCCGAAGGCATCCTGGTGGTGGGCGAGGGCAGTGTAATCCAGTACGCCAACCCGGCCATTTCGAGGCTGCTGAATGCCACGATGGCCGAGTTGCAGGGCGAGAGCTTCTTGAGCTTTCTGCAAAAACCCCACGTGCCCGCCTGGCTGGGCTTTGCGATGTACGAGGCGTATCGCAAAGGCGAGACCTGGCGTCTTCACGACGCCATTTTGCGCACTGGTCGCGGGCAGCAGGTGCCGGTGGCTTTGTCCTGCGCGCCGTTGCCCGCCGAGCAGAAGGCCATGGTGGTGACGGTGCTGGACATGTCCGAGGTGCGCCATCTGCATCAGCAACTGGAGTTTCAGGCTGTTACCGACCCCTTGACCGGGTTGCTGAACCGGCGAGGTTTTTACCAGGCGGTGGAAAACACGTTGCTGCGCAACGAACGTAACGAGCTGTCGCTGGTGTTGCTGTACCTGGACCTCGACGGCTTCAAACGTGTCAACGACTCGTTGGGCCATGACGCGGGGGACCGTGTGCTGCGTTGGGTTTCGGAGCAGATGCAGGCGTGTTTGCGGCCTTATGACATTCTCGGGCGCATGGGAGGGGACGAGTTCACCGCGTTGCTGGAGCTGGAACTCCCGGAGCATGCGGCAAAGATTTCGGAAAAATTGATCGAACGGGTGTCTGTGTGCCAACAGGTCGATGGTTTGGATGTGATGCTTGGCGTCAGCATTGGCATTGCGACTTTCCCGGACTGTGGCTCGGACCTGAACGGCCTGCTGCGCGCGGCAGACATCGCCATGTACGAAGCCAAGCGCGCGGGGCGTCAGCAATATCGCTATTACGATCAGGAAATGAACGGCCGGGCTCGCTCGCGCCTGATGCTCGAAGACAGCGTGCGTACCGCCATCCAGAACAAAGACTTCACCTTGGTGTACCAGCCCCAGGTGTCGCTGGAAGACGGGCGTTTGCGCGGCGTCGAGGCGCTATTGCGCTGGCAGCACCCAAGCGTCGGCGATGTGCCGCCGGGCTTGTTTTTACCGTTGCTGGAAGAAGCGCGGCTGATCAGCCAGTTGAGCGCCTGGATCTACCAGCAAGTCGCCGCCCAGCGCCGGGCCTGGCAAGCTACCTTCGATGATGAGTTGGTGCTGAGCGTGAGCCTGAGCAGCAGCCAGTTCAACATGCCAAATCTGGCGAGCCAACTGCAGCAGGTCCTTGAGCGATATGGGTTGCAGGGGCGCCAGTTGGAGGTGGAGATCAGCGAAGACAGCCTGATGAGCAACCTTGAAGAAACCCACAAGCAGCTCAAACTATTGCGTCAGATCGGCGTGCGTATTGCCTTGGATGACTTCGGTTTGGGCCAATGTTCACTGGCCCATTTGCGTGATCTTGAGTTCGACACGCTCAAGCTGGACCCGCAACTGGTGGCACGTCTGCCAGGCTCGGTGCGCGATGCAGCGATGGCCCGCAGTATTATCCAGTTGTGCGGGCACTTTGACGTGTTGGTGATCGCCGAGGGTGTGGAAACTCCGGAGCAATCCCAGTGGCTCAGGGCCAATGGCTGCTCATGTATTCAAGGGCCGTGGGCGGCGCAGCCACTGGTGGCCGAGGAACTGGCGATCTGGTCCCACCCCTGGCCGCTTTGAATTCGCTACACTGGCGCCCATTCGAACCCTGTTGCAGACTCCATGACCGCGCTGAAATACCTCCAGGCTTACCCCGCAGCTCTCCAGGAGCAAGTGCGCCAATTGATTGCCAAGGACCAATTGGGCGCCTACCTGGAGCAGCGCTACCCCGAACGTCATGCGGTGCAGAGTGACAAGGCGCTGTACAGCTATGCCCTGGCCTTGAAGCAGGAACACCTGCGTAACGCGCCGGCCATCGACAAGGTGTTGTTCGACAACCGCCTGGACCTGACCCACCGCGCCTTGGGCCTGCACACCACGATTTCACGGGTGCAGGGTGGCAACCTCAAATCCAAGAAAGAGATTCGCATTGCCTCGCTGTTCAAAGAGGCCGCGCCGGAGTTTTTGCGCATGATCGTGGTGCACGAGCTGGCGCACTTCAAAGAGTCAGACCACAACAAGGCGTTCTACAAACTCTGCGACTACATGATGCCCGGCTACCATCAGGTGGAATTCGACCTGCGGGTGTACCTCACGTATCGCGACTTGCAGGGCAAGCCCTAACCTCAGCAGGCGATCAAGCATGGACGTGAGCAAGACCAAAAGCAGTTTCTACCGCCGCCTTTATGTGGCGTACCTGATCGACAGCGGGCAGGCCAGCAGCGTCCCAGCGTTGACCGACGCCACCGGCATGCCGCGGCGTACGGCGCAGGACACGATTGCAGCGCTGGCCGACCTGGATATCGTGTGTGAGTTCGAGCAGGAAGACGGCGCGCGCAACCATGCCGGGCACTATCGGATTCGTAGCTGGGGGGCGATCGATCGCGGGTGGATCGAGGCTAACCTGGTGAGGATCAAGCAGGTCTTGGGTTATCCCTGAGTGTGGTGGTGATTGGGCTGACGCTTTCGCGATCAAGCCCGCTCCCACAGTTGACCGCGTCCGACCGTTGAAACGCGGTCGAATGTGGGAGCGGGCTTGCTCGCGAAAGGGCCATCAGGCGCGCCGCATACCAATATGGGGAATATCATCTTCCAGGTATTCCTCACCCTCCATCACAAACCCATACCGCGCGTAATACCCCTGCAAATGCGCCTGGGCTGACAGAAAGATCGGCGTCTCAGGCCAGATATCTTCAATGCGCTTGAGGGCCTCTTCCATCATCTGATGGCCCAGCCCGGTGCCGCGTGCCACTGGCGCGACGATCACCCGGCCGATCACCACATCACCGCCCTGGGTCTGCGGGTCCAGCAGGCGCAGGTAAGCCACCAACTCGTCATCTTTCCAGGCCATCAGATGGTGCGTGTCACCCGCAAGATCCTGCCCGTCGAGGTCCGGGTAAACGCACTGCTGTTCGACGACAAAGACCTCGCTGCGCAGACGCAAAATGGCGTACAGCTGCTGCTTGCCCAAGTCATCGTGGTGTTTGCAGACCCAATCAACCGTCATGGCGTGCTCTCTTAATTAATGGCTGTGGCCGATAGTAAGCGCGACAGGCCACCCTGTCTAAATTCGTCATTTTTGTGAATGGCGTCAATTTGCCATCATTCAGTGCGATCGCTGCTGAGTTCTTTGTGTAATCTGCAATACAGGCTTATTGATGAGCTACTGTTATCAGGCTACTGCCTGCCCGCCAAGGACTTTAAGCATGCCGCGATTTTCTCGTGCCGTTGCTTTGATAGGAGTGTTGCTGCTGGCCCAGCCTGCGGCCGCACAACGTCTACGCTTGGTAGCGGATGCCTGGCCACCGTTCACCGATGCCACCTTGATCAATGGCGGGTTGGCTACCGATATCGTCAGCACCGCCTTGGCTCGCGCTGGCTACGCGAGTGATTTTGAACAAGTGCCTTGGGCGCGGGCATTGATGGGCGTAGGTGATGGCCGCTATGACGTGCTGGTCAATGCTTGGTACGACGATGCGCGGACGCAACTGGGGCAGTTTTCCGCTGAATACCTGCTCAACCGTGTGCGTTTTATCAAGCGCCGCGACGACCCCGTTGATTATCAAAGCCTGGAACAACTGCACGATCAGCCTATCGCTGTCGTGCGCGGTTATGCCTATTCGACGGCCTTCGATCAGGATGCACAGCTGCAGAAAGTGCCGGTGCACAACTTCGCCATGGCCGTGCGCATGCTCGCTGCGCAGCGCGTAAACCTGACGCTGGAGGATGAATATGTTGCGCGCTATTACTTGGCGCGCGAATCGCCCCGGGTGCGCAATGCGGTGGAGTTTTTACCCAAGCCGCTGAGTGAAAATAGCCTGCATATTCTGGTCAGCCTGAAGAACCCTGAGCATGAGCAGATCGTCGCCAGTTTTGATCGGGAGATTGCCAAGATGAAGGTTGATGGCAGTTATGCGCGGTTGATGAAGGCGCATGGGATGTAGGGTGCTTGAGGGCCCCATCGCGGGTAAGCCCGGCTCCCACAGGTAACCGCATGCCAATGTGGGAGCTGGCCTGCCTGCGATAGCGATTTAAGCCACGTGGGTATCTTTGATCAGGTGCGCGGCTAGGGTGCGCAACGGCCCCAACTGCCGACAGATCAACGCCAACTGCGTCTGCACCAACCGCTGGCCTTCGTCGATCTCATCCGGCATCTGCTCCAGCTCTGCTGCCAACGCTTCTTCGGCATCGCTCTGAATCGCAACCGGCTGCTTGTTGGCCAGCCCCGTGGCGATTTCGTCGATGCTCGCCGCCAGGCTGTTACCGGCACCGTCGATCAAGTGTTCACGCACTTCGGCCGGTAGTTGCGTCTCGCGGTGGGCACCGAGCCCCGAGAGGTAGCTGAGCAAGGTGTGCGACAGCACCAAGAAACGGAAGCCTACGTCGGCCTCTTTGCGAAAGTGCCCCGGCTCCATCAGCATGTTCGCCAGCGTGGTCGACAGCGCCGCATCGGCGTTGTGCGCGTTGCGCCGGGCCAGTCGGTAGGCCAGGTCGTCGCTTTTGCCCGCGGCGTATTGCTGCATGATCTGACGCAGGTAGATGCTGTTGCAGGTCAGGGTGTTGGCCAGCACCTTGTTCAGGCGCCGGCCTTGCCAGTCCGGCAGGAACAGGAACACGGCCAGGCCCGCGATCAGGCTGCCAATCAGCGTATCGAACAGCCGTGGCAGGAACAGCCCGTAGCCATCGCCCACTTGGTTGAAGCAGAACAGCACCATCAGTGTGATTGCCGCCGTGGCCAGGGTGTAGCGCGTGGTGCGGTTGATAAAGAACACCAGGCCTGCAGCAATGGCGAACAGTGATTGCACCAGCGGACTCGGGAACAGGTCAAACAGCGCCCAGGCCACGGTCAGGCCAATGGCGGTGCCGATAATCCGCTGGCCGAGCTTGCGCCGGGTAGCGCCGTAGTTAGGCTGGCAGACGAACAGGGTGGTGAGGATGATCCAGTAGCCCTGGGAGGCGTGAATCGCATGCAGAGTGCCGTAGCCGATGGTCAATGCCAGGGCGAGGCGCAGGGCATGGCGGAACAGCAACGACGTCGGCGTCAGTTGCGTGCGCAGGCGCGTCCACATCTCTTTCAGGTTGCGCGGGGCACGGTCCAGCAGGTTGCTGTCGGTGGCATCCGCGAGAGAGTCTGGGTTGCTGGCGTCGCCCAACAGGCGGTCGAGCGTGGACAAGTTGGCCGCCAAGGCCCGCAACGAGCGTAACAGGCCACGCCACGCTGGGTTGCTCTGGATACGCAGGTGCTCCAGCGAGGCATTCAAGTCACCCAGCGCTTCGGCGAAACTGTCGTCATAAATGAAGGGCTGACGCAGTTGGATCGACTCGCCCAGCGTCTGGCAGGCTTTGCCTTGCTGGCGTAGCAGGCGCTGACAGCGAAACAGCACGTCGCTGTGGAAGAAGGCGTCGGCCAGGGCGTTATACGGGTAGTGGGAGGAGCTGGCGCGCTCGTGGATGTCCTGGGCCAGGAAGTAGAGCTTCAAGTAACGGCTGACTTTCGAGCCCGGTCGACCATTGCCCACCCGGTGCAGGATTATTTCCTTCGCGGCATTGAGCGCCGCAACGACGCGCCCGTTTTGCTGGGCCAGTTCCAGGCGGCGCGCCTCTACATCCAGTTGGCGAATCGGCTCAAACAATGACGACTTGAGCTTGAGGTAGCGCCCCAACTCACGAAACAGTCGTGCCAGGCTTTGCTGCACCGGTTGGTTGGAAAACAGCGCTTGCCACAGCACCGAGAGCACGCCATACCAGGCGGCCCCCGCCACCAGTAGCAGCGGTTCGTGCCAGAAGTCAGAGACGGCGCCGCCGCGCTGGTCCACGCCAATCATGGTGTAGACCGACAGAATTAGCGTCGCCGAAGCAATCGCGCCATAGCGTTCGCCCAGGGCCCCGAGCATCGTCAGGCAGAAACTGGCCAGGGCCAGGGCGATCGCGAAGATCCACGGATAGGGAAACAGCAGTTCCACCGACAGCGCGGCGATGCTGAAACACACCAGCGTTACAGCCAAGGCATTGAGTCGGCCTTGCCAACTGTCGTCGGTCTCGGCCAGGGCACTGGCGATAATGCCCAGGAACAGCGGGATCAGCAGCGCCATTTCATCCTGATACCAGCACAGCGCCATGCTGCCGGTGAGGGCGATGAATACCCGTACGCTGTAACTGAATTTATCCAGCGCCCACAGGCGTCGCATGGACTGCTTGAACGAGGTCGATGACATGAAGTCTGGTGTCTTCCGGGACGATGCCGCTAAATTGAGCTATCAAGGACGCCACGGCAAGCGTGGCGATCACATCCAACAGCAAAATATATTCCAGCCATTGCATTCCAAATGTGGAATGCAATCAATGTGGGAGGGGCTTGCCCCCGATAGTGGTGTAACAGTCACTCATGAATTGACGGATACACCGCCATCGGGAACAAGCCCCCTCCCACATTTTTTACCGCGTAGCGTCAGGCGTATTGCGCTGCGGCGTAGCCCGACGCCCAGGCCCACTGGAAATTGAACCCGCCCAAGTGACCGGTCACATCCAACACTTCGCCGATAAAGTACAACCCCGGGCTTTTCAGTGATTCCATGGTCTTGGACGACACTTCCCGCGTGTCCACACCCCCCAGCGTCACCTCGGCCGTACGATAGCCCTCGGTACCTGCCGGCACCAGTTGCCAGCTGCCGAGTTTTTGCGCGATATCGGCGATTTCGGCGTGGGTGTATTGCTTCATCGGCTTGGATACAAACCAGGTTTCCGCCAGCAGGTTGGCCATCTTCTTGGTGAAGATCTCACCCAACAGGGTTTTCAATTCGCTGTTGGGGCGCTCGACCTGTTGCTGTTGCAGCCAGGCGTGGGCGTCGTGGTCGGGCAGCAGGTTGATTTCCACGGTGTCGCCGGTTTCCCAGTACGAGGAGATCTGCAGAATCGCCGGGCCGCTCAGGCCGCGGTGGGTAAACAGGATGTTCTCGCGAAAGCTCTGGTCGTTGCAGCTGACCAGGCAGTCCACCGAGGTGCCGGACAGCTCGCCACACAAGTCCTTGAGCTGGTCGGTGATGGTGAACGGCACCAATCCTGCGCGGGTCGGCAGCAGTTCATGGCCGAACTGCTTGGCCACTTGATAACCAAACCCGGTAGCGCCCAAGGTCGGAATCGACAGGCCGCCCGTGGCGATTACCAGGGATTCGCAGCGCAGCTCACCCAAGGTGGTTTGCAACTGATAACCGGCTTCCAGCTTGGCAATCTCCTGGACCGACGTGTCCAGGTGCATGCTCACGCCGACTTGAATGCATTCATCCAGCAGCATGCCGAGGATGTCGCTGGCCTTGTTATCGCAGAACAGCTGGCCGAGCTTCTTCTCGTGGTACGGCACGCCGTGCTTGGCCACCAGCCCGATGAAGTCCCACTGGGTGTAGCGCGCCAAGGCGGACTTGCAGAAGTGTGCGTTGTGCGAGAGGAAGTTGGCAGGCTCGGTGTACATATTGGTGAAATTGCAGCGGCCACCGCCGGACATCAGGATCTTTTTGCCGGCCTTGTTCGCGTGGTCGATCAACATCACCTTGCGCCCACGCCCGGCGGCGGTCAGCGCGCACATCAAACCTGCGGCGCCGGCGCCAATGATCACAACTTCGGTCGAGCGCAAAACGGTGTCCTCATACAAATTCTGAATTGGAATACAGTCAAATGTGGGAGCGGGCTTGCTCGCGAATGCGGTCTGTCTGCCACCGAATAGGCTGACTGATCCATCGCATTCGCGAGCAAGCCCGCTCCCACATTTAGATCTCTGTATAGCTTGAGATCTTTACAGGATCCGCACGCGCAACGAACGGCCTTTGATCTTGCCGTCATTCAAACGCTGCAGCGCCTGCTTGGCGATCCCGCGCTCCACGGCCACGAAGGCCTGGAAGTCAAAGATCGCGATCTTGCCGACCTGGGCACCGGGGATGCCAGCGTCACCGGTCAACGCGCCGAGGATGTCGCCCGGGCGAACTTTGTCTTTACGGCCGGCCGCAATGCACAGGGTGCTCATCACCGGCAGCAATGGGCCGCCGCTCTGAGGCTTGAGGTTGTCCAACTGATCCCAGTTCAACGGCGACTTTTGCAACTGCTCGATGGCCTGGGCGCGGTGCGCTTCGGACGGTGCCACCAGGCTGATTGCGAGGCCGGTCTCACCGGCGCGGCCAGTACGGCCTACGCGGTGGATGTGGATTTCCGAGTCGCGGGCCAGTTCGACGTTGATCACCATGTCCAGTGAGTCAATGTCCAGACCACGGGCGGCTACGTCGGTGGCAACCAGTACCGAGGTACTGCGGTTGGCGAACATCGCCAGTACCTGGTCGCGGTCGCGCTGTTCCAGGTCGCCATGCAGGCCGACGGCGGAGATGCCCTTGGACGTCAGGTGATCCACGGTTTCCTGCACTTGCTGCTTAGTGAAACAGAACGCCACGCAAGAGGCCGGGCGGAAGTGCGCCAGTACCTTGGTCACGGCGTCCATGCGCTCTTCCGGCGAGATCTCGTAGAAGCGCTGCTCGATCTGGTCGTCGGAGTGGAAGGCTTCGGCCTTCACTTGCTGCGGCGCACGCATGAACTTGGAGGCCAGCTGCTTGATGCTCACCGGGTAGGTGGCCGAAAACAGCAGGGTTTGGCGGCGTGCCGGAGTTTTGCTGATGATGTCTTCGATGGCGTCGTAGAAGCCCATGTCGAGCATGCGGTCGGCTTCGTCGAGAATCAGCGTGTTCAAACCGTCCAGCACCAGCGAACCTTTGCGCAGGTGTTGCTGGATGCGGCCCGGGGTGCCGACGATGACGTGGGCGCCGTGCTCCAGCGAGGCGATCTGCGGGCCGAGGGACACGCCGCCGCACAGGGTCAGCACCTTGATGTTGTCTTCGGCACGCGCCAGGCGACGGATTTCTTTGGCGACCTGGTCGGCCAACTCGCGCGTCGGGCACATTACCAGGGCCTGGCAGCCGAAGTAGCGCGGGTTGATCGGGTTCAACAGGCCGATGCCGAAGGCGGCAGTCTTACCGCTGCCGGTCTTGGCCTGGGCAATCAGGTCCAGCCCCTTGAGGATCACCGGCAAGCTTTGCGCCTGGATCTGCGTCATCTCGACATAACCCAGCGAGTCGAGGTTAGCCAGCATGGCGGCGGAGAGCGGCAAAGTATTAAAAGCGGTGGCGATGGTAGTCACGGGACTGGCTCTGCAAAACAAAATGTCGCGCAGTGTACCAGCCTCGTGAGAATTTCCCTGCAAGTTCTAGACGAGAAGCCTGTTAATGCTCGATGTCGTGCTCGCGGCTGACCACGCGTTTGCCGTCGGTAGGCGACAGTTGCAAGAAGATCGCCGCCGCCAGCATGGCCATGATGCCCACGGTGAGGAAGGTCAGTTGGAACGCGCCGAGCACGCTTTCCACGCCGTCATTGCCGGTTTCAGCGGTAAAGCCGCCGAGCAACGCACCGGCGCAGGCTACGCCCAGGCTCAGGGACAATTGCGCCACCACCGAAAGCAAACTGTTGCCGCTGCTGGCTTGCGCGTCGTCCAGGTCGATCAGGGTGACGGTGTTCATCGCGGTGAACTGCAAGGAGTTGATCGCCCCCAGCACCGCCAGCATCCCCAGTAGAAGGGGATAAGGTGTCTGTTCGCTGACCAGGCCCATGCTCGCCAGCATCATGCCCAGGGCCAACGTGTTGCCGGTCAGCACGATGCGGTATCCCAAACGCTCGATCAACGGCCGGGCGATGGACTTGGCAAACATCGCTGCCGCCGCCAGCGGTAGCATGCTCATCCCGGCTTCTGACGGCGAGTAACCCAATGCCACTTGCAACAGCAGCGGTACCAGGAACGGCAGGGCGCCGCTGCCCAGTCGCGCAAACAGGTTGCCGAGGATGCCCACGGCAAAGGTGCGGGTCTTGAACAGCACCGGCGAGAACAGCGGGTTATCGATATTCCCGGCGCGCAGCCAATACGCCGCCAGGCACGCCAGCCCGCCGAATAGCAGCAACATCACGCGCAAATGCGGCAGGTGCAGTTCGCCCAGGCCTTCCATAGCGATGGTGATCAGCACCATCGCCGCGCCGAACAGTAAAAAACCCAGGCTGTCGAAACGCGTGCGCTCGCTGCCGCGCAGGTCGGGAATCAGTTTCCACACGGCGTAGCAACCGACCATGCCCACCGGCAGGTTGATCAGGAAAATCCAGTGCCAGGTCAGGTATTGCACCATCCAGCCGCCCATGGTCGGGCCGAGCAACGGGCCAAGCAGGCCGGGGATGGTAATGAAGCCCATGATCCGCACCAGTTCGGAGCGCGGATACGCGCGTAGCACGACGAGCCGCCCGACCGGCAGCATCAGCGCGCCGCCCAAGCCCTGGATCACCCGCGCGCCCACCAGCATGGTCAAGCTGCTCGACAGTGCGCAGAGCAACGAACCGATGCTGAACAGCATGATTGCGCCAAAGAAGATTTTCTTGGTGCCGAAGCGGTCGGCGATCCAGCCCGAGGCAGGGATCAGCAAGGCGACGGTGAGCATGTAGGCAATTACCACCCCTTGCATACGCAGCGGGTTTTCCGCGAGGTCCCGGGCCATGGCCGGCAGTGCTGTGTTGAGAATCGTCCCATCCAGCGACTGCATGAAGAAGGCAATCGCCACCACCCAGGGCAGCCAGCGAGCGGTCTTGGCATCGAGAGGGGCACGATTGGGCATGAGCTACCTTTTGTTAGCAGGCTATGTGTCGGGGATTATGCGCCATCCATCGCTCCTTTTCCCACTGGCGGTTCGTCTAAATCTGACAATGCCGCGTGCTCTCCGACGAGAAAATCTAACAGCGCACGGTGCACCGCCAACGCCGCCTCGCGGGACTCAAGGTCAAGCAAGTGACCGGTGTGTGCCGCGACGGCGAAGCTGCTACGGCCTACGTACTTCTTGAACAGTTGGGCCTCGCCTGCCGGAGTGTATTCATCCAACGCGCCGTTGAGGAAATGCACTGGCGTTTCAATCTGAGTGAGCGCCGGCAGGTAGTTGCCATCGCCCAGGCCCAGCACTTGGTGGATATGAAAGCGTGCCTGGCGGTACTCGGTGGTGGCCATGCTCGACAGGTGCCGATGGTTATTGCGCTTGAGGCGTGGTGACAGGTACTTGCCAACCGTCTCGTTGAGCAAATGGCCGACCGCGGACTTGTCATCGGCCTCAATCAGCACACGTACGCGCTCCACGTATTCGAGCATGGCCTGGTTGAGGTTGGGCGCCAGCGCCATCACCACCGAGCTTTCGATGGAGGGCGGGTTGTGGGCCAGGGTCAGCAGTGTGGAGATGCCTCCCCAAGAGGCCGACACCAGATGGTTGACCTGGAAGCGCTCCACCAGGGCGCGCAGGATTTGCACCTCGTCGTCCTTGGTGACCAGGTCAAGGTCGGTGTTGTGCTCGCGCGAATAGCCCGAGAACGGCAGGTCGAACAGCAGCACATTGAAGTGTTCCGCCAAGCATTTGCTGGTGCGGGCGAAGGATCGCGTCGTGGACAGCGCGCCGTTGACCATCAGCACTGTTTTTTTTTTCGGATGCTCTTGTGAATGCTTACCTAGCTGCTCTACGTGCACGTTGTAGTGCTTATAAAGCTTTTCAATGACAAAACTTCCATGGTCCATGTCAACGCTCCAGCTTGCCCAATCCAGGCAAGGTCATGCATCACGTGCGGGCACGTGGGGTTGGTGGCGGGATGCCACTAACCGTTATAACGAGGTTTTTCGCGGGCGACAACCGGCCGTACGGGGAGAAGTGTGAGATGGGATTTTGCGGTAGGAAGGGACGAAGATGGCGGGCAGAAACGAACACAGAACAGTGTGGGAGCTGGCTCCCACATAAGTCAGCTCCCACAAAAGCCAGTTGCCACATTGGGTTTTGTGTTTACAGGGTGAGGGTCAGGCGTTTTACCAACGCGCCCGGCAACAGATTGGACGCGGTATTGCGCTGGCTGTAGGTACTGGCGGACAACAACAGCTCGCGCTCAGCGGTCAGTGCCTCAAGCTGTGAGCCGAGCAAGTTGTAAACGCTGTCATCAAAACGCATGGTGCTCACCGGCGCCTTTATCTCGCCGTCCTCCACCCAGAATGTGGCGAAGCGCGTCATACCGGTCAGGCGTGCGGCTGGCAGGTCGGAGTAGTTCAGGTACCACAGGTTGCTGATGTACAGCCCGGTGCCCAATTGCTTGAGGATATCGGCCTGGGCCAGGCTGCCCGCCGCCATCTGCAAGGCACTGGGTGACTCGTCGCTGCTGGCGCCGTTGGTACTCAAGCCGTATTCGGCGGCGCTGCGCGAGTTGATCAACTGGCCGCAGGCGCTGCCCGCGTTGATCAGCGTGACGTCGCCGCGTGGGTAGCCTTCAGTGGAAAACGCCTGGCTCAAGGAGCCGCTGATCTGCTCATCGACCTTCACCAACGGGCTCAACGACTGTTCACCGGCATAAAGCTTTTGCAGCGAACTGCTTTTGCTGGCAATCGCCTGGGCGGAAAACCCACCCCACGTGATGATGCCGATGATTTCTTCCAGCGCTGCTGGCGCGAGGTAGGCGCGGTATTGCCCAGGCGCGAGCTTGTGCAGCGGGCGGCCGAGAAACTCCAACTGCTCGCGCGCTTGCTGGAAGCGTGCGGCGAACTCGGCGCTGTTCCAGGTGTGCCCGGCGTAGCTGGCTTTAACCGCTTCGCCATTGGCGTGGAACAGGCTGAAGTCGAAGTTGAAGCTGTTGGCCTGATGCCAGCCAAACGCGCTGTCCGAACTGGCGAAGCCACGGCTGATCGGGCCTGCGGCATAGAAGCCGACCAAGTCCACGCCTACAGCTGCCTGGCTGATGTCTTCCAGCACCTGGGCCAGTTCCGGCAAGGGTCGAAGTTGTTCGTTGTGGCTTTGCCAGGCGTTGTGATTAAGCAGTAAATACGGATCTTGCGGCAGCAAGGGCAAGGTTTCGCGCAATTGTTGCAGGCCATCGGCGAGGCGCTCGCGATCTAGCTCAGGCTCACCTGCGAGGGTAATGCTCAGATCCGCATGGCGGCCGTTGTTGATCAGCTTGAGGTTCAGGCTGGCCTGTTGCACTTGCCCCGCCTGGCGCACTTGCGCGTGATTGAAGCGCACGAACTCGGAGGATTCGTCCGCATAACCCAAGTGAAACTGTTCCTTGTCGGTGACGGCCTGCTTGAGCCACTCCACCAGTGCTTTGAAGTTGTTCATCAGGCATCTCCCCCAAAAACGTCGACATCACTGAACACGCACGCAGGTGACGCATGGCCCACGCGGATCACCTGGTTGGGTTCGCCTTTGCCGCAGTTCGGCGTGCCCAAGACCTTGAAGGTGCTGGCATCGCCGACAGCGCTGAGCTTGCGCCAGAACTGCGCGGAAATGGCGCGGTAGTTGGGGTTTTTGACCACGCCTTTGAGTTCGCCGTTTTCGATCAGTTGGCCCCACTCGCAGCCGAACTGGAATTTATTGCGCGCATCGTCGATGGACCAGGAGCGGTTGGTGTTCATCAGGATGCCATGCTCAATGCCGCTGATCAGCTCGGCCTGGGTTTTGTCGCCTGCCTCGATGTTCAGGTTGGCCATGCGGTCAATCGGCGCGCGGTTCCAGCTGCACGCGCGGCTGTTGGCGACGCCGCCCAGCCCCGAGCGAAATTGCGACAACGCACCGCCCAACGGCTTTAGCAGCAGGCCATCGCGGATCAGGAACTGCTTGGTGGCGCGGGTGCCGTCGTCGTCATGGCTGTAGCTGGCGAGCTGCTCAGGGATGTCCGGGTCGAAGGTCACGTTGAGCAAGGGCGAGCCGTATTGCAGGTGGCCGAAGTCGCTGGACTTCACAAAGCTGGTGCCAGCGTAATTGCGCTCATCGCCGAGGATGCGGTCCAGTTCCAGTGGGTGGCCGATGGACTCGTGGATCTGCAGAATCATCTGCTCGGGCATCAGCAGCAGGTCGCGCGGGCCGTTTGGCGTGTTTGGCGCGAGCAGCAGTTGCAGGGCTTCATCGGCGACTTGGCGGGCGGCGCCGACCAGGCCGAAGCGGCGAATCACGTTCGCACTGCCTTGTTGGCCGAAGTTGGTGCCGCCCAGGGTGCGGGTCTGGCTGTCGTTGCCGTCAAACGCCGTGACGCTCAGTCCTGGGTAGACAAAACGCTGGGCTTGGCGCAGTTCGGCACCGGCATTGTTGAGGTAGATCTGTTCAACCTGTGTGGTGCCCAGGCTGACTTCCCAACTGGCCAGGCGTTCGTCCTTGGGCACGCTGGCCGACTCATCGCCTAACAGTTGGTAGCAGTCGCTTAAGGACGGGAAGGGCTGGTCAAGGTCAGGTGACAGGTAGTCGGCGACGTCGCTGGAGACCTGCTGCGTGTGCAGGTCGAGCAGGGCGTGGGGCAGGATGCGCCGGGCTTGCTGTTCGGCACGCTCAAGGGCGGCTTGCAGGCCGGTAAGGGAAATGTCATGGGTGGCGGCGTAGGCTTCCACGCCATTGAGACGCACGGTGAGCATGGCACCCTGGTCGTGATTCAGGTATGGCGGCTCGGCGACGTTCTTGCGTACCGACAGGTATTGGCCGGATTCGCGCACGTAACGCAGCGAGAAAAATTCAGCAGTGGTGCGCAGGGCACTGAAGTGTTTTTTGAGTGTGGCGTGGTGGTCGAACATGGGGCCTTCCTTGTGGGCGGCTCATCGCGGGCAGGCAACAGAGTAGGCCTGGGGCGGTGAACTGATCAAGGACAGTGTAGGCGGGGGATTTGCAGTGTTGGGACGGGCCTCATCGCGGGCAAGCCCCCTCCCACACTTGATCGGGTTAACACGGTCAAAATGTGGGAGCGGGCTTGCTCGCGAATGGGGCACCGCGGTGTATCAGTTACTGCGCCATCGGGCCCACTTCACGCAGTGGCTTGCCACGCACTGGCGCGTCGCCTGCTACGTAGTAGTCGGCAGTGCTGCGCGGCAGTGGCTTGCGACCACGGATCTTGTCGGCGATTTTCTCGGCGATCATGATCGTCGGCGCGTTGAGGTTGCCGGTGGTGATGATCGGCATGATCGACGCATCAACTACACGCAAACCCTGCATGCCATGCACGCGGCCTTCGCCATCCACTACAGCCATCTCGTCGTCGCCCATCTTGCACGAGCAGGACGGGTGGAACGCGGTTTCGGCGTGCTCGCGGATGAACTTGTCCAACTGCTCATCGGTTTGCACGTCAATACCTGGGCTGATTTCGCGGCCGCGGTATTGGTCCAGTGCCGGCTGCTGCATGATTTCACGGGTCAGGCGGATGCCGTCGCGAAATTCCTGCCAGTCCTGCTCGGTAGCCATGTAGTTGAAGAGGATGCTCGGGTAGTCCCGTGGGTTCTTCGACTTCAATTGCACGCGGCCACGGCTAGGCGAACGCATGGAACCCATGTGCGCCTGGAAACCGTGCTCTTTCACACCGTTGCTGCCGTTGTAGTTAATCGCCACCGGCAGGAAGTGGTACTGGATGTTCGGCCAATCGAACTCTTCACGGGTGCGGATAAAACCGCCCGCTTCGAACTGGTTGCTGGCGCCGATACCGGTGCCGTTGAACAGCCATTCGGCACCAATCGCCGGCTGGTTGTACCAGAGCAGCGACGGGTACAGCGAGACCGGTTGGGTACAGGCGTATTGCAGGTACAGCTCAAGGTGGTCCTGCAGGTTTTCGCCGACGCCTGGCAGGTCGTGGACCACCGGGATGTCGAGACTTTCCAGCAGCTTGGCCGGGCCGACACCGGAGCGTTGCAGCAGTTGCGGCGAAGCAATTGCGCCGCTGCACACCAGTACTTCTTTACGCGCACGGGCTTCAACGCGCTCTTCGGCGGCGCCGATCAGGTAACGCACGCCCACGGCACGCTTGCCTTCGAACAACACTTTGTCGGTCAGGGCGTGGGTGACGATGGTCAGGGTGGAACGCTTTTTAGCCGTGTCCAGGTAGCCGCGTGCGGTGCTGGCGCGACGGCCTTTAGGCGTGACGGTACGGTCCATCGGGCCGAAGCCTTCTTGTTGGTAGCCGTTCAAGTCGTCGGTGCGCGGGTAGCCAGCTTGTACACCTGCTTCAACCATCGCGTGGAACAGCGGGTTGTTACCGGCTTTCGGCGTGGTCACGCTGACCGGGCCGTCGCCACCGTGGTAATCGTTAGGGCCGATGTCGCGGGTTTCGGCTTTACGGAAATACGGCAGGCAGTCGAGGTAGGACCAGTCTTCCAGGCCCGGCAGTTTCGACCAGTTGTCGTAGTCCATCGCGTTGCCACGGATGTAGCACATGCCGTTGATCAGCGAGGAACCGCCGAGGCCTTTGCCGCGACCGCATTCCATCCGGCGACCGTCCATGTGTGGCTCTGGGTCGGTTTCGTAGGCCCAGTTATAGCGACGGCCTTGCAGCGGGAACGCCAGCGCGGCCGGCATTTGGGTGCGGAAGTCGAAGCGGTAGTCAGGGCCGCCTGCTTCCAGCAGCAAAACGGTGACGCCTTCGTCTTCGGTCAGACGGGTCGCCAGGGTGTTACCGGCGGAGCCGGCACCCACAATGATGTAGTCGTATTCTTGGGACATTGGATGCACCCTCTTTGAAGTGTGGTCAGGTCGGGCCTCATCGGGGGCAAGCCCCCGCCCACATTTGATCGGGTTTACACAGTCAAAGGTGGGAGGGGGCTTGCCCCCGATGGCGGCCTCAAAGGCAACGCAAGGCTCGGCTTTAGAACACCGAGGCGTAGTCGCCCAGCTCAACCTGTACCGATTTGATGCGGGTGAAGTTGTTCAGCGAGCTGATGCCGTTCTCACGGCCCACACCGGATTGCTTGTAGCCACCGACCGGCATCTTGGCGTCGGACTCGCCCCAGGCGTTGATCCAGCAGATACCCGCTTCCAGTTGATGAATCACGCGGTGGGCGCGGTTCAGGTCCTTGGTCACCAAACCTGCGGCCAAGCCGAAATCGGTGTCGTTGGCGCGGCGGATCACTTCTTCTTCGGTCTCGTAAGTGAGGATGCTCATCACTGGGCCGAAGATTTCTTCACGGACGATGGTCATCTCGTCGGTGCAATCGGTGAACACGGTCGGGGCCACGTAGGCGCCTTTGGCGAATACACCGTCGGTCAGGCGGTCGCCGCCGCACAGAACGCGGGCGCCTTCTTCCTTACCTTTGGCGATGTAGCCGAGCACGCTTTCCATGTGGGCGAAGCTGACCAGCGGGCCGAAGTTGGTGTTCTCGTCTTGCGGGTCGCCAACGCGGATGCGCGCAACACGCTCAACGATCTTGGCTTCGAAGGCCGCCTGCAGGTGCTTGGGTACGAACACGCGAGTACCGTTGGTGCAAACCTGACCGGAGCTGTAGAAGTTGGCCATCATCGCGATGTCGGCCGCGCGATCCAGGTCGGCGTCTTCGAACACGATCAGCGGCGACTTGCCGCCCAGTTCCATGGTCACTTCTTTGAGCGAAGAGCTCGACGCGCTGGCCATGACTTTCTTGCCGGTGTCGGTGCCGCCGGTGAACGAGACTTTCTCGATGCGTGGGTGCTCGGTCAGCCAGGTGCCGACTTCACGGCCGCTGCCGGTCAATACGTTGAACACGCCCGCTGGAACGCCGGCTTCGGTGTAGATCTCGGCCAGTTTCAAGGTGGTCAGCGAGGTGACTTCGCTTGGTTTGAAGATCATCGCGTTACCGGCAGCCAGGGCGGGTGCGGATTTCCACAGGGCGATCTGGATCGGGTAGTTCCACGCGCCGATACCAGCAACCACGCCCAGCGGCTCGCGGCGGGTGTAGACGAACGAAGTGTCGCGCAGTGGGATCTGCTCGCCTTCGATGGCCGGCACCAGGCCTGCATAGTATTCCAGCACATCGGCACCGGTGACGATGTCGACGTATTGGGTTTCGGAGAAGGCTTTGCCGGTGTCCAGGGTTTCCAGGGCGGCCAGCTCGTCGTTGCGCTCGCGCAAGATATCGACGGCGCGACGCAGGATACGCGAACGCTCCATGGCGGTCATCGCGGCCCAGATTTTCTGGCCTTTTTCGGCGCTGACCACGGCACGTTCAACGTCGTCTTTGGTAGCACGTTGCACTTGGGCGAGAACTTCACCGTTAGCCGGGTTGATGGCTTCGAAGGTGGCATCGCTGCCAGCGTCGCTGTAGCCGCCGTCAATGTAGAGTTTTTGCAGTTCGAAACGGGCCATAAAGTCCTCGCAAGTGCATAAGTGGTTGGCGTTAACCGCCGAAAAGTGAGCCATAAGGGTGTGGCAACACTGAGCGGCAACAGTTCAGGGGTTGAGCGGTTATGTGTGCTCTAACTCACCTGCTTGGCCAATTGGAAATCCATGTATTCGTAAGCGATCCGTTGCGCCTGCTCCGTGTCGAAAGCGTCTCCCGACAGGGCGCCGCGCAACCACAAACCGTCGATCAGGGCTGCCAGGCCTCTGGCTGCTTTGCGTGCGTGCGGCAGCGGCAGCACTCGGCGGAACTGGCAGCACAGGTTGGAATACAGACGTTGATCGTTGATCCGCTGCAACCTGTGCAATGACGGGTGATGCATGCTGGAGGCCCAGAAGGCCAGCCAGGTTTTCATTGCCGGTCCGTTGACCTGGCTGGCGTCGAAGTTGCCCTCGATAATCACCCGAAGGTGCGCCCGTGGGCTGTCGTCCTTCAGCGCAAGCCTGCGTTCATGGACGTTCTCGATCAGCGCGTTCATCAAATAGCGCATCGTCGCTGCAATAAGGCCGTTCTTGTCCTTGAAGTAGTGACTGATGATGCCGTTCGAGACGCCGGCCAAACGGGCGATCAGCGCAATGCTGGCATCTCCCATTCCGACCTGATCAATGGCCGTCAAGGTGGCTTCGATCAATTGCTGGCGGCGTATGGGTTGCATACCGACCTTGGGCATGTAGCACCTCTCCTTAGGCCTGCCGAGGGGCGATAAACGTCCGTCGGCTTGGAGGCCAGTCTATTTTGTTTTGATTGAACGTTCAATCAACAAAGAATAAGATCTGCGACAAATGGTCGCTACCTACAGATATTTCCTACCTGTAGGCCGCTGCCTCTGACACCTGCAAAAACCCTTGAAACAGGCCATCTCAGGGCCTGGCCACTGCTTCGGCGCGGCTCAAGAATTTTCGGGGTGTCTTTATAACACCCGTCCGTCGACTGCCGAAAAATCGATGTCCCGGGATAACCGTTGCCTTGTGTTTCTCTCTCGCACTGCCCGGAGCATCTGCGCCATGAGTTCTGCCTCTCTTATAAAGACCCCACCGGAAAAGGTACGGGTCAACGGTTGGGTGTTTTACACCTCCACCGCGCTCATTCTGTTGTTGACCGTCATTCTGATCATCGCCCCGCAGGAGGCCGGGCGCATGCTCGGCGTAGCCCAGGCCTGGCTGTCGAAAAGCTTCGGCTGGTACTACATGGTGGTCATCGCCGCTTACCTGGTGTTTGTGGTCGGCCTGGCGTTTTCGTCCTACGGCAAGTTGAAACTGGGTAGCAAGGACGACACCCCAGACTTCAGCTACGGCGCCTGGGCCGGCATGTTGTTCTCGTCGGGCATCGGCATCTCGCTGCTGTACTTCGGCGCCTCGGAGCCGCTGGACCACTACTTCAACCCGCCCGAAGGCGCGGCCGCCAGCAATGGCGCGGCACGCCAGGCGCTGCAACTGACGTTCCTGCACTGGGGTCTGCATGGCTGGGCGATCTACGCCTTGGTTGGCCTGGCTGTGGCGTATTTCGCCTACCGTCATAACCAACCGCTGGCCTTGCGTTCGGCGTTGTACCCGCTGGTGGGCGAGCGCTGGGTGAAGGGCGCGGCCGGCCACGCGGTGGACGGTTTCGGCATGTTCGTGACCTTGCTGGGCCTGGTGACGAACCTGGGGATTGGTTCGATGCAAGTGTCGTCCGGGTTGGAAAACCTGTTCGGTATGCAGCACAGCAACACTAACCTGCTGATCGTGATCATCGTGATGAGCACCGTAGCGACCATCGCCGCCGTGTCGGGTGTGGAAAACGGCATTCGCCGCCTGTCCAACCTCAACATCGTGCTGTTCAGCGGCTTGCTGATTTTCGTGCTGCTGTTCGGCCCGACTCTGCACCTGCTCAATGGCTTGGTGCAAAACACCGGTGATTATCTTAACGGCATCGTGCTGAAGACTTTCGACCTGTATGTGTACGAAGGCGACGCCAACAAGACCGAGCGCTGGATGGGCCTGTGGACTCTGTTCTACTGGGCTTGGTGGATTTCCTGGGCACCATTCGTAGGCATGTTCATCGCGCGTATTTCCCGTGGTCGCACGGTGCGTGAACTGGTGGCCGGCGTGCTGCTGATCCCGCTGGGCTTCACCTTGGCGTGGTTGTCGATCTTCGGCAACTCGGCCTTGGACCTGGTGCTGAACCACGGTGCGGTGGAGTTGGGCAAGACGGCGCTGGAACAACCGTCGATGGCCATCTACCAATTGCTGGAGCACTACCCTGCGTCGAAAATCGTCATCGGTGTGTCGATCTTTGTCGGCTTTGTGCTGTTCTTGACCCCGGCGGATTCCGGCGCGGTGATGATGGCCAACCTGTCGTGCAAAGGGGGCAACGTGGACGAAGATGCGCCGCATTGGCTGCGAATCTTCTGGTCGGTCGTGATCACCCTGGTGACCATCGGCCTGCTGTTTGCTGGCAACTTTGAAGCCATGCAAACCATGGTGGTGCTGGCGGGGCTGCCGTTCTCGGTGGTGCTGATTCTGTTCATGTTTGGTTTGCACAAGGCGATGCGCCAGGACGTGGCCGTCGAACAGGAGCAGGCGCAATTGGCCGAGCGTGGCCGCCGTGGATTCAGCGAGCGCTTGACCGCGCTGGACCTGCAACCAAGCCAGGGCACTGTGCAACGCTTTATGGACAAGCACGTCACGCCTGCGCTGGAAGAAGCGGCGGTTGCGTTGCGTGATCAGGGGCTGGAAGTGCAGACTTTGCTGGGCAAATCCAAGCGCTGTATTGGTGTGCGCATCGAGATGGAAGAGGGTAACCCGTTCGTCTATGAAGTGAGCCTGGATGCTTATTCGTCGGCACCGAGCGACGTGCCCGAGGAAGAGCGCACGCGTTACTATCGGGCTGAGGTCTATCTGCATAACGGACCTCAGGAATACGACCTGATGGGCTTTACCCAGGAGCAGATTACCCGGGACGTGCTCGATCAGTTTGAAAGCCATCGGCAGCTCCTTGGCCGTGTCTATAGCTGATGTGTGAAAGGAGCGGCGCCGTCACTGGCGCCGTTTTTTTTATGCCGAAATAAAGATCAAATGTGGGAGCTGGCTGGCCTGCGATAGCTATGTTGGATTCACCATTGCTATCGCAGGCCAGCCAGCTCCCACATTGACCGCATTCCTTCCGTTGCTGCCTCAGCCCAGGTTCTTGCCCAGCAGGGCATGGTAAAGCTCGCTGTCCCCCAAGATCCCCACCACCTGGTGGTTGCTGTCATGCAACACCAACTTATTCCCGGTGTGATAACGAATTTGTAGCGCATCGCGCATGCCGATATTGGAGTCCACCAGCGTCGGTACACGGCCCAAACCTTCAACCGGTTGCCCTGGTGCCCAATTCTGCAGGTTCATCACCGCGCCATTCTGGCGGGCGCCCTGGATGGTGTTGCCTTCAGCCAGGTCCAGCCACGAATCGTCGCCCGGATCTAAACACACAGAACCGTTGATGCGTTTGCAGTCGTCCAGGGTGCGCATCAGGCTGCGACCGCACAGTACGTTCAGCGGGTTGGTGTGGGCGACGAAGGTGCGCACATAGTCGTCCGCCGGGTTCAGCACGATCTCTTCCGGCACGCTGTACTGGACGATCTTTCCATCTTTCATGATCGCGATACGGCTGCCGAGCTTGAGTGCCTCGTCCAGGTCGTGGCTAACGAATACGATGGTCTTGTTCAGCTTGCGTTGCAGCTCCAGCAGTTCATCTTGCAAGCCTTGACGGATCAGCGGGTCGAGGGCGGAGAAGGGTTCGTCCATCAGTAGGATATCGGCGTCCATCGCCAGTGCGCGGGCCAGGCCGACGCGCTGCTGCATGCCGCCCGACAGCTCATCGGGCTTCTTGTTGCGCCATTGGGCCAGGCCCACCAGCTCGAGTTTTTCATCCACCAGCGCGCGCCGTTCTTTTTCTGGGCGGCCCTGCATTTCAAGACCAAAGCTGATGTTCTCGCGCACCGTCAGCCAGGGCATCAGGGCGAACTTCTGGAACACCATGGCGATGCGCTTGGTGCGCATCATTTTCAGCTCGGCCGGGGTGCACGAAGCGATGTCGATCTGGCGTCCTTCATGCTCCACAAACAGCTGACCACGGCTCACGGTGTTAAGGCCGTTGATGCAGCGCAGCAAGCTCGACTTGCCGGAGCCCGACAAGCCCATCAGCACGCAGATTTCACCTTTCTCAATATCCAGGCTGGCTTTTTCAACGCCGACAATCTGCCCTGTCTTTTTCAGGATCTCGTTGCGATGCATGCCTTGGTCGAGCAGCTTGAGTGCTTCGCGCGGGTCTTTGGAGAAGATCACGTCGACATTGTCGAATCGGATAATGCTCATGCATCACCCCCTACTTTAGCGTCGGGTTGTTTGCAGATGCGGTCGAGCATGATCGCCAGCAATACGATTGCCAGGCCAGCTTCAAAGCCCAGGGCGATGTCGGCGGTGTTGAGTGCGTTGACCACCGGTTTGCCGAGGCCGTCGGCACCCACCAGGGCCGCAATCACCACCATCGACAACGACAGCATGATGCATTGGGTAATGCCGGCGGCAATGCTCGGCATGGCGTGGGGCAGTTCAATGCGCGAGAGCAACTGGCGACGCGAGCAGCCAAAGGCCTTGCCGGCGTCCATCAACTCTTGCGGCACATCACGGATGCCCAGGTAGGTCAGACGGATAGGCGCAGCGATCGCGAACACCACCGTGGAGATCAGACCAGGCACAACACCGAGCCCGAAGAGGGTCAGGGTAGGGATGAGGTAGACGAAGGTCGGTACGGTCTGCATCAGATCGAGCACCGGTCGCATCAGGGTGTAGAACATGGGTTTGTGCGCGGCAACAATGCCCAGCGGCACACCAATAACCACGCAGACCAGGGTGGCGAACAACACCTGTGCGAGGGTTTCCATGGTTTCCTGCCAGTACCCCAGGTTCAGGATCAGCAGGAAGGCGGCAATGACAAACACTGTCAGGCCCCATTTGCGTTGAATAAAGTGAGCGAGTAGCGCAACCAGACCGATCAATGCCAGTGGATTGAACCAGGTTAGCGCAAACGTCACGCCGTGGATCATCGTTTCCAGGGTCGATGCGATTGCGTCGAAGTAGTTGGCACCGTGTTGGGTCAACCATTCGACGAAGGCAGCGATGTACTGGCCTAGTGGGATTTTATGTTCAGTCAGCATGGTAGTGAATGTCCACATGCGAAGGGGAAAACATCCCGGGGCAGCGTACCGCCCCGGGGTCAGCACTTACTTGGCGAGGTATTCCTTGACGGCCTCCAGACCTGGTTTGCCATCAACCGTGGTCACACCGGCGAGCCAGGTGTCGAGCACTTGCGGGTTCTTCTGCAGCCAGGCTTTGGCCGCGGCGTCAGGCTTCATCTTGTCGTCCAGCACGTTACCCATCAGGGTGCTTTCCATGTTCAAGGTGAACGACAGGTTTTTCAGCAATTGGCCAACGTTGCTGCATTCCTGGGTGTAGCCCTTGCGGACGTTGGTATAAATGGTGGCCTGGCCGTAGTTGGGGCCGAACGAATCGTCACCGCCAGTCAGGTACTTCATCTTGAAGCGGGTGTTCATCGGGTGCGGTTCCCAGCCGAGGAACACGATGGCCTGGTCCCGTCTGGCGGCGCGTTCTACTTGCGAGAGCATCCCGGCTTCACTGGACTCAACCACTTTGAAACCCGCGGTTTTCAGGCCGAAGGCGTCTTTGTCGATGAGCGTCTGGATGGTGCGGTTGCCATCGTTACCCGGCTCGATACCGTAGATCTTGCCGCCCAGTTCATCCTTGAATTTGACGATGTCGGCGAAATCTTTAAGGCCTTTGTTGTACAGCGCTTCGGGCACCGCCAGGGTGTACTTGGCGTTTTCCAGGTTGGCGCGCACGGTTTCCACGGTGCCGGCATCACGGTACTGCTTGATGTCGTTTTCCATGGTCGGCATCCAGTTGCCGAGGAAGATGTCCATGTTCTTGCCGTCGGCCAGTGACTTGTAGGTCACAGGTACCGAAATCATCGTGGTGCGCGGCTTGTAGCCCAGGCCCTTGAGGATTTCGCTGGTGGTCGCGGTAGTGACGGTGATGTCGGTCCAGCCGACATCGGAGAAGTTAACGGTCTTGCACTGTTCCGGTTCTGCAGCGTGTGCCACAACTGGCAGACTCAGCATGGCGGCCAACAACAACGAGGGTGAACCTTTCATCGGGGTAGACTCCTGTGTCTTTTTTCTGGCGGCTTTCGCCGCGCTTTATAAGTGTTGCGGTTGGGGCGTGCGATGAAGCGCAGGCACGGTGCCTTGCAAACGAGTCGAGACTGATCATGTACCAGTGAAAATCTGCCGCCTACAGGGGGCGTCGTATCCAGTACAGGGATGGTCGCATCCAGTGTCGGTAACGTCGCTTACAGATTTTTCCAGTGTCAAAACTGCAGTTTTTACTGATCTGCACCGCTAAAAACGGCCAAAACGCCTGATCGCACGAGGGCGGCGTTGGTGAGCATGGTTACGTCGGTGTGAGACGCCGTGAGGGCGGATAAAAGCTTGATGATGCCGCCATCTGGGCGATCTGAGCGTAGCAGCTTGTTCATGCCTAGCCTGCTCACCGAGGAGTTTCACGGCAATGGCTATCAGCGTTTTCGACCTGTTCAAGATCGGCATCGGGCCTTCGAGTTCTCACACCGTCGGCCCCATGCGCGCCGCGGCGTTGTTCGTCCAAGCATTGCGTGAACGTGAACTGTTGGAACAAGTCATGCGCGTCGAAGTTCAGCTGTATGGCTCATTGTCGGCTACCGGCATCGGCCACGGCAGCGACACAGCCACCATCATGGGCCTGATGGGCGAGTGGCCGGACGCAATCGACCCGGCGCAAATTGGCCCACGTATTCACACCCTGCGCGAGACCGATACGCTCTTGCTCGACGGGTATGTGCCGGTGCCTTTCATGTGGGCGCGCGACATGCGCCTGCTCGACGAAAACCTGCCGTTCCATCCCAACGGCATGACGCTGGTGGTGTTCGGCGCAGACGGCGAGCTGCACCGCGATACTTACTATTCAGTCGGTGGCGGTTTTGTGGTGGATCAAGCCCAGGCGCAAAGCGGTGTGGCCGATATGGACCGCACCGAACTGCCGTATGACTTTTCCAGCGCGGTGGAGCTGTTGCAGCTGTGCAAAACCCACAACCTGCGCGTGGCCGAGTTGATGCTGGCTAACGAAAAGGTCTGGCGTTCCGAAGAAGAAATCCGCACGGGGCTGATGAAACTTTGGCGGGCCATGCAGGATTGTGTGGAGCAGGGTCTCAAGCATGAGGGCATCCTGCCTGGCGGCTTGAACGTGCGTCGCCGCGCTGCCAAGTTGCACCGCAGCTTGCAGGAGCTGGGCAAGCCGAATGTGATCGGCTCGACCTTGAGCGCGATGGAGTGGGTCAACCTGTTCGCCCTGGCGGTGAATGAGGAAAACGCCGCCGGCGGGCGCATGGTCACCGCACCGACTAATGGCGCGGCGGGGATCATCCCGGCGGTGCTGCACTACTTTATGAAGTTCAGCGAAGAGGTCACTGAAGCCAACGTTGTTGATTACCTGCTCGGCGCGGCGGCGGTGGGGATTCTGTGCAAGAAAAACGCCTCGATCTCAGGGGCCGAAGTCGGCTGCCAGGGCGAAGTGGGTTCAGCCTGCGCCATGGCTGCGGCGGGGCTGGCAGAGATTCTCGGTGCGACGCCGGAGCAAGTGTGCAATGCCGCGGAAATCGGATTGGAACACAACCTCGGCCTGACCTGCGACCCGGTGGGCGGGTTGGTGCAAGTGCCCTGTATCGAACGCAATGCGATTGCAGCGGTCAAGGCGATCAACGCCGCGCAAATGGCCCTGCGTGGCGATGGGCAGCATTTTATCTCCCTGGACCGGGTGATCCGCACCATGCGCGATACCGGCGCGGACATGCATGACAAGTACAAGGAAACATCGCGGGGCGGGTTGGCGGTGAGTGCGGTCGAGTGCTGAGACCCAGTCGCCTGCATCGCAGGCAAGCCACCTTTGAATGTATTCGCAGGTCAAAATGTGGGCTTGCCCGCGATGTCGGTAGCTCAGACAAACTGCTCATAAAGTGAACACCCGAACCCAAACGCGCCACCTTTTAGCGCGTCGCAAACAGATAAGTAGTCTGCGAACGATTTCCTGCTCGACCACCCGTCACCCGTGCGTGCGGTGACAGACTTTTCCCATGCCCTCAAAGCGCCTTCCCACAAGTGCTACCGATCTGCTCACACCCCGTGAGCAGGCTTATCCCAACGTCCTTTTTGGGGCATATCCCGCACTCCTTGCGCGGGCTTATATAGCCACGTCATCAGGTCGTTTTCAGGAGTTATTGAATGGCCATTCAATTTTAGGCATGGCATTTGCTCTATCAATTCAAAGCCTCTCTCTGCACAAGAGCAGAGCGCAATAACAAGAGCCTCGCCTGAGGCCATCACCCGCTTTGTGTGAGGAGATACCGCGATGACGTCGTTCAACTCAGGGGCTCAAGCCCAGAACCGTGCGCCTCAATCCATCGGCTTTTTGCTGCTGGACAATTTCACGCTGATTTCCCTGGCGTCTGCAGTGGAGCCTCTGCGCATGGCCAACCAGCTGTCCGGCCGCGAGCTGTATCGCTGGACAACCCTGAGTGTCGACGGCAACCAGGTCTGGGCCAGCGATGGTCTGCAAATCACCCCCGATGCCTCCATGCACAAAGCCCCGGCCCTGGACACTGTGATGGTGTGCGGCGGCGTGGGCATCCAGCGCACTGTTACCCGTGAACATGTGTCGTGGCTGCAAAGCCAGGCACGCCAGTCGCGTCGCCTTGGCGCCGTGTGCACCGGCAGTTGGGCCCTGGCCTGCGCTGGTTTGCTCGACGGTTTTGACTGCAGTGTGCACTGGGAGTGCCTGGCGTCGATGCAGGAAGCGTTCCCGCGCGTGGCCATGAGCACACGCCTGTTCACCCTCGACCGCAACCGCTTCACCAGTTCGGGCGGCACTGCGCCGCTGGACATGATGTTGCACCTGATCAGCCGTGACCACGGGCGCGAGTTGTCAGCCGCCATCTCCGAAATGTTTGTCTACGAACGTATCCGTAACGAACAGGATCACCAGCGCGTGCCGCTCAAGCACATGCTCGGCACCAACCAGCCGAAGCTGCAGGAAATCGTCGCGCTGATGGAAGCCAACCTCGAAGAGCCCATCGACCTGGACGAACTGGCGGTGTACGTCGCCGTGTCGCGCCGCCAGTTGGAGCGGCTATTCCAGAAATACCTGCACTGCTCGCCATCGCGTTATTACCTGAAGCTGCGCCTGATTCGTGCGCGGCAATTGCTCAAGCAAACGCCGATGTCGATCATCGAAGTGGCCTCGGTGTGCGGGTTTGTGTCCACGCCGCACTTCTCCAAGTGCTACCGCGAATACTTCGGCATTCCGCCTCGCGATGAGCGTGTAGGCTCCAACACCACCCAGCAAGTGGCGATGATGCCGATTCCGCAGGCGCTGGTGTTGTCACCGTTGGCGGGGCCGATGTCGGCGTTGAGTCAGGCCAGGAATGAGTCGACTTTCGCGAGTGTAAGGCTCTAGACCGAAGGGACTTCATCGCAGGCAAGCCAGCTTTCACATTTGACTGTGTTCACAATTCAAATGTGAAAGCTGGCTTGCCTGCGATAGCGATCTATCAGGCGCCAGAGTTCTGCTTGAACTGCCCCAAAGCCGGCAACAACTGCTTGTCGATCGCCTGGCGCACTGCCGGCAAGATCGTCGCGCTGCCGGTGTACATCTGTTCCACCATGCCCTTGAGCGCCTTGGCCCGCGCGGCACTCAAACCGCGCACCGCACACTCGCAAGCCTGCTCGGCGGTAGCACCGCTGGACACTTCAAAACCCAGCGAGCGCAGCTGGCCCAGCAGGTCATCCTGGTCAATCAAATCCGCGTGCATCATGACGTTCATCCTGGTGTAGGGAGCGGGGACTGACTTGGATTCTGGTAGGCCCCCGGCCCGTCGGCAAGGGCAGAATTGACGAATGGCTCAGATGGCTATGAGCAGGTCGTTTTCGGGTCATTTGCCCAAACAAGTAATAGGCACACTGATTCCCAGGCACGCACCTTGAAGGTTTGGTCACCCTCGGGATGTCACGCTCACACCAAGCACTCTGCCCCGATCCGGTCACGGCTGGATCGGGGCTTTTTTTGCCTGGGGTTTTGCAGTGACTGCGATGGCCGCGACTCGGTCTACCGCTGCAACACCAGAATTCTAGAGAGCAACTCATCCCGGTCGATATAACAACCCTGGAAATGCCGCGCCCCGGAGGCGGGGTCAAACGCATTGCGCGCATGTAAGGTGCGGCGGTTATCAAAGCACCACAGCTCGCCCGGATTCAGGCGTTTGACCCAACGGAAACGATCTTCGCGCGTCATCGTGATCAAGCGCCGATAAGCCCGATACAGCAATGGCATTTGCTCCACGCTTGCCTCGAATGGCCCGCGCAGAAAGTTGGCCATGCGGATCTCCGCCACTTCACCTAACGCATCCAGCGCAATGATCGGCGCGAGGCGGCGGTAGTCGCTGTGACGGTCCTTATTGCGAAATTCCACGGGGATTTCACACAGCGCGTGAAATGCCTCGGGGTCTTCGCTGCGCAGCGCATGGGCGATGGCAAACCCATCGACAAAAATACTCTCGCCGCCGGTGGCATCGTTCACCAGGCAGTGCAGAAATTGCAGCCCCGGCTGCAACTCACGCGTCGGCAAATCGCTGTGCAGCGGCAGGTTGAAAGCGGTGTAGGCATTGCTGTCGGCATCGGCCTTGGATTGCACGTTGAACAGCACACCGAAGTTGCTCTCGCGGATAAACGAAATGCGCTTGGCGATCAGTGCCAGCGAGCCAGGTTCAGTGGGTACGCCACGGATTTGCGTGAGGCCGCCGTCACGCAAGGCCAGCAACCATTGCAGCAGAATATTCGGGTCTTCCATCACGGCGGCGTAGTCGAATACGGGCAGTTCAAACGTGTGGTCCCACAGCCGCGATTTTGGTTTGGCCGCCCGACGCTCGGCGCGTGATTCATCGTCGTAGGCATGTGCTCGCAGCCAGCCAGGGTCGTATTGGCTGCGATGGCCGCCACGCCACTCCACGCTTAGAAACCCGTGGTCGATACGTACACTGACGGCGCTGAGGTTTTCATCCACGTCGACAATTTCCAGCACTTGCTCGCGAGTCACGCTGTACACGCATTCGGTGCATGGGCAGTTATCGCGCAACCACTGATGATGGAACGGGCTGACTCGGCCATCGGCCCACCGCACGCGAATCAGATCCTTCAGCACCTGCGCATCGGCGAGGTCGCTGATCGTTGGGTAGGTACGGAAATCGGCAACAGCGGCGGCGGTTTGCATGGTGATTCCTTATGGCTTTTTGGGTGGCAGGCCAATGACCCGGCCGAGGAGCGGGGGGCGGGGCAGGTCGGCTTGGTGCGCACCGATGGCCGCGAGTTTTGCGAGTGTGGCCTCGGTAAACGGCGCTGAATGCGGCCCCGCGAGATCGACGTGCAGCAGCATTTGTTCGTTGCCGGCCAGTTCCTTCTCGTCGCCGACTAAATGCAGGCTGTGATAGAGGTGCAGGCGCTTGGCGTCATGGCCGATCAGTTGCGTGTGCACTTGCACCTCGGCACCGAGTTTCACTTCGTGCAGGTAGTTGAGGTGCAGCTCCAGGGTGAACAACGAGTGGCCGCTGGCTTCGCGGTTTTCGCTGTCCAGGCCAAGGGTGTCCATCAGTGCGTCGGTGGCGTAGCTGAAGATCAGCAGGTAGAACGCATCGCGCAGGTGGCCGTTGTAGTCCACCCACTCGGGGAGGATGCTGGTGGTGTAGGTGGTCAGTGCAGGCATCACATAAATTCCGGCTATGTACTTGCTTAAATGTAGGAGCAGGCAAGCCAGCTCCCACAGAGATCAACAACGGTCACTCAGCGAAGCTCATCCCGTGCTTGGCTTTGGTGGTCTTCACCGCTTCCAGCACCGCCAGCAGGCAATCATCACGATAGCGCTCCAGCGCCGAAATGCTGTGTTTACCCAACTGATCGCTGGTGCCCTCGACCACATCATCAATCAACTTGTCGGTCAGCTCCGGTGCCGGCAGGTACGTCCACGGCAACTGCAATGCCGGGCCGAACTGCGCCATGAAATGCCGCATCCCGGCATCACCGCCGGCCAGGGTGTAAGTCAGAAAGGTGCCCATGAACGACCAACGCAAGCCGGCGCCAAAACGGATGGCATCGTCGATCTCACCGGTGGTCGCCACGCCGTCGTTAACCAAGTGCAGCGCCTCACGCCACAGCGCTTCAAGCAGGCGGTCAGCGATAAACCCCGGCACTTCCTTACGCACATGCAACGGGCGCATGCCGAGTGATTCATACACCTTGATCGCCGCCTGAACAGCCTCCGGCGCGGTATGTTTGCCGCCCACCACTTCCACCAGCGGCAACAGGTAAACCGGGTTAAACGGGTGGCCGACCACGCAGCGTTCCGGGTGGGTGGAACCCTCGTAGAACTCGCTTGGCAACAGGCCCGAGGTACTCGAACCAATCAGCGCATTCGGCTTGGCCGCCGCGCTGATCTTACTGTGCAATTCCAGTTTCAGCTCCAGGCGTTCCGGAGCGCTTTCCTGGATGAAGTCGGCGTCTTTTACGCACTCTTCGATCGTGGCGACAAAGCGCAGGCGGTCCTGGGAGGCTCCCGGTGCCAAGCCTTGTTTTTCCAGGGCGCCCCAGGCGTTGGCGACGCGCTTGCGCAGGGCCGCTTCGGCGCCGGGCGCCGGGTCCCAGGCGATGACATCCAGGCCGTGGGCCAGCGCGCGAGACACCCAGCCGCTGCCGATGACGCCGCTGCCGAGGGCGGCGAAGGTTTTGATTTCAGTGATAAAACTCATGGCAAGTTCCTAAAGTATTCGCAAATTCTGTGTTGGCAACCGGTGCAAAATGTGGGAGCGAGCAAGCCCGCTCCCACATTTTTAATTCGGTTTCGGCAGGGAGTTAGCCGCGCTTGGTCAGGCCCATCTTGATTCGGCCTTCCGCCGGGGTCATGACCCGCGCGCCGAGGCGGCTGAGGATTTCACCCGCCCGTTCCACCAGTTGGCCGTTGGTGGCGAGCACGCCTTTGTCCAGCCACAGGTTGTCTTCCAGGCCGACCCGCACGTTGCCGCCCAGCAGCACCGCTTGGGCTGCCATCGGCATTTGCATGCGACCAATACCGAAGCCGGCCCACACCGCATCGGCGGGCAGGTTGTCGACCATGGCTTTCATGGTGGTGGTGTCGGCCGGTGCGCCCCACGGAATGCCCAGGCACAGTTGGAACAGCGGGTTGTCGAGCAGGCCCTCTTTGATCATCTGCTTGGCGAACCACAGGTGGCCGGTGTCGAAAATTTCCAGCTCGGCCTTAACGCCCAGCTCTTGAATACGCTTGGCGCCAGCACGTAGTTGCGCCGGGGTGGACACGTAAATGGTGTCGCCGTCACCGAAGTTCAGCGTGCCGCAGTCCAGGGTACAGATTTCCGGCAGCAGCTCCTCGACGTGAGCCAGGCGCGTCAGTGGGCCGACCAGGTCGGTGTTGGGGCCGAACTCCATCGGATTCTCGCCGCCGCCGATTTCCAGGTCGCCGCCCATGCCGGCGGTGAGGTTGACGATGATGTCGATATCGGCCTCGCGGATGCGCTCCATCACTTCGCGGTACAACGCAACATCGCGGCTGAACTTGCCGGTTTCGGGGTCACGCACGTGGCAGTGCACCACGGTCGCGCCAGCCTTGGCGGCTTCCACGGCGGCAGCGGCGATTTGTTTGGGAGTGACCGGCACGTGTGGGCTTCTGGCGGTCGTGTCGCCAGCACCGGTGAGTGCGCAGGTGATGATGACGTCGTGATTCATGAGTCGGTTCCTTACAGGCGGACGTAGTGATGCCGCTCGCAGCCAAAAACGGCTGCGACACGGTGATTCGAGTCAGGTTACTTGCGGGTCAGTTGCAGGTTGGCCGCGGCCGGTTTGCCGTCGAAGGTGGTCACGCCTTCAAGCCAGCGCTGCTGGTCTTGCGGGTGGTCCTTGAGCCACTGCTTGGCGGATTCGAGCGCGTCTTTGTGATCCAGCAACGGCTGCATCATTCGGCTCTCGTCAGCGGCGGTGAAGGTCAGGTTGGTCAGCAGCTTGTACACGTTCGGGCACTGCTCGGCGTAGGTCGGCGCAGTGACGCTCCACACCGTGGCCATGCCTTCGTTCGGGCCCAAGGCGTCGTCGCTGCCGGTCAGGTAAGTCATCGCCACGTTGACGTTCATCGGGTGCGGCGCCCAGCCAAAGAACACCACGGCTTCCTTGCGGCGTACCGCGCGGTCCACGGCGGCGAGCATGCCAGCTTCGCTGGATTCCACCAGTTGGAATTTGCCCAGGCCGAACTGGTTCTTGGCGATCATCGCCTTGATCTGGGTGTTGGCGCCTGAACCTGGCTCGATGCCGTAGATCTTGCCGCCCAGCTCTTTCTCGAACTTGGCGATGTCAGCAAAGGTTTTCAGGCCCTTGTCCGCCAGGTAAGTCGGCACGGCGAGGGTCGCGCGCGCGTCTTCCAGGCTCGGTTTTTCAAGGACCTTCACCTGTTTTGCGTCAACAAAGGGGGTAATGGTCTGGGTCATCAGCGGGTTCCAGTACCCCAGGAACAGGTCCAGGCGGTGGTCACGGATGCCGGCGAAGATGATTTGCTGGGAGGCGCTGGTTTGTTTGGTTTTGTAGCCGAGGCCATCGAGCAACACTTGGGTCATGGCGCTGGTGGCGATCACGTCGGTCCAGTTCACCACGCCCATGCGCACGTTTTGGCAAGAAGCCGCATCGGCTGCCATCACGTGGGTGCTCAAAATGGCGCTGGCGCTGAGTGCAAGCACGCAGCGGCTAATCAGTCGGTTCATGGTGGATCCCTCGGCAGGTCGTTATTGTGGGGGCCGGCGTCTTTGTGCGCCGTGGGATCAAGGTACGCAGCTTGAACGGCGGCAAAGCGCACGGCGGCGACCCGCTCTTGCACTGCAGCGACCTGTGCTCTTGAATGGCCGGTTGAACTGGCGTATCACAGTGACCACGCTGCCCGTCCTACGAGAGCGCCACCATGTCCCAGGATTTCTACTTTCTGCTAATGCCGGGCTTCTCGGCCATCGGCTTTATCTCCGCGTTGGAACCGCTGCGCGTGGCCAACCGCTTTCGCGGCGAGCTGTACCGCTGGCATGTACTCAGCGCCGATGGTGGTGCGGTGCTGGCGAGCAACGGGATGTCGGTCAACGCTGACGCCGCATTGGAGCCGCTGAAAAAAGGCGCGACGCTGATGGTGGTCGCCGGTTTCGAACCCTTGCAGTTCGCCACGCCTGCGCTGGAACACTGGTTGCGCCGTCTCGATCATGACGGCGTGACGTTGGGTGCCATCGACACTGGCGCCTGCGTGCTCGCTGAAGCAGGCCTGCTCGACGGCCACCGCCTGACCTTGCACTGGGAAGCCATCGACGCGTTTAAGGAATCTTATCCACACCTAAGCGTGACCCAGGAGCTGTTCGAGATCGACCGCCGGCGCATCACCTGCGCTGGCGGCACGGCGTCCATCGACCTGATGCTCGACCTGATCGCCCAGGCCCATGGCCCGGACCTGGCGATTCAGGTTTCCGAACAATTCGTGCTCGGCCGCATCCGGCCGCGCAAAGACCACCAGCGTATGCAGATCGCCACGCGCTACGGCATCAACAACAAGAAGTTGGTGCAGGTGATCGGCGAAATGGAGCAACACACTGAGCCGCCGCTGAGCACCTTGGCATTGGCTGATGCGATCAAGGTGACACGGCGCCAACTGGAACGGCTGTTTCGCCTGCACTTGAACGAAACGCCGAGCAACTTCTATTTGGGCTTACGCCTGGAAAAAGCCCGGCAGTTATTGCGCCAGAGCGACATGAGCGTGCTGGAAGTCAGTATTGCGTGCGGGTTTGAGTCGCCGTCGTATTTCACGCGCAGCTATCGGGCGCGGTTTGCGAAATGTCCGAGGGAGGATCGGCGACGAGAGGTGGTGTGACGGGCAATTATAGTTAATTATACTCGACACTATAATTTATAGTCCTTTCCATAATTGAGTATAAAAGCATGTCGAAGAACAGCGGCTTCGTATTCCGCCGCCCCGCCCTGGCAAGCAGCATTGCTGATGGTTTGGTGGGGGCCGGTATTCAGGACTTTACCTCTGGCCTGTTTCTCGCGGCGCCGCGTCGTACCGGCAAAAGCACCTTTTTGCGCGAAGACCTGATCCCGGAGTGTCAGCTGCGGGGGTGGTTGGCGGTGTACGTGGATCTCTGGGCCGACAAGGAGAAAGATCCGGCTGAGTTGATCGCCAGCGCTATTGCCGCGGCTTTGGTGCCTTATGAAAAGGGCATTCGCAAACTGGCCAAGAACATTGGAGTCGAGAAACTTAGCTTTCTGCGTACCCTCTCCTGGGACTTCACCAAGCCACAGTTGCCCGTCGGCGCCACGCTGACCCAAGCCTTGGAATTGCTCCACAGCGCTGCGGAAAAAACCGTCGTGCTGGTGATTGACGAAGCGCAGCACGCCTTAACCACCGAGTCAGGTATCAATGCGATGTTCGCGTTGAAGGCCGCCCGGGATCAGCTCAACCAAGGCCGTGACGAGGAAGGCAGTGGCTTGCGCCTGGTGTTTACCGGCTCCAACCGCGACAAGCTGGCTCACTTGGTGCTGGGCAAAAGCCAGCCATTCTTCGGCTCCAGCATCACGCCGTTCCCTTTGCTTGGCAAAGAGTTCACCCAGGCTTACACCGTGCACCTCAATGCGCATTTGGCCAAAACCAATCAGTTCAACGCTGCGGATATCGACGAAGCCTTCGAGCTGGTAGGCCGTCGTCCCGAGATGCTGCGCACCATCATCGGTGAAGTGGCGCTGGAGCTGGGCGAGGCAAGCAATTTGGGCCAACTGCTGCACAGCCGTGCCGAACTGCTGCGCGCGGGCGTGTGGACCGAATTTGAAAGCGCCTGGAACAACCTCACCATCCCCCAGCGCGCCGTGTTGGAAGTGATGGTGGAGCGTTCGCAACACAACCAACCGTTCGCGCCGTTCACCGACAGCACCCTCACGGCCGTCAGCAAAGCGCTGGAGGACATGGGCAGCGACGTGGTGCCAGGCACCCAGACCATTCAGGCCTGCATCGATGCCCTGCGCGACAAGGAGTTGGTGTGGAAGTCGAGCCGGGGCGGCTATGCCCTGGAAGACAAAACGTTTGGCGACTGGCTGCAGCACAAAGGCCGTACAAGGGTTTAAAGGCAACAAGGTTCAAAGGTGGGAGCTGGCTTGCCTGCGATGCAGGCAAGCCGGCTCCCACACTGATCTTCAGTGTGGCTTATTTCTTTACCAGTGCCGAACACGCCGCTTTGAAAGCCTCATGCTGATACTTGTTCAGCGAGGCCGGCAGATCAAAGTTGTGCTTCTTGTTCTGCGCATTGATGGTTTGCGGCGACAACAACGTCACCTCAACCCCCTCCAGCAACTGAAACACACCTTCAATCTTGAACGTAGTCGGGCCGCCGGCGAACTCGCCTTTCTTGCTGCGCTTCTTGATCGCGATGCGGGTAATGGCGTTTGCCTGCACAAACGCTTTCACTTGGGCTGCGAAGGCTTTGACATTGGCCGCCTCATCGTCGTCTTCCAGGGCGATTTTCTTGGTGGCCAGGGCGACGTGGCTCAGCGCCTGGTTGTCCAGGGAGGCGATGGCGATGATGGCTTCGCTGCCTTTGATTTCGATGCCGCAGATAGTCATTCAATAGCCTATTAAAGTGGGGGCTGAGTGGCGAGTATCAGTAATGCCGGTCTTCTTCTTGATGTTGAAAGATCTGATGCGCCGTCCAGAACATCAGTATCGAGAACACCATCATCAAGCCGACGCTTACGCTCATGATGTAGAAGTTAGGCGAACTCGATTTAAGGTTCGCCTTGATGTTATGCACCGTTGGAAACCATTTTGAGTACACCACCGGGACCGGGCTGCCCACTTCGTAGCCAGGGTCGTCGACGTAGCTGCTGTTGTTCACCATGCCTTCGATGCGTTGGCCTTCATGGTCAAAAGCGTAATGCACGTTGGTGCTTGAGACCCAGGCGCTGAGGCTTTCCAGTTGAGTGATGTGCCCGATGGTTTCGATGGGCGCCGCCTTTATCAGTGCAAAAGGTGCACCCCGGCTTACCGACAAGCTCAGCATCAGCGACAGTATCAGCATGGCCAAGAACAGCAGAGCGGCGCGCGTATAGAGGAAATCCCTCTGCGCCTCGCGTGGGTAATACATGTGAATTCCTTTTCAATAAACCTCGACGCTTGAAGCTGGCTTATTCCTGCCCAATCGACTCCAAAAACTCCGACCGCTCATCACTCATCCGTGCCAAGCAATCATTCTGTTGAATCGCATAGTCCTTGCTGCCGTTCACCGCCGGGAAGGTGTCCACTGCGCAATCGGCATCGCGCAGCTTTTCCCACTTCTGCTGGGCATCCTTCAGACGAGCGGTAATGTCGGCCAGTTGTGACTTGTTGCTGCCATAGGTCGAACCCATGCGTTCCAGCAGGCTTTGGTAGTTATCCTTGAGCAATTGCTCGGCGGTGGTTTTGTTGTAAGTGGCGCATTCCAGGGTTTGCTTGTCGTTTTCGATGCCATCGCACGGCGTGTTATCAGTGTCTTCGGCCGCGTGAACGCCGGTTGCGATGAGTGCCAAAGCCAGGAAAATCGATTTCATTGCGCCGTCTCATATCAGGTGATGTGGAATTCTGGCTCAAGCGTAAGACAAAGAACAGTCGTCAGTCAGACGTGTCCTGTAGGCCTTTGTCGCGGATTGACGCTTTCGGCAATTCCCCTGTCGTTTTTGCACCCGGTTCGTTCAGCCCCTGGGCATATGCTGGCCCCAAAGCGCCGGCAGACGATTCGGCGCACGAATCGCCAATAAGGGGACGCCTGATGAGCCCAGCGCAATTGCATGCCGACAGCATCGTTATCGACGGGCTGATCATTGCCAAGTGGAACCGTGAGCTGTTCGAGGACATGCGCAAAGGCGGGCTGACCGCCGCCAACTGCACCGTGTCGGTGTGGGAAGGGTTCCAGGCCACTATCAATAACATCGTGGCCAGCCAGACCCTGATCCGTGAGAACAGCGACCTGGTGATCCCGGTGAAAACCACCGCCGACATCCGCAAGGCCAAGGAGCAGGGCAAGACCGGCATCATCTTCGGCTTCCAGAATGCTCACGCGTTTGAAGACCAGCTCGGCTATGTCGAGATCTTCAAGCAGCTCGGCGTGGGCGTGGTGCAGATGTGTTACAACACCCAGAACCTGGTCGGCACCGGTTGCTACGAGCGTGACGGCGGCCTGTCGGGCTTTGGTCGTGAGGTTGTCGGTGAGATGAACCGCGTCGGCATCATGTGCGACCTGTCCCACGTCGGCTCCAAAACCAGCGAAGAAGTCATCCTCGAATCGAAAAAGCCGGTGTGCTATTCCCACTGCCTGCCGTCCGGCCTTAAAGAGCACCCGCGCAACAAGTCTGATGAAGAACTGAAGTTCATCGCCGATCACGGCGGTTTTGTCGGCGTGACCATGTTTGCGCCGTTCCTGGCCAAGGGCATCGATTCGACCATCGACGACTACGCCGAAGCCATCGAATACACCATGAACATCGTCGGCGAAGACGCCATCGGCATCGGCACCGACTTCACCCAGGGCCATGGCCAGGATTTCTTTGAAATGCTGACCCATGACAAGGGCTACGCCCGCCGCCTGACCAGCTTCGGCAAGATCATCAACCCGCTGGGCATCCGCACCGTGGGCGAGTTCCCCAACCTCACCGAGACCTTGCTCAAGCGCGGCCACAGCGAGCGCGTGGTACGCAAGATCATGGGTGAAAACTGGGTCAATGTCCTCAAGGACGTTTGGGGCGAATAAGCCAACCTCTCTTTTCCTCCGGCCATCCGTGCCGGGGGCATCAAAACGAATTTTCTGGAGTTAAGTTTCCATGGCCAAGATCGCCCCGCAATTGCCAATCGAAGTCGACAGCGAAACCGGTGTCTGGACCTCCGACGCCCTGCCGATGCTGTACGTGCCGCGCCATTTCTTCGTCAACAACCACATGGGTATCGAAGAGGTTTTGGGCGCGGACGCCTATGCCGAAATCCTCTACAAGGCCGGCTACAAATCCGCCTGGCACTGGTGTGAAAAAGAAGCTGAATGCCACGGCCTGGAAGGCGTTGCGGTATTCGAACACTACATGAAGCGCCTGTCGCAGCGCGGCTGGGGCCTGTTCAAGATCCAGGACATCGACCTCGACAAAGGCACCGCCAGCGTCAAGCTCGAGCACTCGGCGTTTGTCTATGTGTACGGCAAGGTCGGGCGCAAGGTCGACTACATGTTCACCGGCTGGTTTGCCGGCGCCATGGACCAGATTCTGCAGGCGCGTGGCAGCAAGATCCGCACGGTGGCCGAGCAAGTCTACGGCGGCTCCGAAGAAGGCCACGACGATGGCCTGTTCACCGTCAAGCCGTTGTAAGTCGAGGACCCTGCCATGGCTTTCGAAGCAATGTTTGCGCCGATCCAGATCGGCAAACTGACCATCCGCAACCGCGTGCTCAGTACCGCCCACGCCGAGGTGTACGCCACCGACGGCGGGATGACCACCGACCGCTATGTGAAGTACTACGAAGAGAAAGCCAAGGGCGGGATCGGCCTGGCGATCTGCGGCGGGTCTTCCAGTGTGGCCATCGACAGCCCGCAAGGCTGGTGGAAATCGGTGAACCTGGCCGACGACCGGATTATCCCGCACTTCCAGAACCTGGCCGATGCCATGCACAAGCATGGCGCCAAGATCATGATCCAGATTACCCACATGGGCCGCCGCTCGCGTTGGGACGGCGAACATTGGCCGACCCTGCTGTCGCCGTCGGGCATCCGTGAGCCGGTGCACCGTGCGACCTGCAAAACCATCGAGCCGGAAGAAATCTGGCGCGTGATCGGCAACTACGCCAGCGCCGCCGCGCGGGCCAAAGCCGGTGGCCTGGACGGCGTGGAATTGTCGGCAGTGCACCAGCACATGATCGACCAGTTCTGGAGCCCACGGGTTAACAAGCGCACCGACGAATGGGGCGGCAGCTTTGAGAACCGCATGCGTTTCGGCCTGGAAGTGTTGAAGGCCGTGCGCAAGGAAGTCGGGCCGGATTTCTGCGTCGGCATCCGTTTGTGCGGTGATGAATTCCATCCGGACGGTTTGTCCCATGAGGACATGAAACAGATCGCCAAGTATTACGACGACACCGGCATGTTGGACTTTATCGGTGTGGTCGGCTCGGGCTGTGACACCCACAACACCTTGGCCAACGTTATCCCGAACATGAGCTATCCACCGGAGCCATTTTTGCACTTGGCCGCCGGTATCAAAGAAGTGGTCAAGGCCCCGGTGCTGCACGCGCAGAATATCAAGGACCCGAACCAGGCGACTCGTATTCTCGAAGGCGGCTATGTGGACATGGTCGGCATGACCCGTGCCCACATCGCCGACCCGCACCTGATCGCCAAGATCAAGATGGGCCAGATCGACCAGATCAAGCAGTGCGTGGGCGCCAACTATTGCATCGACCGCCAGTACCAAGGGCTGGATGTGCTGTGCATCCAGAACGCCGCGACCTCGCGTGAATACATGGGCGTGCCGCACATCATCGAAAAGTCTACCGGGCCCAAACGCAAAGTCGTGGTGGTCGGTGCCGGCCCTGCCGGGATGGAAGCCGCGCGGGTTGCCGCAGAGCGCGGCCACGACGTGACCCTGTTCGAGAAGAAAGACTCTATCGGCGGGCAAATCACCACCGCATCAAAAGCCCCGCAACGCGACCAGATCGCCGGCATTACCCGCTGGTTCCAGCTGGAACTGGCACGCTTGAACGTCGACCTGCGCCTGGGCGTGGCGGCGAATGCCGAAGCGATCCTCGACCTGCGCCCGGATGTGGTGGTGCTGGCCGTCGGCGGGCATCCGTTCCTGGAGCAGAACGAGCACTGGGGCGCGGCTGAGGGGTTGGTGGTGAGCAGTTGGGACGTGCTCGACGGCAAAGTTGCGCCGGGCAAAAACGTGCTGGTGTACGACACCATCTGCGAGTTCACCGGCATGTCGGTGGCGGACTTTTTGGCGGACAAAGGCAGCCAGGTCGAGATCGTCACCGACGATATCAAGCCGGGTGTAGCTGTGGGCGGCACGTCGTTCCCCACCTACTACCGCAGCATGTACCCGAAAGAAGTGATCATGACCGGCGACATGATGCTGGAAAAGGTCTACCGCGAAGGCGACAAGCTGGTGGCGGTGCTGGAGAACGAATACACCGGCGCCAAGGAAGAACGCGTTGTCGATCAAGTGGTGGTCGAGAACGGCGTGCGCCCGGACGAAGAGCTCTATTACGGGTTGAAAGCCGGTTCGCGCAACAAGGGCCAGATGGACATTGAAGCGTTGTTCGCGATCAAGCCGCAGCCGTGCCTGAGCGAGCCGGGCGACGGGTACTTGCTGTTCCGCATCGGTGACTGTGTGGCCCAGCGTAATACTCACGCTGCCATCTATGACGCCCTGCGCCTGTGCAAGGATTTCTGATCCAACACCGAACCAATGTGGACTCGGTCAAAAATGTGGGAGCTTCACCATGTTGAACACCTTGCTTCCTGTTCTTTTGTTCGCCGCCCTGGGCCTCGCTGTCCTCGGCGCCCTGCGCCGGGTGAACATGTGGCGCCGTGGCCGCGCGTCCAAAGTCGACTTGCTCGGCGGCCTGCTGGCCATGCCCAAGCGCTACATGGTCGACCTGCACCACGTGGTCGCCCGCGACAAATACATTGCCAACACCCACGTTGCTACCGCCCTGGGCTTTGTGCTGTCGGCGCTGCTGGCGATTCTGGTGCACGGCTTCGGCCTGCATAACCGCATCCTCGGCTATGCCTTGCTGCTGGCTTCGGTGCTGATGTTTGTCGGCGCTACCTTCGTGTATCTGCGCCGGCGTAACCCGCCGTCACGCTTGTCGAAAGGCCCGTGGATGCGCCTGCCGAAAAGCCTGATGGCGTTTTCGGTGAGTTTCTTCCTGGTGACCTTGCCGGTGGCCGGGATTCTGCCCGCTGACTTCGGCGGCTGGCTGCTGGCCGCGCTGCTGAGTGTGGGCGTGTTGTGGGGTGTGTCGGAAATGTTCTTCGGCATGACCTGGGGCGGGCCGATGAAACACGCCTTTGCCGGTGCGCTGCACCTGGCCTGGCACCGCCGCGCCGAACGCTTTGGTGGCGGCCGTTCCACCGGGTTGAAACCGCTGGACTTGAGCGATAAAACCGCGCCGCTGGGCGTGGAGAAGCCCAAGGATTTCACTTGGAATCAATTGCTCGGCTTTGACGCCTGCGTGCAGTGCGGCAAGTGCGAAGCCGCGTGCCCGGCCTTCGCCGCCGGCCAGCCGCTGAACCCGAAGAAGCTGATCCAAGACATGGTGGTCGGCCTGGCCGGCGGCACCGATGCCAAGTTCGCCGGTAGCCCGTATCCAGGCAAGGTTATTGGCGAACACAGCGGCAACCCGCACCAGCCCATCGTCAACGGCCTGGTGGACGCCGAGACCCTGTGGTCGTGCACCACCTGCCGCGCCTGTGTGGAAGAGTGCCCGATGATGATTGAGCACGTTGACGCCATCGTCGACATGCGCCGCCACCTCACCCTGGAAAAAGGCGCCACCCCGAACAAAGGCGCCGAAGTCCTGGAAAACCTGATCGCCACCGACAATCCTGGCGGTTTCGCACCGGGCGGTCGCTTGAACTGGGCGGCGGATTTGAACCTGCCGTTGTTCAGCGAGAAAGGCAGCGCCGATGTGTTGTTCTGGGTCGGTGATGGCGCCTTCGACATGCGCAACCAGCGCACCCTGCGCGCCTTCGTCAAGGTGCTGAAAGCGGCCAAGGTCGACTTCGCGGTCTTGGGCCTGGAAGAGCGCGACAGTGGCGACGTCGCACGTCGCCTGGGCGATGAAGCCACTTTCCAACTGCTGGCCACGCGCAATATTCAGACCTTGGAGAAGTACAGCTTCCAGCGCATCGTCACCTGCGACCCGCACAGCTTCCACGTACTGAAAAACGAGTACAGCGCCTTCAACGGCAACTACCGGGTGCAGCACCACAGCACGTTCATGGCCGAATTGATCGGCGACGGCGCGCTGAACCTGGGCCAGCACAAAGGCAACAGCGTGACTTATCACGACCCTTGCTACCTGGGCCGCTACAACGGCGAATACGAGGCACCGCGCCAAGTGCTGCGTGCGTTGGGCATCGAGGTCAAGGAAATGCAACGTTCTGGCTTTCGCTCGCGCTGCTGCGGTGGTGGCGGCGGCGCGCCGATTACCGATATTCCCGGCAAGCAACGTATCCCCGACATGCGCATGGAAGACATCCGCGAAACGGGCGCCGAGCTGGTGGCTGTGGGCTGCCCGCAGTGCACAGCGATGCTCGAAGGTGTGGTTGAGCCGCGCCCATTGATCAAGGACATTGCCGAACTGGTGGCTGACGCGTTGCTTGAAGACGCCACACCGACCAAGGCTCCGATTAAGCGTGAACCTGCGCAGGTGCATATATGAGCGACATTATCCGCCGCGATCCTCGGGCCGAATGGATCGCCCGTAACCGCCTGCACCCGCTGCACGCGGCGATGCAACCGGTGCAGCACAGCTGGATGGGGCCGAACGGCGTCATTCGCAAAAACGTGCATGGCGTCGGTTTTATCGGCCCCAACGGCATCAAGCGCATTGACCGCAGCGGCGCCCAGCAAGGCGGCGCGGCCAAACGCACGGCGGCGGCGGAGGTGCAATTGCCATTGCATCAGGTGCCTGTCCCGGCGTTCTACATCAACGTGGTGCCGGACATGGTCGGTGGCCGTCTGAGCAGCCACGACCGCGATGTACTCGGCCTGGCGCGGCAACTCGCCGGCAACGATGGGGCGGTGCTGGCGGTGGTGTTTGGCGAACACAAAGAAAGCGCGTTTGCCACGGCAGGCGTTGATCGTTTGCTGGTGCTGGAAGGCCATGAGTTCGACGGTTATTCACCGGAACAACGCGTGCAGGGCCTTCGGGCTGTGGATAACCAGTTCAACCCGCGCCATTGGCTGCTGCCGGACAGCCGCAGCGGTGGTGGCGAGTTGGGTCGGCGTTTTGCCGCCAGCCTCAAAGAGCGCCCGGCCACACGGGTCTGGCAGATCAAGGGCGAGACGTGCATCGGTCGTGCCGGGGCGGGCCAGGAAGACGTGGCCCGGCCATTACCGCGCCTGATCCTGGCGGCAGTGGAATGCGCCGAACCGGTCAGCGAAACGCGCCATGAAGTATTGCCCGTGGAGTTATCCACAGCCCTGGCGCGCAGCTTGCCGCGTATCGAAGACCTCGGTGCGGTGGCAGTGGACCCTGGCGCAATTCCTATGGCCGAGGCCGAATTTATTTTCTCCGGCGGCAACGGCGTGAAGGATTGGGCACTGTTCCATCAGACCGCCGCTGCCTTGGGCGCCACCGAAGGCGCCTCGCGGGTGGCCGTGGACGATGGCTTTATGGCGCGTGATCGCCAGGTCGGCGCCAGCGGCACCTGGGTCACGGCGCGGGTATACGTGGCCGTAGGGATTTCCGGGGCGATCCAGCACCTGCAAGGCATTGGTGCCTGCGACAAGGTGGTAGCGATCAACCTCGATCCTGGTTGCGACATGATCAAGCGTGCCGACCTGTCGGTGATCGGCGACAGCGCCGCGATACTGCAAGCCTTGATCGCTGCGGTCGAGGCTCACCGCAACGGCGCCAAGCGCGATGCGGCTTAAGGACATGACCATGACGACAAATGTAATCAGCTTGGTGTCCATCGGTGCCCACCCGACGTCAGGCCGCCCGCGCCGCGCCGAGCAAGATGCTCGCGCTGTCGAGCTGGGCCTGCAAATGGCTGGGGATAAGTTGCAGGTGCTGCATGCCGGCAACATTCACGAGCCTACATTGCGCAGCTACCTGGGCATGGGCTTGCCGCAGTTGCATGTGCTGGAACAGCCGGCAGGTTCTGACGCCTTGCCGGTGCTCAGTGATTACCTGCGCGATGCAGGCGTTCAAGTGGTGCTCACCGGCAGCCAGGCGGAAACCGGCGAAGGCTCGGGCATGTTGCCGTTCCTGCTGGCCGAGCAACTGGGCTGGTCGCTGATTGTCGGGCTGGCGCAGGTGGAGTCTATCGACGGCGGTGTGGCTCACGTGCTGCAAGCCTTGCCGCGCGGGCAGCGGCGGCGCTTGAAGGTGCGCTTGCCGTTTCTGGCCACGGTGGATAACGCCGCGCCCAAGCCACGGCAAAGCGCCTATGGCCCCGCGCAACGCGGTGAGCTGGCGGCCCATGAAGTTGAGATCGAACAGGATGAGTTATTCACAGGCTCAGTGCTGCAACCCGCCAAGCCACGTCCCAAGCGCCTCAAGGTGATCAAGGCCAAGAGCGGCGCCGACCGCATGAAGGCCGCCACGGCCAAGGCCAGCGGCGGCGGTGGGCAGGTGCTCAAGGGGGTCAGTGCCGAGGACGGTGCCCAGGCGATCCTTAAACTGTTGCTGGAAGAAGGTGTAGTCCGTTTCTGAAATTGTGTTAACAGCCGTTCTTCGTCTTACACCTGCTGCGGAGCTTACTTATAGTTCGGCTTCACAGTTGAAGGTGCCTGCCGGCGTTTGAGCCTGTGGCAAACCACCGCGCGTCAACAAAGGATCCGGCACTATGTCCGTACTGTTTCGCCAAGCATTGCCGCAAGATGCACGGGCCATAGCCCAGCTGTTTCTGATTTCTTCAGAAGGCGCTGCCGCCTATATATGGAGCAAACTAGCAGCGCCTGGTCAGGCGCTGCTGGACGTAGGCGCTAGTCGCTACGCGCGCTCTGATGTGGATTTTTCCTACGAGAACTGTTGGGTCGCTGAGTCGGCGGGCAATGTGGTGGGCATGATGCACAGTTATGCGATGCACCATGACCCGAATGCACCTGCAGTTACCGACCCTGTCCTGGCGCCTTACGCCGACCTGGAAATTCCCGGCACCCTCTATATTTCCAGCCTTGCCTTGCATGACGGTTGGCGCAATCAGGGCCTGGGTGTGCGATTTCTTGAGCTCGCTCGGCAAAAGGCCGAAACCTTGGGGCTGTCAGGGCTGAGCTTGATTGACTATGCAGCCAACACAGGAGCCCGGCGATTTTACGAGCGTCACGGCTTTCGTATTGTCGGCAGTTGTCAGGTTGTGCCACACCCGCTACTGCGCGTCACCGGCGAAGCCTATTTGATGCAATACCCCTAGCACGGTTTTACCCACAGTCCCTGTTGACCCGTCTGTGGATAACCTGTTCGCGGTTGTCCACAGCCCCGGTAAATCAAGCCCTGCAAGCCGCTGTACGAAAAACAACCAGGCTAACTGACGGTTTTTCCTTGGTTTTTTCCACAAACAGGAACATTGCCGATGCCGACTTGCCCCCAAAGTCTGTTGGCGCTTCTGTGGATAAGATGTTCGCTATCGGCTACAGCCCTTGCAGACAGAGGCTTCAAGCGTTTTGTGCAAAATATGATCAATTCGTGATATTCACTGCCCAGTCAGGCTGAATACCCCCGGTTTATGACGCTTTGACGGGGTTTTCCACAAGGCGGCAGAAGTTGCCCCCAAAGTCTGTTGGTGCTTCTGTGGATAAGGTGTTTGCGTACTGCTACAGGGCACGTATATCGGGGCTTTCAATGGTTTGATCAATAAGTGATCAGTCGCTGTCCGGTCCCGTTGATTTGAATAAGTCACGGTTTTTCTTGATTTAATTTCGAGAGGGCAACGCACTTGCCCACAATTACTGTGGGTGGCTTTGTGGATAAGTTGTTGGGGAAAGGCTGGAGGGCAGAGTGGTGAAGGGTTGCAAGGGAGTTGATCAATTATTGAACACTGATGATATCTAATGTGGGAGCAGGCAAGCCAGCTCCCACAAAAGCCCCGCATTTCTGATCTGCGGGGTGTCAGCTATTCATGAACCGCCACACCTTTGAGATACGGCGCTGGCGCCGCGCCCAAATTGCTCAGCATCCGTTCGCTGTACCAATCCACAAAATTCACCACACCAAACTCATACGTTTTGGAGTACGGCCCTGGCTGGTAAGCGGTGGAGTTGATCCCTCGCTGGTTTTCTTCGGCCAGGCGACGGTCCTGGTCGTTGGTGGCGTCCCACACTTTACGCATGCGCTCCACGTCATAGTCCACGCCTTCGACGGCATCCTTGTGCACGATCCACTTGGTGGTGACCATGGTCTCCTGGGCACTGATCGGCCATACGGTGAACACGATGATGTGATCGCCCATGCAGTGGTTCCAAGAGTGCGGCAGGTGCAGGATGCGCATCGAGCCCAGGTCCGGGTTCTTGATGCGGCCCATCAGCTTGTTGCAGCCTTGCTTGCCGTCGAGGGTCATCGACACGGTGCCCTTGAGCAGCGGCATGCGCACGATACGGTTACGCAGGCCGAAGCTGGCGTGGGCATAAGGGATTTTTTCAGCGTCCCAAGCGGCGGCCGACGCGGCGACGTGATCCTTGAAGGCCTGGTCGGCGCGCGGGTCGGTGACGTCGTCCCATTCCAGCAGGGTTTTCAACAACTCCGGGTGCGACGCGTTGCAGTGATAGCACTCGCGGTTGTTTTCCAGTACCAGTTTCCAGTTGGCTTTCTCGAACAAGGTGGTCTGGATGGCCACCTTGGTGTTTTCCATGTCGTAGGGTTCCATGTAGTGGGTCAGTGTCGACAGGAAGTCATCGATGGCTGGCGGGTTCTCGGCCAGGCTGATGAAGATGTAGCCACCGGCGGTCTTCACGTTCACGGGTTTGAGGCCGTACTGCTTCATGTCGAAGTCAGCGCCCATCTCGGTGCCGGCGAACAGCAGGCGGCCGTCCAGCTCGTAGGTCCACTGGTGGTAGTGGCAGACGAGTTTGGCAACCTTGCCCTTGTCGCTGGTGCACAGGCGCGAGCCACGGTGGCGGCACACGTTGTGGAACGCATGCACCACGCCTTCGGCGCCACGGATCACGATGATCGGGTTCTTGCCCACTTGCAGGGTCAGGTAGTTGCCCTTGGCGGGGATCTCGCAGGTCATGCCGGCGATCAGCCACTCTTTCTGGAAGATCTCCTGCATGTCGATATCAAACAGCCGCTCGTCAGAGTAAAACGGCTGTGGCAGCGAAAAGGTGCGCTCGCGCTCTTGCAGCATGTGCGCGGTGGCCTTGCGTGCGGGTTCCAGCGGATCGCCCAAGCTTAAAGTTGCGGTGACGTCCATCGTGTGTGTCCTCAGGGCCATTCTGTGTGGCCGGCGAATAGTGGCTACGGTTGGTACTTTGCAAGGCGTAAAGAAAGCGTCGTTGTTGGGAGCGAGTGTGGGGCCGCAGAACACCAGAACCTTGTCCATTAACGACATGGCCCACTCTGATCCCGACGTGTAATCCCCGTGTTATGGGGGCTGGTCGCGATAAGTATGTGAATGTCGCAGATAGGTAAATGGGAGGTTCTGGCGTTACGCAGAATCGCCATCATCAGGCCGACACACGGCTACGGAGAACAGCATGTCCAACAGCTTCCTGAATCCGGTCACTACCCAGACCTGGGCCAATGGTCGGCACATCGTCCGTTGCGTCAAAGTCATCCAGGAAACCTGGGACGTGCGCACCTTTTGCTTTATGGCCGACCAGCCGATCCTGTTCTTTTTCAAGCCCGGGCAATTCGTCACCCTGGAGTTGGAAATCGACGGCCAGCCGATCATGCGCTCCTACACCATTTCCAGTTCACCGTCGGTGCCCTACAGCTTTTCGGTGACGATCAAGCGTGTGCCGGGCGGCAAGGTCTCCAACTGGCTGCATGACACGCTGCATGAAGGGCAGGAGTTGGCCGTGCACGGGCCGGTGGGGCTGTTTAATGCGATCGACTTCAGCAATACCAAAGTGCTTTATCTCAGTGGCGGTGTCGGCATCACACCCGTCATGTCCATGGCGCGTTGGTATTACGACACCAACGCCAATGTCGACATGACTTTTATCCACAGCGCCCGCTCGCCCAAAGACATCATTTATCACCGCGAGCTGGAACACATGGCGTCGCGAATCGACAACTTCAGCCTGCACCTGATTTGCGAGAAGCACGGGTTGGGTGAGCCGTGGGCCGGTTATCGCGGTTACCTGAACCACAAGATGCTCGAATTGATGGTGCCGGACTTCCTGGAACGCGAAGTGTTCTGCTGCGGCCCTACGCCGTACATGAATGCGGTGAAGCGCCTGCTGGAAGCGGCGGGCTTCGACATGGCGCGGTATCACGAGGAATCCTTCGGCGCCACGCCTCCCGAAGCGCGTGCAGATGCGGTGGAGCAAGCCGAGCAAGCCGCCGACGCACCTGAAATCGACCTGGCGGACCTGCACCAAGTGGAATTCATTGCCTCGGGCAAAAGCATCCGTGTGGCCCCAGGCGAAACTGTGCACGCGGCGGCAGCCAAGCTTGGCCTGTTGATTCCAAAAGCCTGCGGCATGGGGATTTGCGGCACCTGCAAGGTGATGAAGCTGGGCGGGGAGGTCGAAATGGACCACAACGGCGGGATCACCGAAGAAGACGAAGCCGAAGGCTACATTCTGTCGTGCTGCAGTGTGCCGAAGGGTGATGTGCGGATCGAGTTCTGAAAGACCGAGTTAGCCGCATCGCAGGCAAGCTCGCTCCCACCTTTGACTGTATTCACACATCAAAATGTGGGGGCTGGCTTGCCCGCGATAGGCTGCGCAGTAGCCTCAACGTCAGGCGCGCATCACTTCCCGTATATCGGCTGCCAATTCTCTTACACGCTCTTCCTCGGTATCCCACGCACACATGAACCGCGCGCCACCTTTGCCGATAAAGGTGTAGAAGCGCCAGCCCTTGGCCGTCAGTGCCTCAATGGCCGCTTCCGAGAGCTGTAGGAACACGCCGTTGGCCTGCACCGGGAACATCAATTCCACGCCGGGAATATCCGCTACCAGGCTGCTGAGCAGTTGTGCGCAGTGGTTGGCATGGCGTGCGTGCTTGAGCCAGGCATCGTTTTCCAGCAAGCCCACCCATGGCGCCGAGAGGAAACGCATTTTCGAGGCCAGTTGGCCGGCCTGTTTGCAGCGGTAGTCGAAGTCTTCGGCCAGTGTGTGGTTGAAGAACAGGATGGCTTCACCCACGGCCATGCCGTTTTTCGTACCGCCGAAACACAGCACGTCCACGCCCGCCTTCCAGGTCAGGTCGGCCGGGGAGCAGCCGAGGAACGCGCAGGCGTTGGAGAAGCGTGCGCCATCCATGTGCAGGTTCAGCCCCAGTTCTTTGCAGGTGACGCTGATTGCGCGGATTTCTTCTGGGGTGTACACGCTGCCGACTTCGGTGGCTTGGGTCAGGGTGACCACGCGTGGTTTGGGGTAGTGGATATCCTGGCGCTTGAGGGCGATCTCGCGGATCGATTCCGGGGTCAGCTTGCCGTTCTCGGTGCGCGCGGTGAGCAGCTTGGAGCCGTTGGAGAAGAACTCCGGTGCGCCACATTCGTCGGTTTCGACGTGGGCGGTTTCCGAGCAGATCACGCTATGGTAGCTCTGGCACAGTGAGGACAGCGCCAGGGAGTTGGCGGCGGTGCCGTTGAAGGCGAAGAACACCTCGCAGTCGGTTTCGAACAGATTGCGGAAACCGTCGGCGGCGCGGTGGGTCCATTCATCATCGCCGTACGCGCGCTGATGGCCGTGGTTGGCTTGTTCCATGGCGGCCCAGGCTTCCGGGCAGATGCCGGAATAGTTGTCGCTGGCGAATTGTTGGCTCTTGTCGGTCATGGCCCATTCCTGTGGTCGATGTTGGTGCGCACTGTACCCAAGATTGTCTGAGGTGCGCACGCACTGTAAATGCAAAGTCACTGGGGAATTATGCACGGTACACAAACGTTGCCTGTCGGACGCGTCCGCGATGGCGCCCTGGATTTGCTCAAGTGGCTGGCGCTGTTGAGCATGGTGCTCGACCATTTGCGTTATGTCGGTTTGAGCCTTGATGGCCTGTATGTACCCGGCCGCCTGGCGTTTCCCTGGTTTTGCCTGGCGATTGCGGCCAATTTGCACCGAGTCAGGCATACGCCCGTAACTGGCCAATGGCGATACCTGGGCTGGCTGCTGCTGTTCAGTGTGATCAGTGAAGTACCGTACCGGATGTTCATCGACGATGCCGATACATTGAACGTGTTGCCGACCTTGGCGTTAGGGCTGCTGGTTGCCCGAGGATGGCAGCATAAAGCGCTTGTTGACCGAGGATTGGCGCTGATCGCCCTCATGATCGCCGGTGTTTTGTCCACGCACCTGATGTTCGGTTTCTTCGGTGTCTTGCTGCCGCTGGCGATGCTGCTGGTGTTCAGCCGCCGATGGTATTTCAACGTGTTGCCGGGTTTGGTCTGTGTGGCTGCCAACCAATGGCAGATTCTGCTCAATAGCGGCACGCTGGTCGCGATACTTGGGCTGGCGGCTTGCCTGATCGCACCATTGGCGGGATTGCTGCTTCTGCGACACGCCAAACACGCCTCTGCACCCGCCATGCGTCGCTGGGCCTATGTGCTGTATCCGCTGCATTTTTTATTGCTGTTGTTGGTGCGCAACGTCATTGGCTTAACATGAGTGAAGCCAGTGCGGAGCAAACGGGTGAGCCGCGTAAAACGCGCGCATTTTTTGTACGTCGCGTTCGAACCAGTCCCGCAGCCATTGGCAATATTGCAGTGAAATAGCCTGCCTATGCGGTGGGGCGGCATGTTGATTGACAATGCAGTGCGCGGCCATCATTCCTGACATCAAGGCTTTGAGTACCCCGTGAGAGGCCCCCGGGTCCAGAACGGCAGCCGCGTCGCCTATGATGAAGTACCCATTCCCGGCCGCGTGTTCGCAGATTCTCCAAGTGACATCGGCACCCTGGATTGCGCCCTCGCACACCAGTTGTTCAAAACAGCCCGGTACCGCTGACGCCTTGGGGGCTTTATCTTGCGCAAAGCGCAGCCGCGTCCAGTGATAAAGCCCCTGGCCTATGTGAGCCGTCCAGTACCAGCCTGATCGGTCAGCGAAGATACCAAGAGCGCGCTCGTCGACCGTTCCGCGCTTATAGCCATACAGGGCCGTCAGTGCGGGTGAGTAGCGACGTGTTGCCAGCCCCAGTTGGCGTGCCAGCCAGCCATGAGCACCGCTGGCATCGATAAGGTGCCTGCAAAACAATTGCTCAGTCTGGGTACGAATGCCAACGACGCGATCCTTTTCTACCAGTACCTCCTTTGCCTGGCAGGGTTGCCGGGCATGGACGCCCAGCGCGATCGCTCTATCCAACAGAAACCCATCAAGCGTTGCCCGTGGAATCTGAAACCCGCGCCAAGGCCCATTTATATCTTCCCCAAAGGGCACAAAGTGTCGGTTCTTATCCCACTTCACCCACGTTCCGAAGGGGCGGATGAAGGCGTCGCCGCGCAGTTTTTCAGCCACACCCAGTTGCTGAAGCAGCGGCTCTATCCCCGGGTGCAATGTTTCACCTGGGCGATGGCGTGGAAACAACAGGCGCTCGACAAGGGCCACTTTCAGGCCCTGTTGAGCGCAAGCAATAGCGGCCGAACAACCCGCTGGGCCGGCGCCTAGGATGATGACGTCATATGTGTTCATTGAGTCTGGCCTGGATCTCTCTAAACGAGTTGCCAAGGTTTAATACCGTGCTGGCGCAAGATAACGTTCGGCCAGACCAAGTGGGTAAAAGTCTCGGTCAGTTTGATACGTATTTGGTCGAGATAGGGGCAAGCGTCGCTACCTTTTGCTGTTTTGTGCCCCTGGGCCGCGTTTTTGGTTTCCCGCTGCCCGTGTGACGCGAGCAATCTCAGTGCTTTATTTGCCGGAGCGTCAGGCCATGTCGTAAACGCACCTTTGCGTGGCGTCCGTAGGCATTTGACCTGTCTGCGCCAGCCCTACCATCGCATCAAAGGGCCCTGCACGGGCCTTAACAATACGAAAGGCTGGGAGAGACGCGATGTTCAGCAAAAAAGACCAGATCCAGGGATATGACGACGCCTTGCTGGCGGCGATGAATGCCGAGGAGCAGCGTCAAGAAGATCATATCGAGCTGATCGCGTCAGAGAACTACACCAGCAAACGCGTGATGGAAGCCCAGGGCAGTGGCCTTACCAACAAATACGCCGAAGGCTACCCGGGCAAGCGCTACTACGGTGGCTGCGAGCACGTCGACAAGGTTGAAGCCCTGGCCATCGAGCGCGCCAAGCAACTGTTCGGCGCCGATTACGCCAACGTGCAGCCGCACTCAGGTTCGTCCGCCAACAGCGCCGTGTACCTGGCCCTGTTAAACGCTGGCGACACCATTCTCGGCATGAGCCTGGCCCACGGCGGCCACTTGACGCACGGCGCCAAAGTGTCGTCTTCAGGCAAGCTGTACAACGCGGTGCAATACGGCATCAACACTGACACCGGCCTGATCGACTACGACGAAGTTGAGCGCCTGGCCGTCGAGCACAAGCCAAAGATGGTCGTGGCCGGTTTCTCCGCCTACTCCAAAACCCTGGATTTCCCACGCTTTCGCGCGATTGCCGACAAGGTCGGCGCGCTGCTGTTCGTCGACATGGCTCACGTCGCCGGCCTGGTGGCTGCTGGTCTGTACCCGAACCCGCTGCCCTATGCTGATGTGGTCACCACCACCACCCACAAGACCCTGCGCGGTCCACGGGGTGGTTTGATCCTGGCCAAGGCCAACGAAGAAATTGAAAAGAAACTCAACGCCGCGGTGTTCCCCGGTGCCCAGGGCGGCCCGCTGATGCACGTGATCGCTGGCAAGGCTGTGTGCTTCAAGGAAGCGGCGGAGCCGGGCTTCAAGGTTTATCAACAACAGGTGATCGACAACGCCCAGGCCATGGCCAGCGTGTTTATCAAGCGCGGTTACGACGTAGTGTCCGGCGGCACCGACAACCACCTGTTCCTGGTCAGCTTGATTCGCCAAGGCCTCACCGGCAAAGAAGCGGACGCCGCCCTCGGTCGCGCCCACATCACCGTCAACAAGAACGCCGTGCCGAATGACCCACAGTCGCCGTTCGTGACCTCCGGCCTGCGTATCGGCACCCCGGCGGTGACCACACGTGGTTTCAAAGTGCCGCAGTGCATCGAACTGGCCGGCTGGATCTGCGACATCCTCGACAACCTCGGCGATGCCGATGTCGAGGCCAACGTGGCCAAGCACGTGTCTGCCCTGTGCGCTGATTTCCCGGTTTATCGCTGAGCGCGGTTTTGGAGTAATGACTATGCAACGCTACTCGGGCTTCGGCCTCTTCAAGCACTCACTCAGCCACCACGAAAACTGGCAGAAGATGTGGCGCACGCCGACCCCGAAGAAGGTCTACGACGTGGTCATCGTCGGCGGCGGCGGGCATGGTCTGGCGACGGCCTATTACCTGGCCAAAGAGCACGGCATCACCAACGTGGCCGTGGTCGAGAAAGGCTGGCTGGGCGGCGGTAACACCGCACGCAACACCACCATCGTGCGCTCCAACTACCTGTGGGACGAGTCGGCGCACCTGTACGAACACGCGATGAAACTGTGGGAAGGCCTGTCCCAGGACCTGAACTACAACGTGATGTTCTCCCAGCGTGGCGTTTACAACCTGTGCCACACCCTGCAAGACATCCGTGATTCTGAGCGCCGCGTGAGCGCCAACCGCCTCAATGGCGTGGACGGTGAACTGCTCAACGCCAAACAAGTGGCCGATGAGATCCCGTACCTCGACTGCTCGAAAAACACCCGCTACCCGGTACTCGGCGCCACTGTGCAACGGCGCGGCGGCGTGGCCCGTCACGATGCCGTGGCCTGGGGCTTTGCCCGCGCGGCTGACGCACTCGGCGTGGACCTGATCCAGCAGACCGAAGTGATCGGTTTTCGCAAGGAAAACGGCGTGTGCATCGGCGTGGAAACCAACAAGGGCTTTATCGGCGCCAAGCGCGTCGGTGTGGTCACCGCCGGTAACTCCGGGCACATGGCTTCGCTCGCCGGTTTCCGCCTGCCGATCGAATCCCACCCGCTGCAAGCGTTGGTGTCGGAGCCGATCAAGCCGATTATCGACAGCGTGATCATGTCCAACGCCGTGCACGGCTACATCAGCCAGTCCGACAAGGGCGACCTGGTGATCGGTGCCGGTATCGACGGTTATAACGGTTATGGCCAACGCGGCTCGTACCCGGTGATCGAGCACACCATTCAGGCCATCGTCGAAATGTTCCCGGTGCTGTCGCGCGTGCGCATGAACCGCCAGTGGGGCGGCATCGTCGACACCACGCCGGACGCTTGCCCGATCATCTCCAAAACCCCCGTGCCGAACATGTTCTTCAACTGCGGCTGGGGCACGGGTGGCTTCAAGGCCACGCCGGGCTCCGGCAACGTGTTTGCCGCCAGCCTCGCCAAGGGTGAAATGCACCCGTTGGCTGCACCTTTCTCCATCGACCGTTTCCACAACGGTGCGCTGATCGACGAACACGGCGCTGCGGCCGTCGCCCACTAACAGGAGAAATACCTCATGTTGCATATCTTCTGTCCTCACTGTGGCGAACTGCGCTCCGAAGAGGAATTCCACGCGTCCGGCCAAGCGCACATCCCGCGCCCGTTGGACCCGAATGCCTGCACCGATGAAGAGTGGGGCGACTACATGTTCTTTCGCGATAACCCACGCGGCCTGCACCACGAGCTGTGGATTCACGCGGCCGGTTGCCGTCAGTACTTCAACGCGACGCGCGACACCCTGACCTACGAAATTCTTGAAACCTACAAGATCGGCGAGAAGCCGCAATTTACCGCCAAGGCCTCTGGAGAGAAGGTATGAGCCAGATAAATCGCCTGTCCAACGGTGGCCGCATCGACCGTAATAAAGCCCTGACGTTTACCTTTAATGGCCAGAGCTATAAAGGCTTTGAGGGCGACACGCTTGCCGCTGCCTTGCTGGCCAACGGCGTCGATGTTATCGGCCGTAGCTTCAAGTATTCGCGCCCACGCGGCATCTTTGCCGCCGGTGCCGAAGAGCCGAACGCGGTGCTGCAGATCGGCGCCACCGAAGCCACCCAGATTCCCAACGTGCGCGCCACGCAACAGGCGCTGTACCAAGGTTTGGTCGCCACCAGCACCAACGGCTGGCCGAGCGTGAACAACGACATGATGGGTATTCTCGGCAAGGTCGGCGGCAAGCTGATGCCGCCGGGTTTCTACTACAAAACCTTCATGTACCCGCAATCGTTCTGGATGACCTACGAGAAGTACATCCGTAAGGCCGCAGGCCTTGGCCGCTCGCCGACCGAGAACGACCCGGACACCTACGACAACATGAACCGTCATTGCGACGTGCTGATCGTCGGCGCAGGTCCTGCCGGGCTGTCGGCGGCCTTGGCCGCTGCGCGTAGCGGCGCGCGGGTGATCATCGCGGACGAGCAGGAAGAATTCGGCGGCTCTTTGCTGGATTCCCGCGAAAGCCTCGACGGGAAACCGGCCGCCGAATGGGTCGCCAGTGTGATCGCTGAACTCAAAGCCCTGCCGGACGTGCTGCTGCTGCCCCGCGCCACCGTCAACGGTTACCACGACCATAACTTCCTGACCATCCACGAGCGCCTCACCGATCACCTCGGTGACCGTGCGCCGATTGGCGTGGTGCGCCAGCGCATCCACCGTGTGCGCGCCAAGCGTGTGGTGCTGGCGACCGGTGCATGCGAGCGCCCGCTGGTATACGGCAACAACGACGTGCCGGGCAACATGCTGGCCGGTGCAGTTTCCACTTACGTGCGCCGCTACGGCGTGGCGCCGGGCAAAAAGCTGGTGCTGTCGACCAACAACGACCATGCCTACCGCGTGGCGCTGGACTGGTTCGACGCTGGCCTCAGCGTGGTCGCTGTGGCCGATGCGCGCCACAACCCACGTGGCGCGCTGGTGGAAGAAGCCCGCGCCAAAGGCATTCGTATCCTCACCGGCAGCGCCGTGATCGAGGCCCGTGGCAGCAAGCACGTGACCGGCGCCCGCGTGGCGGCGATCGACGTCAAAGCGCATAAAGTCACCAGCCCCGGCGAGTGGCTGGACTGCGATCTGGTCGCTAGCTCCGGCGGTTACAGCCCGGTGGTTCACTTGGCCTCGCACTTGGGCGGCAAGCCGACCTGGCGTGAGGACATCCTCGGTTTCGTCCCGGGCGAAGCACCGCAGAAGCGCGTGTGCGTTGGTGGTATCAACGGCGTCTACGGCCTTGGCGATTCCCTGGCGGATGGTTTTGAAGGCGGCGTGCGCGCGGCCAGCGAAGCCGGTTTCACGCCGGTGCAAGGCACGCTGCCCAAAGCCTTGAGCCGTCTGGAAGAGCCGACGTTGGCGCTGTTCCAGGTGCCTCACGAGAAAGCGACCGCACGGGCGCCGAAGCAATTTGTCGACCTGCAAAACGACGTCACCGCCGCCGCCATCGAACTGGCGACCCGCGAAGGTTTCGAGTCGGTCGAACACGTCAAACGCTACACCGCGCTGGGCTTCGGCACCGACCAGGGCAAGCTCGGTAACGTCAACGGCCTGGCCATCGCGGCCCGTTCGCTGAACGTGACCATCCCGCAGATGGGCACCACCATGTTCCGCCCCAACTACACGCCGGTGACCTTCGGCGCAGTCGCGGGCCGCCACTGTGGGCACATCTTCGAGCCGGTACGCTACACCGCGCTGCAAGCCTGGCACGTGAAAAACGGCGCCGAGTTTGAAGACGTCGGCCAGTGGAAGCGCCCCTGGTACTTCCCGCGCAACGGTGAAGACCTGCACGCTGCGGTGAAACGCGAATGCCTGGCCGTGCGCGACAGCGTCGGCCTGCTGGATGCATCCACCCTCGGCAAGATCGACATTCAGGGCCCGGATGCCCGTGAGTTCCTCAACCGCATCTACAGCAACGCCTGGACCAAGCTCGACGTGGGCAAGGCGCGCTACGGCCTGATGTGCAAGGAAGACGGCATGGTCTTCGATGACGGCGTCACCGCCTGCCTCGCCGACAACCACTTCCTGATGACCACCACCACCGGCGGCGCAGCGCGCGTACTGCAGTGGCTGGAAATCTACCAACAGACCGAATGGCCGGACCTCAAGGTGTACTTCACCTCGGTCACCGACCACTGGGCAACCATGACCCTGTCCGGCCCCAACAGCCGCAAGCTGCTGAGCGAAGTAACCGACATCGACCTGGACAAGGACGGCTTCCCGTTCATGACCTGGAAAGAAGGGTTGGTGGGCGGCGTGCCGGCACGGGTGTTCCGTATCTCGTTTACCGGTGAGCTGTCGTACGAAGTCAACGTGCAGGCCGACTACGCCATGGGCGTGCTGGAACAGATCGTCGAGGCGGGCAAGAAGTACAACCTGACGCCGTACGGCACCGAAACCATGCACGTACTGCGCGCCGAGAAGGGCTTCATCATCGTCGGCCAGGACACCGACGGCTCGATGACCCCGGACGACCTGAACATGGGTTGGTGTGTAGGCCGCACCAAGCCGTTCTCGTGGATCGGCTGGCGCGGGATGAACCGTGAAGATTGCGTGCGCGAAGAGCGTAAGCAGCTTGTCGGGCTCAAACCGATTGATCCGACGGTATGGCTGCCGGAAGGCGCGCAGCTGGTGTTCGATCCGAAGCAGACGATCCCGATGAAGATGGTCGGCCACGTCACCTCAAGCTATGCCCACAACTCCCTCGGCTATTCGTTTGCCATGGGCGTGGTGAAGGGCGGCTTGAAGCGCATCGGCGAACGGGTGTTCTCGCCCCAGGCGGATGGCAGCGTGATCGAGGCGGAGATTGTGTCTTCGGTGTTCTTTGACCCGAAAGGCGAGCGGCAGAACATCTGATAGACCGAGGCGCCTGCAGCGCAGGCAAGCCAGCTCCCACATTTTGAAATGCATTCTCCTGTGGGAGGGGGCTTGCCCCCGATGAGGCCAGTAGCCGCACAACAGAATTCAGACAGGTGCTTTATGACAGCAGCCAACGTATACCAACAACGCCCCACCACCGGCGCCAAGGCCGAGTCGTCGCTGCACCATGCCGACCTCGCCAGCCTGGTCGGCAAGGGCCGCAAGAACGCCGGCGTGACCGTGCGCGAAAAGAAACTCCTCGGCCACCTGACGATTCGTGGCGATGGCCATGACGCGGCCTTTGCTGCGGGCGTGCACAAAGCCCTCGGTGTCGAGTTGCCCGGCGCCTTGCAAGTTATCGTCAACGGCGAAACCAGCCTGCAATGGCTCGGCCCGGATGAATGGCTGCTGGTGGTGCCGAGCGGTGAAGAATTCGCCGCCGAGCAAAACCTGCGGGCTGCCCTGGGCGACCTGCATATCCAGATCGTCAACGTCAGCGGCGGCCAGCAGATCCTCGAACTCAGCGGCCCGAATGTGCGCGACGTGCTGATGAAATCCACCAGCTACGACGTGCACCCCAACAATTTCCCGGTGGGCAAGGCGGTGGGCACGGTGTTCGCCAAGTCGCAACTGGTGATCCGCCACACCGCCGAGGACACCTGGGAACTGCTGATTCGTCGCAGCTTCTCGGATTACTGGTGGTTGTGGCTGCAGGACGCGTCAGCCGAATTTGGCCTGAACGTTCAAGCCTGAGGAGTGACCCATGAGCCGCGCACCCGATACATGGATTTTGACTGCCGACTGCCCCAGCGTGCTCGGCACGGTGGACGCGGTCACTCGCTACCTGTTCGAGCAGGGCTGCTACGTCACCGAGCACCACTCGTTCGATGACCGCCTCTCGGGCCGGTTTTTTATTCGTGTGGAGTTCCGCCAGCCCGACGGTTTTGACGAGCAGGCTTTTCGCGATGGTCTGGCCACGCGCGGCGAAGCCTTCGGCATGATCTTTGAGCTGACGGCGCCGAACTACCGGCCAAAAGTGGTGATCATGGTCTCCAAGGCGGATCACTGCCTGAACGACCTGCTGTACCGCCAGCGAATCGGCCAACTGTCCATGGACGTGGTCGCGGTGGTGTCCAACCATCCCGATCTCAAGCCGTTGGCCGACTGGCACCAGATTCCCTACTACCATTTCCCCCTCGACCCTAACGACAAACCGTCCCAGGAGCGTCAGGTGTGGCAGGTGATTGAAGAGACCGGTGCCGAACTGGTGATCCTTGCGCGCTACATGCAAGTGCTGTCGCCGGAGCTGTGCCGCAAGCTGGATGGCAAGGCCATCAACATTCACCACTCGTTGCTGCCGGGGTTCAAGGGCGCCAAGCCGTATCACCAGGCCTACAACAAGGGCGTGAAACTGGTCGGCGCCACGGCGCATTACATCAACAACGACCTCGATGAAGGCCCGATCATCGCCCAGGGCGTGGAGGTGGTGGACCACAGCCATTATCCCGAGGATCTGATTGCCAAGGGGCGGGATATCGAAGGGCTGACACTGGCCCGGGCCGTTGGGTATCACATAGAGCGGCGGGTGTTCTTGAACGCCAATCGTACGGTGGTGCTTTGACTGACGCCTTCGCGGGCAAGCCCGCTCCCACATTTGATCGGGTTCACAAATCAAAATGTGGGAGGGGGCTTGCTCCCAAAGAGGCCCTTACTCACAACGCAAAAACAGCATCTGTAACCCGAGCACTTTACGCGCTGCCTGCCTGGGCAGCGCGGTTCCATAAAAACAACAGCGAGGTGAAAGCATGTCTGGTAATCGTGGTGTCGTGTATCTCGGCAACGGCAAGGTCGAAGTACAGAAAATCGACTATCCCAAAATGCAGGACCCCCGCGGCAGGAAGATTGAACACGGCGTCATCCTGCGCGTGGTCTCCACCAACATCTGCGGCTCCGACCAACACATGGTGCGCGGCCGCACCACTGCCCAGACCGGCCTGGTACTGGGGCATGAAATCACCGGCGAGGTGATCGAGAAGGGCAGCGATGTCGAGAACCTGAAAATCGGTGATCTGGTGTCGGTGCCGTTCAACGTTGCGTGCGGCCGCTGCCGCTCCTGCAAAGAGCAACACACCGGCGTGTGCCTGACCGTCAACCCGGCACGTGCCGGTGGCGCCTATGGCTACGTCGACATGGGCGACTGGACCGGCGGCCAGGCCGAATACGTACTGGTGCCGTACGCCGACTTCAACCTGCTGAAACTGCCGGACCGCGACAAGGCCATGGAGAAAATCCGCGACCTGACCTGCCTCTCCGACATCCTGCCGACCGGTTACCACGGCGCCGTCACTGCCGGCGTTGGCCCAGGCAGCACCGTCTACATCGCCGGCGCCGGCCCTGTCGGCCTGGCCGCTGCCGCCTCCGCCCGTCTACTGGGCGCCGCCGTGGTGATCATTGGCGACGTCAACCCGATCCGCCTGGCCCACGCCAAGGCGCAGGGTTTTGAAATTGCTGACCTCTCCAAAGACACCCCACTGCACGAACAAATCGCCGCCTTGCTGGGCGAGCCGGAAGTCGACTGCGCGGTTGATGCCGTAGGCTTCGAAGCCCGTGGCCACGGCCATGAAGGCGCCAAGGCCGAAGCGCCGGCCACCGTGCTTAACTCGCTGATGGGCGTGGTGCGTGTGGCGGGCAAGATCGGTATCCCGGGCCTGTACGTCACCGAAGACCCAGGCGCTGTGGATGCTGCCGCGAAAATGGGCAGCCTGAGCATTCGCTTTGGGTTGGGCTGGGCCAAATCCCACAGCTTCCACACCGGGCAAACCCCGGTGATGAAGTACAACCGCGCACTGATGCAGGCGATCATGTGGGACCGCATCAACATTGCTGAAATCGTCGGTGTGCAGGTGATCAGCCTGGATGACGCGCCACGTGGGTATGGCGAGTTTGATGCGGGCGTGCCGAAGAAGTTTGTGATTGATCCGCATAAGATGTTTAGCGCGGCGTAAGGCGATAGATAAGGGCGACCCTGGGGTCGCCCTTTTTTATCGCGAATCAGTCTGTGATAAATAACCAGCTGATAAACATACCGGCAAAGGATAGGTAGGTAACGAGTGTCGGTACGACCATCCAGCACTTGAGGTGCAGGGGGATTTTTTCAACGTCCTCAACAAGCACCATCCCTCGCCACTGAACCACTTTTGGGATAAGGATGACAAGGCCCATGGAAAATACGCGTTGAGGCCTTCCTTCAAAATGAGTATTCCGAAACGTGTGCCTGCATCCGACGATAAAGCTGCTGTACTGCAGGTAACTTTCTGCTGCGTCGAGCCTTGTGTACATGGCGCAAAAGGTGAGTGGAAAACTGAGAAACATCAAGAGGAGTGAGCCCATACCAAGGTAGCCCCAGAACATTTAATTACTCACAGTCTTATAGATAAAGTTGCCTGCGTCTTCGGCTAGCCCGCCCCCCAGCGCGCCCCCGGCAAGCCCGCCTGCGGCACCACCGATGATGGCACATGCCAAGGCTCCGGCGCCTGCCGTCGGTATACCAAAAACAATCATGCAGGAGCCAATCCCGATAGCGGCCCCTGCTTTCCCTCCCCAGTATGAGCCACCCACGGCACCCACCAGCTTGGCGCCGTCAACATATTTCGCTTTCGTGCACTCCTGTTCACGCCCAGTGGAGCATGCCTCCGTTATTTCCAGCGCAGCCGCCCCAACATCCAGTGCGATGCCAATGTAAGTACCTTTCTTCAATAGCTGGGAGGCCTTGGCTACACGCTTGACGGTCTCCTCATACTTGCGAATCTCTCCATGATGCCAATAGCTCTTAGTGGAAATTCCCAGCATTTTCTTAATTGAACCTTCACTCTTCAACCCCGTACCAAAGCGCGCCATCCCCGAGAGCTGGGTATCGAGCCTCGCAAACAAAGCCCTGCGTTTAACCAGAAAGTCATTCCTCGCACTCGCGGTGCCCTTCCTCAGGTACTGCCTATGCAGCTCATCGACTTCCTTGAGGGTGGCCTCGACTTGCGCCAGATGTTTGCTCCAGGCGCTACTGGCACTGCCAATGCCCAGGGAGGCATGGGCCATGATGGCCTGTAACTGATCGTAGTCTTTGATCAGGAATTGATCCGTCGCGGAGTGTGCGAACAACGCCTGTTTGATGTTCTGCGCCGAGCGCATCAGTTGGGCTTCTTCCGTCGTGCAAGACGCGGTACGCGCATCGGGAATGATCACCAACTGCCCTGGCAATACCACGACGTTGCGAATGTGTTGGTTGAGGATGTCGAACTTGGTTTGAATGTGAGGGTTGAGTGAAAGGTCGAGTTTAAGCAGCGGATAAGGCTGCGGTCGTTCATTAATAAATGCGTAGGGTCCCTGCATAGCGTGCACCTCCAAGTGACTGAGGCGCACGACTATAAGAAGGCGCTACAGGCGAGGTAAGACGCGTGCAGGGGCGTTTTTGACGTTTCAGAAAGGGACTACGCAAGTCCCGGCAGACGCTGACATGTTTGATTCATTTGAGCTTTGTAAGTCGCAGGTACGGGTCGGCCACTTCGCCGTTTTTTATCACCCGCTTGCCGCCGTAGTCGCAGTGAGTTTTACCGTTGCGCTCATTGATTTCCTGCGGTTTGAGTTCGTACTCCGGGGCCAAATAGTCATCGTTGGTACCGGCGGTTTGCCCGGTCCATGTCTTGCCGTTGGCAGGCGCGGTGTATTGATAACCTTCGCCATACGGCGCAGGGAGGTCGGGGTCTGTGTAGGGTGTGGAGTTGATATCGGCAGTGGCGGGACACTGGCCAATGTCGGCGGCCGGCGCCGGTGATTGCGGCGTGTTGAAAACAGTGAAGATGGGGACCAATCCGATCATGGTGGTTACAGCTCCTGAGTAGGGATGCCCGATAGGGGTAGCCTTGGGTGAGCTGTAGCGATGGTTGGGTTCCGAGTTAAAGGTTGCTTCACGTGTAGGAAAGGGCAACAGGGCGCTGCCCTTCTTTGCATCGGGTGTTTAAGCCTGCAAGCGCCGGCTGATCACATCCAGCAGATCACAGCCATCGCGCAATGGAATGGCGCAGAGCAGGGCGAAGTCCTGGAGGACGAGGTTGTCGGTGTTCAGGCCTTCGCGAAACGCCAGGTTTTCCATGACTTGGGTGACGGCGCGGATGCGGTAGACGGCGGCATCATGGAGCACGTCGAGCGGGACTTGGGTGTCGATGAGCAGGGAGGGAGTGGCGGCGTCGTGGCCGGTGAGCGGCATGTATCGGTTCATGTTTTAACCTTCATTCCAGAGAGTGAGGCTGCTACTCACACGTCGCCAAACGAATGGGTGGCAGCTGTACGCAGGTTGGCGAACCGGGGAATGAAGCAAAGCCGGCAGACCCGAAGGTCTCCCGCGCACAGCCGCCATGAAAGCAGCCTTACGCGTGCAAAAGAACCTGCAAAGGAGCAGGTGCTTTTGCATACTTCATATCCACCGAGTCGCCAAACCCGTGTCGCCATATGGACGACCGCCGAACTATAAGCGCCATCTATCGCCAGGAGCAAGTCGCCCGGCCACTGAAGCTCAAATGTGGGTCACAGATGGGTGAATGAACACTTGAGGGTGTCCAGGGCTTCGCAATAGGTGCCTCTCCAGTCACCGATAGGGGTGAGATTCCATCCCGGCACGGGTTTGAGCGTGATCGAAAGGTTTGCGTCGTTACCCATTGGCCCTTTGTAGGTGCAGATGACGGCTGTGTTCTGTGCATCGTATCGGGCATCGTGAAACGTCGAGTCAGCCAGATAGGAGGCGGGCGCCAATGGGTTTTGACCTTTCCAAGTGCGCCCGTCAGCCTGCGATATTTCATAGCTGAAACCTCCACCGGCCAGGGCGGTTTGATTGATGCTCTGGATCGACGGGCAGGTTGAAGTCGCCGCGATGGCATTCGCTACCAGCCCTGTCAGTGCAGACAAACCCGCAAGCATTACGCGCTTCATGGCGATCTTCCAGTGGGGCGTAGGAGGTCATGCTGCGGGGCATACACGGTACTGGCTACTGTTATAAGTGACAGTTCTTTAGCGTATTTTTTTATTGTTGAGAGGCTGGTTATTTCAAAGTCGCCCAGGCGGTTAAGATCAAATGTGGGAGTGGGCTTGCCCGCGAAGGCGGTGTGTCAGTCAACGCATTCATCAACTGATAGACCGCTTTCGCGAGCAAGCCCGCTCCCACAGCGACTGCAGGGTGTCAGCGAGAGGCCAGTGCGCCTTGGTAAAGTACCGGCCCGGTTGGCTGCCCGGTCGGTGAGCCGCCTTGCGGTTCAAGGCTGACGGCGAGGGTTACGGGTGCCGTCAACAGCGCCTGCTGTTCCTTGCTCAGCTGAATTCGGCCTTTACCCGAGGTGGGAACCAGGCCCAGAGAGACCGGTTTGCCACCGGCCGCAATGACCCACAACTCCAGGGCACGCGTCGGCTCTACAGCGGGCAACGACAACGGCTTCACTTGCAGGTGATCGCCAAACGCCTGGATCTGCAGCGCCGGTTGCTGGTTGGCCGCGACCAGTGTGGCGTTGTACTCGGCGCCAATATCGCGTTGATAAAGCACGCCCACCAACACCGCGACGACCACCGCGCAGGCGGCTGCCAGCACGCGGACATTCATCCAGAACGGTTTCTTGGCTGGCATATGCAGCACCTGCGGTTCGATGCGCGCTCTGATGCCTGCCCACACGTGGTCGGGCACCGGCCGTTCGGGCAGGGTGCCGGTCAGGCTGGCGAGTGCAGCCTGCCAATGGCCCAGTTCGACGCGCAGTGCGGGGTCTTCCAATAACAAGGCGTCGAAGCGCCGACGGGCGGTGGCGGGCATCAGCCCGATGGCATAGTCGGCGGCCAGGGCGCGGCGCAGGGCAGTGGTGTGGTAGTTCATGATTCAAGGCACCTGCGCAGGCGCTCCATGCCGCGACGAATCCAGGATTTGACCGAACCCAGGGGGGCGGCCAAGTGGTCGGCCAACTCCGCGCACGACAGGCCTTGGAAGTAAGCCACGCTAATTGATTGGCGCTGCATGCCGTCGAGGGTGTCGAGGCAGCGGTTGAGGGCGCGGGCTTCGCGCTCGCTGTCCAGTTGCTCGTGCGCGCTGGGGCCATTGTCGAGCATGGCCTCTTGTTGGCCGTCAGCCAGGGGCAGTTCGCGATGTTTGCGCAATTGGTCGATCGCCAGGTTACGCGTGATATTCACCATCCAGGTCATCGGCGCCGCCAGGTGCGCCTCGTAGCGTGAGGCGTTGTACCAGATGCGCACGAAGGCTTCCTGCAACACTTCTTCGGCCAGGTCCGAGCGCCCCATGAATCGGTACGCAACACCGTGCAACCGTGGCGAAACGCTGCGGTAAAGGGTTTCGAACGCCTGGCGGTTGCCTAAGGCGCATTGGGCCAGCAATGGTCGCAACGGGTCAGCATCGTGGGTGGAAATAGGGCTTCTCCAGGCTCTCGGACGAGGGCGACGGGACTGCGCACGGTAGGCAGAGGGTAGTCCAGCTTGAGCATTCATTCCATCCCACTCCGGGCGGTGCGTGGTGGATATACGCAATGCAGGCTCATTTGGATGCAGCTTTTTCTGAACTAATCTGTAGGTGGGAACAATCCTTTGGGACGTTCAGTCAAACGCCTGCTTTTAGCTCCTACATTCAGAGGTTGTCTTGATGAAGATATCACGCGGTTTTGCCCTGTCCTGCCTGATGACCGTGGCCGCCAGCCCGGTCTTTGCCGCAGGTTTCAGCCTCGGTGACGTGGCCAATGCCGTATCCGGTGTCCAGGGCAACAATAAGGCGGCTGCCGCAGCGCCGAGTTCTCAGACCGCCGGCCTGTTGCAGGCCCTGACTTCGCAATTGAAGGTCACCCCGGAACAAGCCGTTGGCGGCACGGGCGCCATGCTGGGCCTGGCCAAAAACAAGCTGAGCGACACCGACTATTCGCAACTGGGCAAAAGCGTGCCGGGCCTGGATCAATTGTCGGGGAGCAACTCGCTGGGTAGCCTCGGCGCCTTGAGCGGGATGCTCGGCCAAAGCGGCGGCAGCAAGACCAGCGGCCTGGACGGCTTGCTGGGTAACGTGAAGAACACCAGCGACCTGAACACCGCGTTCAGTGCGCTGGGCATGGATGACAGCATGATCGGCAAGTTTGCGCCGGTGATCCTGCAATACCTGGGTGGCCAGGGCGCCAACGAATCGGTGCTGGGCAAACTGGCGTCGGCCTGGGGCACTGGCAGCTAATTACTTTGCGCGCGCAATTGTTCGATGCGCGCGTCTTTCTCCATCCAGAGCTGGTTTACCCAGTTCTGGACGGTCTGGCGGAAGGCCGGATCGTTCTCGTAATCGCCCTGCCACAGCGCGGGGTCGAGCTCGCGGGTGCGAATGTCGATGATCACTTTCGGCACCGCGCCGCTGATCAAATCCCAAAATCCCGGAATCTTTTGCTGCGGATAGACCACCGTCACGTCGAGTACCGCGTCCAGCTGTTCACCCAGCGCCGCCAATACAAACGCCACGCCGCCCGCCTTGGGCTTGAGCAGCCGTGCAAACGGTGAATCCTGCTGCTTGCGCTTGGCCTCGCTGAACCGCGTGCCTTCCAGGTAATTGACCACCGTCACCGGCTGGCGCTTGAACAGCTCGCAGGCCTGTTGGGTGATTTTCAGGTCCTGGCCCGCCAGCTCCGGGTGTTTGGCCAGGAACGCCTTGGTGTAGCGCTTCATGAACGGGTAATCCAGTGCCCACCAGGCCAGGCCGAGGAAGGGCACCCAGATCAGCTCTTTTTTCAGGAAGAATTTGAAGAACGGCGTGCGCCGGTTGAGCGTCTGGATCAGCGCGGGAATGTCGACCCAGGATTGGTGGTTGCTGATGACCAGGTAAGAGGTGTCGCCTCGCAGGTCGCCGCCGCCGCGGATCTCCCATTGGGTTGGGATGCACAGCGAGAAGATCAGCTTGTCGATCTCGGCCCAGGTCTCGGCGATCCACATCACCGCCCAGGAGGCATAGTCGCGATAGCGCCCAGGAGCCACCAGCTTGAGCAGGGCAAACACCATCAACGGCCCGAACAGCACCAGGGTGTTGAGCAATAGCAGCAGTGTGACGAAACAGCCGGTGAGCAGGCGGCGCATAAGTAACTCTTGGAATCCTGTGGGCGGGCCATCATAAGCAAGCTGAGTCTAGAGGCCAAATCGCAAATCGCCGCACGAATGTTTCACAATGTGCCCGGTATGGTTGAGAACTAACTTACGACGGCTTTTGCGGTCTAGAATCCGCCTACTTCTTTCGAGGAAATCACTTCGTGAAACTGCTCCTTGCCTCGCTCGCCCTAGTTCTTCCCGTTATGGCTGCCTCGCCGGTCACGGCTGGCGAACCGACGCTCTACGGTCGCTACGAGTACATCCAGCTGCCGGAGATCGGCGAGACCTTCAAGGCCAAGATGGACACCGGCGCACTGACCGCTTCACTGTCGGCCCGTGACATCGAGACCTTCACCCGTGATGGCGACGACTGGGTGCGCTTCCGCCTCGGCGGCAAGGACGCCAGCAACAAAGTCTACGAGCACAAGGTTTCACGCATCAGCAAGATCAAAAGCCGCGCCGACGAAGACGAGGACAAGGACGAAGCCACCGTGGCCAAGCGCCCGGTCATCGACCTGGAGATGTGCCTGGGCAACGTCAAGCGCACCGTCGAGGTCAACCTCACCGACCGCAGCAGCTTCAACTACCCGCTGCTGATCGGCGCCAAGGCCCTGCGTGAATTCGGTGCAGCGGTGAACCCGGCGCGTCGTTACACTGCTGACAAACCGGACTGCTGACGGACCCACATGCCGCATATCCTGATTGTCGAAGACGAAGCGGCGATAGCCGATACGCTGATTTTCGCCCTGCAAGGCGAGGGCTTCACCACCACCTGGCTGAGCCTTGGCCAGGAGGCGTTGACCCACCAACGCCAGACCCCGGCCGACCTGATCATCCTCGACATCGGCCTACCGGACATCAGCGGCTTTGAAACCTGCAAGCAATTGCGTCGTTTCAGCGAAGTGCCGGTGATGTTCCTCAGTGCGCGGGATGCCGAGATTGATCGGGTGGTGGGTTTGGAGATCGGCGCCGACGATTACGTGGTCAAGCCGTTCAGCCCACGGGAAGTGGCGGCACGGGTGCGGGCGATCCTAAAGCGCGTCGGCCCAGGTGTTGCGCCTACCGTGTTTCAGGTGGACCTGGAGCGCATGCAGATCCATTATCGCGGCCAGCCTTTGAGCTTGACCCGCCATGAGTTCCGCCTGATGCAGAGTCTGCTCGAACAACCCGAACGCGTGTTCAGCCGCGAACAATTGTTGGATGCTGTGGGCGTGGCGGCTGATGCTGGCTACGAGCGCAATATCGACAGCCATATCAAAAGCCTGCGCAGCAAACTACGCAGCGTGGCGGCCGACGCCGAGCCGATCCAGACCCATCGCGGCCTGGGCTACAGTTACAGCCCGAGCCACAGCTGATGCGCCTGGGGCTGCGGATTTTCCTGGTGTATGCGCTGTTTATCGGCCTGACCGGCTACTTCGTGCTCAACACAGTGATGAAGGAAATCCGCCCCGGCGTGCGCCAGTCCACCGAAGAAACCCTGGTGGACACGGCCAACCTGCTGGCCGAGATTCTGCGGCTGGACGTGAAGAACGGCACCCTCGGCCAGAGCCATTGGCCGCAGTTGCTCAAGGCCTATGGCAACCGCCAGCCGGGCGCGACCATCTGGGGCCTGCCGAAAAACCAGGTCAACCACCGTATCTACGTAACTGACGCCAACGGTATCGTGCTGCTCGACTCCACGGGGGAGGCGGTGGGCCGGGATTATTCCAAGTGGAACGACGTGTACCTGACTCTGCGCGGCGAGTACGGCGCCCGTTCGACCAAAAGTGAACTGGATGACCCCAACTCTTCTGTCATGCACGTGGGCGCGCCGATCCGCGACAACGGCCAGATCATCGGTGTAGTTACTGTGGCCAAGCCCAACAGTTCGTTGCAGCCCTATGTCGACCGCACCGAGCATCGGCTGCTGTGGTACGGCGCCGGGTTGGTGATTCTCGGTCTGCTGCTAGGCGCGCTGTTGTCCTGGTGGCTGAGCGTGGCGCTGCACCGGCTCACGGCCTATGCCCAGGCCGTGAGCGAGGGGCGGCGCGTCGAGTTGCCGCATTACCGTGGCGGCGAGCTCAAGCAGCTGTCCACTGCCGTGGAGCACATGCGCACGCAGTTGGAGGGCAAGGCCTACGTCGAGCGTTACGTGCACACCCTGACCCACGAGTTAAAAAGCCCGCTGGCGGCGATTCGTGGCGCGGCGGAGCTGTTGCAGGGCGACATGACCCGTGAGCAGCAGCAGCGCTTTGTCGGCAACATCGACAGCGAAAGCGCGCGCTTGCAGCAGTTGATCGAGCGCCTGCTGAACCTGGCGCAAGTGGAGCAGCGCCAGGGGTTGGAGGAACAAGTCAGCATGCCGTTGACCACCTTGGTCGACGACGTACTCAAGGCCCAATGCGCGCGCATCGAAGGTGCCGGCTTGCACGTCGAACAGGCGATTGGCGCGGATGTGAAGGTGTTCGGCGAGCCCTTCCTGCTGCGCCAGGCCCTGGGCAATCTGCTCGATAACGCCTTGGACTTCACGCCACCCGGGGGCACGTTGAGGTTCAGTGCGCAAACGCAGCACAACGACGTGCAGGTCAGCCTGTTCAACCAGGCGGCAGCCATTCCCGATTACGCCCTGCCGCGCCTGAGTGAGCGTTTCTACTCCCTGCCACGCCCGGCCAGCGGGCGTAAAAGCACCGGCCTGGGCCTCAACTTTGTCGAAGAAGTGGTGAAGCTGCACGGCGGCGCGTTGCAGATCGGCAACGTGCAAGGCGGCGTGCAAGTGGTGCTGCATCTCCACACAGTCTCCACATTGCCCACATAAATCGCCCATACGCGCGGTTCACGCTCTGCCCATCAAAACAGGGAGAGACCCATGAACCGCAGCTTGCTTTTCAAACTTGGCGCGATTGCGCTGCTGATCCTGCTGTTGCTGATTCCACTGCTGATGATCAACGGCATCATCAGCGACCGCCAGCAGATGCGCGATGGCGTATTGATGGACATCGCCCGCAGCTCAAGCTACAGCCAGCGCCTCACCGGCCCGGTGATGGTGGTGCCGTATCGCAAGACTGTCCGTGAGTGGAAGCTCAATGAAAAACTCAACGAGCGCTACGAGCAAGTCAGTGAAGTGCGGGGGCGTCTGTATTTCTTGCCGGAGCAGTTTGAACTCGACGGCAAGGTGCAAACCGAGCTGCGCTCGCGCGGCATTTACCAGGCGCGGCTGTTCCATGCCGACAACCGCATCAGCGGGCGTTTCGAGCTGCCTGCGCAGTTGGGCATCACGGAAAACTTTGCCGACTATCGTTTTGAACCGGCGTATCTGGCGGTGGGTATCAATGACATTCGCGGCATCGAAAATGCGCTGAAGCTGGAGCTCGGCAGCCAACGCCTGGCGTTCGCGCCCGGCTCTCAAGTGGCCTGGCTGGGCGAGGGCGTGCACGTGATGCTGCCGGAGCAAGACAGCAAAAAGCCAGCCCCGTTTGACTTCGCTTTTGACCTGCGCCTGCAAGGCACCGAGCAGTTGCAAGTGGTGCCGGTGGGCAAGACCAGCCAGGTGAAGCTGGCGTCGAACTGGCCGCACCCGAGCTTTGTCGGCAACTTTCTGCCGGCTCAGCGTGAGGTCACGGCGCAAGGCTTTAGCGCCCATTGGCAGACCACGTTCTTCGCCACCAACCTGGAAGAAACCCTGCGCGGCTGCGAGTGGGACAAGGTGTGTGACGACTTCAACAGCCGCAGCTTCGGCGTGCGCTTTATCGACCCGGTGGACCAGTACCTCAAGAGCGACCGCGCGATCAAATATGCGCTGCTGTTTATTGCCCTGACGTTCGCCGGCTTCTTCCTGTTCGAGGTGCTCAAGAACCTGGCGGTGCACCCGATTCAATACGCGTTGGTGGGCTTTGCCTTGGCGTTCTTTTACCTGCTGTTGTTGTCGTTGTCCGAGCACATTGGCTTTGGCCTGGCGTACCTGTTGTCGGCGAGTGCCTGTGTGTTGTTGATTGGGTTTTACGTGTGCCATGTGCTGCGCAGCATCGCCCATGGCCTGGGGTTTTCGGCAGGGTTGGCGGCGCTGTATGGCTTGTTGTACGGGCTGTTGAGCGCCGAGGATTATGCGCTGCTGATGGGCTCGCTGTTGCTGTTCGGCCTGCTGGGCACGGTGATGGTGCTGACGCGCAAACTGGACTGGTATGGCGTGGGCAAGCGCAAGGTGCAGTTTGATCTGGAGGAGGTGCAATGATCGGGTTGCGCGAAGATCAGCAGGTGAGGGCGCAGCTGATAGGCAAAATTAACGCACTGTTTTTTGTGGTAAATGGGCTCCCTGTGGCGAGCCCGCTTGCCACAGGCAGCGGGCTTGCCTCAAGGCAGGCTAGACCGGCGGCTGGGTCTCAAACATCGACGGCCGCTGGCTGACCTCGGCGTACCAATCGGCAAGCTTGGGGTTAGCCGTGCGCCATTGCAGGTCAGGGTCGCGCAAGTCCAGGTAACCCAGCGCGCAGGCCACGCTGATGGACGCGATGTCGAAGCGGCTGGCCAGTTCGGCAATCGCCTCTTTCTCCAACTCGGCAACGGTGCGGCGGATTTTGTTGCGCTGCTCATCCAGCCATTGGGCCCAGTGCTTTTCTGCCGGGCGCATGGCGGTCTCGTAACGCACCAGCACGGCGGCATCCATGATGCCGTCGGCCATTGAGGCCAGGGTCAGGCTGCGCCACCGGGCGGAGCCGTCGCGCGGGATCAGTGGATTGCCGACATGTTGGTGGTCCAGGTAGTCGAGGATCACCCGGCTGTCGTGCAGCACCGAGCCGTCGGCCAGGCGCAGGGCCGGGATCTTGCCCACGGGATTATCCTGTACAAGCTGCGCGTCCGGGTTAACCGGCGTCGGCATGCAGCCGTGCAGCGCCACGCGGTCCTGCTGGCCGGTCTCGATCAGCAGCACGCGGACTTTGCGAACAAAGGGTGAGGCGGGGTTGTGGAACAAGGTCATGCTGGGCGCGGACATGGTCATTCCTCGAAATGGGCAGTGGCTAGCCTAGAGGGTTGCGCGGTGGCTGGCGAGTGGTGGGTGGGTGTTTTTGGCGGCCTCATCGCAGGCAAGCCAGCTCACGCAAGGGGAATGTATTTCAAGGTCGGAGCTGGCTTGCCTGCGATGGCGCCCTCAGCCGCGCCGCTTAAATAACGCCCAAACACCAATGACAGCAGGAACCCCCAACCCCACCCAACTGAGCGAATCCCACAGCCCATCTCCCAGCAACGCGGCAAACAGCCCGGCCGCGCTGAGCACACCAATCCCCAGCGGAAGGCCAAACACCTTCCAGAAGTTCGACTGACGCGGCTTCATACCTTGGCCGCCTTGCGCCGCACGATCCACAGGTAAACGCCGCTGCCCAGCACGATGATGGTCAGCACATCCAGCAGTGCCCAGAGGATTTTCATCGGCATGCCGCCGTAGTCACCAAAGTGCAGCGGCTGGGACATGCCCATGGCGTCCATGTACCACGGCCGCTCGGCGATGGCGGTGACGGCCAGGGTGCTGGCGTCGATCAGCACCGGCGTCAGCAAGTGCGAGGTCAGGTGCGTGCTGCCCTTCATGAACACCGCGTAATGGTGTGCACTGGAAAAGCGCGTGCCGGGGAAGGCGATAAAGTCCGGCTGCATGCCGGGCGCGGCCTTGGCGGCGATGCTCAGCAGCTCGGTGGCCGGCGCGCGCAAGGTCAGCGGCGGCGCGTTTTTATACGGCTCGATCATGGCGCTGAGGCTGTCGTGACGCCAGGCGGCGATGATTAGGTCGGCGCAGGCGCTGATCACGCCGGTCACGCCCACGACCAATGCCCAGGTCAGCGTGATCACGCCGATCAGGTTGTGCAGGTCGAGCCAGCGCAGGCGGGTGGATTTGTCCTGGCGCACGGTGGCGAACTTCACGCGGCGCATGAACGGCAGGTACAGCACCGTGCCCGAGACAATCGCCAGCACAAACAGAATGCCCATGAACGCCAGCAGCAACTTGCCCGGCAGGCCGGCGAACATGTCCACATGCAAACGCAGCAGGAACAGCGTCAGCCCGCCATTGGCCGCCGGCGTTTCCACGGCTTCGCCAGTGCGCGCATCGAGCATGAAGGTGTGGGACGCGTTGGGTTCGGTGCCGGCTGTGGCGGCCATGATTGCGATCACGCCGTTCTTGTCGTCTTCGTCCCACGCCAGGTATTGCATCGCCTCACCCGGGCGATGTGCCTGGGCTTTGGCCACCAGTTGCTCAAGGTTCAACTGCGGGGTATCGGCGGGCATCTGCGCAAGCTCGGGCTCGTTGCCCAGCAGGTGATCGATCTCGTGGTGGAAGATCAGCGGCAGGCCGGTGAGGGCGAGCAGCAGCAGAAAAACGGTACAGATCAAGCTGGTCCAGGTGTGGATGAAGGACCAGCGGCGGATGGTTTTGCTTTTCATTTTTCTAGCCTTCAGACACGCCAAAGCCGCCCCGAGGGACGGCCTGGTTATTAAATCAGCCGATTACCACTGATAGGTGGCGCTGGCGACTACGCTGCGTTGGTCGCCGAAGTAGCAGTAGGAGGCATCACAGGTGGAAATGTAGTCCTTGTTGAACAGGTTAGTGGCGTTGAGTTTTAACGCGGCACCTTTGAGGCTGCTGTCGAGGCGGCCCAGATCGTAATGCACGGCACCGTCGAACACGGTGTAGGCATTTGCTTTACCCAGCCAAGTGTTGGCCTGGTCGCCATAGGTGTTGCCGGTGTATCGGGCACCAAAGCCAATGCCGAAACCATCGAGTACACCGTTGTGCCAGGTGTAGTCGGTCCACAGGGAGGCTTGCTGGTTTGGCATCAGTTGCAGGCGGTTGCCCTTGAAGCTGCCTTTTTGCACTTCGGATTTTGCCAAGGTGTACGCGGCGATCACTTTGAGGTTTTCGGTGACGTCGGATACGGCTTCCAGTTCCAGGCCTTTGACTTTCACTTCGCCGGTTTGGTCGGTAACAGACTGGCCGCCTGCGCCGGTACTAGAGACAAGCACGTTTTTCTGGGTCAGGTCATACACCGCTGCACTCAGCAAAGTGTTTGAGCCGGGCGGCTGGTATTTGATCCCCAGTTCCCATTGCTTGCCTTCGGTGGGCTTGTACGACTTGAGCGGGTCAACGCTGGCATTGCTGGCGGGCTGGAACGATTCGGCGTAGGACAGGTACGGCACAAAGCCCGAGTCGAACACGTAGCTCAGTGCCGCGTTGCCACTGAAGTTTTTGCTGCGGTCGGTATTGGTCGCGTCGTTCTTGTTGAAGTAGGTCGTGCCTTGATGCACCCAGTCTTCACGCCCGCCGAGGGTCAGGCGCCATTTGTCCAAAGCCATCTGGTCTTGCACATAGAGGCCGGTCTGTAGCGTCTTCTGGTTATAGTCGTAGTAAGCATCGGCGCGTGCCGGACGCACTACCGGTGTTGTGTTGACGGGGTTGAAAATGTTGACGCGCCCAGCGTCACCGTAGATCGACAGGTAAGAAGTGTCGGTGCGCTGGTGGTCCAGGCCCAGTAGCAGCGTATGGGTGACATCAGCGGTCGAGAAATCGGCTTGGAAGTTGTTATCGACCGCGAATTGGCCGATGTTCTCGTCCACGTTGGTCGAGGTGCGGCCGATATTGCCCGCTGCATCAACCGGATAATAGCCGAAGGCGCCCACGGTCAGTTGCTGGAATGACAGTTCGGACTTGGTATAGCGCAGGTTCTGCTTGAACTGCCAGGTATCGTTGAAACGATGCTCGAAGGCATAGCCCAGCGCGTAGTAGGTGCGGTCGTAGAACTCGTAATCCGGGTCGCCCAGGTTTTTGTGGTGGGAGACTTTACCCAGCGCAGAGTCGATTTTAGTACCCACAATCGGCAAGAACTGACTGGTGGCACCCGTATCGTCACGGGTGAACTGCGAGAGCAGCGTCAGCTTGGTGTCGGTATCAATGTTCCAGGTCAGGCTCGGCGCGATGTTGTAGCGCTTGTTGTCGATGTGATCGACCTGGGTGTCGGCATCGCGCACTACGCCGCTGACGCCATACAGAAACCGGCCTTCATCATCTATTTTGCCGGTGCTGGCGAAGTTGATCTGGCGGTAGTTGTCACTGCCGTATTGCAGCTGGATAGCATGGCTCGATTCCTCGCTGGGGCGGCGGCTGACCATGTCCAGCAGGCCGCCTGGTGGCGTCTGACCGTAGACCGACGAAGCCGGGCCGCGCAGCAGTGCGAGACGATCGAGGTTCCAGGTTTCGGCTTTTGGGTTGGCATACACACCGCGTGGCAGTGGCAGGCCGTCGAGGAACTGTGTGGGTTCGAAACCGCGCACGCGCATCCAGTCGTAGCGGGTGTCGCTGCCGTAGCTGGAAGATACGATGCCGGGCATATATTTAACCGCGTCATCGAGGTTCTGGACGTTGCGGTCCTGCATCTGCTGGCGTGTGGCGACGGAGATCGAGCGCGGCGCCTCAACCAGTGCTGTATCGGTCTTGGTGCCCGCTGCAGTGCGCGCCGCCAGATAGCCGGTCACCGGGCCCCATGCACTCTCAGTGTTGGCTTGAGCAATGATGCTCGTCTCGGCCAACGCCACGACACCGTCCGCAATCGCGACCAACGAATAAGTCCCCGCACTGCTCTGCTCCAACTGCAACCCCGTCCCACGCAACGCTTCCCGCAACGCGCCTTGCGCATCGAACTGGCCCTTGACCGGTGCCGAGGTTTTGCCCAATACCAGCGAAGGATTAAGCGTCAGCGCAAGACCGGCTTGGCTGGCGATCTGGTTCAGGGTGCTGGCCAAAGGCGCTGCTGGCAGGTTGTACGCGCGTACGCTTGAAGCCTGTTCGGCGGCGATCAGCGCGGTGCTGGCCAGCGGGGCGCTAAGGGCGATGGCCACGGCTAACAGACTGGGGCGCAACAAGGTTTCTAGCGTGCGGGACATAGGGCGGCTCCTGAATGGAAATATTTCTCAATTGCCTAGGTGCCGAGCGAGAATCAAAAAGTGATAGGGCTGGGTGAAAATATTTCTCAGAGTGTTCTTGCGGGACCCATCGCGGCAAGCCAGCTCCCACAGGGGAATGCATTTCAAGGTGGGAGCTGGCTTGCCTGCGATGGCATTGGTCCAAGCACTGCTTAACCTAAGGCTTGCCCTTCACGGTCACCCACCACGGCGTGTGCTGCTCGATCCGCACCGGCAAGGTCGGCAGCAGCGCATTCAGCGCCAACGTGGTGTCGTGCAGCGGGAAGCTGCCGGTGATGCGCAGGTCGGCCACGCTTTTATCCACACCCAAGTAGCCGCTGCGGTAGCGGCTGAGTTCCGTGATCACATCGCCCAGACGGGCGTTGTCGACCACCAGCATGCCGCGTGTCCAGGCGTCGGCGGCGGGGATGACAACAAGCGGCGGGCCGAGGCCGTCGCTGCGCATCAGCACTTGTTGGCCTTGCTTGAAAACCTGTTCCTGGTGCAACGCCTCAGGCTGGGCAGCCACGGCGGACTGCAGCACGCTCAGGCGTGTGGCGTCGTCTTCGCGCTTTACGATGAACCGCGTGCCCAGGGCCCGCAGGCTGCCGTCGCGGGTTTGGACATAGAACGGGCGGGCATCGTTGTGGCCGGTTTCGACCAGGATTTCGCCTTCCTGCAGCACGATCAGCCGGCGTTTTTCATCAAAACGCACGTCGATGGCGCTGTGGGTGTTGAGGTTGATCCGCGTGCCGTCCGCCAGTTTCAGCGTGCGCTGCTCGCCGGTGGCGGTGCGCTGGTCGGCCAGCCAGTAGTGGATCGGCACGTAACGCTCGCCGGCAAACAACGCCAGGCCGCAGACCAGCGCGATACTCGCCAAGCCGCTCCCAAGCTTGCGCACGCGCTGGCGAATGCCCTCGCGTGACTGCAACAACGCCGCCCGCGCCGGGCCTGCGGCCGCGCGGAAACGCTGGTCGAGCATGCCCAACTGGCGCCAGGCGCGCGCATGTTCGTCATTGCTGGCCAGCCATTTGGCGAATTCTTCCTGTTCCACAACGCTGCCATCGCCCGAGTCGAGGGACAGTTGCCAGGCAATCGCAGCATCCAGCACACGGGCCGAGACCGGTTTGGAACTGATCACGGTCACAGCGGTTCGCCATACAGGGCGATGTAGCACTGGCGAATGCCCTGGGCCAGGTATTGGCGCACGCGCGGCACTGAAACGTTGAGGCGCTGGGCGATTTCGGCGTGGCCCAGGCCGTCGAGGCGGTTGTAGAGGAAGGCGGCGCGGGCCTTGCTCGACAGCTTGCCGAGCAAGCGGTCGATGGCCTTGAGGTCTTCGAGAATCAGGTGCTGTTCTTCCGGTGAAGGGTGTTCGCTTTCCGGAATCAGCGTCAACTCGGTGAGGTAGGCCTGTTCCAGGGCCGCACGACGGAAGTAGTCGAACAGCAAGCCTTTGGCGATCGCCACCAGGAACGCCCGTGGCTCGCGGGGTTCGCGCAGCTCTTCACGGCCCAGCAGGCGCATGAAGGTATCTTGGCTGAGGTCTTCGGCGCGGCTCGGGCAGGCCACGCTGCGGCGCAGCCACGCCAACAGCCAGCCACGATGGTCGCGGTATAACGCGCCAACAAGCTCACTGCGTGGGGTCTGGACCGACGACAAGGCATCACCGAATGAAAGAGAGGTTTAAACTAACGAGAATTATTCGCGATTGTGTCAGAGGCAGAGAGTGGGCGCAATTGGCGTCTGTCGGCACGCTCTGCGTGGCAATGCCTCACTGACGCTCTGCGTCCCGCTAGAAAGAGGGCGCTTGTTTACGCCGTTTCCATTGGCTCAAGCGCTCCTGAAGCGCCAGCGGGGAGTCGATGTGCTGCTGGCGCGCACGACTAAACAGGATGAGCATCAACTCCGCCGTGGCCAGGGCGTCGGCGCTGGCGTGATGGCGCTCGCCGACCTGCAGCATGAAGTGGCTGATCCAGTCGTCCAGCCCGGCTTCACGGATATTCGCTTCAGGGCAGAGCAGCGGCGCGATGTCGGCAACGTCGAGAAACGGATGGGTCAGGCGGTAACCCAGGCTGTCCTTGAGTGCCCGGCACAGCATGTGCTGATCGAACGGTGCATGGAACGCCAGCAACGGGCTGTCGCCAACAAATGCCATGAAATCCAACAGCGCCTCGATGGGGTCGCTGCCGGCGGCGATGGCACTGGGGCCGAGGCCATGGATCAGCACGCTGGGGCTGAGTTTTGTTTCGGCACGGTGCAGGGTGCGCTCGAACATTTGCGAGAAATCCACGGCGCCGTCCTCAATCACCACCGCGCCGATGGACAGCACCTGATCACGGTTGAGGTTCAGGCCGCTGGTTTCCAGGTCGACCACGACCCAACGCTGGCTGCGTAGGGCGTTGTCACCTAGCACGGCGGGTTTGGGCAATTGCTCCAGGCGCCGCTGTTGGGGCGCGTTGAGGCCAGGCTTTTTCGTACGCAGCCAGTCGAACAGACTCACAGCTGATACCGAAAGGTCAGGCTGCTCTGCAGGCGCTGTGCCTGGCGCAGGGATTCACGCAGGATGCGCCGGTCCAGGTGGTTAAGGCTGTCGGGGTCGACGCGATTGGAGTACGGCTGGTTTTCCCGCGTCTGCAACTGATGCTGTTGCATACGGGTTTGTTGGATAAAGTGGTAGGCCTCTTCATAGGCGGCGCCGTCCAGCGGTTCGATCACTTCCTTGACCACCAGTTGGCGCAGTCGCTCCAGGGTGTTGTTGGCGTGGATGCCATTGGCCAGGGCCAGCAGGCGTGCGCCATCGACAAAGGGTGTGAGGCCCTGCACCTTGAGGTCGAGGGTGGCTTTTTCGCCGCCTTTGCGTGTCAGCACAAAGTCACGGAAACGCCCCACCGGCGGGCGCTGGCGCAACGCGTTTTCGGCCAGCATGCGTTGGAACAGCCGGTTATCCGCGACTTGATCGAGAATGCCCTGGCGCAATTGCTCGCAACCCTGTTCATCGCCCCACACCACACGCAAATCGAAATAGATGCTCGACCCCAGCAGGTTCTCCGGCGTCGCCTCGCGGATAAACGCCCCGAAACGCCGCGCCCATTCAGCCCGCGACAAACATAGCTCGGGGTTGCCGGCCATGATATTGCCCTTGCACAAGCTGAAACCGCACACTGTCAGGCTCTGGTTGATCTGCTGCGCCAGGGGTAACAGGCGACCGCGAATCTCGTCGGCTTCGGCGGCGTCCTTGGCGTCGAACAGGATGCCGTTGTCCTGGTCGGTAAACAGCGTCTGCTCACGGCGGCCCTCGCTGCCGAAACATAACCAACTGAACGGCACGCCGGGGTCGCCCTTGTCGGCCAAGGTCAGCTCAATCACCCTGCACACGGTGTGATCGTTGAGCAACGTAATAATGTGGGTGATCTGGGTGGAAGACGCGCCATGGGCGAGCATGCGTTCCACCAGTTGGCCTATCTCACCGCGAATCGCCACCAGGTTTTCCACCCGAGGTGCATTGCGGATGGTGCGTGCCAGGTGCACCAGGTCCACCCGTTGTAAGGAAAACAGGTCGCGCTCGGACACCACGCCGCACAAGCGCTGGTCTTTGACCAGGCACACATGGGCGATATGCCGCTCGGTCATGGCAATGGCGGCGTCAAAGGCGCTGTGGTCCGGGCTCAAATAGAACGGCGCCTGGGTCATATGGCCTTCGATGGCCTGATTGAAGTCACTGGTGCCGTCGGCTACCACTTGGCGCAGGTCGCGCAGGGTGAAAATCCCCAGCGGCGCCTTGTGCTCATCGACGATCACGATGCTGCCCACTTGTTGCTCATGCATCAGCGTCACCGCTTCGCGCAGCGGTGTGCTCGGGCTGCACGTGACCGGATGGCGCATGGCCAATTCGCCCAGGCGCGTGTTCAGCGAATACTGGGTGCCCAGGGTTTCCACAGCCTTTTGCTGCACCTGCTGGTTGACCTGATCCAGCAGGCTGCTGACACCGCGCAGGGCAAAATCGCGAAATGGGCCGGAAAGGGCGAACAGCTTGATAAACGCTGGTTTGTTCAGTTGCAGGCAGAACGTGTCTTCGGCGGCTTTGTGCTCGGTGCGCGTTGCACGCTCACCCAGTAACGCTGCGAGGGGGAAGCACTCGCCGGTGGTGATTTCGAAGGTGGTTTGGGTCGAGTCCGGCCGTTCGCCGACGACGCGGCCTTGCTTGACGATATAGAAGTGCTCCACCGGCCCGCCGGACGGTTTGAGAATGCTGTCGCCGGGGCCGTAGAAGCGCAGCTGGCATTGTTCGACCAAAAACGCCAGGTGGGTGTTTTCCATCTGGTTGAACGGGGGGAAACGTTGCAGGAATTGCAGGGTGCCGTGGATGTTCTGCAACACGGCGGTTTTTCCCGCCTGCGTGAAAGCATCAGCTTTACTCATAACAGTGACCGCAGTTTTTTGTCGTTATCGTCGTGCATGGTCGACTCCCGCGCGGCGGGTGCCCATTGGACGTAAGTCTAGGTCTCAAAAAAACCACTACGACTAGGGAAAAACCTTACATGACTATCGTCCAAACCCCGTAGAACGCCCACTAGGCAAACTTTCCGACGAAGTGCACATTGTTCGCCCTTCCGCAGATGTCTGACGAGTGTGCTGGGAGATTGAATAGAACTGCTGAGAAACGTATGTCCGACCACGATATTTTGAGTGATGCCGAACGCGAAGCGCTGAGCGCCGTGATGCTGGAGCCTGATTTACCGCCACAACGGGTGTTGATTGTCGACGACGACAAGGATGCACGTGAATTGCTTGCGGAAATCCTGGGTCTGGACGGTATTCGCTGCATGACTGCCGACAATGGCGAGACAGCGTGGGATCTGTTGAAGTCCAGCAGTTCCATCGGTTTGTTGATCACCGATTTGCGTATGGCGCCCAGCAACGGCCTGCAATTGATCCAGCAAGTACGCAGCTCCACCCGGGCGGCGCTACCGATCATCATCATGTCGGGGGACGCCGAAGCCCACGATGTGATCGACGCCATGCACATGAGCGTGGTGGACTTCATGCTCAAGCCGATCGATAGCGTGAAGTTGGCGAAGATGGTCAAGCGGGAATTGGGGATGGCGCAGTAGCTACCGCTGGTCAGCTTTACTCTTTACCTGTCAATGTTGACAGTAGGAAAGTTGAATAGGCTCTTGTCTACTGGATGAAGTGACGCGTAGAGATCGTTACTTTAAATACTCATTAGACGGAGTGGTGGAAATGGCGACTGAAAGTTCGTTCAAAGGTTCGGCAATTCTGAAAGTTACCTATAAAGACAAACCGCACCTTGAGTTTAACCTTGATAAGGTTGAAGGGGCTGCAAACAATTTCGTTGCTTTTGACAATAAAGGCAAACCAGTCTTGCAAATTGTTTATCCTCATGGCGTTGAAGACGGTAAGACCTATAAGTTTGACTACGCAGCAAATAATTCATGGGGGTTACAATTCTATGGCGACGGAGACGGCCGCGGTTTGGCCGGGACAGTCACAGTGATTGTTACCGATGGCGGCGATCATCAAGCACTTACCATTACTGCTGTTTATGAAAAAGAAGTAGGTAAGAAGTACGTGTTTGATGGGAAGGCTGATATCCAATACACCCCATGATGAAATCGGATAGATGAGTGTTGTGTGTGGGCTTGAACTCCCTGATCCGCAGATCAGGGAGTTGTTTTCTAATTAAATACCGTTTTTCGCCTTATATTCCCGACGCCGACGATGCAACACCGGCTCGGTATACCCATTCGGCTGTTTAGTCCCTTCAATCACCAACTCCACCGCCGCCTGGAACGCGATGTTGCTGTCGAAATCCGGTGCCAGCGGGCGATACAACGCGTCACCGGCATTCTGACGGTCTACCACCGGCGCCATGCGCTTGAGGCTTTCCATCACTTGGGCTTCGTTAACGATGCCATGGCGCAACCAGTTGGCGATGTGCTGGCTGGAGATGCGCAGGGTCGCGCGGTCTTCCATCAGGCCGACGTCGTTGATGTCCGGTACTTTCGAGCAGCCGACGCCTTGGTCGATCCAGCGGACTACATAGCCGAGGATGCCCTGGGCGTTGTTGTCCAGCTCGTTGCGGATTTCTTCGTCAGACCAATCTGTGTTGCTGGCCAGAGGAATCGTCAGGATATCGTCTAACGAAGCGCGCTCACGCTTGGCCAGTTCGGCCTGACGCGCGAACACGTCGACCTTGTGGTAGTGCAGCGCGTGCAGCGCAGCGGCCGTTGGCGAAGGGACCCACGCGGTGTTGGCGCCGGCCAGTGGGTGAGCGATTTTCTGTTCAAGCATCGCCGCCATCAGATCAGGCATCGCCCACATGCCTTTACCGATCTGAGCGCGCCCTTGCAGGCCGGTACTCAGGCCGATATCGACGTTCCAGTTCTCATACGCGCCGATCCATTTTTCGGCTTTCATGGCCGCCTTGCGCACCATCGCGCCGGCTTCCATGGACGTGTGTATCTCGTCGCCGGTACGGTCGAGGAAGCCGGTGTTGATAAACACCACGCGCTCGCTGGCCGCCTTGATGCAAGCCTTGAGGTTGACCGTGGTACGGCGCTCCTCGTCCATGATCCCGACTTTGAGCGTATTGCGCGGCAGGTTCAGCACGTCTTCGATGCGGCCGAACAGCTCGTTGGTGAACGCGGCTTCTTCCGGGCCGTGCATTTTCGGTTTAACGATATACACGGAGCCGGTGCGGCTGTTCTTGCGGCGGCTGTTACCGTTGAGGCTGTGGACAGCCGCCAGGCTGGTGAGCAGGCCGTCGAGAATGCCTTCCGGTACTTCGTTGCCGTCTTTATCGAGGATCGCGTCGATGGTCATCAAGTGGCCAACGTTGCGCACGAACAGCAGCGACCGGCCGTGCAAGGTCACGTCCTGGCCGTCTACGCCGGTGTACACACGGTCGGCATTCATGGTGCGCGTGAAGGTCTTGCCGCCCTTGGCAACTTCTTCGGCCAGGTCGCCCTTCATCAGGCCGAGCCAGTTGCGGTAGATCACCACTTTGTCATCGGCATCGACGGCGGCGACGGAGTCTTCGCAGTCCATGATGGTGGTCAGCGCGGCTTCCATCAGCACGTCTTTGACGCCAGCGGCGTCGGTCTGGCCGACCGGAGTGCTGGCGTCGATCTGGATTTCGAAGTGCAGGCCGTTGTGTTTCAGCAGGATCGCAATCGGCTCGGCCGCAGGGCCCTGGAAACCGATGAACTGGGCGTCGTCGCGCAGGCCGCTGTTGCTGCCGCCCTTGAGGCTGACGATCAGCTTGCCATCCACGATCTTGTAGCCGGTGGCGTCGACATGGCTGCCCGCCGTGAGCGGTGCGGCTTCGTCGAGGAAGGCGCGGGCGAAGGCGATGACCTTGTCGCCACGCACTTTGTTGTAACCCTTGCCCTTCTCGGCGCCGTCGGCCTCGCTGATGGCGTCGGTGCCATACAACGCGTCATACAGCGAGCCCCAGCGGGCATTGGAGGCGTTGAGGGCGAAGCGGGCATTCATCACCGGCACCACCAACTGCGGGCCGGCCATGCGGGCAATTTCGTCATCGACGTTTTGGGTCGAGGCCTGGAAGTCTGCAGCTTCTGGCAGCAGGTATCCGATGTCTTGCAGAAAGGCTTTGTAGGCCACCGGGTCATGGGCCTGGCCTGCGTGGGTCTGGTGCCAGGTATCGATCCGCGCTTGGAAGTCGTCGCGTTTGGCGAGTAGGGCTTTGTTCTTCGGTGCCAGGTCGTGGATGACCTTGTCGGCGCCGGCCCAGAACTGGTCGGCAGTGATGCCGGTGCCGGGAATGGCTTCGTTGTTCACGAAGTCGAACAGGACTTTGGCGACCTGCAGGCCACCGACTTGAACGTGTTCAGTCATTGCTTGCCTCACTCTGCGGAGCTATGCGCTTTTCAGCTTTTCAATTTACCAATGAAGCCTTTGGCCATTTAAACCACGAGCCCGATCTCCCAGTACATGCCGTGCGGGCGGCTGGGTTGGAGGGTTTGTCGCGGTACGTTGGTGCCTTGGCAGACATCGACCTAACGTTATGTAGTGCGCGATTGGGCATACTACATGATGACTTGCAGTTGTGAAAATTAGACTAATTACGTCGTTTAGCGACCCACTTTGGCTGTGCAGTCACAGTGGGGTATGGGATGTTCTCAAAAAACTAATGGATTGTTCCAGATAAATATAAAAATGGTACACGATTTGTTTTCGCTCGCTCCCGAGTCCACCTTGTAGATTGAATTCAGAGGGCTTCGCCATGGACCATCTTGTACTCACTATTATCGCCGCCGACAAACCCGGGCTGGTTGAACGCATCGCACAGAACATCGCCGCCCACGGCGGCAACTGGCTGGAGAGCCGTATGGCGCACATGGCCGGGCAGTTCGCCGGGATCCTGCGGGTCAGTGTGCCTACAGAACACCGTCAGGATCTGGTGAATGCGCTGGAGGACTTATCCACACACGGTATTCGCGTATTGGTGGGCGAGGGCAGCACCGGCCAGGCTGCGGCGTCCAAGGCGATTTTGATGACGCTGGTGGGTAACGACCGCTCGGGCATCGTGCGCGAGATCACAGCCCTGTTGAGTAAACAGGGCGTGAACCTGGAAAGTCTAAGCACTGATGTGCGCCCGGCGCCTATGAGCGGTGATCCGTTGTTTACCGCCGAGGCAGTATTGCAGGTGCCGGCAGCGTTATCCCTGGATACGTTGCAACTGTCCCTTGAAACCCTCGCGGATGACTTGATGGTGGAGTTGCACCACGAGGAATAACTGCCCACAGGGTTATGCATGGAAATCTTGCATGTGCCTGTGGATAACCTGTAGAGACCCGGCGCCAGGCGGTGCCGGGCGGGCTTCTTCGTAATCTGATCAAAAAACGAACAGTTTCAACGGCTTGTGCACAGATGGCGGGGATCAGGCTGTGGATAACCGTGGGGTGGATATCTGCAAGCCAGGCGGGTTGTGGCTTGCAGAGCTTTGTGCGTTATTTGATCAGCGTTTGCGCAAGGTCAGCCAGGCGTCCAGGCTGTAGACCACGAGGCCCGCCCAGATAAACGCGAAGGCGATCAGCGTGCTTGTTGCCAGATGCTCACCGAACAGCAATATCGCTTCCAGCAGCACCAGGGTTGGTGCCACGTACTGCAAAAAGCCCAGAGCGGTGTAGGGCAAATGCCGTGCTGCAGCGTTGAAGCACACCAGCGGGATCAATGTCACTGGGCCTGCGGCCACCAGCCACCAGGCTTCGGACGTGCTCCAGAATTCAAGCTGCGCACTGTGCGCTGTCGGGTTGAACAACAGCCAAGCGACAGCAATCGGCACTAGCATCCAGGTTTCCACCACCAGCCCCGGCAGCGCCTTGACCGGTGCCTGCTTGCGGATCAAACCGTAGAAGCCGAACGTCAGCGCCAGCACCAGCGACACCCACGGCAAGCTGCCGACTTGCCACACCTGTTGGGCCACGCCGACCGCCGCCAGCCCAACGGCCATCCACTGCAAGCGGCGCAAGCGTTCGCCGAGGATCAACATACCCAGCAGCACGTTCACCAGCGGATTGATGTAGTAACCCAGGCTGGCTTCGAGCATGCGCCCGCTGTTCACCGACCACACATAGGTCAGCCAGTTAGCCGCAATCAATGAGCCACTGAGCGCCAGAATTGCCAGGCGCTTTGGGTTGTCGCGCAGTTCGCGGAACCAGCCCGGGTGTTTCCACACCATCAACAGCAAGCCGCCGAACAGTGCGGACCACAATACGCGGTGCACGATGATTTCGGCGGCGGGAACGCTGGCGATGGCTTTGAAGTAAATCGGGAACAGGCCCCAGATGACATAGGCGCTCAGACCCAGGATGTACCCTTTGCGGGGGTTGGCGGCTTGCATTGCAGAATCCTTGCTTAGGCAGCTAACAAAGGCGCAATTGTAAGGATTTTTGTCTACCAATGGGTGATCATTCCCACGCAGAGCGCGGGAATGATCATGGGAGTCAGAACAGTTTCAGCGGTTCTTCATTCAGCGCCGACAGTTGCTCGCGCAACGCCAACACTTGATCACCCCAATAACGCTCGCTGCCAAACCACGGGAAGCTGTGCGGGAACGCCGGGTCATCCCAGCGTCGGGCGAGCCAGGCGCTGTAGTGCATCAGGCGCAAGGCGCGCAGGGGCTCGATCAGCGCCAGTTCGCGTGGGTCGAAGTCGTGGAATTCCTGGTAGCCGTCCATCAATTCCGACAGCTGGCCCAGACATTCCTGACGGTCGCCGGCGAGCATCATCCACAAGTCCTGCACGGCCGGGCCCATGCGGCAGTCATCCAAGTCGACGATATGGAACATCTCGTCTCGGCACATCATGTTGCCGGGGTGGCAATCGCCGTGCATACGGATGTTCTTGTGCGGTGTGGCCTTGTACACCTCTTCCACGCGCTTGAGCAGGTCGCGGGCCACGGACTCGTAGGCCGGCAGCAGGCTCTTGGGAATGAAGTTGCCTTCGAGCAAGGTGGTGAGGGAGTCATGACCGAAGTTCTTCACCCCCAAGGCTTCGCGGTGTTCGAACGGGCGGGTGGAACCCACCGCGTGCAAACGGCCGAGCAATTGCCCCAGGCGATAGAGCTGATCGAGATTACCCGGCTCCGGCGCACGGCCGCCACGGCGGGGGAACAGGGTGAAGCGGAAACCGGCGTGTTCGAACAAGCTTTCGCCGTTGTGGATCATGGGCGCGACCACGGGCACTTCGCATTCGGCCAGTTCGAAGGTGAAACGGTGCTCTTCGAGAATCGCTTCGTTGGTCCAGCGCTGCGGCCGGTAAAACTTGGCGATCAGCGGCTCGGAGTCTTCGATGCCCACCTGGTAGACGCGGTTTTCGTAGCTGTTAAGCGCCAGAATGCGCGCGTCGCTGAGAAAACCGATGCTTTCGACGGCGTCGAGCACCAGGTCGGGAGTGAGTGTTTCAAACGGGTGGGCCATGCGAACTCCTGCGCGCAGCAGGGCGCCGCGTCCGGCCCGGTATGGTAACGCACCCGCGCATAGATAGGTGGTGGCTGTGCGGACGCCTTCACGGGCAAGCCCGCTCCCACAATTGACCGAGTTTCACCTTTGGAATGCGGTCGACTGTGGGTGCGGGCTTGCTCGCGATGAGGCCCTGTCAGGCGCCTACAATCGCGCCGTCATCCCGCCGAATCGCTATCACCGAGGAGCGCGGTTTGCCATTGGGCAGATGCTCCGGCCAGGTCGAGCCTCCGGTTTCGCCCGGGTGTTGAATCCCTACAAACAGCGTCTTCTGGTCCGGCGAGAAGCTGATGCCGGTCACCTCACACGCCACCGGTCCGACCATAAAACGTCGAATTTCCCCGGTCGCCGGGTCGGCACATAGCAGCTGGTTATTGCCCATGCCGGCGAAGTCTCCCGCGTTGCTGTAGTCACCGTCGGTCAGAATCCACAGGCGCCCAGCTTTGTCGAAACCCAGGCCGTCTGGGCTGTTGAACATGTTCTGCGGGTTGATGTTGGACGAGCCGCCCTTCGGCGTGCCGGCATGCACACCGGGATTACCTGCCACCACAAACAGGTCCCAGGTAAAGTCCGACGCGCCATGATCGGAAGCGTTGGCCTTCCAGCGCAGGATCTGGCCATAGACATTTTTCTCGCGCGGGTTCGGCCCACCCACGGGCTGGCCGTCTTCACCGCGCTTGGCATTGTTGGTCAGGGTGCAATAAACCTGGCCATCCGTAGGGCTGACCACGATCCACTCCGGGCGATCCATGCGCGTGGCTTTCACCACACTGGCGGCCAGGCGCGCGTGAATCAGTACTTCGGCCTGGCTGGCGAAGCCGGTGCTGGCGTCGATGCCGTTTTTGCCATGCGTCAGCTCGACCCATTGGCCAGAGCCTTTGGGATGGTCGGCGTTGCCGTCGCCCGCGTCGAAGATCGCCACATACAACGTGCCGTGGTCGAGCAGGTCTTTGTTGGCCTTGGGGTTCTTGTGGTTGATCGTGTCGCGGCTGACGAACTTGTAGATGAACTCGCCGCGCTCGTCATCGCCCATGTACACCACGGCGCGGCCGTCGCGGGTTTCAGCCAAGGCGGCGTTTTCGTGTTTGAAGCGCCCAAGGGCGGTGCGTTTGACCGGTGTGGATTGCGGGTCGAACGGGTCGATTTCCACCACCCAGCCATGGCGGTTGAGTTCGTTGGGGTTCTTGGCCATGTCGAAACGCGGGTCGTGCGGGTGCCAGTTGATCTCTTTGCTCGCCGCCGACACGCCGTAGCGCTTTTGCCCTGCGTCGAAGGCCTGTTGTGGATTGCTACTGCCGAAGCAGTCGGTGAAATTCTCTTCGCACGTCAGGTAAGTGCCCCAAGGAGTCTTGCCGTTGGCACAGTTCTGGAACGTGCCGAGGACTTTTTTACCGGTTTTGTCGGCACTGGTTTTCAACCAGTCGTGGCCGGCTGCCGGGCCGCTCAGGCGGATCGGCGAGTTGCCGTGGATGCGCCGGTTGTAGCGCGAGTCCTGCACGAACTGCCAGGTGTCGCCCTGGCGCCGTACTTCGATCACGGATACGCCTTCGCTGGCCTGTGCCTTGTGCACGTCTTCGGCCGATTGCGGCGCGCCGCCGTGGGCGTAAAGGTAGCGGTAATTGGTGTATTCGTTGTTGATCGCCATCAGCGCGCGGTTGTCATCGCCGGGGAAGGCGAACAGGCTCATGCCGTCATTGTTGTCACCGAACTGCTGCTCCTGGGCCTTGGCCGTGCCGTTGCCGGACGGGTCGAACGCCGGGGCATTTTTGTGCAGCGGTTGGCCCCAACTGATCAGCACCGAGGCGCTGTAGCCCGGCGGCAAGGTGATGGCGTCGCGGGTGGCGGCGGCGATGCTGGTGAACCCCAGCAGCGGGCTGGCGCTGGCGGCGTTCACGGCCAGAGCGCTACGGGTCAGGAGGTTGCCGCCGAGGAACATCGCGGCGCCGCACAAAGCGCCGGCGCCGATAAAACGACGGCGGGTGAGGCCGACCATCTGTTCCAGGTCGGTGGCTTGGTTTTCTTCTAATAGGCTCATGTCAGGCTCCCTGCGGTTTTTGCAGACACCTTAAGGAGCGCTCGTGACCAAATTGTTGCAGTTTGAAGAAGCTCGCCCGTTACACCGGCGTGCCGAGCAGCACATTGCTCGGGGCGAATTGCACCTGGATTGGCTGGCCCTCGGCGGCATTCAGCGCCTTGAGCGCCGCAGGCTGCGACAGGGCGCATAAAACCTGGCTGTTGGGTAGCGTGATACGCACCTCGCTGGGGCCGTCATCGGCGTCGATAATCGTCTCGATCACACCGCTCATGCAATTGTGTCCAGATGTTGCTGGCCGCTCGCTGCCGAGTAGCTCCAGCCAACCGGCCTTGATCAGCGCGACCACTTCCACGCCGGTTTCAAGTTCCAGGCGCTGCGTGCTGTCGTGGGTGATCTGTGCACTCAGGCTCAAGCCGCCCGATAACTGCAGGCGGATCAGGTCATTGCGGCCATGGCTGTCGATGCCGATGACTTGGCCATGCAATTGGTTGCGCGCGCTGGTGCGCAACATCAAGCGGCCCAGCAGGTTGAAGTCGTGGGCCGCTTCGTCCGAGCCGAGCACCTCAGCCTGTAACACTTGCAGGCGCTGATACAGGCGCAGCACGCGCTCGCCTTCGGCGGTCAGCTTGGCGCCGCCGCCGCCTTTGCCGCCGACACTGCGCTCGACCAGCGGTTTTTGCGCCAAGTTGTTCAGCTCATCGATGGCGTCCCAGGCGGCTTTGTAACTCAAACCGGCGCTTTTGGCCGCGCGAGTGATCGAACCCTGCTCCTCAATGTGTGCCAGCAAGGCAATACGCTGGGGGCGGCGGATGATGTGTTGGCTGAGAGACGTCGGCAGAGACATGTGGGTACGCTTCGATAAGGTCAGCGGACGTTGCAGGCGTGGCGCACGGGAGTCAAGTCATGTGCCGGGTTTTGGCGTGCGGGCCAGGCAGTACACGTCGACTTGGCGTGCACCGGCATCCATCAACAGCCGCGCCAGACGGTGGGCGGTGGCGCCCGTGGTGAGGACGTCGTCCACCAACGCCAAGTGACGGTCTTGCACCTGGGCGGCGGGTGCCAGGGCAAACGCGGTCAGCAGATTGCGTTTGCGGGTCTTGGCGTCGAGGGCTTGTTGCGCGACGGCTTCATGCGGGCGTAACAACAGGTGTTCATCGTACGGGATATCCAGGCGTTCACTGAGCCAGCGGGCTAGCATCAACGCTTGGTTGAAGCCGCGCTCGCGCAGGCGTTTACGTGCCATGGGCACCGGCAGCAGGCAGTCGGGGCGCGCGAGTTCGTTGTCGAAGCGGTGTTGCAAGTGCTGCCCCAGCAGGCGCGCGAGCATGTGGCCGAATGGCCAGCGTGACTGGTGCTTGAAGCGGCTGATCAGGGTGTCGACCGGAAAGCTGTAGGACCACGGCGCGATCACCTGTTTAAACGCAGGCGGTTGTTTTTGACACTGGCCGCAGATCAACCCGTCCATCGGCAACGGCAAGGCGCATACCTCGCACTGCTCCATTAGCCATGGCAGCTCAGTTTCGCAGACGTTGCATACACAATCGGCCGAATCGGTGCTTTCATCGCAAACTAAACAGATTTGGTTGTTTTTTAACCAGATGTAAACCTCGTGTTTGTATCCAGGTTGACAGTGCATGAATCTTCCTTAAATATGCCGAGCATCCGTGTCGTGACTGTGGGTATTGCCCTTCCCGCAGCGAAAGCCCAAGCATAATCAAGGAATCGCCCATGAGCGCCAGCACCACTGCCACCCTGCGTCACGATTGGTCCTTAGCCGAAGTCAAAGCGCTGTTTGTGCAGCCCTTCAATGACCTGTTGTTCCAGGCGCAGACCGTGCACCGCGCGCATTTCGACGCCAACCGGGTGCAGGTGTCGACCTTGCTGTCGATCAAAACCGGCGCCTGCCCGGAAGATTGCAAATATTGTCCGCAGTCGGGCCACTACAACACTGGCCTGGAAAAAGAAAAGCTGATGGAAGTGCAGAAGGTCCTCGAAGAGGCCGCCCGCGCCAAGGCTATCGGTTCGACCCGTTTCTGCATGGGCGCGGCGTGGAAACACCCATCGGCCAAAGACATGCCGTACGTGCTTGAAATGGTCAAAGGCGTGAAAGCCATGGGCCTGGAAACCTGCATGACCCTCGGCCGCCTCGATCAGGACCAGACCGAAGCCCTGGCCCAGGCCGGCCTTGATTACTACAACCACAACCTCGACACCTCGCCTGAGTTCTACGGCTCGATCATCACCACCCGCACCTACGGCGAGCGCTTGCAAACCCTGGCCTACGTGCGCGATTCCGGGATGAAGATCTGTTCGGGCGGTATCCTGGGCATGGGCGAATCCCTCGACGACCGCGCCAACCTGCTGATCCAGCTGGCCAATTTGCCGGAGCATCCGGAGTCGGTGCCGATCAACATGCTGGTGAAGGTGGCTGGCACGCCGTTGGAAAACGCCGATGATATTGATCCGTTTGATTTCATCCGCATGCTGGCCGTGGCGCGCATCCTGATGCCGCAATCCCATGTGCGTCTGTCCGCTGGCCGTGAGGCGATGAACGAGCAGATGCAGGCCTTGGCGTTCTTTGCCGGCGCCAACTCGATCTTCTACGGCGACAAATTGCTGACCACTGCCAACCCGCAGGCAGATAAGGACATGCAGCTGTTCTCGCGTCTGGGGATCTTGCCGGAAGCCCGTGAAGAGCACGCCGATGAAGTGCATCAGGCGGCGATCGAGCAGGCGTTGGTGGAGCAGAAAAGCAGCGAGCAGTTTTATAACGCCGTGGTTTGACGCCGACCACATTGGATAGAGTTCAACCTGATCTACCGAGGCCTGCATGTCTTTTGATCTCGCCGCGCGTCTCGCTGCCCGCCGTGCCGAACACCTTTACCGCCAACGCCCTTTGCTGCAGAGCCCGCAAGGCCCTCAAGTGGTGGTGGACGGCCAACCGCTGCTCGCGTTCTGCAACAACGACTACCTGGGCCTGGCCAATCACCCGCACGTGATCGAAGCCTGGCGTGCCGGCGCGTCGCGTTGGGGCGTGGGCGGTGGCGCGTCGCACTTGGTGGTCGGGCATTCCGCGCCGCACCATGAACTGGAAGAGGCCCTGGCTGACCTGACCGGCCGCCCGCGTGCGCTGCTGTTTACCACCGGCTATATGGCCAACCTCGGTGCGGTCACGGCGTTGGTGGGGCAGGGTGATACGGTGCTGGAAGACCGCCTCAATCATGCCTCGCTGCTGGATGCCGGTTTGCTCTGCGGTGCGCGTTTCAATCGCTACTTACATAACGACGCTGTCAGCCTGGCCAAGCGCTTGGAGAAAGCCACCGGCAATACGTTGGTGGTCACCGACGGCGTATTCAGTATGGACGGTGATCTGGCTGACCTGCCCGCGCTGGCCCGTGAAACCCGAGCCAAAGGCGCCTGGCTGATGGTGGATGATGCCCATGGCTTCGGCCCGTTGGGTGCCACCGGCGGCGGTATCGTCGAGCATTTCGGCTTGAGCCAGGAGCAGGTGCCGGTACTGGTCGGTACCCTGGGCAAAGCATTCGGCACTGCCGGTGCGTTCGTAGCGGGCAGTGAAGATCTGATCGAAAGCCTGATCCAGTTCGCCCGGCCGTACATCTACACCACCAGCCAACCGCCGGCGCTGGCCTGTGCCACCTTGAAGAGCCTGGAACTGTTGCGCACCGAGCATTGGCGACGTGAGCACCTCAATCGCCTGATCCGCCAGTTTCGACAAGGCGCTGAGCAGCTCGGCCTGGCGTTGATGGACAGCTTTACGCCGATCCAGCCGATCATGATCGGCGACAGTGCCAAGGCCGTGCGCCTGTCGCAGATGCTGCGCGAGCGCGGCCTGATGGTCACTGCGATTCGCCCGCCCACCGTGCCTGCCGGCAGCGCGCGTTTGCGCGTGACCTTGACGGCGGCCCACAGCGAGGCGCAGGTGCAGCTATTGTTAAACGCGTTGGAAGCGTGTTTTCGCTTGTTAGGTGCCACGGAGCCCGACCATGCGTGATCGACTGATATTGCTGCCCGGCTGGGGTCTCGGTGTGTCGCCGCTGGAGCCTTTGGCCGCGGCGCTGCGTGGTCTTGATGAACACCTGCAGGTGCAGATTGAGCCGCTCCCGCCGCTGGGTTCGGGTGACTTGGGTGAATGGCTCGACGAACTCGACGCCACGCTGCCGGACAATGCCTGGCTGGGCGGCTGGTCCCTGGGCGGTATGCTTGCCTCAGAGTTGGCGGCGCGGCGCGGCGAGCGTTGCTGCGGCCTTCTGACGTTAGCCAGCAACCCGTGTTTTGTGGCCCATGCCGGCTGGCCCAGCGCGATGCCAGCCGAGACGTTTGATGCGTTTCTCGCCGGTTGCCATGCCGATTCCCAAGTCACCCTCAAGCGCTTCGGCCTGCTGTGTGCCAAAGGTGCCGAGGACCCGAGAGGGTTGTCGCGTTTGCTGGTCAGTGGCGCACCGACTACACCGTCCAGCGTATTGATGCCAGGCCTGGAACTGCTTGCCCAACTGGATACCCGCGAAGCCTTGTTGGCGTATCGCGGGCCGCAGCTTCATCTGTTCGCTGGTCTGGATGGGCTGGTGCCCGCCGAGGCCGCCAGTGACTTGCTGGCCCTGCTCCCCGATGTAGAAGTCGGCCTGATTGAACAGGCTGGTCACGCTTTTCTTCTGGAAGACCCTCACGGTGTAGCGGGGGCCATCCAGGCTTTTTTGCATGAGTGCGTTGATGACTGATTTATCCCACCCACCCCTGCCGGGCGCCTTGCCGGACAAGCGCCAAGTGGCCGCATCGTTTTCTCGCGCCGCCGCCAGTTACGACGCTGTGGCCGAGTTGCAGCGCACAGTGGGCAATCAACTGTTGGTGCGTCTGCCCGCTGCCACCACACCGCAACGCTGGTTGGACCTGGGCTGTGGCACGGGTTTTTTCAGCCGGGTGTTGGGCGAGCGCTGGCCGGTGAGTCAGGGCGTGGCACTGGATATTGCCGAGGGCATGCTCAACCACGCGCGGCCATTAGGTGGCGCCGAGCATTTCATCGCTGGTGATGCCGAGCGCTTGCCGTTGCAGGGCAATAGTTGCGGGATGATCTTTTCCAGCCTGGCGGTGCAATGGTGCGCGAATTTCGACGCGGTGCTCAGCGAGGCTTACCGCGTGCTGCAACCTGGCGGCGTGTTGGCGTTCGCGAGCCTGTGCGTGGGCACCCTGGATGAGCTTCGCGAAAGCTGGCGCGCCGCGGATGGCCTGGTGCACGTCAACCGTTTCCGCACCTTTGAGGCGTATCAACAGCTGTGCGCCGCCAGCGGCTTACGTGTGATCAGCCTGGAGCGCCAGCCCCACGTGTTGCATTACCCGGATGTGCGCAGCTTGACTCACGAACTCAAAGCATTGGGCGCGCATAACCTCAACCCGGGCCGCCCGGGAGGGTTGACGGGGCGCGCGCGGATTGTTGCACTGGTGGACGCTTACGAGCAGTTCCGTCAGGCCCAGGGCCTGCCTGCCACTTATCAAGTGGTGTACGCCGTACTGGAGAAATCTCTATGAGCGCCGCTTACTTCATCACCGGTACCGACACTGATGTCGGCAAAACCACCATCGCTGCCGGCCTGCTGCATGCCGCAAGGCTGGCGGGCAAAAGCACTGCTGCGGGAAAACCGCTGGCCTCGGGTTGCCAGGTCACGCCTAAAGGTTTGCGCAATAGCGATGCCCTGGCACTGCTGGCTGAGTGTTCGCTGCCGCTGAGTTATGCCGAGGTCAACCCGGTGGCGCTCGAGCCGGCCATTGCGCCGCACTTGGCGGCGCGGGAAGCGGGCGTGGCGTTGACGGTGCAATCGCTGCTCACACCCATGCAGCAGATTCTGGCGCGGGAGGCCGATTTCACCTTGATCGAAGGCGCGGGTGGCTGGCGGGTGCCGTTGGCCGGTCAGGACAACCTGTCGGACTTGGCCATGGCCCTCAAGCTGCCGGTGATCCTGGTGGTGGGCGTACGTCTGGGCTGTATCAGCCATGCCTTGCTGACTGCCGAAGCCATTGCAAGGGACGGTTTGTCCTTGGCGGGCTGGGTGGCAAATATCATCGACCCCAAGACCTCCCGTCTGGAAGAGAACCTCGCTACCCTGGCTGAAAGGCTGCCCGCGCCTTGCTTGGGCCGTGTGCCGAAACTCAAGCACGCCAGCGCCGAGGCGGTAGCCGAGTTCTTGGCGTTGGACCTGCTTGACTGATTTTGGCTATCGCCAAGGCATTATGCCATTAGTGTTTTTGACGGGCGTTTTGCCGGGATCTCTGCTTCAATTCAAGTTCACGATTCTCTAAAGGCAGGTTTACGCCATGGAAATCTCTGGAAGCAGCGCGTTTTATTCGGGGCTGAGTACTATTCAGGCCGGGCAAAACCGTGTCGACCAAGCCGCTGGCAACATTGCCAGTGCCGCGACGACCCAGCCATCGGGCGCACAGAGCGACCGTTTGCAAGCCAACGACCGCGCACAGCCGTCCAACTCGGCGAGCAACATGGTCGAAATGGCCCAAGGCAAGTTTCAAGTGGAGCTGGGCGCCAAAGTCGTCAAGGCTTCGGATGAAATGCTTGGCACCCTGATCGACACTTACGCTTAATCCTCCTCTCTGCCGTACGCCGGTTTTCCTGTGGGGGCGAGCAAGCCCGCTCCCACATTTGCTCTGCGTCGTCCATCTGAAATTTTACACACCCTGAACCGCGTGGCATCTCGCCACAGGTCTTGCCGTGCGCGCCATTGATCCGCGTCATGACAAATGGCGCCTGGACGATGCTTGACAACCCCTGGTCGTAAACGTATGTTTCAAACACCTGTTTGACCGCCACAACAATTCCACGCGGTTGTTCATCCCAGATACATCAGCAGAGGTTTATCGCTATGCCTGACTACAAGGCCCCCTTGCGTGATATTCGCTTCGTTCGTGACGAACTGCTCGGCTATGAAGCGCACTATCAGAGCCTGCCGGCTTGCCAGGACGCTACTCCAGACATGGTTGACGCCATTCTCGAAGAGGGCGCCAAGTTCTGTGAGCAAGTGCTGGCACCGTTGAACCGCGTGGGTGACATCGAAGGTTGCACCTGGAGCGAGTCAGGCGTTAAGACCCCTACAGGTTTCAAAGAAGCTTACAAACAGTTCGTCGAAGGCGGCTGGCCAAGCCTGGCCCACGATGTGGAGCATGGTGGTCAAGGCTTGCCGGAATCCCTGGGCTTGGCCGTGAGCGAAATGGTTGGCGCGGCCAACTGGTCTTGGGGCATGTACCCGGGCCTGTCGCACGGTGCGATGAACACCATCTCCGAGCACGGTACCCCCGAGCAGCAAAACGCCTACCTGACCAAACTGGTTTCGGGCGAGTGGACCGGCACCATGTGCCTGACCGAGCCACACTGTGGTACCGACCTGGGCATGCTGCGCACCAAGGCCGAGCTTCAGGCTGACGGTTCCTACAAAGTCTCCGGCACCAAGATCTTCATCTCGGCTGGTGAACACGACATGGCCGACAACATCGTCCACATCGTACTGGCCCGCCTGCCGGATGCACCGGCCGGCACCAAAGGCATCTCGTTGTTTATCGTGCCGAAGTTCCTGCCTCAAGCCGATGGCTCGATTGGCGAGCGCAACGCCGTTTCCTGTGGCTCGCTGGAACACAAGATGGGCATCCACGGCAACGCCACCTGCGTGATGAACTTCGACGCGGCCACTGGTTTCCTGATCGGTCCGGCGAACAAAGGTCTGAACTGCATGTTCACCTTTATGAACACCGCTCGCCTGGGCACCGCGCTGCAAGGCCTGTCCCATGCCGAAATCGGCTTCCAGGGCGGCCTGAAATACGCCCGTGATCGTCTGCAAATGCGCTCGCTGACTGGCCCGAAAGCGCCAGAAAAAGCCGCTGACCCGATCATCGTGCACCCCGACGTGCGCCGCATGCTGTTGACCATGAAAGCCTTTGCTGAAGGCAACCGTGCGATGGTGTACTTCACCGCCAAGCAAGTGGATATCGTCAAATACGGCACCGACGACGAGGCGAAGAAACAGGCCGATGGCCTGCTGGCTTTCATGACACCCATCGCCAAGGCATTCATGACCGAAGTCGGTTTTGAATCCGCCAACCACGGTGTGCAAATCTACGGCGGCCACGGCTTTATCGCTGAGTGGGGCATGGAGCAGAACGTTCGCGACAGCCGCATTTCGATGCTGTACGAAGGCACCACCGGCATCCAGGCGCTGGACTTGCTCGGCCGTAAAGTGCTGATGACTCAAGGCGAAGCGCTCAAGGGCTTCACCAAGATCGTGCACAAGTTCTGTCAGGCCAACGAAGGCAACGAAGCGGTTAAAGAGTTCGTCGTACCGCTGGCAGCACTGAACAAAGAGTGGGGCGAGTTGACCATGAAGGTCGGCATGGCCGCGATGAAAGACCGTGAAGAAGTCGGCGCCGCTTCGGTGGATTACCTGATGTACTCCGGCTACGCGTGCCTGGCTTACTTCTGGGCCGACATGGCGCGCCTGGCTGCCGAGAAACTGGCTGCCGGCACCACCGAAGAGGCGTTCTACACCGCCAAGTTGCAGACTGCGCGCTTCTACTTCCAGCGTATTTTGCCGCGTACTCGCACTCACGTTGCAACCATGTTGTCGGGCGCCAACAACCTGATGGACATGAAAGAAGAGGATTTTGGCCTGGCTTACTAAGCCTTACCGGGTTCCCTTCCAGCGCCGCCACTCCTTCACAGGGTGGCGGCTTTTTATCATCCTCAAAGCCTTCAACGGCTCGTTTCACCCACGCGTCTCAAGCACGGCGTCGTAATCTTATGAGTATCAAGCTGATCTACGTGCC